>JABHBK010000066.1 GCA_018673915.1 Nitrospina sp. | reverse complement strand
TTTGGAACGTTTTCCCTGCAAGCGAAAAAAGCTGGTTTTAAAGTGGATGTCATAGAAATGGACAAGCGGTGTTGCGAGTTTTTATCCAAATCGGTAGGAGTCAATGCGGTTAACAGCAATTGTCCAGAGCAGGCAATTGATAATTTGGGAAAGCACGATGTGATTGCGCTTTGGCATAATATTGAGCACCTTCCGAACCCATGGGCTTTTTTAACAGAAGCCGCTAAAAACCTGAACCCAGGAGGCGTTTTGCTCATTGCTGCCCCCAACCCAAGTTCTTTTGGATTTCGTGTGCTGGGCCCATTATGGCCCCATGTCGATGCTCCGCGTCATCTCAATCTTATTCCCGTGCAATTGTTAACTAAATATTTAAATTCTGCCGGGTTGGAATTGGTCATGATGACAACCAAAGATAAAGGAGCAAGATCCTGGAACCGATTCGGCTGGCAGCGTTTTTTAATGAATTATTTCTCCAGTAAAATTGGGCAGATGGCGGCTTTCATTGTGGGGGGGATTTTAAGCTTGCCTTTAGCATTGTGGGAGTTTAAAGGTGTGAATGGAAGTGCTTATACTGCGATCTATCAGAAGAAATCAATCGATGACAGACACTTAAGGGAGAAATCTCAAGCCAAAACCCCGGTGGATGGCCCCTGACGATCTCCTCACTTACGGTTGACCACAAGCCAATCCTCAAAAGCTGAAAAACAGGATTCATAAATGCCTTGATATTGACTCCAATAATTTTTATAGTGATAATGTGCTGGGTGTCCTGACTTTTTTTGGAGGAACGGATTCGATTTTTGCAGATAAAAATTATGGTTTGAGGCGAATAACGCGTTTAATCCAGTTGAGGAGGCGGAGCTCAAAGGGCAGCTTTTCTTGAGCCTTTTTGAATTAAAGGTCAATTGTTTGAGCTACAACACCGTTAAGAACGTAGGAGTTGTTTTGCTTGAGGTAGTGCGATGCTACATTTGGCCTAACTGTAATAAACTATGCCGATAAAAGAAAAAAGCGTGCAGGTTGAGTCTGTCATTGCGAGACTGGAAAGTCGCAAAGATGAACTTCGTCAGAAATGGTTCAGTGGCAAACCGTTTCACTATCTTTTTGTCGATGATTTTTTACCCAGCGAGCTGGCAGAAGACCTTTTAGCCTGCTACCCACCCCCCGATAATAGCTGGGCAAAGACAACTTATGTGCACCAGAGCAACAAACACCATGTTCAATCGGGGTTTCCGGAGCCAATCAAAGAGTACTTTGATCTTGTGGCGATGCCAAAGTTTCTCAAACTTGTTTCTGAGATTACCGGTATCGATGACTTGATAGCGGACCCAAAACTGTTTGGCGGCGGCTTGCATCAGACCTTTCCTGACGGATTTCTGGATGTCCATATCGATTATAATATTCATCCGGAGACAAAGCTTTATCGCAGGCTTAACCTCCTTGTTTATTTAAATAAAAACTGGGAAAGAGAATACGAGGGATATGTGGAATTGTGGGACATGGAAAGCGAAAAACTATTGGAGAACATTGCCCCGATTTTTAATCGAGCCGTCATGTTTGAAACAAACGAGATATCTTATCATGGTCATCCAGTACCCTTGAAATGCCCTCCGCCTATGACTCGAAAATCCCTGGCTGTATATTATTACTCCAGAGAAAGAGATGACCAATATAGGTCGGCAACAGAACACAATACTATCTATAAGCAAACTTCAGGACTCCAGGGATATATGAAAACCTTCCGTTCATCTTGTCGGTCTTTTGTGGAGCGTTTAAGGCAAGAAAGCCCAGGGGAGTTATGCGGACACCTGATGAAAAAGTGCTACCGTAAAATGAAAGGCCTGCCCCCGGAAAATAAATAGTGCCCCACTCCCTATTTGAAGCCTTAAGAAAGACTGTCGAGATATGCGTTTTTTGAAAAGTCCTGCCGTTTTTTTATTTTTACCGCTGGTTTTTATTCTGCTTCTAGTGGTTTTGATGCAATTGGAAAAGGCGAAGGAGAGGGGAAACTTCTACAGCGAAAAGCTCGCCAAGCTCGAAAAGCTTTACAGTCAGCAAAAGGAAGTGATTGGGCAGGTTAAAGCTGGTCAGGGTCAATTATCCCAGGGGGCCGCACATACGGAAAAACGCCCGCACGATAAATTCAATGGTAGTGGAGATAGCTCATACAGCTTTATGGCGGTTGGGCATGCCTACACATATCCTGATTATAGTAAAAAAATACAAGACAATGGTTTGAATCAAGATTTTTTAAGGTTTATGAAGTCCTACCCCATGGCGGACACCCGGTTTGTTGTTTTCACCGGCGACTTCACTTCTGACGGGTTTCCATCCCAATGGGACAAGACAGAAGAGCAAATAAAAGATTTTCCTGTGGACTTTCATTTTGTTTCGGGTAATCACGATGAGGGAGTTGATGGTTCGGAAAAGGATACGTTTCTTGAGAGAACAGGAAGAGATGAGTTTTACGACAGTTTTTTCGTGGGTGAAGATTTGTTTGTTATCTTAAGAGGTGCTGAGCAAGGGAGTAAGCAGCTTGATTTTCTTAAGAAGGAAATTGGAAAAGAACACCGATACCTGTTTGTGTTTTTGCATTATATTTGGTGGGCCCGGGAATTTGGGGTGTCGGCAAATAGCGATGTTAACGGAGATGGGTGGTGGGAAGAGGTGTTTTCCCTTTTAAAGGCAAGCGGAAAGCAAGTGTTTGTTTTCGGGGGGGATGCACAGAGAAATTTTGATATTGTTAAGGTGGAAAATGTAAGGTTGATCTCGAATGGGTTGGCTCCTGGAAAATCAACACGGAATACGGTGGCGGTTGTGAAGGTTGGAAAATACGGAGTCGACATAAGCCCAACACCAATTTCTTGAAATTCTGTTTGACAGTTGGGTAGGATGGCAGGTTTAAACAGCTGAACGAAAAGTATCACGAGCTTTGGAATCCTGCGCGGTTCGAAATATTCAATGATTAATTTGTTCATTCCTAACTTCATTGCTTTGAAAAACTTATTCCACTCGCAGCCCCCTTTCTCTGGGTAACTATTAAAATAAGGAGATATATTTAATGCAAGGATTAGAGTTGACAAGCGATTCCCCTCTTTCCCTGATGGCTCTTTTAATGAGTCTTGGGGTAGGGACAGTTTTGTCGTTGCTGGTAACCTGGCATTTTAAGAAATTTGGTTCCACACTTTCCAATAGAGAAGAATTCGCACAAGTATTTCCCTTTGTCCTGTTAACTACGGTGCTTATTATTTCAGTGGTGAAATCCAGCCTGGCTCTTTCTCTGGGCTTGGTTGGTGCGTTATCAATTGTTCGATTTCGCACGCCGATTAAAGAACCTGAAGAGCTTGCGTACTTATTTATTTCTATAGCCATGGGACTTGGATTGGGGGCGAATCAGATACTGGCCACGGTCGTGGCCGGGCCTTTAATCTTGCTGGTCATGGCTTTTATAAAGGGAATGGGAAAGGTAAGTGAAAACAAAAACCTCTATTTATCGATAGACTGGCAAAGTGATGGCGAGAAACACCCTGAGCGTTACTTGGAGCGTTTAAACGATATGATCTCGAAGCATGTGCATACCAGTGACCTGAGGCGGTTTGATGTTCGTGAGGAGTCAGTGGAAGTCACTTACTTTCTGGATATCATCGGCACTGAAAACCTTAACGCTCTGGTCGATGAACTACGAGGGTCCTTCCCTAGAATTGGAGTCACTTTTCTGGATCAAAATCGACTGCCCAATGTGTAGCCTAAATGAAAGTCAAATCTAAAACACATGCTACGAGTGGCTCACCAGATTTTTTAAAAGTTATAAAACGCGTTTTAACTTTTAATTCCCTCCCTCTTTTTCTGATCGTCCTGACTGTGGCGGTCCCCCTTACCTGTCTTTTAACGGCCTGGTATTTGGCTCCGGAAAAATTACGAGATCCCTTGGCAAGCTGGGCACACAGGCAGGGTTATTTTTCCGCAATAAACGATGGAGGCATACCAAAGACACTATTATTGGCTCCCCTGAAAATTGTCAAAATGGGTGGAGACCAGGAAATCCCCCAAATCCACATTGATATTAAATTTAAACACCTGCAAAAAATTCGTCAAAAGAGAGCAGACGGGCTGGCAAAAGGGTACTTGAATGCTCAGCCTGAAGATTATGTCCCTGCGTCAATCCGCTACGGAAGCCGAACCATCCCGGTTAAATTAAGGTTAAAGGGGGATATGGTCGATCATTTTCAAGGTAATAAGTGGTCCCTTCGAATTCATGTGAAAAATGGAGAACAAATTTTTGGGCTCAGGAGATTTTCCGTCCAGGCACCCTGGACTCGCGGTTTTCATAGTGAGGTGTTATTTTTTGAAACTCTTCGTCACATTGGGGTTTTGGCTCCACGCTACTTTTTTCTGGATGTAACCGTTAATGGGGACAGTATTGGAATCATGGCTCTGGAGGAGCACTTTTCAAAGGAGCTCCTGGAGCATAACAGGCGTAGAGAAGGTGTTATAATCAAGTTTGACGAATCGCTGTATTGGAGCAATCAAGGGCCTGTTTTCTATAATTTTCGCAACGTTCCCATCAAAGCATTTCGTAAGTCTCGAATTGAGAGATCCGAAAAATTATCCTCGGAATATGCCGTGGCTGTAGGTTTATTGAGAGGGTTTATTAATAAACAATTGCCCGCTTCCGAGGTTTTCGATAGCAAACAGATGGGGCGGTTTCTGGCAGCCGTAGAGCTGTGGGGAGCTAGTCATCCGGTTGAATTCACGAATCAACGCTTTTACCTGAATCCCATTACTCTTAAGCTTGAACCCATTGCATTCGATGCATCAATTCCAAGCCGGGACCCCCAACTTTCAACTTTGTTGGGAGATGCGCTTATTATCGGAAATCACCCTTTCGCAAGGGAAATTTTGGAGGACGCTGAAATTTTCGATGTTTATATTGAAACCCTTAAAAGTCTTTCCGATGATATTGTAAATGGAAGTTTGCTGGATAAATTGAAAGAGGTTGAGAATAGGACTTTACCCATTCTCACTCAAGAATTTCCGCTATTAACACCATTGCCATGGGAAGACCTTGTGCAAAGAGCAAAGATTCTTCGCGAATCAAATAAGGCAACTTTTGATTCCAGGGGGAATGCTTTTGGATCCTCTGTTAGAAGTTATTCAGATATTCTCCATACATATTTGGGGAATGATGAGAAAGGGTTTTATCTGGAAGTGGCAAACGCTATTCCCCAGCCTGTCGAAATCAGTTCCATTAAATGGCTTGCGAAAGTTGGGGGAGAAAAAACTTCTTTTACTCCAGCCTCGGCAATGCATTTTCCTTTGAAGTTAACCGCTACACCTGTCAATACTCTTCCGGAAGCAGTTAAGATTTATTACTCTCCATATGATTTGGAAAAGTATTCACTTCGAGTTTCCGCAACAATCAATAATGGGAGCGAGTCATATGAATCTGAGGCTGTGCCTTATTTCGCGCCTTTAAAAAATCATCCTATTCCAAAGTCTTCAATGCTTCAACAATTGAAACAGCATCCATTTCTGGTTCACAATCCTGAGGAAAAAGAACTGCTGGTCAAGCCCGGCCGATGGGATGTCAGGGGGTCCTTGATAATTCCGAAGGGTTACAGTCTAAACGTTTCCGGGAATACGACTTTACGGTTTTCACGGGAAGCAGGCTTGGTTGCAAGAGGCCCTTTGCGATTTAATGGCACGGAAAGTTCTCCAATTCTGTTAGAAGGCCATAATGATGAAAAAGGTGGGCTCTGGCGAGGTATTGCTGTGTTGGGCTCGAGCGAGCCATCCCGATGGTCATTTGTTGATGTCCGAAATACCACCGGAATGCGCCATACAGCTTGGGAGTTAACCGGAGGAACCACCTTTTATAAAAGTGAGGTGCAGTTGGAGCGCTGTTCTTTTAGTGGGCATCAGGGAGAGGATGCGCTGAATATTGTAAATTCCAAATTTAGTTTGAAAAATATTAAAATTGAAGATACCGCTTCAGATGGTCTGGATATAGATTTTTCAGAGGGTAGTATAGAGGGTGGGCTGTTCAAAAGTATTGGCCGGTTGGGTGGCGGTGACGGAGTGGATGTAAGTGGCAGTCAGATTTCTATAAATGGAACTGTATTCCATGATGTCAGCGACAAAGCATTGTCCGTCGGAGAGCAGAGCAAAGTAGTTGCTACTAATATTACTATGGAAGAAATCGCGATCGGCGCAGCCAGCAAAGATGGTTCGAGCCTGACCATTTCTGAGTCCAGCATAAAAAACATAAAGTTCTTTGGGCTGATAGCCTATATCAAGAAGCCGGAGTATGGTTCAGCCTCTATCGATGCGCGTAATATAAAGTTTGAAGAGGCCAATATCCGAGCCCGTGTGCAGAAAGGAAGCTATTTATCATTGGAGGGGGAAAGGATAAAAGCTGAAGATATGGATGTGGAACAGCTTTATGAGACCATAATGAAACCAGGGTTGAAAAAATGAATCATAAGGTCCCGCTGGATACTCGTAATGAGATCAAATTCATTGCTTCTTCCCAAGATTACCATTATTTATTAAAGTGGATAAGGTTGCACCCTGCCGGATTCTACACGGTCTACCCTGACCGAAAGGTAAATAATATTTATTTCGATTCGCATGAATATACGGCTTACGCCGATAACCTGACAGGAGTAAGCTTTCGAACTAAAGTCCGATATCGTTGGTATGGCCCTTCTCTGACGCCAGCTGCGGGAGCATTGGAAATTAAATGTAAAAGGAATTTATTTGTATGGAAACACATATTCCAAGCTTCCAAAGCCCCATACTGCCCATTAGCAAATTGGGCCAAGGTTCGTCAATTGCTAAATTCTCAGTTGCCTTTTGAAGCAAAAAAGTGGCTGGAAGAAAACCCTTTGCCTGTACTTATTAATAGATATAATAGGAAATATTTTCTTTCGCAAGATGGGAAAGTCAGGGTAACCATTGACAATAAACTAGCTTTTTTTGACCAACGTTTCAGGCCTACTCCTAATATAAAACATAGCGCGAATAATCCTGATTTTTTTGTTGTGGAGTTTAAATTTGACCGGAACGACCGGGAGCTGGCCTCTCAATACATTCAAACTATACCGATCAGAATTAGTAAAAGTTCCAAATATTGTAATGGCCTAAGGTTTTTAAGTGGAAACTAGTCTTATTTGAATTGGTATTTGGTTACTATTGCAAGGTATTATGCAAAAAGGGTTATTTACAGTCAGCGTAGACCTTGAACTTGCTTGGGGAATTTGCGACCAGATTCTTGATGACGATGCACGGCGGGCTCTTTCAAAGGAGCGGCAGATCGTCAAGCGGCTCCTCAACTTG
>JABHBK010000065.1 GCA_018673915.1 Nitrospina sp. | reverse complement strand
GGTCTGGTTTTTCTTATGTTCAAGCAGAGTCGATAAAATCGGGTCATCTGTTGGATCAATATCTGCACCCATATTCAGCGTTATTCATAAAGTTGAAATATATATTAGATAATAAATGCAGGATAAAACTACCTGCTCAGTTTGAATTAGTGCAAAGCTCCCTAAAATCTTCGACCAAGGGTGGTGTTTGAAGCAAGGAACAGTTTTCTATAAATAGTTTTTTCTCTCTTTCTGAGGATTCCTTTAAAATTTCATTTAAATCGGATAGGTTGCTTTCCTTGCCATTTTTCTTATCTATTACTGACCTGATACCAACCCTGTAGTAAGCGGTCAAGAGTCCCAGACGTTTTTTGGGGTAATTTTTTTCATGTCCCTCATTAAAGAATTCTATGAGTAACTCTTTAAAAATGCAGTATAACGCTTCGCACGCCTGATAAACATACAGGGGATTGGTTGTTGCTTCGATCAAGCTGTCCTCGCTGAGCTCATTTCCCCAAATGTGTCTGGCGGCATCCTCCTGATCTTCTTTAGAGTTAATCTTTAAGAGCTCCAAAATAAGAACCCTGTATTCAAAATACTCGACTAAAGCTCTCCTGAAAAAAATGTTTTGTTCCCGTCTTGTAGAGTTTCCGCTTTCATTCTCCTCAATCATTTGAGTGGCGAATTCCTCCACTATTTCACGAAAATTATCATCCTCAGCCCAGACCTTGGAAAAAATATATTCATCCTTGGCTACCTCCTCCTTGTCAAATTTGCTGAAAATCTCCTCTAGGAATGAGTTTAATTCCGAGACTTCTACGGGTTCTGAAGCAGATTTGTTCATGGTGGCCGCCTTTAGGTTTGGGTGAGGTTGAAAAAATAAGGGTAAAATAGCCAAAAAAACATAGAAATACATAATTTTATTGTTGATTTATGATCAAAAATAACATATATTATATTATCAATCAGTAAAAACATATATAATTATGAATTTTGTGGATAAGCTAAAAAATGCCCGTAATAATAGTGGGTTAACTCAATCTGAGCTGAGTGAAAAACTCCAAACCCTGGGGAGGAAGGTATCTGCCCAGCAGATTAGTAGTTGGGAACGGGGGGACTATTTTCCTTCTCATAGAAATCTGTCCGCCATTAGTGAAATTCTTTCACTGGATCTGGACTATTCTGCCGAGAAATCAGAGTCGGGGCAGATCCATCCTGTTGCTCACAGTGAATCTGATCTTCCTGATGAGTTTTCGCTGGTGGAAAAAAGGAAAGGTGCAATAAGCGCGGGGCCCGGTCTGCGTCCCGATAACGATGTGGATTTTCGCTTGGCGTTCAGGAATGACTGGCTTGAACAGTTTGGGGGAGCGCAGCAGTTGTTCGTGGTAAGAGTCGAAGGCGATAGCATGGTGCCCACTCTTCAGGAGAGTGACACTGTACTCATTAATAAGAATGCTAATACCATTGGAGCAGGCGGAGGGATCTTTGCCATCAATTGGAACAATATGGTTCTGGTGAAACGATTGCAGATGAACCCGCAGACGAATGAAATAATAATTAAGAGCGATAACCCAAATTATGATTCGATGGTGGTTAAGCCTCATGAAATTCAGATTGAGGGCAAGGTCATCTGGTATGGAAGGGAATTAAGATGAGTGCTCGAAATATTTCTACATCAGGATCGATAATTCTTAGTTTAATGGTCTGCTTGTTTTCGGTTGATTCACTGCAAGCAAATGACGAAAGAATATTTAATGACGCTATCAAATATACAGTCGAAATTAGAACCAGAGTAGAGATTCCGTTTGCAGAGGATGATAAAGGTATTTCCTACGGGGCGGGTTTTCTGATCGACAAAAAACGTGGATGGATATTAACCAATGCTCATGTTGCATCATATTCTCCAGCGGAAATACGAGTTGCTTTTCATCAGCAAGATTGGATTTCAGTGGAAAAGGTTTATGTAGACCCATATTTGGATATGGCGATCATCAAATTTCCGCCAGAAAAAATTCCTGAAGACGCCAAGGAAGCCTCCCTTGAATGCGACTTGAGTCCATCAATGGGGCATCCCGTGGGGGCCTTTGGACACCCCTGGAGTTACTCCTTTACTGGAACTCGTGGGATCATATCCGGGTTTACTGCTGGGGTAGAAGGAGGAATGTTACAAACAGATGCTCCAATTAATGGAGGAAATTCGGGAGGGCCCCTGATAAGCATGACAACTGGGAAGGTTCTTGGTATTAATACATCACGTGTGGATGAAGACAGTAATCAAAACACTAATTTTTCGGAAAGAATTGATCACATATGTAAATTGTTGAGCTTGATAAGAAACAGGAAAAACCCTTCGCCCCCCAAACTAGAAGTTGTCTTTCAAAAGGATACAATCAAGGATACCAATAAATTAATTATTGCGAAGTCGTACTTATTGGCATTGCCTTTAAAAGAAGGGGATATCATTTTGAACGTAGAAGGATTACCTGCGCCCATAAAAAACGAAAGAGGACTGATTCATGCATTACGGGGAGAACTGGGCAATGTAAGACTACGTGTTTTACGGGATGGGAAAAATGTCGCTGTGGTTGGGAAACTTGAACCAAGAGAGATGATAACCGAGCGAAAGGGAGTCTTCTTTTCTGGGGTTTTGATTTCCAAAGAGTGGATGGAAGACTCTGTAGAATTGAAACTACCAGAATTTGCTATTCATTCAGTTGAGCCTAGTTCCACAGGTCGGATGGAGGGCGCTAGTAAATACTCATTCGTGTCAAGTGTTGATGGGAAGCAGTTTAAAGACCTGGGCGCTTTATTTGAGATATTGTCAAAGTTAAAAGAGCATGGCAAAAAGGCGGTTGTTAAACTAAAAAGTTTCAACGAAGATTCGTCTAGAGGCTACTTTGATTACAATGTGATTTCTTTAGATGTGGAAGATTTGAAATATGTCAATGGGACCTAAAGACCTTTGTTTAGGGGGGCGGAGGATATGTTAGAAAATAAAATAAATAATTTACTGGTGAAGCTTTCCAAGAAACATCTTGGGGAAGTTCTGTCTGATCTTCCCACGGTCCCATTTGATATGAATGAGGATATGAGGACGAGGAGGGTGCCCGAGCCCAGCTCCAAAACCCACATAGTTATCTATATCAGGTACCACTGGCTTGACAGTGAAATCAATGGGACCTTGAAAAGCCTCAAGCTTCCATTTTTAAAGGAGCCGGAGGCAATAGATAGTTTGACGAAAAATGAAATCAAGAGGAGATTGAGAATCTTACTTGAACGGGAAATATTCAGACCAAGATTTGATGAAATCGAAAGAGAGTGTCAAGCCGAGGATGCGAGGTATAGCCCACGGGAATCGTATTTGTGCGGTACCAAGCAATGGCTACAACATTTAGAGATGACCGATAGAGAAGAACAAAAAAAAATGGAAGAACGAAGAAACTTTTGGAGTAAAAAATGGGTGGAGCTAGGCCTTATAAAAGATTAGCCAGATTATTTATAGATCCAAGTTTCATTAATGAAATTTAATTTTAGAATATCCCTATTTGATTGACAGCATTGCTTAACAAATTGTATTTTTAATAAGCTAGAAGTTTCTCTTAAAGGAAATTAATTCAATGAAAGCAAATACCACTATAGTTCTTTGGGTTTTTCTTGTGATGACATTATTCATCACTGAGACTTCTTTTGCCTACCCAAGAGCTAATGGTTTCTCAGGTAGCCACGGCTACACCCAGCCGGACAAGGTTGTTCACACCGTTAAAGAAAACGAAAGCCTCTGGGCGATTGCTAAACAGTTTGACGTGGATTTCACAAAGCTTGCAGAAATCAATGGCTTGGAAAATCCCGACCTGATTTTTCCTGGAAGCAAGTTGATCATTAAAATCCAAGTTGATGGCTCTATTCTTGTAATGGATAGCGAGGAACCTGCAATGGGTTCACTGCCTTTCAATTACACCCCTCAACAAGTTATCGCGCATGTCACCCTTCCGAATAAGGACGATGTGTTTGCTCCGGCAAACCCAGTGGTATCTTATGAAGTTAAGGAAGCCGTATTAAAGCCTATTCGCAAGACATCAAGAGAGCCGTTGATCTTCAAGACATTTGAGAAGTTTGTCAGATGGCTCTCTGGAAGCCTTGGTTACTCAAGCGACATGACTCAAGCAAGAGGCCAAGCAAGTTTTGATCCTCCTACAGGCCAAACGTTTCTTCACTCTGGCAGTATGTCAATCAATGCATTGTCCAGAAGTGGAGATGAGATAGTGCCTTTCCTCGATAATTATTCTTCCTACATTTCAGGCACAACAAGTCCGCCACCCAAATCTCTGTAGTTCACCCAAACAGTCAAATATATAGAGTAGGGACTACTCTATTACGTTGAACCCTAATTGGGGAATTACAAGATGAATACTTTATCTAATCCTAGTATTAATAGAAATGACCTGGTGAGCCTAATATCAAAGAGCCAGGAGTATATAGAAATCCTTAAAAGCATCATATCCATTGAAGATGTGCAGGGCGTAACTACATCAAGCTTGTTTGATGAAGCAGACTCTCAGTTTTCATCAGAAGTATTAAGTAAGCTTGAAGAAAAAGTTTCTCAAACTGTAATAAGTTTTGAGAGTGACTCGAGCATCCTTCTTGAACTTCCTGGCAAACCATCTGTTGAATACAATTGTAAGCAAATGGGTTTCAGGAGTCAGGAGACGAAAACCTGGGGAATGCTGATAGGAATTCTTTCTTCAGCTCCACACACTTTCAACTTTGGAATTGCATACACTTACCCTGATGGAAGTAAAAAGAACAGGCAGAAGTGTAAGAATTACGATGCCAAATGGAAGTTGTTGGATGAACTCAACAAGAAGCTCTTGATGTTTTTTAAAAGAGAATTCAGTTGGAGTTTTCCAGAGGGCTACAAGCTGTATGAGAGTAATGTTGCGGCCAAGGATGGAGAAAAGAGCTTGAAACTTACTATAGGATCACCCTCTCTTCAGGACCAAGTCCCTTCTAGTGATATTGAGAAGCGTTTTCTGTCTCTTGATGAGAAGGAGCTGGTAAGAAATATCCGAGCACTTAATGATGATTTCACTATGGATTCTTATGTGCATAGTGAGCCTCCGGAAACCTTATTGGCTGCTGTAAGTGTAGGAAGAGAGAAGTTTGCCTGGACCGATGAGAAGTTTGGAGAGATCATCCAGTACTAGTCAGCATATTTAGTTCGAGTTTAAAGGCAGTCTCTGGGCAATCTTGTCCGGGGGCTGTTTTTTTTGAAGAATGCTGTTCGAGAGTAATTATTTCTCGAACAAGGCTAACTCCCCGTCCCTTTAAGCATTATCAACCACCCCACCTGTATAAACTCTACTTTTCAGGCATCACCCTAAATATACGGTTTCACCGAGATCTCGAACTATGTGAGTAGGGCAGGATATGTGCCTTTCAAATTCTTAAAGAACGGAGACTCCCCATGATTAATTGTGAAACCTCATCCTTCAGAGCAACACCACTTAATGACCAAACCATCGCCTTTCGATTAGAAGGCGAATTCGGCAAGGACGTGAACAAGGAATTAAGAGAAGAAATAATGTCAGCATTAAAGGAATTTCAGCAGAACGTGATCATTGACCTTACAAGAGTAGACAATATTGATACATCCGCAGCTGCTCTTCTTGTTGAGTGCATCCGGGTTAGTGAGGACACGAATACATCATTTAAAGTGATTGGCATAAACAACCGGGTCAAGTCAATATTTGAAATGCTAAAGCTGTCTACCCTATTTGACAATCTTAAACTCTCTCAAATTCCAAAAACAGAAGACCATATGTTGTATC
>JABHBK010000062.1 GCA_018673915.1 Nitrospina sp. | reverse complement strand
ATTTGAAGGGATAACGCTGTTCAGTTTAACTAAAGGGGTGCCACCGATCAACTCTAAACTATTAACAAATTTGGATTTAATCATTTCAGCCTTGGATAACCGGTACTCCAATCCGCTTAATTTGGAATGGCCCCTCCAGGTACCAGGAAATAAATGCCAACGAGAGGGAATTGTAGAATAAAAGAAGTCCTACTATGCTTGAGATTAGCCCTGATTTCAAGCACTTTATGGGATTTTTGCCTTGATGGGGGTCTAACTTTTTCTGTGTCCCAATGCTTTTACGTCCGTGAGGCGTTTTTTGAATTGGCGGGTGACAAACTCAGAATCGTTAGAATTAGAGATAACGTGGGGGGTAATGAATATCATTAACTCCGTTTTTTTATGGCTGGTGGTTTCGGAGCCAAACAGTTTTCCTATATAGGGAAGGTCTTTCAGAACAGGAACCCCTGAAACCGTGTCTATGGTGTCAGTTCTCATTAGACCACCCATGACCAGAACTTGATTATCTTTCAGAACCACCTCAGTAGTAACTTGCCGGGTGTTAAAAGATGGCTGATCTCCTACATCGGTTCCCCGGCTGGAAATTTCCTGGCTGATTTGCAAGTTGATATAATTATCGGAATTGATCTTTGGTGTAATATCCAGTTTGATCCCAACACTGCGATACTCAACTGTAGCGGTGACAACTGCGGCACCGCCTGACGGAGTCTGGGCCTCTTGTACAATGGGGATCTCATCAGTGATGGAAATATTTGCGGCTTTATTATCGGAAGTTACGAGAATAGGGTTAGCCAGAACATTGGTCTTGGAGTCTGACGCGAAAAGTTGCAACTGAGCTATAATTTTATCAGGCTTACCGATGAAAAAACTTCCTCCTCTTAAAAATGAAGCCGTAGCGGTTCCAATGGAACTTCCCAGGGCGGAGGCATTGGTTGTGCTGGAGCTAATACCCCCAGCAATCGTTGTGGAGCCAGCAGAATCTTGAAGGGCTAGTTCCAGTCCTGCCGCGGTCGAATCATCAATGCTAAGGTCGACGATCAACACTTCAATTAAAACTTGTTGTGGAAACAGATCCAGTTTATTTATCAGGGCCAGAATGGCCGGATAGTTGCGCGGACTGGTTCGAATGATAAGGGAATTGGTATCTGAGTCGGGTAAAATGGTGATTTCGCCCTCAAAGTCACCGTTAAGCCCACTATTTGTTTGGACCACGGGTGTCTTGGAGGTTGATGTCGTGGTGCTGGCTCCAGAAACATTTGCAGTAGAAGTTGTGGTGGATTGCGAACCTGTGGAAGCTTTTGCTGCGGTATCTGTACTTGGTGCCTGGTCCTGAAATATTCCATTTAACAGACTGGATAAGGCCGCAGCATCGCCATTTTGCACATAATATACGAAGGTGCTCACATCTCCTTCTGAAACCGGTTGATCCAGCCGGTTGACCCAGAATTCAATGGTCGGAAGAATTTTATCAAAAGCATTGACCACGAGAACCGAATTTAATCTTGTGAGTGAAAGAAATGAAAGCGAGTCGCCTAGAGCTTCCTTATAACCCATGGAGCTGAAAACTTCCTCCAGCTCTTTGACCAGGACTTCAGAATCTGCATTCCTCAGTTTATAAAGTTGAATATCTGATGAGGCTAATTTGTCAATATCCAGGGCCTGAACGACTTTGATGATTCGTTTGACGTTGTAGGCCATTTCGATCATCATCAAATTGTTGGTTTCCGGGATTTCTATGAAGCTGGCATTGGTTGTGAGAAGAGGGCTAATAATTTTTTTCATCGAATCTACGGAAATATGTTGCAGAGGAATGATCTGAATGATCATGCGCTCTTTGTCCGGGATTCTTGGGTCATCAGCAAAGTGGATGCTCATGGGTTTTTTTGCCGCATCCGGAGCTTGGAGAAATCGATAAAAATTCCCGCTTTTTACAACCGCCACATTATTCAATGCAAGAATCTGTTCTAAAACTGAGTATAAGTCTTCAACAGGGATTTTGTTGAAGGTTTGCAAGGTTACTTTGCCTTCAACATTGCCTTCGATGAAATAATCAATTCTTAGTAGTTCACAAAAGGTGGTGATAACATCATAGAGTTCTGTTCCCTCAAAATTGAGAGTAATATGTTTTGCTTCTTTTAATTCAGGAGGAAGTTCAGGCTCGACATCTACTATAGTTTGGATCTTATCTAACGAAAGTTCTTTTCGTTTTTGCAGTTCAACTTTTTCAATAACATTCTGCTCTGTATTTTCTTTGGTTGGAGATTCGGGACTCAAGGCTTTGTGTTCTTGGGCTGTTTTTACAGAAGGTTTTTGTTCTTCCCGGATAATAGTTGAGAATTTGTTAGAGATAAAAAACTTGTTTCCCGTAGCATCTTCAGTGAGATACCAGGTTTCACCTTTTCCATAACCTCTTTCAACCCGGATCAAGTCGAACTGGTCTCCCTTGGAGGCAGTTCCGATTTTTAAGTATTGTGCTCCTGGCCCTTTATGTAGGGGAGTATTGCCAGCTGTAATGCGAATTGTTTTTCGTTGCTGAGATTGAGGAATATTCTTGATTTTACCAGAATCAATTAATTCTTCGGCCCCAACATTTGTACTGCTACTTGAAGGATCCTGAAGAATCATGGCATCTACCACATCTGTTTTGTTTTTGAGCCGATGCATGGTGGATTTTTTCGTAGCTCCACACCCGAACCAAGTGGCAGACAAAGTGAATACTGTTAAGATAATTAAAATTCGTTTCATATCGGTTTCGTACCTTTGGGATCCAGTTCCTGAATGAAGCCCGTTATCATTAAACGAGTTTGTAGTTCTTCTGGTTCCGTTTTATTAATTCTCCGTAATCGAAGCTCTTCTATGATTAGAAACTTTTCGTGATTCTCAATCCGCATTAAAAACAGGGAAAAGTTTTTAAGGTTGGAGCGAATAGAAATTTCTATTGGTACGGCAAGTAAACCCCCTATGTATTTAGGCTTGTTCACTTTTGTTCGTTCAATGG
The DNA here is from genome assembly GCA_018673915.1 of Nitrospina sp. GTDB lineage: Bacteria > Nitrospinota > Nitrospinia > Nitrospinales > VA-1 > LS-NOB. The sequence continues at coordinate 61,300 of JABHBK010000062.1, read as the reverse complement.
CTACCAACCCTCTTGAAAAACCTTCGACCAGTTTTTGCAGGCTGGCAGCGGCGAGGCCAGGTTGCTTTTCCTGGAAAAATCTGCGAGCCAGGCTCACATGGGTATTCTGGTTTGCCTTTTCTTTTTGCTGGTAATAAGGTTTCTGGTTTAGAACTTCGTAGTATTTTTGGATAAATTGCACCTTGCTCTTAATTTTATCATTTGTTTTGGCCTGTTTTTTATAAATTGGCTCTGCGACAAAAATAAATAATAGATAGCAAACCACAAAAGCGAATCCGCCCATTAAAACCTTTTTATCTCTTTCGCCGATATCCATGCTCATAAACCCGATTCCAAGTCAGCGCGAATGGTAAATTTTTCGCCTGCTGATTCTTTGATGATGGTTCCCAGAAACCCGGCTCCCACAAAGGTTTTAGATTGTTCCAGAAGAGGGATAAGTTTTGATGCAACCGGAGAAAACCCTTTAACCTCAACTTCTCTCTGTTTGAAATTTAAGTGTGTTAACCATGTGTCCCGAGGAAGGGTGCGAGTTAACTCTCCTAGCACAGGAAGTTTATTCGGGTATTGTTTTTTTATGGTATTTAGAATGTCCACATATTGTTTAAGTGAATCGTATGTCAGGTCAATTTTTTCCAGGCTGGCTACCTGTCCTTTAATTTCATTCAATTGCTCGTCCAAAGTGGTAAGAGTTTTATTGGTGTAGACCACTTTGTTGGCAAACCAACCCGCTAAAAGAAGAACTACTGTTACGGCCATGGCCAAGGTCAGTTTGATATTTACTTTCTTCCTTTTTGGCTGTTGGTCTGCAGGAAGGAGGTTAGTCTCTATTTGTTGCTTTTTTAATTCTCTCAAGCTAAGGCCCAATGAGGTTAACATGAGTGATGGAGAAAATGATTCGGGCAGATTGGGAGTGATCGACTCTGGGGTATTCAGGACTGTGGTTGATACTTCAGTTTCCTTTTCCAAAAGTTGCCGGATATGAGGAACCAAAACCCCTCCGCCAGTTATAAAAATATGACCCACGAGCTCATTTCCTTCTATGCTCCTGCAGGAAGAAAGGGCTTGTTGTAAATCTTCAATGATGTTTTTGGTAATTTCACTGGATAAACTTTTCAACTGTGCCGGATCTTTTGATTCTCCTGAATTGGCATCTTTTATTGCTTGCCAGTCCCAACTCCGACTTCTTGAAAATTCTATAGCATTATTTTTTATCAGAGCAATATCCAGGTTTTCGGGGCTGATATCTGCGAGAGCCCAGAGGGTTGCATCGTTTTCCATTTCCTGCGAAAAGGCGAGGTTGACATTTGCAAATGTGGAGACATCTAAAATTGTAGGGGTCAGGTTAAGTTTTTGAACTAATTCCAGAAAATAATTGGCGATTTCTTTTTTAATTGCTGCCGATGCGATATGAAAAGTATTCTCGTATTTTTGAGTGATCTGATAAGTGAAATATAAATCTTCGAGCCCGGAAGAGAACTGGCGTTCCAGTTCAAACTCAACCATGGATTGGACTGACTCAAGATCGGGGGCTAGAAGCTCAAAAGTTTTGAAAGTAATATAACTTCTGGGTAGACTTACTACCACTGACTCCGGCCAAGTGTCATGCTCGACAAGAAAACGGTTGACCTTGTTGAGAAAATGTTTCTCCGCTTTTTCATCTTTACCGGTTAATGGTTTCAGCGCAATTGTTTTCCCTGCCAGGACTTCAATGGCGCGTAGTTTTTTCCCTATAAGAGTCAAGGATACCGATTCCTCCCGGATATCCATTCCCAATGATTTTTCTATAAATATGGATTTCATAAGTCTAGAACGTTATCGTTCCAATAATGGGTAACCATGTTTGTATTGTCACCTGAGCCAGTTTTTTCGAATACTGTTTCAAGGGTGTGTTCTGTTCGGCTCCCAAATACTTTCCCGGTTGCAGTTACCCTGAAGAGAGTGGAGAGACTATTGGAATGATAGCCCTTTTCAGCCCGGTTATTGAGAATCACCTCTGCTTGCTCAGGAGAATAAAGAATGCTTAAAATTTCTTCGGTTGCGGTGTTCGGGTTGATTGATGAAAATGTGTAAACGGTCAAAAACTGGGCGATGCCTTTATACTCCCCATCTTCCTCAGGGGAACCATATAAAATTTCTTCTGTGATTCCCCTTATTTTCAATAATTCACTCAGGGTTTCTATTTTCCCATTCTTCGCAATATAGGGTGGATTCTGTTTCCGGTAATAATCATCTTCTGCTCCATTAAGGCGATGAGTTTCGTTTGTGTCAATCCAATCCAGAATGGAATCTGAAATGGTATCCTGGTCCACTTTCTTTTCTACTCCTGAATAGGCCAATAACTTATTCAAACTATCTTTGCTGGCAGAATTTATGGATATTTTTCCATTTTCGTCCCGGATGGTGTAGGTGATAGTTCCATTTTCCAGTTCAATATCGGTTCTGTTGACAATATCAAATTCTTGCGTCGCCTCTTCTTGAGGTACGGTTTCTATGCCGGGGGCCGGATTAGCTTCAGGGGCAGGGGCCAGGCTTCCCATGATCCAGCCATACTCTTCATGGATGGAGTGAAAACGGACATTTTTGATTAATTCTGCCAATGCCAGGTTGATTCCGGCCTTAGCCAGATAATAGCTCTCAGTATCTTCTTTATAGTTTCGGGTGGTGTTGACCTCCATTTTCATCGAAAAGGCGAATTCCGTGGCTAAAGCTATTAGTAGAACAAGAACCCACAGAACGATCATTAGAGCAATGCCGTTTTGATTTGAATTAAGCCTTTTCATTATTTTCCTCCGTTTCTACTGAAGGTTTTGCAAATTCTATTCCAGAATTTAATAAAACAATGATTGGCGGTGAAAAAATGGGTTCTAACTCGTCAGCTTGCTCTTCTTCTCCTGGTTTGGGAGGAGGAAAAACTCCGATTGTGATCTCTACAGCCCGTGGAAGCGATATTTTATTGGCTTTTTCAAAGGCCAGTAGGGGGGAATCATTTTCTTTGGATTTATCATCGTTCAGTTCAAAAGGGTCCGTAAGCACCTGATTGACCCATGATCCCGAATACTGTATGGCGCTTTTATCGGGGCCTTCTACCTCCTGAGGCGGCAATTTTTTCATCTGGTAGTACCGAAATTTCATTTGAGCCACGTTCTCAGCCAATACAAAGTATTGAGTAGTATCGGAGCGGGGGTCAACCTTGGAAAATATATATCCATCAGAAATATCGCGTTCCATCAAAATGACTCCAGACTTGCCGGTTTCAGGATGTTCGCCAATATAGAACTGAACCTCATGGGTTAAGTTTGCAGGGTCTGATGCGGTCATGGGTGTGGCGAAGGTGACAAAGCGTATAGAGTCTGACGTTCCTTCAAAAGCCAAGGTTTTTTTTAATGAGGTGGTGCCTAAGGCAGCAGGTGCTCCATCTTTCTGACTGATAAATACTGGATAAGTGGATTGAAGCTTTTGCTTGAGTTGCTCGCTGATAATACGCAGGCGTTGATAAGTGTCTACTTTCTGTTCTCCCACATCTCTAGCCGAGATTCCAAGGCGGACTCCCCCCAGTCCCAGTGCAACTATTATGGCGACAATGGCCAGAGATAGAATCAGCTCCAGTAGGGTGAACCCTGATTGATCTTTTGATAATGGGTTCATTAAATTTTTGAAAACTTGTTCTTTCATTCTCACTGGCATCCTGCTCCAAAAACGAAGGTTGTACCAGAAGGACAGCCTGTAGTGTTAGTGGAGGTGGTAGTCGTGCCACCCGAAACATTTGTGGAGGTAGAGCCCGAGTTCTCTTCTGACGATCCCTCTTCTTCACCTGAGCTGGCAGGGGAAGACCCTCCTGTAAACAGCTGCTCTAAAGAAGTGTCGGAAACAGGGTAAGCTTGGCGCTTTAGATGAAGGGTGGCTAATTCAACATTGCGATTTTGGCCCTGATCATCCCAAAGGACTTTTAATAAAATTTTTTGGAGCTGGATGCCTAACTTGGAATCGTTTAATGGCGAATCATAGGAGGTGATGTCGACCTCCCAGCGGTAACTTTCTTCGTTTTTAAAATTTCCGGAAAGTTCATCGGGTTCAAAGTTCAGCATTTCCAGTTCATTTATTTTCGAGTTTGCCAGGGTAACTCCTTTCAGGTATTGGCCTGAGAAATCTACCGAACGGACGCTTCCTGAAAACAGGTTTAGCACAACTAAGAACCCTCCAGCCAGAATGGCCAGGGCGACGACAACTTCTAGAAGAGAAAACCCTTTCTCATTCTTCCAAAATCCCAATTTTGGGCTTGCCGGTAATAGGGTCGATGGTGACCGCATAAATATTTTCCTCATCCTTGTCATCAATGGATTTAAATCGGATAGTTCCCCCGCTGGAGTTGCCTCGAGGGTAAAAAAGAATTTCGAATGCTCCCTCAGTCAAGGTCTCGTCAGCCCTCTGGTAATCCATAACCTTGACTGTTTCATCAATGGGTTTTGTTTGGGTGACCTCTTCATCTTTAGGGATTGCCAACCAATAATTGTTATTGTTGATATCTACATTAAACGTGAATAATGTTTTTCTTGATATGGCTTCGCTACGGGTAAATTGGATTGCCGAAACGATTTGTCGAACTTCGGATTGCAATTTAATGCGATCCAATGTTGATACCACGAAGGGAAGCGTCAATCCCGCGATCAGGCCCATCAACACTAATACTAAAACCAGTTCGATAAGTGTAAAACCATCGGACTCTCCTTGAATATCTCTATTCAAAGTTTTTCCAGCTGACGATGTCCGTATCGTTTTCTTCACCACCTTCAGTTTTGTCAGCACCATAAGAAATCAGGTCATAACCCCGGCCATCACCGCCGGGAGACAGGTAGACATACTCGGATCCCCAAGGGTCTTTTGGGAGTTCTTTTTTTAAGTAGGTTTTAATGGCTTCCAGGCCTTCATCGGTAGTGGGGTATTTGTGTTTCTCCAAACGATAAAGATCAAGGGCTTGGCCGAGAAGTTCAATCTGGGCTTGAGCATCTTGTTGTCGGGCTTTATCGACATGGCCGAAGAATTTGGGCACCACCGTTGCCGCTAATAGACCGATTATAACCATCACCACCATAAGCTCAATAAGAGTGAAACCTTGTTCTTTTATGAGGTGAAGTTTGATTGACTGGGTTTGGCCCTTCATAGTTTTCCTTGTCTGCTTGGGGTTGATTAAAAAGCTATGTCGTTGGCGCTGAAAATAGCCAGCAACATTGAAACCACGATGAATCCGATGATCAATGCCATAAATAAGATCATCATCGGTTCAATCAGAGATATAACCTGCTTGATCGATTGTTCCACTTCCTTATCGTAGGTCTGGGAAACTTTGGTCAACATTTCATCCAGCGCACCGGAGGTTTCTCCTACAGTAATCATATGCACTGCCATGGGAGGAAATACTCCTGCCTCCTGAAGTGGGCCCGATAAACCCTTACCTTTTTTTAATGCTTGTTTAAGATTGTTAATCGCATCTGAAATAACCCGATTAACCAGAATCGATTGCACAATCCCCATGGCCTGTAAAATAGGCACTCCACTTTTAAGCAGAGTTGCCATCGTTAGACTAAAACGCGAAACTTCGATTTTGCGGATTAGAGGGCCAAATAGAGGAAGCTTCAAAAGCAATTTGTCCCACCGAAGCCGCCCTGTGTCGGTTTTTATATAGAATGTAAAGGCTCCTACGCCACCTATTGTTGCCAGAATTAATACAGGCCAGTAATCGGTGAAAAGGGAACTGATCCCCAGCATTATCTGGGTAGGAAGAGGCAGAGCAGCGCCCATGTCCTCAAATAGTTTTGAAAATTGTGGAACGACAAAAGTGATAAGAATAATTACAGCAGACCCCCCCACAAAGCTCAAGATTGCCGGATAAACCATGGCGGAGCGGATATTGCTTTTTAGCTCCACCGACTTTTCCATGAATATTGCCAGGCGTGACAAAGCTTCGTCAACAATGCCCCCGGCTTCTCCAGCACGAACCATATTGATATAAAGTTTGGAAAAAACGTCAGGGTGTTCTTCCAGAGCATCGGCGAAAGCACTTCCTGAATGAACTCGTTTGCGAATATCTGCAAGTAGGGAACGAGTTTCCTCGGTCTCCGCCAGTTTAACAAGAGTCGAGAGCCCATCATCCAAGGTCAGACCCGAGTTCACCAGTGTGGCCAACTGTTGAGTGAGGGTCATAAGGTCTTTGGTGGGAACTCTGGAACCCAAGCGAGGCATAGAGATCTTAAATCTGGATGCTAAACTTGCAGAGCTCTTTCCTTCCGCCACTTTGACGGGGAAATAATTAAGCTGGCGGATTTGCTGAATCGCAGCGCGATAATCTGGAGCGTCTAAGTCTCCTTCAACAAACTTCCCGCTCTTATCCGTGGCTTTGTATGAATAAACCGTCATGGTTTATATGATTGCCTCTCTATTATAGGGAAAGACTAGTTTCTATCGTTCAACGTTACACGCAGAATTTCTTCAACAGTAGTAATTCCACTGACTACTTTGTCCCACCCGTCTTCCCGGAGGGTACGCATCCCATTCTTCCTGGCTTGGTCGCAAATATCCTGTGCGGTGACTTTTTTCAGGATGAGTTCGCGAATAGAGTCATCGATAACCAGAAGTTCATAAATGCCACAGCGGCCCTTGAATCCGGTCTGGCTACAGGCTTTGCAGCCTTTTCCATGGTATACATTTACGTCTTCTTTTTCCAGAAGTCCCATTTCTATTTTAAGAGTTGGTGTCAATGGGGCCTCCTCCTTACAGTTAGGGCATATCACTCGGACTAGTCTTTGAGCAAGTACCCCCAGCAGAGCTGAAGAAATGAGGAAATTTTCGACCCCCATATCCAGAAGTCGGGTGACAGCACCTGCGGCATCATTGGTATGAACCGTGCTGAAAACCAGATGCCCTGTTAGTGCTGCCTGGATGGAAATATCTGCTGTCTCTGGATCCCGGATCTCACCGACCATAATGACATCAGGATCCTGACGTACTATGGACCGCAAACCATCGGCAAAGTTCAGGCCGATTTGAGATTTGACATGAATTTGATTGATGCCGCGCATCTGGTACTCTACGGGATCTTCAATAGTAATGATTTTTTTGTCAGGAGTATTGATCTTGCTCAGGGCGGCGTAGAGGGTTGTCGTTTTTCCGCTACCGGTTGGGCCTGTAACCAAAAGTTTACCATAAGGTTTTTGGATCAATTCTTCCATCAGGCGAAGTTCCTTTTCGGGAAATCCCATCTGGCTCAGATCAAGAACCAAATTGCCTCGGTCCAGGATTCTCATGACCACGCTCTCTCCATGCAATGTGGGAAGGGTGGAAACACGCATATCTATATCCTTGCCTAAAATTTTAAGCTTAATGCGTCCATCTTGCGGCAACCTTCGTTCCGAGATATCCAGCTTGGACATGATCTTGATGCGGGTAGTGATTGCTGCACTCAAACGTTTGGGTGGCGATTCTAACTCGTGCAGGATGCCATCAATACGATAACGAAGTTGCAGTTCTTCTTCGAAGGGCTCTAAATGAATATCACTGGCACGGGTTTCAATAGCTTGGCTGATGATATGGTTTACCAGTTTGATGACCGGGGCCTCGGAGGCCATATCCCGAATGTGCTCGGTGCTGTCATCCAATGTGTCCAGCCCATGCATGTCGTCATCCTGAATGTCACTGACCATGCGGTTCATGGCGGAACCGCCATCTTCTCCATAATAGGTTTCAATGGACTCTAGAATATCCTGCTCACTACTTAAAACAATTCGTATGTTTTTCCCCACTGAGACCTTTAGGTCTTCAATCGTATAAAGATCGAACGGATCATAAACCGCGACGACCAGGGTGTCGTCTTTGAGTTGAAGCGGAAAAATAATTTTTTCTCGTAAAAAAGCTTCTGTAATGGTCATACCTTCAACCGGCAGGCCGGATTTTGGGTATTGCTCCTTTTTAATATAAGGCAGACGCAGTTCAGTGCTGAGGGTTTCCAGTAAAGTTTGTGTGTGGATATAACCGTGATCGGCCAGGGTTTTTCCCAGATAAGTACCCGAATGAATGTTGCTGGCCTTAACTTCTTTCAGGACTTTTTCGGTAATTTTTTTGTGCCTGAGAAGAATGCTTTCTACAGGATCGGTTTTTTTCAACATAGCAGTTTATCTTCCTGAAATATGTACCTTGGATGAAGGCGTAGGTGTAGGTGCGCCAGAGATTCTGGTTATGGGAGCTCGTTTTCTATTTGATCTGCTTACCGGTTTTATTTTGGGTTGTGTCACCTTTGGCCTGACAGGTTGTGTTTTAACGGGAGTTGCTTTGAATTTTCTGGAATCGTATTTCTTATCTTTATGGAATAAAAAATTTCCTTCCCGGTGAATGACTTTGTCCGGCGGCCGGGTGGCTAAGCGTAGGCGAATTTTTCGCCCATTGTTATCATCCAAAACGGCCGAGGTCTTTTCAATTTCAGTCAATTCGAAATCTCCTACAATTTGCCCTAGGGAATAACCTTTTTTCTTCACTTTCTTTTGCACTACCTTCCCACCTTCTCGAGTGGAGTACTGCCCCTGTAAAATAGCAATTTTTGTGCCACCCAGCATCAAAACGCCCTTTAAAACCAGATTCGGGGGAGGCAGTGATGGCTTAGGGGCTGGAGCCGGAGTTTGTGCCGGTGGAGCTGGTGGAGGAGGTGGTGGAACATATGGGCTCCGTTCCTTACGAAATACATTACTTTGGGTTACTTGAGATACTGTTCCCGCATTGTATCCTGGTTTGGTAACCTCTAATTTCTGCAGGTTTTTCGGCGATCCTACCAGCGCAGAACCATCCACCCTGGATGGATAGAGAGGGTGAGTCCAGATTCTAACCGTCAAAGTAGCTAGGAGAGCAATGGTGAGGATAAAAACCAGGTTAACAGCCGGAAAAATTTTATTTGCAGGCACGAATTTTCCTCATGATATCTTCCCCTAACTTAATGAATTTATTAGGGTTTGTCAAGTCAATACAAAATTTTGACGCTTGGAGACTTTCTTGTTGGTGCTTAAATAATTTATAGCCCTAATGCGGAAAGAGGCAACAAAAAATGGAGGGAACCTTTTTTTTCGGTTTCCTATATTATTATTTTCGGAAAATTCGATGAAGACCTTTAAATAATTATGTTTTGGGAAATAAGTGCCTGATCATCAAATGTTTTATAGCCAGTCAGGAAGGCTTTGACATAAGCTCCTATATGCTGGCACAATTCAATAATTAACTTAATTCAGATAAGGAATCTATTTTGAGCGCACAATCATTGTTGAACGAACTTTTAAAGCATCTGCCGATCCGGGTATATGGACGGGGGGCCGTGTTGACCCTGTTGCGCGAAATGGGGTTTCCGGTCAAAAACAAAACCCCTCTTGAAGTGACCGATATTTATCGCGATGACAATTCCGGGGAATTGGTCTGCAAGATGAGTCCTGACGGGAAAGGTGAATTCACCGCTGCGCTCACCAACCTGAAACTCGACATGAACCATCCTCTCTACCGAAAAGTCAAAAACTATCAGATTGAAGTATCCGAAGCTCTCGGTAAGCAAGATGTAGAAGACACCCGCCAAACCAGCATTGATCAGGAAGACCGCGGTGGTTTCCGCGTTGGGAGTCTCTATAAAAATAAGTAGCCACTCGGCGTGGGGCCAGCGCGCCGGTTATTTTTCTTCTGAGTTGATGAACTTTTTCAGGAAGGGGAACATGGCACCGCGTTTCTCGATCATCTCTTCTCGCGATTTTTTCACAACGGCTTCGTCAATGAGACGGATGCCGCGTTCGGCAGCAAATTTTTCGATACCTTTCACCACCATGCCTCGTGCGAAAGAGGGGATGCGTTCGAGCCGGCCTTTAGCTTCTGGTGTCCATTGAGTCTGAAACTCAACTTCCAGGCCAAGTGTGTCTTCGACTTTTAAAGTGATAGCTTTGCCGCCATATTTTCCCGGTTCGTAATCGCAGGAAGGATCTGGGTCCATATAATTTCCCGTTTCGGCAAAAGCCCGGGCCCGACATCCTGAACACATGGCGGAGAATTCACAGGTCCCGCATTTTCCGTCCAATTGTTTTCTGTCACGAAGCTGAACCATGAGTGGAGCATTTTCCCACAGGTCTTTGAAGGTTCTGGATTTCAAATTGCCCACGGACTCTTCGATGAAGGGGCAGGGAGTCAGGTTGCCTTCCGGTGAAATGCGGCTGTAATGGGTTGCCGCCGGGCATCCTCCTGAATAAGTACGGGTGTAAACCGATTCGGGATCATTTTCATAAACCACCCTTTTATATTGCGGGGCGCATTTTGAATTGATCATCAACCGGCCTTTGTATTTCATCTGTTGCTCATAGAGCATTTTTAAGGCTTCTTCATAAGCCACATTGGAAATGTCGGTGTTGCCTTGCCCACGTCCTGTGCAGACCAGAAAATACAGATTAAAAGCGATGGCACCAATTTTTTCGGTGAACTCGACCACTTCCGGGATTTCCTTATAGTTCATATCCGATACGGACATTTGCACGAGAAAATCCACGCCGACCTCGTTCAGGATGTCGAACGCATCCATGGAAAGTTCCCAGGCTTTGTCCACTCCGCGAAACTTGTTATGCTTGTCTGGGTTCATCGAGTCGATACTGATTCCTACACCGTGCGCTCCTGCGGCTTTAATTTTTTCTGCATTGACGCGATTGATCATGGTGCCGTTAGTGCCCAGTACGACCATGAATTTTTTGTCGGCGGCATAGCGGATGATCTCGTAGATATCAGGACGAAGTAATGGTTCTCCTCCGGTAAGGATGAGAAATGCATTCGGGTTAACTTCAGCAATTTGATCGATCACCCGGAAACATTCTTCGGTATTGAGCTCATCGGTTTTGAGGCCGCCGCGAAAGTCCGCATCGAGATAGCAGTGGTCGCAATTGAGGTTGCACCGCTTGGTGAGGTTCCAGGAAATTGAGTAAGCGCGGAAATCCATTTTTTCCGGGCTGAATTCTAAAGTGGGGTTCGTTTCCATGTTAAATTAAGGGCCAAATGACCTTGTTGGGTAAAAGTTTGGGATTTGATAAATATGACCATTTATCATAGAAGGTTTTCCCCAATGAAACAAATATTTTAAGGAGAAATGGTGTTGCTGACAGGGTATTGGAAATCAGTGATGAAGCAAATTGTATATGGGCTTCTGGTTATGTTGGTTGCGATAGGGATTTCAAGCTGCTCTGCTCCCGAAAAGCTAGGTGTTGGAGAGCAGAGAGTTTTCCGCATAACCCATGCTGATTCTACAGGCCGGATGTTCTCAGAAATCTGGACCGGGCCAAGACTCGAATCTTTTGGGGTACTGGAAATTTCCAGCGAATATTTTGACCGAGCTATGCATACGAGTGACTCCCGGTTTTCGACCGTTAGGTTTTCCCGATTGTTGGAAAAGTTTCAACTAAAACGCGGAGAGGATGCTGTCCTTTTGAACTGCTTTGATGATTATCAAGGGATTTTATCTCTCCATGATATTAATCGTTATGATTTACGCCTGGCGACAAATATAAAGCTGACCAGCTATAGACCTGACTGGTTGAATCCACTCCTCATAATAGTTCCAAATGGGAAGCAAGCCCCTTTTCAGGAACGGTTTTTGACTGCCAACATTCGTGAATTGAAGTTTGTCCGTCTCAACGACTATTATGCACCTCTACAAAAAATTGCCGGGCACTCGCCAGAGGCGCGAGAAGGATTAGAAGTTTTCAAAAATAATTGCCTGTTCTGCCATTCCCTAAAAGGGAGAGGGGGCAATAAGGGAGTGCGATTGTTGGAGGCGTATAATTTTTCTAATGAGTCTGATCGAAGGCGGATGCTAATAGATTTTAAAAACTCTCATCATAAAGATAATTCCGAAAAACAGGATATCGAACAGTTTGTCACTGAGGAAAAACTGGAACGGGTTATCGATTTCTTAAAAAAGTTTGAGAAACAGGTTGAAGGTTAGGCCCTTGGTGCTTGAATGCCTTTTGATTCTAAAAATCCCTTAAAGGTCGGGTCGTTCAGGATATGTGGGGAGATTGGCATATTGGCCGGTAGTCCCTCAAGGTTGGGACCGAACATGTTTTTCACGTTATCAGGAAGCGCGACGCCCTTTGATTTGAAGAAGGTTAAAACTCCTGGCTCAAAGAGAATATGTGGCGGAAGGTTTTCGATAGAGATTTGAGCCTTGGCAACGGGCGCGGGTGCCGGTTTTGTAACCGGAGTGGGTGCTGAACGGAAGCGCGGTTGAGGTTTGGCGACTGGCCTTGTTGTCTGACGGTTTACCCTGCTATTACCACTTCTCAGAGACGCAACCTCGACATTCCTTCCTCCTGATAAAATCCAGACCCTGCTGGTTTCCAGGTTGTCTGTCCAAACTTCGACACGACTGAATCCTTTTAGCAGTTCACGTACGGCTGTTTCCCAATCGTTTGCCTGGATTCGGGCGTTGAAGGGAACGGTTTCAAGAGAAGGGTCTATCGAAAACAAAATCCCGGTTTCTTCCTGGACATTTTTTAGAACATCAAGCAGGGTCAGGTCTTCAAACTGAAGGCTGATTCCGCTAGGTTCGGTTTTGGATTTGTAAGTGGGGTTGGGTGGGGTAACGGGAGCTGGAACAGGAGCGATTTGGGGAGCGGGAGCCTGCTCCTGTTTTTTCAAATCGAGAAACCGCGCATCGGCAGACACCTGCCATAGCGAAAAGGCGGCTCCAATCACAATCCCTGTCTGGATAATACGTTTCATCCCGATCCTCCACTATCGAGAAACATCACCAAATATTGCCCCGAGTATAGCTAAAATATTAGGTAAAGGGAAGCAAAAGAGAGGGCCTTTTAGGCCTCTATTTTAGGGGTAGAGCTATTAGAATAATGCATTCTCTGGTCAGGTTGATAAACCGATAGTTATTGGTGTGATTGTTTCCAGCCATCTTTTTATTTAGTGGCTTTTTTGGCCTCAGAAAATTCAAACGTAGCTTCTGCTGTTTTTCCCATTGCCCTATAAATATTCCCTAGCATGGCGTGTCCTGATTTTGAATCGGGATTTTTTTTCATGTATTGGTGCATGGTAGTTATCGCCTGCTCATATAAACCCAAACGAAAAAGTATTTTGGCTTTGTTCAGATATAAATTAGCAGGAATATTTCTCCCATCCGGGTTGCTCTTAAACAATTGTTCTGCATTTTCATAAGCTTCTTTTGCTTTTAAAAAATTCGCCATCTTCGCATAAACTCCAGCAACGTTAAGGTGGTGGATGGGAAAAGAGGGATCAAGCCGAATTGCTTCTTCATAGGCGGTGATTGCTTTTAAAAAATGTCCTTGTCGACTATATATGATGCCAAGTTTGCTTTGAGCTTGAGATAGATAAATGGGAGTAGGATTAGATTTCATCAACCCCTGAAGACTTTCAAAGGCTTTTTCATAATTGGATTCCATTAAGTAATGGTGGCTGAGGTTTTGCCATGCACGTGTTTTGCCCGGAGCCTTTTTCACTGTGTCTTCCCATAAAGCGATGTTAGACCTGTGGGTTGTATTTCTGTCGAACAACAGGGCGGTGTGAAATGCCAGAATTGTCATCAGACCAAAAATTCCGGCTTTGCGCAGGGTCGAGCCCGGGGAAAAGAATAAGGCGTATGCCAACGAAGCCAGGAGTAAAAAAATACCAAATGAGGGGATGTAGAGATTGCGTTCGCTCAACAGATCCAGACGCGGCAGAAAACTGTTGGTAGGGGCTATAGTTATGAGAAACCATAAAAGACAAAAGAGTACAAACTTAAAAAGTTTAGGAAAGTATTTAAAAATTCCAATAATACATCCCAATATGAGCAGGACCGGCCAGGCACGCAGGGCAGGGTGAGGGAAGAAAGCATCGGGGAAGTCGTAGTCGAAAGTTAAGCCAATGGGAAACAGCAGTAAAACAATTCCATGACCGACGATTCGGGCCTGCTGCAGGGCGTAGGAAAAGTCTATCTTCTGCCACCAGTCGATAATCATCGACATCATGGGTAAAACGGTGAGTCCGGTACAGACTAAAAGAGGAAGGTAAAAATACTGAAACCGGATTTTACGCGAGGACCACCGGTCTCCATTCATGAAACAGAAATCGTAAAGCAAGTTGATGAAAGGCAGAGTGAGGCTGGTTTCTTTGCTCAAAACCGCGGCCATGAATAGAATGACAGAAAGCAGGTAGAAAAGAAGGCGTGACTTCGTCACCCTTTCACGAAAGCTTGCCAGTATGAATAGCAGTAATGAAAAAAAATAGAAAAACCCCGATAACCCGGAGGTGCGACCTGAAATATAGGTCACGGTTTCGCTATGTACCGGACTGAGTGCAAAGAAAAGTGTGGTTGTGATGGCAACCTGACCCGCTGCCTGCCGCCCCCAATCAGTTCCCCTTAAAATGGTTATATAGGAAATAAAAAAGAGGACGAGTGTCGTAAAAAAATGCAGAAATATATTAACCAGATGATAGCCGAAGGGGTTCAGTTGCCCTTGGGCATAGTTGCCGGCAAGACTCAGATAAAACAGATGGCGGTAACGGGGAGGGAAGGGATCGAAATATTGTTCACCGCTTTGAGCGATCTCGGTTTTGATGACCATCCGGTCATCAAAGGTAAAGGGAGATTTCAGCGTGCTGCTATAGGACAGGGAAATGAGTACTAATAACAGGGTGCAAAATGTAATGATCTGCCTGCGGGATAATTCCTCCATTTCATGATTATAACTTTTTTATGCCAGCCATTACCAAAGGGTCAAAAAAAAACGGCCTGCGGAAAAACCGCAGACCGTTTTTAGAGTTTAAAGGTTACGGAACCCTCAGGCATGTAGCGTAAGTAGTTACGGTACAGATTCCTGAGCCTGAGGTGCCACAGACACCGCGGAAATTATATGTGGCTAAATTTACATCAGAACTTGTTTGTGTAGTGCGAGAATGCGTAACGTCTGGTCTATTTGCCGCACTATTAGCGGTCAAGGTATATCCTGTATGGAGTAAAACGTCATTCGCGTCGTCACAAGAAACGTTGCTAACCACATCAAAACCAAGATTGTTTGTAGTAGTAGTTGAGTTTTCATAAATATTGGATTTGACCAAACTTGGAGCTCCTTTGAAATCAAAAGACGTAGTGTCCCCAGTAGGAGTTATGATTCTTACGTTAAAGCTTCCAGTTAGTGTGTCTATACCAGCATCTGGAGTGACACATAAAAACCCAGTCCCGCTGGTGCCACCTGTAGCAATTGGAGTACTGCCGATAAAAACGATATGGCCTATGTCTCCAATGGTCCCAAGGTTAACACCCTCAATCCGGATCTCATCATCCAGACACGTAGAATTTAGATCTCCCGTAAAGACTTTGGTGATGTATACGCCATCTGCCCAATCGTCCTGACTTGAAGACCCATTAGTACCATTGGTGCCGTCCGTTCCATCGGTACCATTAGTACCATCGACGCCGTCGATGCCATTCGTGCCATTGGTACCATTCGTGCCATCGGTACCTTTTGGACCCACTGGACCTCCAAATGACTCTTCACAAACCAGCGTGCCTGTGCTTGTAGTAGAACAGCTGGTGGTGAAACCGGTATCTTCCATTTCAATTGCAGTTATTTTTCTTTCGATATTAACGTTTTCACATTGCAGCTCACCTGTGCTTGTGGTGGTGCAACTCGTCAAGAGGTCTTCAATGTCATTCCCATCCCCGCCATTAGTTATTTGAATTTTATTGATCTTTGATTGTCCTTCGAAATGATATTCAAACTCTGAAATATTACTGGCACCAATTTGTGTAAGGCCTCTATCAAATACTTTTAGGAGATAAGATGCACCTGGTTTAAAAGAGCCACGCGGCCATTGGTATTCCAGAAGTTGCGAAGTGAAAGGACTACCAAAAATTTGGGTACCTGGAATTCCTCCTAATTCTATCTCCGTAATAGTCCCAGCTAGATTGATGAGACCATCCCCTCGAATTCTGATTCCAAAATTTACCCCTCCGTCAAGCGGTAGGGTTTCCGCGGAAAGGATATAAGTCCCATCTGCACGGTCATCGACAAGGATTTCCTGGGCACTTTCCAATGCGGTTAACCTGCTTTCCGATCCGCTGATGTGGGTGCTCACCTGGCTACTCAAACTGTTCGCTGTGGTTTGTGCACTGGTGGCAGTAGTTTGCGCGCTATTGGCTGTGTTGACAGCACTGGTTACCTGAGTTTGTAAACCATCAGCAGTTGTTTGTGCGGCATTGGCCGTGGTCTCTGCATTAGTTGCTGTCGTTTGTGCGGCGGTTGCATTGGTGCTAGCTGTGTCAGCTGTTGCCTGTGCAGCACCAGCAGCGGTGTTTGCGGTGTCAGCAGTTGTCTGCGCAGCCGTAGCAGCTGTGTTCGCAGTATCCGCTGTTGTTTGTGCGGTAGTTATTTGTGTAGGGATTGTGGAATTTAAATCCTGCAACTTAATAGTTCCGTCTTTAATTTTTGCGGAAGTAACTGCGTCCGCCTTAATTTTTCCTGTTCCTACCGAATCCGCGGCCAGTTTGCCTGAGGTGACGGCTTGGCTGGCCAACTTGCCAGTAGTGACTGCTTGACCAGCCAACTTGCCAGTAGTGACTGCTTGACCGTCCAGTTTTTGGGTGGTGATCGCTTTATTAAAAATATCGCCTGTGTTCACCGTTTGCGCAGAAGCTACGCTGGTATAAATCGGATTGGCGATCAAAATGCTGATGGCTAAGCTGGAAACTGAAAATAGAAATGTAAATATAAGGGTGGTGCCCGGACGAGCAAAAAGTGGCCGCATGACTCTGTTCTCCCCGAAGATAAAAAACTTATTAAATTTGAATAACCAAATTATTTTGTATGGTTATACTTATTGAAATCTTTTTTTCGGAACTCTCTTCCCACAAATGTGGGATTAGTATCATTCAAAGAGTAATTAAAGCAAGGTGTAAAACCGGAATGCTATAAAAGTTTGATCCTAACTAATTTTTGGATAAGGGATAAGTTGTTGATAGGATTGAGGGTATTCAGATAACTTAGGAAGGTGAAATATATTGGTTTTTATTATAAATAGCTGGAATTCTGCCTGATTTCTTTAGGTTTCTACAGGTCACTACGAAGTAATTATTTTTGCTTTCCGGTTAGGCAGGGGACACTAAATCTTTTGGGGAGCAAGGGTTGAGGAAGAACCACAGCTAACCGCCTTCATACCAGCCAGCGTGACGCTGGACCCAATAATAAAAACATAATTTTTCCAAAACAAAAATGGCCCACAGCTAAAAGCCGTGAGCCATTTTATAATGCACGTTTTTCAGAGTCTAAAAATTGTTCACGCAAGTGACATAGATGGTAAAAGGTAATCCTGTTACTGTTCCCGAATTTACTTTAATACGCCAGCCATTATTGCCGTCAGGCCCAGAGCCCATTACTCTAAAATTGTTAGGAGTAAGGTTCTCGTAAGTCAAGCCTCCGCCCGTAGCCACTTTTCCAGCAGGGCAAAAAATGCTTATGTCCGTACTCTCCGAGGAGGTTGTGCTGGTTACCTGTGACACGATTTCATGCCCCAGGGAAAGCGCTGTAAAATCAAAATGGGAAACGCCTTTGCTATTTTCAAGCTTGAAGCGGTGCCCACCCTGTCCACTGGCAATCACACTTTTCGGAACATGAACCGTGATAATGTCTTTGGTTGCAACCAGGACATTGCCTCCGGAAGCTTGCTCAGCGTGAGAATTTAAATGGGTATTGAAATGCATTACGTTTGGAATTGTGGTGCCATCCTCAGAAAGATCCGTTCCATTAAGAAGAAATACCTCATGAGTGGAAGTTGAAGGAAGCTGAATAATGCGTCTGATTTCAACCTGTGGAAGAACATCGCATATTTCCTGTCCAATACTATTTGTTATACAACTGAACTCATCATGTAAGTCTGAAAGAACGTTTATCTGGTCCTGCAAACCCGTCACAATTGCCGGGTCGCCTCCATCCAGGCCAGGTGGACCTTGCGGGCCTTCCGGACCTTGAACCGTACTGTCAGCACCGGTTGGACCTGCTGGGCCTGTTGGCCCTGCATCACCTGTTGGTCCTTGCGAACCTGCTGGACCTGTTGGTCCTGTATCACCTTGGATACCTTGCGGTCCTGGAACGGTACTGTCTGCACCCGGTAAACCTTGTGGTCCTTCTACGCCACCTTCCAGCCCATCAATCTGGGTTTGCAGGCCAGCGGTTTCTACCTGCAGATCCTTCACTGCTTTGCGCAAGCCTTTCTTACTCTTATCTATATCCTTATCTTTATCCTTATCCTTTTTCTTACCCTTTTTCTTGTCCTTTTTCTTTTGTTGTGCATGGGCGAGGCTGGAGAAAGTCGGATTGGTGATGAAAACGGTAGAAGCCAGGCTGGAAAAAAGAAAAAGCAAGGCGAAAGCTAGGATGGTGCCGGGGCGCGCAAAAAGTGACCGCATGATTCTGCTCTCCTCTTTCGAGCCAAAATTGTAAAAGCTTGACATACGGTGTATAACATTTTGGTCAAATACGGGCAAGTGAATAAAGTTCAATCATTGCAAGATTTAGCTATCCTTTTCTTTAATGAAAGGTGAAAGATTTTGATAAAACGAGAGTTATTAATTTGGATGCAGGAATAGTTTATTTTAGGTTTACCCATTAATTTTTCTGGAAAATTGCCAGATTATGGTTTTTACTTTCTGGTGAATCCCGGTCATGCTATGGTTAATGCTTCTTTTTGGCGCATTTAACTTTTTACAGGTTTTTAAAATGTCTTTACCGATTACTGCTATTTTTGCCCTGGGTACAGGGATTGAACTTTATGGATTGAAATTTGTGAGTGATTCGATCAGCATTCTCAACACCGTTTCGTTGGTCATGTTCACTTTTCTGATTGGGATAGTTGTCAGCCGCAGTTATGGCAAAGAAGTCTTTGAGAAAATGCAGAGACAGCTCAAGTCGCGCGAAGCCCCTGGTGATGAGGCTCTGAATGGCGCGGTGATGGGTGTTGCCAGCATGCTCCTTATTACCCCGGGTGCGGTGACGGATATTATTGGACTCCTTATCATGACCCCGCTTACCCGTGGAATATTCAAACAAGTGGCTCTGAATATAACTAAGAATAGAATTCAAACTGGACAGCCTTATTTTTTCTTTAAGGATTGATGATTAGGCCACAAACTCCTAAGCCGCAATGAATGTTATAGCTGACCATTGCCTTCATGCTCTGCAAAGGGCTGTAACCCGCTGGTCTCGCTCCTAGTGGTGAAATCATTATTTTTTCCTCCCCGAAACCTCAGAGACGAACTGCTGGACCTAGATGAAGCTCCTTATGAAGAGGTACGGGACAGTCTGCAAGATGTTGCTACCGTCAATCGCTATTTGAGTGGATACCGGGTTCTGCTTCATCATGTGGAACCTTTTCTTAAATCCCATATAACTGATCGGCCGTTTAGGGTACTCGATGCAGCCACCGGTTCGGCTGATCAACCGGTGGCTCTTGTCAAACTGGCTCGCCGCTTAGGTGTGCCGATCCACATCACTGCCATTGATATCAATGGCAAGATGCTGAAGCTGGCCCGTGAGGAGATTGCTTCCTTTCCCGAGATCCAACTGGTGCAATGCGATATTCTTTGTTTACCCTTTCGGGAAGCGGGATTCGATCTGGCGATCAACTCTTTGTCCCTGCATCACTTTAGTTGGGAGAAGGCGGTTGCTATTTTGCAGGCCATCTATAAGGCCGGGCGGTTGGGGGTGGTGGTCAATGACTTGCACCGCAGTAGAATTGCGCATGCTGTGATTTTTCTTCTGACCCGAATTTTTACCCGCAACCGATTGACTCGCTATGATGCGCCTGTTTCGGTGATGAATGCCTTCACACCCAAAGAGTTTCGTGAATTGGCTGAGGAGGCTGGAATGGAACCTTATGAAATACATCGCCACTTTCCTTATCGCATCGCTTTGGTGGGACTAAAAAATCAATCATGAATTCCTTTGATGTCATTGTCATAGGTGGTGGGCCTGCTGGGTGTGCGATGGCATTGGACCTCAACCGCCGAGGTTATAACGTTGCCCTTTGTGACCAGGCGAAATTTCCTCGTGACAAGGTTTGTGGGGAGTTTATCAGTCCGGGTGCGGATCCTATTCTTAAGCAGTTAGGGGTGCTGGATTCTATTGAGACTTTGACCCCCAAGCGACTAAAAGGGGTGGCGATTTCGTCTTATGAAAGTGAGGAGTTGGAGATTGATTACCCTCCTTCAATCAATACAGGATTAAGACCAACTAGTTTGTCTGTGCCGCGTTATCAACTGGATGCGCTATTTTTGCAGCAGGTTCAAAGTGCGGGAGTGGAAGTTTTTGAACAACATAAGGTAACAGATTTTCTTTTCGACAACGGTGGTGTTGCCGGGGTTCAGGGCTGGGATGAAAATAAAACGGCCTTTGCGCTAAACTCCAAACTGGTGGTGGATGCCGGAGGGCGCAATGCCATATCCCTGAGAAAATTTAGTTTGAAACAGGAGCCCAAAGGAAATACGAAGATTGCCTTTTCTGCACATTGGCAGGGTGTTCGTTTGCCTGATGACTATTGTTATATGCATGTCAGCAGGCCGGGCTATACGGGAATTTCTTCTGTTGGAAACGACCGGACCAATGTAGTGCTGGTGGTGGACCGTTCTGCTCTTGGCGGTGAAAGGGATGGAAGCGTTGAAAAGCCGGAAGAATTTTATCATCGTGTACTGATGAAGAACTCTCTTCGCAGCAATATATTGCAAGGCGGGGAACGGGTGGAACCTGTACGGTCGGTGGAATCTTTGGCATTCGCTGTTCGACCGGTTCCCTGTGGTGGACTGATTCTTGTCGGAGACGCTATGGGTTTTATTGACCCATTTACTGGAGAAGGTATCTACCTTTCATTAAGAAGCTCACAAATAGCCGGTGAGGTGATTCATGCCAGTTTCCAAAGTTCAAATTTTTCCAGGAATTCCCTCAGTGTTTATGACGCGAGGCGGGAGGATGAGTTTGGCGGGAAGTTTGTGTTGAGCCGGGTTCTGCAATGGCTGATATATAATCAGCCTTTTTGCAACCGGGTTATGAAAAGTTTATCGTCGAATCAAGTCCTTGCCGAAACTTTGGCGGGAGTGATCGGAGATATCCTGCCTGCCAAAAACGTGGTCTCCATGAAATTTTTAACTCAACTTGTTGTTGGTGCGTTCAAGGGGAATAGTGATTTGAAAAAGGCCTTTGATTTAACGCGTTAGCTATCAGTTGCCTTTTAGGAGGGATTGCGCGGCATCAAGACCTTCTTTGGTTTTTTCAATGAGAATTTCCAGTTCATCCGAGTCCATGTCCAGTTTGTCGAGAACACCGTATTCAAGCGGTGCCGTGTCTTCAGGCACGATGCCATTGCTGAATTCGTTTTGGTTGGCGAGAAGGTTGGCAGTAGCAAGAAGATGGGCAATATGCTTCACGTTTCCGTCATCTCCTGGTGAATCATGGTGAATACGTATGGCTTGCACCAGACCGGGTGAAACCGGCCACCATCTTTCGATGAAACGAGCCCCTAGCTCGGCATGGGTGATACCGAATGTTTGAGTTTCATTTTCTGCAAGGGTGAGGTCTGAGGATTTTATTTTTTTCAGGAACTCAGTGTATTCTTCAGAAATCAAATGGTCGAAAACAAGAATGCCGACATCGTGCATCAAACCGCAAAGATAGGCGAATTCGATTTCTTCCTCAGATATGTCGACAATATAAGCCAGCGAGCGGGTGAGATAAGCGACACCCAGTGAGTGGGTCCAGAAGTCAAGTTGGTTGAATCCTTTTGGTTTGTGAAAGAGACCGGGGAGTTTAAGAGAGTAGGCCATATCAAGCACCATTTTCACGCCCAGCCGCATCACTGCATCATTCAGGTCCTCGGTCTTCTCCCTTCCTCCACCAAATAATACGCTGTTTGAAAGTTGGATCAGGCGACCAGATAAAACGGGTTCTGTTTCGATGATGCCGGAAATTTCCAGAACATCGCAGTCCGGATCATTGACCCGATTTTCCAAATTGATCAGGATATCCGGGAGTGGTGGAAGATCGCCTTTCTCCTCGATAAGAGCGATCAGTTTTTCTCTCATATGCCAGTAGTGTTTTAGTTAGGAGGTGGATTATTTTAGTGAATAGTTTCTGGATACTGGCTTAATATTTTTTCCATACGATCTTTCAGGCTTAACTTTTGCTTTTGGTGTTTTTTATTTTCTACCTCCTGTTCGGGGGTAAAGAGCTTCATTTTGTTGAACTCCTCAACTTTTAATTTGAGAGAAGTGTGTTCCTCATAAAGCTCGCAAAACTCCGGACTTTCCTGTTTAACTTTTTCCAGCAAAGCGGGATTAATATCCATGCTTCACAACCTCCTGATTTAATATGTTGTTGTTTATTTCTGCTTCTGATTTCCTGACATAATGGATAGTCAGAGCATCCAGGTTAAAACCGGGGTTTGCCTGGGACTGATTTAAGACAATTTGAACCGCGCTGGCCGCAATCGTTTGATTTTTGACCGGAGCGTTTTCGATAAATTTGTTCCCTAACTTTGAGGTAAGGAAATCTTTATAAGGTTCCACACCACCGCCTAAAAACACAGTGGGTTCCTGTGTCATGTCGCACAACTCCTGAGGAGAAACTGCCTGATCTGGAGTCTCTTTGACTAATTTATTGTTTTTATACTTAAATCTTGCTGTATAGACCTCTTTTTTTTTCGCGTCCAGAATTGGGCAAATGGTTTGGGAAACGGGTTTAACTAAATTTGCATAGGCTTCCAGCGTGTTGACACCCCAGAAAGGCTTTTCTGTAGCCAATACCAACCCCTTAATCAAGCTGATCCCAACTCGGAGTCCGGTAAAAGCCCCGGGACCCGTTGTAACGCAAAACCCATCAACTTCTTCCAGCCCCCCATTTAAATTTCCCAAAACTTCATCCATCAAGACCAGTATCTGGTCAGAAAATGTAGAAGATCCTGCAGCCTCGGCAATAATTTGTTCATCCTTCAGGAGAGCAACGCTTCCTTTAGGTGTGGAGGCATCAAGTCCTAGTAATATCATCGCTTCTCAATCGAGGAAGGAAGGTAGAATTGTAACGAGAGGAACATACGTCTACTCCTGAAAACGTAATGTAAACATAGGTTATAGGTAGGGCAAAGTCAATGAAAAACCAGCTTTTCCGTGCCTCAAAATATTTGTGGATTTTGCATTGAATTTCAGGAGCTTATGGGGAATAGGGGGATGCAGCAAAGAGTAGAATATTTTTAACCTATTGAAATAAATTAACTTAAAGTGATAAAAGTTTTCACAAAAAACACAAAAAAAACGGATCACTTATGCAGTACTTCTATCCTACTAAAAATATTATTTAAAAGGTAAACCTAATCCACATTAGGCGGAACCTTTCTGTAGGCATTGAAAAAATTGGACTTATTTGCTTGACAAATATTAGATTTGATTTTAAGGTGAACTTGGATTGCAGGGTAAATCTTATTTTTCTGGTTTATTTTGTATAGAGAAGGGGATTCCAGAAAATAAGGTATTGAAGACTTTTTTTGGGAGGCGAGGCGCGTTATGTTCTATGAAGTGAGGATTTTCGACGCCAAAGGGTATCTAAAAAAAGTGGTATCCTCAAAAAAGCTAAGCAACCGATTTTGGAAGCATGGCGAACAGAATTTGATCGACTTTGGTGACAAGGAGAGTCGGTCCCAAGACACGGAAAACCAAAAAGCTTTAAAGGACGAATATCAACTGGAAGATCGTTGATTGTAAATGTTCTAACCGGTTTTATTGAATAAAAAAGGTGCTGAGCTTAAAAAGCTTTGCGCCTTTTTTTATGCTTTGAGTGGGGGTAGTTTCAGGGGTTGTTTTTTTTTCGCCCTATTCTTCTAGGGCAGATTCCCCTATAATCTCATTCTCAAGAGAATGGGTAGATTCTAGTTCAATATTTAATTAATTTTAAGGTTGGTTAATGTATATCACGTCTGCAGACCAGTTGAAGGAGTTTTGCGAAAACCTGCAGACTGCTGAAATCCTTGCGGTAGATACAGAGTTTGTCCGGGAAAGGACTTATTTTCATCGTCTAGGGTTAATTCAAGTATCCAGTGGAGAGCACTGTGCCGCAATTGATCCCATTAAGATTTCTGACTTAACTCCATTATTGGAGTTGATGAAAGACCCTTCAAAAATTAAAATCTTTCATGCTGCCCGTCAGGATCTGGAAATTCTGGTTCGTCTCTGCGGCCAGGTCATTCCTCCCGTGTTTGATACCCAGGTTGCCGCCGCATTGGTGGGGTGGGGTGCTCAGATTTCCTTTGCGAAGATTGTTCACAAGGCTCTTGGGAAAACCATTCACAAGTCTGAGACTTACACCGACTGGTGCCGTCGCCCTTTAAGCAAAAACCAGATTGAATACGCTATTGACGATGTCCGTTATCTGGTGCCTGTTTACCATAAGCTGATAGGGAGATTAAAAAAGATGGATCGCCTGGATTGGGTTAAAGGAGAGGTTCACGCATGGGAAGATCCTAAAACCTTTGCTTTACCGGACCCGCAGAAACGATTAATGAAAATTAAAAACTTGAGGAGCCTGAAGCCCAGGAACTTGACTGTGTTGAAGGAACTTGTTGCATGGCGGGAAGGGGAAGCGGTCAAACGAGATTGCTTACCCAAGCACATTGTAATGGATGAAACTCTGCTGGAATTTGCCCGTAAAATTCCGAAAGATTTGAAAGTGTTATCCGAGTTCAGGGGATTTCACCAAAAGGAGTCGGCAAAGAGCGGCGCATCTATTTTATCTGTGATTGAAAAGGCTATGGAAATCCCGGAAGAAGATCTTGTTGTTCTCCCGGACAATAATGGGCATACCACAATTCGCGGTGTTGAAGAATTGCTCTCTGCTTATGTTCAGATTCGATCTGAAGAATTGAAAATTGAGCCAAGTGTTCTTGCCGACAGAAAGCAGATCCACAGTTTTGTGGCCCACTTCGAGCAAAAAAATAATATGGAAGAACATTTCCTGTTTCAGGGGTGGCGGAAAGCATTTATAGGGGCTCCCATGCTTTCATTATTGAGCGGTAAGGTGGGGCTCAAGATTAATTCTTCAGGTCAGGTTTGTTTGACTGAAACGTAAAAACAGGCTGGACTAAGTTTGTCAGAAATCATATTTTGACTGGAGGAGACATCTTTTTTATCCAGGCTTTATATCCTCCTGATTGCCTGAGGTTGGTGAGGTCGGGATCGCTTTCCATTTGACTGAATTGTTTATAGCCTTTGCTCACTGCCTTTTGCAGGGCTAATAGCCCTGATTCCAGGTTTTCAGTCAAAGAATAATAACAAGCAAAATTGTAATCGATTAACGCAGCTTTTGGGAATTGCTTTTGACCCGTCTGAAGCGTTTCCCATGCTTTCTCGAACATCTTCTTTTTCATGTAGGCCGTGCTCAGGTTAATGAGAGCTTCCTTAAACTCCTTGTGGTGCTGAAGGGCTTTTTGATAATTAACGATGGCCTCGGAAAATTTTTCCTCCTGATAAAATTTGTTTCCCTCGTTGTAATGGAAAATTCCCATTCGCTTTTCCCGTTCTTCTTGTGAAATGTTGTCGCCATTTTTATGGCTTCCCTCCATCTGACTATCTTCGGTATGACTCCCTTCCTCTTTTATTTTGGCTTCTTCGGGGTGGGATGAGGAGAGGACAGGCTTTTGGTTTGGAGAAAAATAATCCGCAGCGAGAAAAACGATCAGAGCGGTAACACTCAAATGGGGTAAATACTTTGTAAAGGGAAGCATAGATCTTAGTTTTTGGGAATAAAAGCTCGGCGCATTATTTCGTTGACCGAACCTAAAGCCGGAGCATGTTCAATTTCTGCGCCATGTGAATACAAGTTAAATACACGGGTATTTGGATTGGATTGAATAATCTGTTCCAGGTTACGCAGATAACTATACATGACCTGGTCAGTCAGTAGATAATTGTCATGCGTACTTTTTACTGAGAGCAATTTTTTCTCCCTGGTTTTTTCCTGATGCAAAATTTCAAGGGGCGTTGTTCTTATGATATTGCTTTGGAGCTGATTATTAAACTGGGAATGGCTGGAATAATAGCGGCTTCCAGAAAAAGCGCAATCCTGACCGATCAGGAAAACGGGGTCGCACCCTAATTGTATCAAGGTATCGAGCCCCAGGCAGGCGACTGACCCTCCTGCCTTTGTGGTACCTTTTTCTTTCATAGCAGATTCGTTATCTTTTGAAAGGCGATGTCCTTCTTTAAAAACCACATAGCGTTCTCCAGAAAAATTCTTTAGCACATTGTGGTTAGAGGTGGGCATAAAGATTAATTTAGTTTTTTCTGTAGGGCAATCCATAAAATGCGCAGCACTGTCTATTTGCGGATCCAGGGAAAACACATAATCCGGTTGGATATTGTTTTCTGTAAGAATGGGATAGGAAGTATCCACACAGGCGATCAAAAACTGTTTTTGGATGCGGTGCAAATAGGGAAGAGTAAGGTCGAGAGATGGGCCTGCGCTGACTAAAATACATGGTTTTCCCTTTTGCGAATTCCTTAAAGAGTTGATTCCTGGAGAACTTGATATTATTTCACTGTTTAATAAATAATTGGCATTTTCCAGACTGCCGAATATTGCCGGGAACCGGCGCTCAAGCAATAAGACTTCCAGAGCATTGGTGAGGGAGGGAAAGGTAGATGGAATACACTTGAAGGAAGGCGAGTGAAATAAAACTTCCAACTGTTCTGCGTCACCCTCCGTTAAGCGTTCCATCTCATCAGATATTTTTCTGGAAACGTCTACCTCATCATCTCCAAAAATTAAACGGAAACGGCAGTCATCAAAAATCTTTGTCTGGTCTCTCAATAGCAGAGCTGCTGTGAGGAGTTCTGGGTTAAGCTCAATGACAATAAGAAATCCGTTTGGACCGATTTTGTCGAGAATAGAATTGATATGATAACCAAGCCCAAAACCATATAGGCATACACGGGCTCCCGCTTGCAGTTTTTCAGCGAACCGCTGGGCCTCCTTTTCCGGGTCATAACTGCTGTGGAGCAAGATGTTTTCGTAGCGAAACGTACGTTGACCCGAAGACGTTGTCAATGTTGAAATTTTTTCGGAGAGGTCTTCTGAGAGGTTTCCGGATTGGGGGATACTGGTTTTTAAGGATTTGATATTTTTTTTGAAGAAATGATTGTCCAACAGGGTGTCTCCCAATTTTGACTTAACCAATCATATCACCAATTTACTTGCAATAGGAATGTTAGAGACTTAGATGAGCGCTGCGAGAGTGAGTCGCATAAAAGTTACACAGCTTGCTATTAGTAAAAAAATGCAACATAATTTGCAAATATGCGTAAAATTTTTTGTAGATTATCTAACAAATGAATAAACACACACGTAGCAATATATATCGTAATGAATGTTATTCCGTTTATAATTTTAGCTGATTGGTTTTCCCTTGTTACTAATGACTCGATGATTTGATAAGGCCAAGGCAATAGTTCTAAATAAACATAGGAAAACGAGATGAAGAGTATTGCAGAATATTTGCGTAATTTGATCAAAGGTGTTTTTTCTGCTCGGCGTTTCATTAGGCTTACCCCTAACCAAAAAGGTAAAATCTTCTTTTTTGATAAGCATCGCATGAGGGTGTTCGATGTTCACTCCCGCGGTTTTACAGATTCAGGTACGTCAAATCAAATCTATTCAAATGAAGATTATTCTCTAAGAAGCCTGGTGCGTGGTGGCGAGATGTATGGCGTCTACAATCAGATTGTGGATAGTGGAGGAACTCCTCTTATTATTGATTGCGGAGGTAATATAGGGCTTGCATCAAGATACTTTGCAGAAGAGTTTCCTAAGGCACTTGTTATTTGTGTTGAGCCAAACAAAGGTAATATTTTGGCAGCGAAGAAAAACTGCGAAGAGTTAAATAATGTAGTTGTTAAAGAAGCAGCGATAGGGGCATCTTGTGGCTTTGTTGACATTACTAATGCCGAGGCGGACCCGAATTTTTATAGGGTTGCCGTTACGGAAAGCCCTTCTCTTACGCCAATGGTTAATGTGCAAGAATTACTGAGAGAAAATGATAAGTGTTCTTTGTTTATGATTAAAATCGATATCGAGGGATTTGAAGAAAATCTCTTCTCAGAAAATGTTGAATGGATTGATGAAGCCCCTTTGTTGATTATTGAGCTGCATGATTGGATGCTTCCAAAAGAAGCGAACAGCTCGAACTTTTTGAATGCAATTTCCAAAAGAAACAGAGACTTTGTTTATGTTGGTGAAAATGTTTTTAGTATAAGAAATTGAACATGATTTGCATCTGCTGACATGGTTTTGGTCGCAAAATGTGTAATCAATGAAGATAGAACTATTGAGTTGCAATAGCTTCTGATTTGCTTTAAAAAATTTGTCGGACCTTTTGCTGTTAACCTCAAGGAACTTCATGTCTGTTTTACCTCAGAAAATATCCCCCAAAATTCGTGTTCTGTCAGAAGACCTGGCCAACCAGATCGCAGCCGGAGAGGTGGTGGAGCGTCCCGCTTCTGTGGTCAAGGAGTTGGTGGAAAATTCTATAGATGCCGGGGCAAACCTAATTCGGCTGGATATTGAAGGTGGTGGGAAAAAGAAAATCCGGATTATGGATAATGGAATGGGCATGGCTCCTGAAGAATGCCGATTAGCCTTTTCCCGTCATGCTACCAGCAAGATATCCCGATTTGAAGATCTTGAGACCATTTGTTCATTGGGGTTTCGCGGAGAAGCGCTTGCTAGTATCGCTTCGGTTGCTAAAGTGCGCTGCACCAGTGCTCAGAACGAAAGTGAAGGCGGAAGATTGATCGTGGTGGAAGGCGGCGAGATATTGGAAGAAAAAGATTTTGCGTGCCCACGAGGAACGACCCTGGAAATCGCCCAACTTTTTTATATTACTCCTGCACGCAGTAAATTTTTAAAAGGGGATTCAACAGAATTTTCTCACATCACCCAGGTGGTCACGCAACAGGCACTGGCCAACCCGAGCATTCAATTCCAGTTAACCCATAATGACCGAGAGGTGATCAATACTTTGCCCACCGATCAGCTTCATTACCGGATCGCTGAATTGTTTGGGGCTGATCTCGCCAAAAATTTGCTGGAGGTTGAGGCTCAATCGGGTGAATACCAACTGCGAGGGTATGTGTCGAGTCCCGTTTATACCCGCTCTAACAGATCGGCCCAGTATTGTTTTATCAATGGTCGTTTTGTCCGGGATAAAGTCATTTTACATGCCACCCAACAGGGCTATAGTCACCTATTGCCCAAGGGGCAGCATCCGGTGATGTTTCTTTATTTGACGATGGACCCACATTTGTTGGATGTAAATGTTCATCCTTCCAAAGCGGAAGTTCGTTTCGCCTTTCAACAGGACGTACATCAATTTGTGGCTCATGGGGTGCGCTCGGCCCTGGAAAAAAATCAGCAGGTTTCGGTAGATTTAAGCCCGCGTGAAGAGGCGGATATCCCTCTGGAAAAACACTCCGCACAACCTTCAGTGCGGCCTAGCTATCAGGCTCCTCAATGGGTGGATAAGTCACACCCTCCGAATCAGGGAGACCTTTCCCAAGTATTGAGAACTATGATAGGGCAGGACTCCATCCCATCGCAGGTGACTTGGTTCGATAAGGCCCCGATACCGGTGGCTAATTTGATTTATTCCGAGTTCGAGCCACTGGGTCAGTTGGATCAATCTTTTATCATCATGCAGGGCAAGCAAGGGTTGTTGGTGGTGGATCAGCATGTGGCCCATGAAAGAATTTTGTACGAACAGTTTCTCGGTGCCGCTAAAAATCGTAAGGTCGAAGTTCAGAAACTCCTGTTTCCCGTCGCGATAGCACTTTCTCCGGGGGAGTCCGAATTGCTAAACCCTCACCTGGAACGATTGTTGGAACTGGGATTGGAACTCGAATCCTTTGGGAAGAATGAGTATCTGCTCCGGTCGGTTCCGGCAATTCTTAAAAACGCGGACCATGAAAAACTCTTGCGGGAAACGATTGAGCTTCTCCCCAAAGGAGCCCATGAAGATGTTCTGCACGCAAAATACGAAGATGTCTTAATCATGATGTCGTGCCGAAACGCCATCAAGATCAACCATCCCCTTAACCTGGATCAGATAAGGAAAATTATTTCCGACCTGGAACAGACTTCCATGCCCTACACCTGTCCTCACGGGCGGCCCATCTCCCTGTTATTCGATATGGACGACATCCTCAAAAAATTCTTAAGAAAATAACCACTAGGCATGAAGCCAACTAGCTATATCCCCTAAAGCCAGCCGAGATAACACATAGCTAACCCAATAAAACTATTGCAGTTGGCCCCAGGCCTTTGGCGGTCGCGTTAGCGTTACCGCCCTTTTCCCAGCGGGCGGGGCCCGCTAGCCGCGGACGGTAATTTTTTTAATATTTTTTGCGAGTTTTTTGAGTTTTACTGCGGTCTGTTCTTTTTCGACTTTGCGGGGGATTTTTTTTGCGGTTGTCATGCGAGATCTTCGTGTATTGTTGAACTGCCATTCTAAATCCAGCAGATATTTTTCCCGATTAGGACGACTGGCTTTGCGGAATAAGTTAAGAAGCTTTTGTTCTTCTTTATTGTTGGTTACCAGACTGTCATTCAACAGCCCTTTAAACATCAACCTTCCTTCTTCAATACCTCCTCCGATTACATCCGCATTTTTGATGGTGGATTGAGGTTTTTCCTGGTCCGGGGTATCGAGGTCTTCGAGGAGGATTTCAGTTGTCAGGAGCCGGTCTAGCGAGACTTTTCCTAGTTTGGCTAGTTTGACCATGACCGAAACCGGAGCGTCTCTTTCTCCCGCCTCATATCTGACGTAAGTTCTGAAGCCAATTTCGAGGACTTCTGAAATAGCCATTTGGGTGCAGTTGAGTTTTTTGCGGATGGTTCTTAGATTTTCAGAAAGAATTGTCATGATATTGAATCCCACTGCCTTCATACCCGGAACGGGTAAAGGCAAACTAAAACGTGCTCGTGCCAGCGGAGGTTCTCCGCTTAGGCCAGCTCAACGCCATTTTTCCTTAAAAACTTGGAAGCCTCATCAATCCAGAAACGTTCCTTCTCAAGTTTGTAGTCAGGTAAATCTTTAGAAGAACCCACAATGCTTTTCATGTAGCCGATGGCTTCCTGTTTTTTGCCTTTTTTATCGAGAAGGCGGGCGTAATGGTAATAGGCTTTGAAAAAGTGGAAGGAGTTTATAACCTCGCCATAAGTTTCCAGGGCTTTTTCTTCATTGCCGGATAACCGATAGCATTCTGCAAGCCCAAAAATGGCATTGCCATAATCGTATTTTTTATCAATAGCGGTCAGTTTCTCCAGAGCAACGCCAGCTTCTTCATAATTGCCGAGTCCGTGCAGGCTTTTGGCGAGTCCATACCGAGCTTCCAGCATCTCTGGATCGCGCTGGATGGCTTCTTCAAACTGGGGAATTGCCATTTCAAATTTTTGCTGTTCTATATAAACCTGCCCTAGTTTTTCATAATGGTAGGCTTTTTGGAATTTTCCGATCAGTTCTTTGAGTTGCAGGGTTTCTTCTGTTTCAACTTCCTTGCGGATTGGAGTGGGAGAAAAACCTTGAGAAGCTTTACCTTCTCCCGCTTCTGAACGATTTTTAACTACAAAGAAATAGGCCACTGCTCCTACGGGGAAAAGTATGATCATGATAATGATCCATATAAAATGTTCACGGCGTTGAATGCAATCCAGACACATCCAGACCATGAACCCAGCGGCGGCGTATATAAGTATATCGGTCAAGTTAACCTCGTGCTATTAAATCAGGTGATTTTATTCTGGAATTAGGAAAGCAAACCCCTTTTAATTCTCCACAATTTTATTAGCGGCGTCAAGGAGGACGACTTGAGCTTTGTGGCTTTCCTGATTAGTATCTATAATACCATAAGCCACAACTATGATGCGATCATTAATCTGGGCCAGGCGGGCGGCTGCACCATTGATTGAAAAGATTCCTGAACCCCGTTCGGCAGCTATTACATAGGTGATAAATCGGGTTCCAGTGTTAATGTTATAGATATGTACCTGCTCAAGCGGCAGAATGCCTACTCGATCTAAAAGGTCTTCATCAATAGCTATACTACCTTCATAATCAATTTCCGTAGCCGTTACCCGGGCACGGTGAAGTTTGGATTTAAGCATAGTTCTTTGCATCAGATTTCCTCAATAATGCAATTGTCAATAAGCCGTGAGGGGCCGACCTTTACCGCGAGGGCAATTAGCGTCCTTCCACGAATTTGTTCTTTTTCTTTGAAGCTCAATGGGTCACAAATCGAAATATAGTCGATTTTAGTTCCCTCAGTCTCTAATATGTTTTGTTGGATCAAGTTACTAATAATTTTTACTGATGTGATTCCCTGCCGAATATGGTCTTGGGCTTTTTGCAAGGAACGCGATAAAGACAGGGCGGTTTGTCTTTCTTGAACTGATAAATATCGATTTCTGGAGCTCATGGCGAGGCCATCATTTTCCCGGACAAGGGGTACACGAATGATGGCAACATCAAGGTTTATGTCTTTGACCAGGGTTTCGATAACTGCGAGCTGTTGCCAGTCTTTTTCGCCAAAGAAAGCATTATAGGGCTGGACAATATTGAAAAGCTTTAACACCACTGTGGCAACTCCTTGAAAAAGATCAGGTCGACTTTTCCCGCATAATTGTTCAGTGATATTTTTCACTTCCACAAAGGTTTTGTACCCTGTCGGATACATCTCTTCTTTGCTGGGGTGGAATAGAATGTCTACTCCAATTTCATCCAGCTTCTCAATGTCGTTTTCGAACTGACGTGGGTAGGACTCGAGATCTTCTTTGGGTCCAAACTGGGTCGGATTAACAAAAATACTGACTACAGTTTTATCGCAGGACTCCAATGATTTTTTGATCAGGCTTAAGTGGCCTTCATGGAGGCAACCCATGGTAGGCACAAGGCCAATAGTCAGGTTCTGTTTTTGAAATGATTGAGAAATCTCTTTCATTTCAGAAATGGAGGAAATCACGGTCACTCGCCGGGTGCTGTTTTTAGTCTCAATCATTGACTTGCTTGAGGCTCCCCTGCTTTGAGTGATAGGTATGCTCTTGCCCTGGAAATGTTTCGTTCCTGACTTCCTTGATGTATTCGGAAACTGCGCTTTTCAGGTTGTCAGCCATTTGGGCGTATTGTTTTACAAATTTAGGCACGAAATCCTGGTTCAGTCCCAAAAGATCGTGTAGAACCAGAATTTGGCCGTCACATTTTTGGCCTGCTCCAATTCCAATAGTGGGTATCTTTAGCTCTGTGGTGATTTCTTCTGCCAGCTCGCCAGGAATTCCTTCTATGACCAAGGCAAAGGCACCGGCATTTTGCAGATCGCTTGCGTCCTGCCTGATTTGTCGGGAGTCCAAATAATTTTTGCCTTGTACCTTATAGCCTCCGAACTGATGAACCGATTGAGGGGTCAAACCTATATGGCCCATGACAGGAATTCCTGCCTGAACAATAGCCTGAACCCTGTCTGCCATGCGAGCTCCCCCTTCGAGTTTGACAGCCGATGCACCGCCTTCTTGAATGAGGCGGCCAGCGTTGGTCACGGCCTGCTCTATTGAAACCTGATAAGACATGAAAGGCATGTCGCCCACTACCAGGGCACGTTGGGCACCTCGTTTCACCGCTTGGGTATGGTCGATCATGTTGTTTAGAGTCACCGCCAGTGTATTCTCATGACCGAGGGAAACCATTCCGAGAGAATCTCCGACAAGAATAATGTCTATGTCCGTCTCATCGAGAAGCTTCGAGAAACTATAATCATATGCAGTCAGGGCAGTGATTTTTTTTCCTGAATTTTTTCGTCCGGAAATGTCAGGGACGGTAACAGGCCTTTTATCCATGATTTTATACGCGTTTTGGCTTGGGAAAGCGGAGGGGGAGGAATCAAAAAAGAAACCATCGGCAAATGCCGTGGGAGAAGCGTAACATTTAAGGAAAACGCGGTGATAATTTTAGGGCCGCCAACGGGGTCCCCGATTTGCGCTTACCTTGATTTATGAAGCTTACTCCGTCCCGGTCCGTCAGGATCCAAGCGGGTTATAATATTCTCTACCTATTTTATGACTGTTGATCTTGTTAATCAACTCTTCCAGATCACATTTTTTTTCAACAAAGTCGATCTCATTGGTATTTATGACCAAAAGCGGTGTGTCGGAATAATAAAAAAAGAAATTATTGAAGGCTTTATTTACCGAATCGAGATAATCGGGGTCCATAAAAGCTTCATAATCCCTACCTCGTTTGGAAACTCTCTCTATCAAGACTTCTGTGCTGGCCTGCAAAAATATGACTAAATCTGGTTTTGGAGCTTTGGTTCCTATTAAATTAAAAATTTGTTCATACAAACGGTATTCATGGTCTTCTAAATTGAGTTGGGCAAATATCTTGTCTCGTTGGAAGAGGTAGTCGATTACCACCACAGAATTGAACAGATCTCTCTGGGCTAATTCCATGTATTGGTTGAATCGGTTTAGTAAAAAAAAAACCTGGGTCTGAAAGGAATAAGATTCGCGATCCTCATAAAATTTGGCAATGAAGGGATTGGTATCGTTGTCCTCCAGAATTACCCGAGATTCATACTGCTCTCCAAGGAGATTCACCAGTGATGTTTTGCCAGCACCAATAGATCCTTCAACAGCAATAAATCTGGGTTCGATGGTTTTCATATTATTTGATCAACCCGCTATCCGCTGATTGAAAATCTCCTTGATGGTGAGTTTCAGTTCTCTGAGATCTGCAGATTTGACGACATAGGCATCCGAGGCCCAGGCCCGGAAGTCCTGTTTGTAGCGGCCGTAAGCTGAGCAGAGTATTATGGGAATATCGCCTTTTTCATCCTTTATTTTCCGCATGACCTCTATGCCGTCCATTCCCGGCATTTTAATATCTAGAATAATGAGGTCTGGAATACTATTGTCTAATTTTTGTAGCGCTTCCTCACCCGTGGCCGCAACCGAAACTTTGTAGCCATCATCTTCAAGTTCCTCTTTATAAAGAAACCTGATATTTTGTTCGTCATCGACAACGAGGATTGATTTCATCTGTCTATTTATTTGGGTAAAGTTTAATTGTTACAGAATTTGGAACCAAATTGATTTAGCTTGCCAGAGGAACACTAGTTTTTATAATAATCGAGGCCCATTTGCAACGGTAAATGGAGATAGACGGTAACCCCTTTACCTATTTGGTTTTCTACCCGAATGCTTCCCCCATGGTTTTCAATGATTTTCCGGCATATGGATAGTCCGAGGCCAGTGCCACTATGCTTGGTGGTGAAAAACGGATTAAAAATATTTTCAAAAATATCCTGAGGCACACCCCCACCTGTATCTTCAACTCTGACTGTGACCATTTTTTGTTTTTGTGCGTAGTCTTCAAGATAGGTCTGAATTTTTAACATTCCACCCATAGAAAGGGATTCCAGGGAGTTATAAACTAAGTTTATCAAGACTTGTTTAATTTTCTGCTGATCGAGATTTAATAGGGGGAGATCCTCTTCAAACTGGGTAACCAAATTTATATTTTTTTCGAAAAATCCGGACTTAAACATATAAAGGGATTCTTCTATCAATTTATTTATTTGGCATTCTTCCGTTTCCAGCGCACCGGATTTAGAATAAATCAAAGTGTTTTTCAGCAATCGTTCAAGGCGCTCCACCTCATTGGAAATAATTTCAGAATAGTTGGCTGCCGATTTTAATTCGTCGCTGTCTTCCCGTTTTTTTGAAAGGGTGTTCATTTTATCTTTTAGCCTGCGGGCGAATCCCCCAATAGAAACGAGAGGGTTTTTGATTTCATGCGCCACTTCCGCGGCCATTTCTCCCAAGGCTGAGAGCCTTTCTGCCTGGACCAGTTGTTCCTTCATGGAAAGCAGTTCACGATTAGTATCTAGCAGTTTAGAGAAAAGGCGGGAGTTTTCGATAACCCAACTGGCGTAAACCGTAAAGCGGGTTAAAAACCTCAGGTTTTCTTCTGTAATCCTCTTTTGGTCATATCGGTTATCGACCAGAATGACTCCCAGTACTTCTTCATGTGCGATAAGAGGAACCGTCGCGAAGGTATCCACACCTAGCGCATCGATAAACTCCTGGCTGACTAGCGGGTGTTCTTTTGCATGTGTAATATTAAACGGTTTTTTCTGTAGCACTGTTTCTGATAGAACATTGTCATTAGGATTGAGGGGATAACTTAACCCGCAAACAAAACTGTTGAACTTGGAGTTTCGAATCAGGTCACTTTGCGTTTCTTTGATGACCCAGTCCAGTAAGCTTCCTCTTTTTTTGTCTAACTCGGTCCAGATTCTCACTGCGTCCTCTTGGGAATCAGGTCCCATGCCCATAATTCCCTGAAGGCACTGAGTTTTATCGTTGATGGTAAACAGCATTGCTCGGTTGAATCCTCCTGCTTCACCCATGGTGATCGCGCTGAGAATGACCCAAAGGCCATGCTCCAGCTTCAGGGTGGATTGAACGGCCAGGCTGATGTCATATAAAATTCGTGTTTCCTTTAACATCATCTGGTTTTGATGAAACTGGATGGCGTTTCTCAAACATCCGGTGACTTGTCCTGCAATTGTTTCGAGAACGGTAATTTCTTCTAATTGGAACATTCTTTTTTCAACGCTATGAACATTGATGACTCCTAGAGGGGGGCAATCAGCAAGAATGGGTACCGATAGCAGGGAGTGAAATTTTTCTTCCTCGATTTCCGGGAAATAGACAAATCGGGGGTCTTGCATTGCTTCGCTCAAGGCTAAAGAAGTTCCTTGCTGTGCGACCCAGCCTGTCACTCCCTGGCCTATTTTCAGATTGATCCGCTTGGCATCATCAGGGAGGCCCATGGAGGCTTTCAAGTGCAGAAGCCCATCTGACTCATCAATCAGGTATATGGCGCAGGCATCCATATGCATTTTATTTTTAATGACTTGAATAATATTTTGTAGGGTTTCATCCAGATCTAGCGTGGAGTTGGCGATCCGGGTTACTTCCTGAAGAATTTCAAGGCTAATACTGCTTTCCGTCATGAAATGAGACTCCGTGTCGAACCTTTGCTTCAAGAACGAAGGGTTTTTTGATATAGGCGTGAATATTGTTTGGCTGAATACTCCCAACTATTATCTTTAGCCATACCATTGCGCATCAGTTTTTCCCAAGTTTTGGTTTGATTAAAACAGGATAAGGCTTTCTGCAGGGAATTAATGAAATAATTTTTATTTGGGGATTTAAATTTGAACCCGTTTCCCTTCCCTGTTTTATTGCTGAATTCCTGAATCGAGTTTTTCAACCCGCCAATATTGTGAACAATGGGTACGGTTCCATATTTCAGGGCATACATTTGGGTGAGTCCGCAAGGTTCGTAGCGCGATGGCATGAGGAGCATATCACTGCCAGCCAGAATGCGATGTCCCAGAGATTCATCAAACTTCAATGCCGTAGCAATGCGGTCAGACCTTTCTTTACTCCATTTGCGGAAAAAAGTTTCGTACTGGGCTTCGCCCGTCCCTAGAATCAACAAGGATACATCCCATTTATTCAGGGCATCCTGGGCTTCCATGATTAAATCGATTCCCTTTTGTTCAGAAAGACGGGTGATCATGCAAAGAATGGGTGTCTTTTTATTGAGGCGGAGTGAAAACATTCGTATTAGATCGTCTCGACATCGCATTTTTTGGGATAGAGATTTTGACCCAAAATTGGCAGGAATCAAAGGGTCGGTTTCCGGGTTCCATATGGAATAGTCGACGCCGTTCAATATTCCGTACAGATGGTCGGAACGTTTTTGCAATATCCCTTCCATGCCAAAACCCAGCTCGGGAGTTTGGATTTCCTGACTATAAGCGGGGCTCACGGTGGCAAGAGTGTCTGAAAACATCAACCCAGCTTTCATAAAACTGACTTGGCCGTAAAACTCAATGCCTTCTTCGTGAAATAGGGACTCATCCAATCCGGTTGTTACCAGGCTGGAACGCGGAAAGTTTCCCTGATAGCCCAGGTTATGAATCGAAAAAAGGGTTTTAGTTTGAGCAAACCAGGAGTCTGTTTTTAAATATAATGGAATCAGCCCCGTGTGCCAATCATTGCAATGTATGATGTCAGGTTTAAAATTAATTGTTTTAGCTGCTTTCAAGACGGCTTGGCAAAAATATGAAAACCGCTCCACATTGTCGGGGTAATCGGCACCGGATTCTCCGTAAATATGTTTGCGATTATAGTGTTCAGCCTGTTCAATCAAGTAAATAGGGACATTGTCATCCAGCTCTGATTGGAAGAGGGCGCCTTTCTGGCTGAAGCCGGGAATATCCAAGTCCACTTTGATGTTTCGCATTTCTTTTCCGGCCTTGGCGGGGCAGGAATATTTGGGCATGATGACCCGGATGTCGTGCCCTAGTCTTTTCAGGGCTGGAGGCAATGCTCCGCTGACGTCTGCCAGTCCGCCGGTTTTGGCGAAAGGATGAACTTCTGCGGAGACTAAAAGAATTTTAAGTTTTCGGCTCATGTTTATATACTGGTAGTATTGTTCTATACCTATTTGAGAATACCATGCCACCTAAACAATATAGTTTTAAAGTAAAAGGTGTTTTAATAAATGAAAAGGATAAATCCGAAGAGGATTTTAGCATTTTCATAACGGCTATGGATGATAATCACGCAGTGATGCTTGTGCGTGAACATCTGAGAAACCATGCACCAAAAGGGCGCTCCATCATTAAAGGAATAGAAAAAAAATCTGAATAAAATTGGCAGGGGGGAGAATCTTTATGATGGTCCGCTTAGGATGATTGCCTCTTTAAAATCCACTCAGCTCCCCTGGGTGGATTTTTTTTCTGACAGATAATTACAAGCTCAATAAGTTTCCAGGTAGATATCTATCTTTTGTTCATCGTCCAGTTGTTCTAATAAACGGCAGTCTCGTACTATTCGGATTCCAGCAAGATCAATACTTTTCAATATGAAATGAAAATCTTCTCCATGCTGAGCCCAGTGATTGTGAAAAAAACTGGAGATGTTGTCTCCTTTATAATCCTTCTCAATATCTCTCATCTCTTGTAAGAAAAATTTAACTTCCTCTATGGCAGTTTCTCGGGAGCGGGATTTCAGATTATGAATATAACTTTTGAATGAGGTTATGTTTTTTGTCTCAGTGGTGAATTCAGACTTAAGCGTTCTGCAAATAGTATTGATTTGATCACGGCCCAGTCGGACTTCATGCGAAACAGGCTCATCGCCTGCCTCATCTGCCTGGTGTTTTTTTATCAGCTCGGCTTCAGCTATGAACCTGTCTGGTTCCTGTGATTCATCGTTCCTCAATACATAAAAAATTTCTGGAACCCGAATGGCTATCCTGAACTTTTTGTGATCTTCCATAAAATATTGATTGCTCAAAGATTAATACTTATAATTAAACTATTCACTAAGCATGGGGCTAATGAGCAATGGCTTTTTCAGGATCCAAATCGTGCTGGCGGCTTAATAAGATTTTGCTCGCTTTCCCTTTGGCCGTTCCCCGATTATTTGAGGTTTCATTTTAAATTATGCGGAAAACAATAAAAAACGCAAAAATTGTTTTGGGTGTCTCTGCCGGTATAGCTGTTTATAAGGCGGTAGAAATTTTGCGTTTATTGGTGAAAGAAGGGGCCGATGTAAGGGTAGTAATGAGTGCTAATGCTAGTAAATTTGTGACCCCGCTGACTTTTGAGGCGCTTTCTGGGAATCCGGTTTACCACAGTTTATTTGATTCGCATAACTCTGCTCAAATGGAACACATTCGTGTTGCGGAGAACGCGGACCTTCTGGTGGTGGCTCCGGCCACGGCTTCCATGCTGGGTAAAATGGCGCATGGTCTCGCGGACGATGCCCTGTCAAACTTGCACTTAGCGTTTAAAGGTTCGGTTTTGGTTGCCCCGGCCATGAATGATGGGATGTGGGAACATCCTGCCGTGAAAAAAAATATAGATATCTTGAGGTCCAGAGGTGTGGATTTTGTTGATCCGGCTTTTGGTGAACTTGCCTGTGGAGTGACAGGCCCTGGGCGTTTGGCCGAACCTTCCGCAATTCTGGATAAGGTGAGAAGCTATTTTAACCAGCGTGATGACCTGAATGGGATCCGGTTTCTCATTACAGCCGGACCTACTCATGAACCCCTCGATCCCGTGCGATATCTTTCTAATCCTTCTTCAGGGAAAATGGGTTATGCCGTTGCTGAACAGGCAAAGGCCCGGGGCGCAAAGGTGGTTCTCATCAGCGGTCCGACTTATTTAAAGGCTCCCCCAGGTGTGGACATTAAAACTTGTAAACGGGCAGACGAGATGAATGTTTTGGTTCAGGAACACCTTGACCACTGTGATGTTTTGGTCATGTCTGCCGCAGTGGGCGACTTTGCTCCGCAAACTCTGGAAAAAGAGAAAATAAAAAAGCAGGGGGATGCAGGTTTGGTTCTTAAAATGGTTCCCACGAAAGACATCTTGCTGGAAGTCGCTAAACGCAATTCTGGCAAGTTGGTGGTGGGTTTCGCGGCGGAAAGCCAGAATATTGTGGAGAGCGCTTTAGAGAAATTGAAAAAAAAGAATCTCGACCTTATCGTTGCCAATGATATCAGTGCGCCTGGAATCGGATTTCAGTCCGACTCCAATCAAGTGACGATCATTGATCGTGAAGAAAAAATTGAAAACATCCCCTTGAAACCCAAAAGGGAAATTGCTGATCTCCTGCTGGATAGAATTCTAGTCCGCTTAAAAAATCCTAAATAGAGTCGTATTTATGAGGCGTTTTTAGCGCAACGAAAGCCCACTGTGTCATTTCTCATATTGGGTGCGGTTGCGTTGCGATAGGTGAGGTCGACATCATCTGCGTTGTTTCTCCAGTTTCCTCCGCGGATAATTCTGTAATGTCCTTTTTCCGGCCCTTGCGGGTTTTTTTTTGGAGAAAATAAGTAGTACTCCGGGTAATGCCAGTCATGAACCCATTCCGAGACATTTCCGGAAAGATCATAGATACCGTAATCTGATTTCCCATTTTCGTAAGAGCCCACGGGAGTAGTTTTCATTTTCTCTTCATTATAGTTCAGCTTTTCTGAATCGGGAGGGGTGTCTCCCCAAGGGTATTTGACCGGTCGTTTGCCTCTGCCGGCTTTTTCCCATTCCGCTTCTGTGGGCAACCTTTTGTCGCTCCACTTACAATAGGACACGGCCTCCTTCCAGGAAATACCTACCACCGGTTGCAGGTCTTCATTGAAATCGGGCTTCACCCAACCTTGAGGCTTTTTTGCTCCGGTTGCGGTTACAAAATCTTTATATCTTTTATTGGTCACCTCAAAAATATCTATATAGAACGCATCGAGGTAGACCTCATGGGCCGGATTTTCGGGACCAAGAGTGTGCCGGTCGGTATTAAACAAATCGTGAGGTTTGAGTTCCAGCAGGGAACTTCTGCTCCCCATCTGAGATTTTCCCGCTGGAATCAGTACCATGTCTTTGGGTGATTCGGTGGCAAAACACGGCGAAACCATACTTAACGATAAAAGGATGAAAAGAATTTGTATCATTTGAATGAAATTTATAGTTTTAGAAAATGGGAACTGAATTATAGGCAATTGAGCTATTTAGATCAATGATGAATTATAACCCTGTACCGATAGGGCAATAATATCCAAAGCATTGCAGATTGACAGGGCAATCTATAAGTAATAAAATTTAACCTTACCATAACAGTAGGTTTTTTAATCCTTTTGGTCTATCTTGCCGATAAGGGATTCTAAACCACCCGCGTGGGGCTGCGATATTCCCTCATTAGTTTTTACCCGTTCCGGGTATGAAGGCAAATGAGAGGGCATCACCCATTCCCCGAAGGGTACAGCGAGCAAGAACTTATTAAGCGAGAGAATTAGCGGTAACAAGCTATTGCGCTATACCGGTTCTCCGCCCCGGAGTTGTTAGATGGATAAGCCTAAAAAAGAACCGGCTACTTTAAACCAGGATCAGGACAGCAAATTGTGCCTCAATTGCGGTTTTCCCAATCGCAAGACAGATGCCCAATGCATGTATTGCCGGACCAGCTTGGTTGAAGATAACGGATTGTTCAACTGGATCCGTCAGACTTATTATGTCCTTCGCTGGCGGTGGCAACTCAAGCAAAAGCGTGACAATCTGGAAAGTAAAACCCCCGTCTACCGTTCCTTTGGTTTCTTTGTCCTGGGAGTGGTTTTAAGTGGAGTAGGTATTTTTGTGTTCACAACTGCCATGAGCCAAAATTCCTTTTCCAGCGGACTGATTGCCCTCCTACTCATCGGTTATGGCGCTGTTACCCTAAAAACACTGTTTAGCAGCAAATAAAACATCCCCTTTTTTTTAGTTAAATTTCCGACGGTAGTTGTTGAGTTCATTCTCT
Organism: Nitrospina sp.; assembly: GCA_018673915.1. Taxonomy (GTDB): domain Bacteria; phylum Nitrospinota; class Nitrospinia; order Nitrospinales; family VA-1; genus LS-NOB. The sequence continues at coordinate 18,794 of JABHBK010000062.1, read as the reverse complement.
AAAAATGTGTATCCTGATATAGTGTTGTATATAAACCTGAGTTCACTATGACGGATCAAAATTCCAAAAACAAAACCAATATCACACTCCCTGTCAAAGGGATGACTTGTGCCAGTTGTTCGGCCCGGATCGAAAAAAAGGTTGGCGAACTGGAAGGGGTGAATTCCGTCCATGTTAACTTAGCCGCAGAAGTTGCCTCCATTGAATTTGACCCTCAAAAGATATCTGCAAGTCAATTCCCCAGCGCTATCGGAAAACTGGGCTTTGAAGTTCCCGGACAAAGAAAAACCTTTTCTGTTGAAGGTATGACTTGTGCCTCGTGTGTCTCCCGGGTTGAGAAAAAACTGGCATCGCTGGACGGTGTTCATAAAGTCGAGGTGAACCTGGCTACCGAGCAGGTGTTGATCGATTACATCCCGGCTCTGGTAGATTTTGAAGACTTGAGATTGGCTCTGGACCAAGCCGGTTATCGTCTTTTGCCTGAAAAATCTGAAAGCGATTCAATGCAGGAAGATGAAGAACGTCATACCAAATATCTGGCCCAGCTTAAGTTAAAACTAATTCTCAGTGGTGTTATAAGCCTGGCTGTCATGATCCTTTCGATGAAGGGAGAGTCGCTATTTAATTTTGAATTGAATACGCTGAATTTTCTTTTATTTATTTTGGCAACTCCGGTGCAGTTTTATTGTGGTGGGCAATTTTACCGGGGAGCATTCAATGGTTTTCGTCATGGTTATGCAGACATGAACACCCTTATTGCCGTGGGTACATCGTCGGCCTATTTTTATAGTATTTGTGCCACCTTTTTTCCTGACTGGTTGGTCTCTTCAGAAGTCTATTACGATACTTCGGTGATGATCATTACGCTGGTCCTGCTGGGACGTTGGATGGAGGCACGCGCCAAGCACAGTGCTTCTTCTGCGATTAAAAAGTTGATGAGACTACAACCTAAAACTGCCCATGTTGAACGAGAGGGTAAAGAACTTGAAATAAGTGTGGAAGATTTGGTAGTGGGAGATATCGTTCTTGTCCGGCCTGGGGAAAAAATTCCTGTAGATGGAATCCTGATTAAGGGGCAATCTACAATCGATGAATCGATGTTGACGGGTGAAAGTGTTCCGGTAGAAAAAAATGACGGAGATGAAGTAGTGGGTGCTAGCCTCAATAAAACTGGTTTTTTTAAAATGCAGGTTACCCGCATGGGTAAAGATACTCTGTTAGCGCAGATCATTCAGTTGGTGGAGCAGGCGCAGGGGTCGAAAGCACCTGTGCAAAGGCTTGCGGATAAGATTTCCGGGGTTTTTGTTCCAGCGGTGATAGGTTTGGCCCTACTGGCTTTTGGGTTTTGGTGGGGTTTTGGAGAATATTTTGGCCCCTTGCCGACTACCCCATTTCTCTTCGCCTTGATGGTATTTATTTCAGTCATGATCATTGCCTGCCCGTGTGCGTTGGGTCTTGCCACTCCTACAGCGATTATGGTCGGAACTGGAAAAGGTGCGGAGATGGGTATTCTTATTAAGGGGGGTGAGGCTTTGGAGCAAGCTGAAAAATTGGATACCATTGTCTTTGATAAAACGGGAACCCTGACCACCGGCAAACCAGAGGTGGCCGATGTGCTTCTATCTCCTGGAGCGGTTTTAGATGCTGACCATTTATTAGTGTTAGCGGGTTCTCTGGAAAAATATTCGGAACATCCTTTAGCCCAAGCGGTAGTTTCAGAGGTGAAAAAACACCGGCTCAAATTCGAAACACTTTCTGATTTTGAAGCTTTGCCGGGTTTCGGAGTGCAGGGAAAAACTGAGGGTAAAAATGTCTTACTCGGCAACATGAAATTAATGAAAGAAAGGAAAATTGATTTTTCTTTAGTAATGGGTGATTTGGAAAAGCTGACTGCACAGGGGAAAACTCCCATGATTTTAAGTCTCAATGGAAATATTGAAGGCATCATCACCACCACCGATGCGGTAAAACCCAATGCCAAGAAAACCGTTCACCGTCTTAAAATGATGGGATTGAAAGTAATGATGGTAACAGGGGATAACCAGAAAACCGCGCTAGCTGTCGCTCAAAAACTGGATATTGAAGATGTTATTTCGGAAGTCCTGCCTTCTGAAAAAAGAGATGTAATCAGAAAACTGATGGAGCAGGGACGAAAAGTTGCGATGGTGGGCGATGGAATCAATGACGCTCCAGCGTTGGCTGAGTCCACAGTAGGCATTGCTTTAGGGAGCGGTACGGATGTCGCGATGGAGGCTTCAGACATTACTCTGGTCACCTCAGATCTTCAAGCTGTCCCTCATGCTATTGAATTGAGCAAGAAAACTCTTGAGAAAATCAGGCAGAATCTTTTCTGGGCTTTCTTTTATAATGTGATGGGAATTCCCATCGCGGCGGGACTTTTGTATCCTTTTTATGGTGTCCTTCTGAAACCTGTGTTTGCCGCTGTGGCAATGTCTTTGAGCTCTGTTTCGGTGGTTGGGAATTCCCTTTTGCTAAAACGATTTTCTCCTTCTAAAATTTAGTTTATACAGGTGGTTTGTGGCTTCGCGAATAAGAATAAAAACTATTCGTTCTTTTTTGTTCTCTGTGGGCGTTATATTTTTCTTTTTCGGGTTTGTCGAGGCGATCCTCAGGTTTGCTGGATATGAACCGGTATTTAATTATAAGGCCTATGCAATCCCTTCTTGGATGGAAGAACTGGACTCTGCGGTATTAGAAAAATACCAGAGGTTTGTCGCGCAGCAGGGATTTGTGAATGAGGACGTCTATGCATACCAATCTGATTTGCGTTATGGTTACCGGCTCAAACCAAATGTCTCAAAAACGGTCCGAAATTATTCCTCCGCCTTTGTGGTGGACAAACTTCCTCCCTGGACAATTATTTCTGATACTTCAGGGTTTCGTGTTCCTTCAGAAAATCAAGTTACAACAGAAGCTCTAGGAAGAACCCTCTATGTTCTGGGCGACTCCAGCAGTTTTGGCTGGGGAGTCAATTACGAAAAAACCTACCCATCTTTACTTGTTGAAAAATTGAATGCCGTAAATTCTTCCGCTCGTTTTAAATTACGGAACCTGTCTCAACCTGGTTTTTCTTCTTTCCAGGGAAAATTGCTGTGGCAGGAATTGGGGGAGGTGAAAAAAGATGATTGGGTCATTCTTTCTTTTGGGTTAAATGATTCCTCTCTTTCACATCAAACAGATTCACGTCAATTTGAATCGCGAAACTCTCTGGTTGGGAGAATTAGCTGGAACATGAGACATGTTTTGCTTTTTAGATGGCTGAGAACTTTATTGGTCGGTTTGCCTGAACCTTCCCTTACTCAAAAGAATGAGATTGGCCGGAGAGTTCCTGTTCAGCAGTACCGCGAAAATTTTGAAAACTTGATAGAACAGGTTCGGAATAAGGGGGCCAAACCAGTTTGGGTCAGTGTCTGTAATTTTGCAGAATACCAGGAGGCAGCAAGGCAAACCGCAGGAGATAAAAAAACTCCATTCTTTAATTTCCCTTCAGCATTGGAACCTTTTTTACCTACTGTGCACGATCGCTTTTCCGATCAATTGGTGACTTACTTCGAAGCATATGGGGAGGAAATGAAAAATGACCCCATGCTGGTCTTTTTGTTTCCGGATCGTTGCCACCCAAATGAAATCGGACATGGTTTAATGGCTGAGGTTCTCTTTAAATTTTTCGAGGGAGAAATTCTCTAATTCCCCCATTCTTTCGGATAGGTAAGGGGATCTGTCTTGATCGACAATGAGACCTTCCGTATCTTTTAGGGAGTCGATGAAAGCTAACCCTTTTTTTGCACCCATAACAAACAGGGCTGTCGATAGCGCATCTGCATCCATTACGGTTTTGGTTATTACTGTGGCAGACATTGCGCCAAGGACTGGGTAGCCGGTTTTCGGATTCAATATATGGTGGTACCGGGTTCCTTCATGATCGAAATATTTCTGGTAGTCACCGGAGGTTGCGACCGCTTTTTCACTAAGAGAAAAGGATGCCAGGATCAACTCTGGTTTTCTGGGGTGTTGTAGTCCAATTTTCCATGCTGTTTGATCGGGTCTCTTGCCCAAGGTTTTCAGGTCTCCTCCTGCATTGATGAGGGCATGATGGATATTTGACTCTTTTAATATGTTTACTGCCCGGTCCACGGCATATCCTTTGGCGATTGCACCGAGATGCAGACGCATTCCCTTTTCCTTTAAATAGACTGTCTCATTTTTGATCTGGATTTTTCTGTAATCCACTTTGGATAGTTCCTGCTCAAGGGAAATTTTATCCGGCAGGGAAGGTTGGTCGCCATCGAACTCCCACAATTCCTGGACTGGCCCTAGGCTCACATCCAGAGCGCCATTGGATTTTTCAGCCCAATAGAGAGCTCGGCTGATAACTTCCAAAACTTCCGGCGATACAGGAACAGGCCGGAGGCCCGCAGATGCATTAATTTTTGAAACCTCGGAATTGGGGATATGAGTACTCATCAATCTTTCCATTCGTTCAATTTCGTTGAAGGCTTTCTTAATAACCTGTTGCGCGAGATTTTTATCTTTTTCGTAAATGGAAATATTGACAAGGGTGCCCATCAAAAACTGGGACCTTCTGTGGACAGAGGATTCAGGGTTGCTGCAACTGGTGAGGATTCCCAAACAGAGTAAGAAAGTTAGAGAAATTTGGAAATGGTGAGAGCGGGACATCGGTTATCTACCGGTCGAATCCGGAGACTAGTACTTCGCGATTGTAAGTGGCGACCACTTCACCTCGGTTGACCATTCCGATCACTCGTTTGGGCTCATTGGGACGGACTACGGGAAGCTGTTCCACATCAAGCTTGGCAAACAATTCCATGGCCTCATTGAGGTTGTTTTCAGGTGTTAGGGTCATTACTGTTGGAACTTTTAAATCGTTGGCGACCACCAGATCACCAAGGTCTTCTTCAAAAATCATTTCCCGAATCATGTGGAAAGATAATATACCCGACATTTCTCCTTCGCCATTTACCACGGGAAAATAAAAATTTTTGGAATAAGATACTGTTTCCAGGATTTTCCGGAATGGCATACCTTCGGGAATCATCGTGACATCCTGACTTAAAACATCATTTACTTTTATGGCATTGAGAATGGAAACCTCGCGGCCGTGTTGGATGTTAGTTCCTTCCTTCAACAGTTTCTGAATATAAATTGAGTTTTTGTCGAAAGCCCTAAAGGTGTAGGTCGAAACGATGCAGGTGATCATGATCGGTAAAATTATGGTGTAATCATTGGTCAACTCGAACAGCATCAGAATATTGGTCAATGGAGCTTGCATGACGGCTCCCGCCACTGCTCCCATGCCTACTAGCGCATAAGTCTCTGGGGATGCTGTAAAGCCAGGATTGATGGCATGCACAAGAGTTCCATAGGCAGAACCCAGCATGGCTCCGATAAACAGAGAAGGCGCAAAAACTCCTCCCAATCCTCCAGAACCAAGAGTTACGGACGTGCTAAATATTTTCAAAAAGATTAGCGCGAATGCCAGCCACCAAATTAGTTCCCCCGCTAATGCTTTTTCCATAAAATCATATCCATTTCCCAGGACTGCAGGAAAAGCTATAGAGATGAAACCAACAATCAAACCTCCAAGAGCAGGTTTAAGGGGTTTTGGGATTTTAATCTTCTTATCAAAAATTTCATGCATTTTAAAATAGACGGAGGTGAATAACTTTGAAACCAATCCGCATAGAAGCCCAAGGACTAAATAAAAACCAATCTCTGAATAGCTGACCAATTCATGAACGGGAACGTGAAACGTGATATCGTTGCCCTCCATGGCCCGGCCGGTGGCCGTACCGATGACTGAGGCGACCACGATAGGGCTGAACGTATGGATTGTGAAATCTGTGAGAATGATCTCCAGGGCGAACAATACCCCGGCTAAAGGAGCATTGAAAGATGCCGCAATTCCTGCCGCCGCCCCACAGCCAACTAAAACCTGGACCCTCTCATGGGAAAGATGAAACATGTTCCCGAGAGCCGATCCAACCGCTGAACCGATTTGTACGGTTGGGCCTTCCCGTCCTGCTGAACCGCCAGACCCAATGGTCAGTGCTGATGTGGTGGAACAAGTTAGCAGGGTGCGTTTACGAATCTTTCCCGCTTTCAAAGCGACCGCGTGCATGACTCGATGCACTCCGTTTTCTTTTACGGCATCGGGGAAAAAATGGCAGATGATGCCTGTTATAACTCCGCCTGCCATGGGCATAAGGGGTAACAGGAAAGGAATCGTTGTACCGGTTATTCCGATCCATGATAGTCCTTCTGGAGAAAAAACTACTCCAAAGAATCCAATCAGCCAACGAAACAGGGTTGAGGCAAGCCCAGCCAGAAACCCAATTACTGCTGCCAGCAGTAGCATATTGTGGTCCTGCATCAAGAGGGTTTTGATCCTCTTACGGAGATTTTCGAGGGCGATCTGCATGGGTTTATAGTTTTAGGATATAAAACCAATCATTATAAAGAATGTAGCCCTAGAGTGCCAGAGACTTTGGAAAAATATCGGCGGCGGTCCTCTGCTTATAAAAATGGAAGGATATTTCAGCTTATGCTATGCTTCGGGTCAATTTATTTTCTGTATGGAGGATGTCCATGGCGCAGAAGGAAGACGGTGTAATCATTGCCCCCTCCATCCTATCGGCGGATTTTTCCCGTTTGGGGGATGAGGTTAAGGCAGTAGAACAGGCGGGGGCAGATTGGATTCATGTAGATGTTATGGATGGACACTTTGTCCCCAATATCACCATTGGTCCGGCAGTAGTAGAGGCGGTCCGAAAAGTGACTGAACTTCCGTTAGATGTGCATTTGATGATTGAAAATGCCGACCGCTACATTGGCGAATTTATATCTGCTGGCTCAGACATCATCACCGTTCATGTTGAGGCTTGTACACATTTAAATCGTACCATTCAGCTAATCAAAGACCATGATAAATTGGCGGGAGTGGTGCTGAATCCAGCAACGCCGCTTTCTTCGCTGGAAGAAATATTGCACGAGATTGATATGGTTTTACTGATGTCAGTGAACCCTGGGTTTGGTGGGCAGAAGTTTATTCCTTCTATGCTGGATAAAATTGAGAATTTAGCTGAAGTCATGTCTCATTACGAACATCCTATTGCGCTTGAAGTCGATGGAGGAATCAATTCTGAGAATGTTGGGAACATCAAAGAAGCTGGGGCCAGTGTTTTGGTTGCCGGATCGGCGATTTTTAACTCGAAAGACTATAAAAAGGCGATAAAATCCCTCCGTGAAGGATGAACCCTTCGATTTTTAACGGATTGGCACCTTTCCCCTTGTAATTGCTTTTGTAAAAAGGATAAACTGAGTATCTTCGATCAATATGCAGGTGTTGGAAGGCCTGATTTAGGGCTAATTATCAAATACTGGGAGGGTTTGAATTATGATGGGAATTGGTTTTCCTGAGTTGATGGTCATCCTGATCATCATTATGATTATTTTTGGGGCGGGAAAACTTCCCGAAATCGGCAGTGCTTTTGGGCGCAGTATCAAAAACTTCAAATCTTCTATGAAAGAAGCGCAGGAAGGTGATGAAGAAGTAGCCAGCGTTGAAGAAGGCCAACAGGGCGCTATTGAAGAAGGCAAAGCCGAAGAAGATATGACCGAAGAAGAAAAAGAAGCCGCGATTCGTAAGAAGGCCGAGGAAGAAGGCGAAGCTAAAGATAAAGCCATGAAAGATGAAGCAGATATGTTTACCGCTTCACTTCCGAGAAAAGGTTCTTACGACTTCAGCAAGGATCAGGAAAAAGGCTGAATATATAAGGAAATAAAAAAGCCCCGTGCCCAAAAGGCGCGGGGCTTTTTTATTGGATTGTTGTGGCTGACTCAGGCGTGATAGTTTTGGTTCATCAATGGATAGTCAAAACTAAACGGGTGCTTCGGGCTCTGCCTTGTCTTCATACTCCCAGGGCTCTTTAAGGTTGTCCGCCGTCCAAACAGTTAAACCATCCATATCTTTATAAATTCCCCGGGTGAAAAAGTTGAACGGATCAAAGAACCGTACACCTTTTTCAGGATCAATTTCAAAGTTTACCTTTTCTTTCTGGACGGGATGGGCTTTGCTTTCCAGAAACTTTTCTCCATCCACTTCCGAGAGCTTGAAAATTTCTTCAATCAGTTCAGGAGGGTATTGCCCCGAATCGACCACTTCCTTCACCTTTAGCATGACCGCCTCGACCTTTTCCTTATCCAGATGATGCATCTTCATAACGTTGTCCCGCCTCGTTAAAACATAGTTTTTATTTAGCTTAAGAAATTATTATATCGTAAAAAAATTTTATTTTAAAAGATTTTGAAAAATCAGTACTTATTAGGCTAATTTATTAATTATTCTGAGTAGGCTAAAGTTATGGAGTTCCGAACCGAAAAAGTGAGGGATTGTTAAAAAATTTATACTCTCACGAGGAGGTATGGAACTATGAAGAAGCCAATATCATTAGCGCTGTTACTATTCACTGCATTTCTGGCTTGGGGGTCATTAGCCGGGGCGGAAAACACATCGGATGAGACCTTGCGTGTCTCCGCCACCGATACCACATCGGGAAAGCTTGATGCCAAGCTAGTGGGAGGGGCGGGGATCAATGTTGATAACCTGGTTCCGACCGGGGATCAAAAACTGACCATCTCTGCCAAAGATAAACTGGTGAACCAAGGCGATCTTTTGACCAACGATGGAGGTGACGATAAGACGTTGGCTGTCGGGACTAATGGTCAGGTGCTGGTGGTCGACCTCACTACCGCTAACGGTATAAAGTGGGACGATGGTACAGACTTTTCTGCTCCCGGCCCTATAGGAGACACCACTGCCAGTACTGGAGATTTTACAACACTCAACGCAACCGACTATGAGTGGAAAGGTTTGCGGCAGATAGTCTTTGTTTTGGAAGTTAAAAACGATGGCGGAACTATTAAGCACCGAGTTCAAAATTTACGTAAAACGTCAGGAAGTCCAGGAACTGATGGCTTTACTTCTGGGATTTCAGGTTTATCCGGAACTTTTGGAAATACCCCTACTCTCAGTTCTTCTGTTGACTTTGTTAATGGAGTCGGGATTCGACCCGCCGTTCCAACAAATCTAATGTTCGATTTCGATGTTACCCAGGATGCTGGCAGTACGGGGGCGTTTTTAATTCCTATCTTGATTCAAGACACCACAGGCAATAATCTGGCGGTTCTTACCGGTGCTTCGTCTGAAAGCATAAATGGGGGAGCTTCAAAATTTCGATTGAGTTTGGCCCTTGCAGACTCCGTTAGTGGAGCTACAGTAAATTGGAATACGTCGAACATACCCTCAGGAAAATATCTTAAGATCATAGTAATGGGGTATGTTAACGTTTAATATTCTAATGGTTTTTCGTGATTCCGGGAGTCCGTGAGGGCTCCCGGTTTTTTTTGCAATGAATGTGGATACTTGATTACCCTTCGATAAGCTCAGCGTGACGAAAATATTGCACTCAACGATTATTGTTCGGTATTTGGGATATTGCTAATTGGCCGAGCGCTAGTGTGAGGCGAGGGCGATGATGGAACCGGGGAAGATGCCCAGGCTGACGGTTGTGATCACTCCTATAAAAACTACAAAGAGGGTCAACGGTGTCAGCGAGATATTAAACTCAGCTTCGGGCTCTTTCATGTACATGAATATGATGACCTTCAGGTAATAGTAGAAGGAAATAGCGCTGTTGAGAACGGCGATGACAACGAGTGTGATGAGTCCTTCCTGAATCGCCGCACTGAAGATATAAAATTTTGCGATGAACCCGGCAAAGGGCGGCAGGCCTCCTAATGATAGCAGGAAAATGGTCATACTAAGGGCTAGCACGGGGTGTTTGTAAGCCAGGCCTGAGTAATTTTTCATTTCCAGATTCTCTTCACCTTTTCGGCCAAGGATAATAATGATACCAAATATGCCAAAGGTCATGAAGGTATAGGTGAGCATGTAAAACAACAGGCTCGAACTGCCGAGAGAGTTTTTGGCTATGACTGCCATCAGGATGTAACCTGCATGCGAGATACTGGAAAATGCCAACATTCGTTTGATGTTGGTCTGCATGATGGCGCCCAGATTTCCAAAAAACATACTGAGGACGGCGACCGTGCTCAGGAGAATTTCCCAGGAAGGTGCCAGCTCCGGGAAGGTTTCCGCAAACACTCGAAAGAATGCGGCGAATGCTGCAGCCTTGGGTCCAACTGCCATGAAAGCGGTCACTGGAGTGGGAGCCCCTTGGTAAACATCGGGAGCCCACATATGAAAAGGCACCGAGGCAACTTTGAATCCAAACCCAATAATGAGTAGGACCAATCCCATCAGAAGCAGGGGATTAGACTGGGCCGCAGGATTTTGTACAACCTCCGCGATTTTAAACAGGTTTGTGCTTCCGGTGGAGCCATAAACCAAAGTCATTCCATACAGCAGGAACCCTGTAGCAAAAGCACCCAGCATAAAATACTTCAAGGCCGCTTCGTTGGATCTAAGGTCATCTCGTCGTATTCCCGCTAGAACGTAAAGGCAGATCGAAACGATTTCGATGCCAAGGAAAATCATGATCATGTCAGTGGAAGAAGCAAGAAGAATCATCCCTACGGTACAGAACAGGATGAGGGCATAATACTCACCTGCTCGTATGCCTTCTCGTTCGTTGTATTCCACTGATAAAAGAATCGCCAGTGCGGAACTGATGGTAAATATGCAAATGAAAAACAATGAAAGGTGATCAACAATATAACTATCGTTGAACGAGTAGGCCGGAATCGGGTTCTTGGCAAAGGCGCTGATTGCTGTCATCAGCAGGCCGACCAGGCTGATAAATACCAGTAGGGTTTTGTTCCGCCCGCCAAAAAGGTCCACCACTAGCACCATCATAGCGAATACGCTCAACACGAGCACAGGCGCCAGGGCAATCAGGTCAATAGATTCGGGTGCAAGAATGGGTTCCACAGTTATTCCTTAATATTAGCTGGCATTTGAAGTTGCTGGTTCAAACTTGCCATTTCAGTAGGGGTAATGAGTCGGGCATGTTCCCCGTGTTTATTATTTTGTTTGTCTTTGTGATCGTTATCGTGGTGCTCCCTTTGAGGCCGGAAATTATCCGGGTTTACTTTGGAGACCAAATGCGTGACCGAAGCGTCAAACGTCTTCATGAAAGGTTTGGGGTACAAACCAATCCAGAAAATCAGGATGATCAGGGGAACCACTGTTATCATTTCCCGAGTATTCATATCTTTCAATTTCATGTTTTCCGGATTTTTCAACTCCAGGAACATGACACGCTGGAACATCCACAGGATGTAGCAGGCCGCAAGAATGACACCCGACGTGGCGAAAGCGGCCCAGAGTCCATTAACCTGGAAAATGCCCAGAAGCACAAGGAACTCGCCGACAAACCCGTTCATACCCGGTAGCCCGATTGAAGACAGGGCAGCGATCATAAAACAGACGGTGTACCTCGGCATGATTTTAGCCAGCCCACCAAACTCAGAGATCAATCGGGTATGGCGTCGGTCGTAAATGACACCAACCAAAAGGAAGAGGGCACCGGTGCTGATTCCATGATTGATATTTTGAATCAACGCTCCTTGAATTCCATAAGGATTCAGCGCAAAAATTCCCAGCATCACAAATCCGAGATGACTGACGCTGGAATAGGCAACCAGTTTTTTCAAGTCTTCCTGAACCATCGCTACCAAAGCCCCGTATATGATACCGATGATGGACAGCCACGCAATCATGGGAACAAATTCGTAAGAGGCCTGGGGGAAGAAGGGTAAGTTAAAGCGCAGGAACCCATAGGTACCCATTTTCAACAGCACACCTGCCAGAATGACGGAACCCGCAGTAGGGGCTTCAACATGAGCGTCAGGCAGCCAGGTGTGGAACGGAAACATCGGTACTTTGATGGCAAAAGCCAGAAAAAAGGCCATCCACAGCCATTTCTGCGTGCCAAGAGGGGCACTCAAATGTTCAGTTATATAGAGTATGTCAGCCGTTGCCACCCCGGTCGTTTCTTGAATATGGAAATAGATCCAGAGGATGGCCACCAGCATGAGCAAGGAGCCAACGGCAGTGAACAGGAAAAACTTTATGGACGCATAAATCCGGCGTGGACCACCCCATACACCGACGATGATATACATGGGAATCAGTTGGAACTCCCAGAAGACATAAAACATGAAAAGGTCAAGAGCGATGAAAACCCCAAGCATGCCGGTTGAAAGAACCAACATGGCTATCATGTATTCGCGGATATGTTTCGTGATATCCCATGAGGCTATCACGCAGATCATGGTCAGGAAGGTGGTCATCACATAAAGTAAGAGTGAAATACCATCCAGGCCGATGTGATAGTTGATGCCCCAGGCTTCTATCCAGGGAATGTTCAACTCAAACTGCATTTTATGGGTTGTGATGTCGAAATTGGTCCACAACAGTAGCGAGAGTAGAAAATCTGCGACAGCCACAGCGAGAGCAGTCTGCTTAATCACTCCTGCATTTTCTCTTGGCAGGAAGACCAGAAACAGCGCCCCAAATAAAGGCAAAAATGTAACAAGAGTTAAAAACATTTTAGAACATCACCAGCAAAAGACTGATAAAACCTACAACAATAAATAATGCATAGTTACGGACGAAACCGGATTGAAATGCCTGAGCCTGGCGACTGAACCAGCCGATTATTTTCGCAGTACCGTTTACGGCACCATCAATTCCCTTGGCATCACATTCCTTCCAAAGTAGTTTAGAACCTTCTATGGTAGGTTGCACAAACGCATCATCATAAAGTTCGTCCACATAATATTTGTTCTGCACCAGATCCAATCCCCATTGCTTCTCGGTAAATTTTGCTGGTAGATCGGGTCGCTTAATATAGAACATGTAAGCGGCAAAAATTCCGGTGAGTGCAACTGCGGCGGAAAACAGCATCAGCAAGGATTCAATCCAGAGATTGTGCTCTTTCGGTTCCAGCAGATGCGCCCAGGAAGGTGCATGCTTACCCGCTTGATGGAGCATATGTTCAGAATGCTGTAGCGCACTCGCAAGATCAAAATGAAGAACCGGCTCTAACCAGTTATGCAGAATATGCCAACCATGTATGAGCGGGATACCCAGTATTCCCCCTACCGTAGCAAGGCCGGCCAAAACCACCAGTGGCATGGTCATCACTTTGGGTGATTCGTGCGGGTGTACAGAAGGATCTACTCGAGACTCTCCATGGAAAGTCATGAACACCAGCCGGAACATGTAAAATGCGGTCAGCAAGGCGGCAGATATTCCCATTCCCCAGAAAATGATGTTCCCATCCATTAGAGAGTGATACAGCACTTCGTCTTTACTGAAGAAGCCTGATAACGGAGGTATTCCGGCAATGGCCAGAGTTGAAACTAGAAATGTCCAGTAGGTAACGGGCATATGATTTTTGAGTCCGCCCATCTTACGCATATCCTGTTCACCATGAATGCCATGAATAACGCTACCGGAACCAAGAAAAAGACAAGCTTTAAAGAAAGCGTGGGTTACGAGGTGGAAAATCGCAGCGGTATAAGCACCCACACCGCAAGCCAGAAACATATAGCCGATCTGGCTAACTGTGGAGTAGGCAAGGACACGTTTGATATCGAATTGTGTCATGCCGATCGTTGCTGCCATTATCGCAGTACCCCCGCCAATGAACGCGACCACAGTCATGGTCAGAGGCGAAAGGTTGAACAACACGTTGCACCGTACAACCATATAGACCCCTGCCGTTACCATAGTCGCCGCATGGATCAGGGCGCTAACCGGTGTGGGTCCTTCCATCGCGTCCGGGAGCCAGGTGTAAAGCGGGATCTGCGCTGACTTACCGGTGGCACCGACAAACAATAACATGGTGATGATGGTGACTATTTCTCCACCATAGATCAGTTTTTCCGGAGCAGCGTGCATCACATCGGTGAAATCGATGGTGCCAAAAATATTGAATATGTACATGACTGCGAGGAGAAAGGCAAAGTCACCGACACGGTTGACGATGAATGCCTTCGTGCCGGCATCGCAGGCTGATTTCTTTTCGAAATAATAACCAATGAGAAAATAGGAACAGCACCCCACGCCTTCCCAGCCAATGAACATGAGCAAAAAGTTGTTGCCCATAACAAGGAGGAGCATGGCAGAAGCAAACAAATTAAAATAGGCAAAGAACCGGTAGTAACTGAATTCTTCATGCATGTAGCCGATGGCATAAACATGGATGATGAAGCCGACACCGGTTACGACAAACATCATGACCAAGGTGAGCGGGTCAATCTGAAAACCAAAATCTACAGAAAAATCACCGGCACCGAACCAGGTCCAGACAACCTGTTCAAAGACGTGTTGACCTTCTGGCAACATGAGGAAGCCAACATAGACCAAAACGGAGGTAAGAAAAGACAGGGCCATACTGCCACATGCTATAAGCCCCACGGCATTTTTACCTATCTTCAAACCGAAAAAACCGTTGATGATTGATCCGATCAACGGATATAGGGGGATCAGGCAGGCTAATTTCAGCAACATACCATTTTTACCATTTTAACAGGTTAAATTCGTCCAGATTGACGGTCGGTTTATTCCGATGTAAAGCGATAATAATAGCAAGTCCAACCGAAACCTCGGCGGCGGCGACACACATCACCATAAAACTGAAAATCTGTCCGCTCGAGAGGTTCATGTAATGGTCGAACGAAATCAACGAAATATTTACCGCGTTCAACATGATTTCAATAGACATAAATACAACGATGACGTTTCTACGTATCAAAACGCCTACGATTCCGATCACGAACAAAGTCGCGCTCAACATCAGGTAGTGTGATAAAGGAACAGTTTCTTCAAGCATATTCAGTCCAATTTGTTTTTAGCCAGGACTACTGCCCCGACCATTGCCGCAAGTAAAAGAATCGATGCTACTTCAAAAGGAAGCACGAAATCTGTAAATAGAGTTTCACCAATGTTCGCCACCGTACCGAAACTGTCGGGAAGGGTAGCCGGCGTATCTATCTTTGCCGAGAACAAGATATCTGAAATCTTGTATAAAATTCCTATAGCCAGAACTCCGGTCAATACAGAGAGCAGTAAATTTTTATCTCTGGCGACCCAGCCCATGTCGTCACCTTTTTTCAGGTTGAGCAACATAATGACGAACATGAACAAAACCATAATGGCTCCGGCATAAATGATGACCTGCAATATGGCGATAAAATGAGCCTGTTGCAAAACGAAAATTCCTGCCAAACCAAGCATCATACCAATCAATGAAAGGGCCGAGCCTACGGGGCTGTTGTTAAAGACAACGCCGAGGGCGAGTACCACACAAAATCCGGCCAGCGGATAAAAGATTAGTAGTTCCATTTTGCGTACATGTTCCGGGTGAATTCAATCCGTTTTTGCAAATCGGCAACCGGGACTAAAAGTTGCTCTTTGGTATAAAGCATTTGTTTTCGATCGAGCATGGATATTTCACACTCGTCACTCATGAAGATGGCTTCTTCCGGACAGGCCTCTTCACAGTTTCCACAAAAAATGCAAATAGCATAATCGATGTTAAAAACATCGGGCCATCTTTCATATTGGTTTTGTTTGCCGCTATTCTGACCGGGTTCAATGTGAATGCAATAAGCCGGGCAGGCAATTTCACAAAGGCCGCAGGCAACGCAAGCTGGTTGCCCGTCTTCGTTCTGCGCCAGCACAGGCCTCCCTCTATAAGCGACTGGGTATTGCACCTGTTCTTCCGGGTAATAGACAGTCATAATCCTTCTATTTTTTTCAGTACCCAGAAAAAAAGGAATGAAGCCAAACAAATTATGAAAGAAACGACGCGTAGTGAGCCACATCCCTTTTATAATTTCAGGGATGTAGGACTTCTCCCACCAAGTCATCTCGGATCCTCTATTTACGTAATAAGCCATAAGGGCACTCCTTTAATTCAGCGCCAGGATTACGAGTCCGGTAACAAGAATATTAGCCAGGGATAAGGGAAGAAGAATCTTCCAACCCAACTTCATTATTTGATCGTAACGGAATCGGGGAAGTGTCCACCGAATGATCATCTGCAAATATATGAAGAAACAAACCTTGGCAAAAAATACGCCTACATGTATCAACATCACAACGAGATTCGAACCCGTGGTGCCGAGAAAGTCAAACCAGGAAAGCAACGTGGCCGTTGTTAAAAATGGAATATGCCACGCGCCTAAAAACAAAATAGTCATGATCGCTCCGATCGTGACCATTTCTATAAACTCTGCCATGAAAAACATACCAAACTTGAGCCCACTGTATTCGGTGAAATAACCGGCAACCAGTTCCGACTCTGCTTCGGGTGCATCAAAAGGGATACGTTTGTTCTCAGCAATGGATGCCGTCAGGAACATAATAAACCCGAGAGGCTGAAGAAAAATTCCCCACATCCAGAAGTTTTCCTGGATGGCACCAATTTCTGTCAGCTTCATAGATTCATAAACCATCAGGACACCAATAATGGTGAGTCCCATGGTGACCTCATAAGAAATCATCTGCGAAGCGGTTCGCATGGAACCTAAGAGAGACCAGTTGTTGTTGGAACTCCAGCCAGCGATGACGTATCCATAAGTTGCCAGAGACGCAATGGCAAAAACGAAAAGCAGGCCGACATCTAAATCTGAAATTACCAGATTAACTTCTGTATCAAAGAGTGTGTATTGCCCGCCAAAAGGTACAACCGCAAAAGTCAGGAGGGCAGGGACGAGAGCTATGATCGGGCTAATTGTATGAAGAACCTTATTGGCACCATCAGGAATGAAATCTTCCTTGGTAAACATTTTCAAGGCATCAGCAATTATGTGGAAAAGACCTAACACGGTGAATCCCATAATGTCAGCACGGTTAGCTCCGATTCGATCTTGCATGAGGGCACTCTGTTTTCGTTCCACCCAAGTCAAGACAGGGGCAAAAAACCCAACGGTGACCGCAAAGATGAACAAGATTTTAACCAGCGTTATGAATAATTCGACCAGCATGGTCTTTCCTTAATTCAACGGCCCGATCAAAGGTTGCCGTTTGTTAATGGGGTAATCTTTTCGCAAAGGATGTCCTTTAAACTCTTCATAGAGCAGTATTCGTCTCAAGTTTGGATGGTCACGAAATTTGATTCCATACATGTCCCATATTTCGCGTTCATACCAGTTTGCCGTTTTCCATAAGGATGTAATCGAGTCTGCAATACAGTCTTCTATAGAGACGGGAATTTTTACCCGTAACCGATGATTATGTTTGAGGGAATAAAAATGATAAACTACCTCAAACCGCTCATCCTTCTTGGAGACATAATCAACGGCTGTAATATCCATTAAAAAGTTGAACGCCAACTCCGCATCATCTCGTAGGAATTTGAAAAACTCATTCCCACAATTTTTTTTCACAGTGACAGTTTGGTCACCGCGAAAGTCATGACTGTCAATCACATTGGAACCGTGCTGACTCTTGATACGTTCAATGATTTTTTTTTCAGACATCGTTTATTAATCCCAAAATATCTTTTTACGTAGAACCTATAACCCGCTTGGCTCTGGGCTTATTCCCAATCCAGTCCGCCGCGCTTCCAGACATAAAGAAGCCCGACACCAAGAATGAGAATGAACAAAAGCATTTCTATAAAACCGAACATTCCCAATCTCCTGAACAGAATGGCCCAAGGGAAAAAGAAGATGGCTTCTATGTCAAACAGAACAAACAAAACTGCTACAAGGTAAAACTTTACGGAGAAACGCTGATGGGGGGAAACCAACTGACTTTCGCCGCACTCAAAGGGTTCCATTTTGTCGGCGAACTTCCTTTTAGGACCTAACAAGGAAGTCATCAAGACCATACCTCCGGCGATGCCAAGAGACATGAGTAACATTATTGCGGCGCCTATGTATTGCTCAAGCATATAATTTTAGAAACGATTTGGCGTTTTTAAAAAATGCAGTAAACCGAGAACTGTCTGTGAATTCTTAAATTTCCAGACGATCAGAACCTTCTCCTCCAAGGCTCTCCTAAACCCCCAAAAACAAATAGTTAACCGGACTCTGGGGCAAGGCTTGAAACTCGGTCAAATAGAAGGCCGATAGTAACCAAGCAGGTAGTTTTTGTCAATGAAAAAGCGTTGAAATTCTTAATAATTCCTTGGGCTGTAATAGAGGTTTTATAGGACGAATTCAGGTGGGTTTATGAGTGAGGAGCAAAACGCAATTTCAAGAGGGAAAGGGGATTGGAATGAGGAGGAAAAGGAGTCCATGAACAGGGTAGGAGAGGGCAAAAAAAAACGCCCTCAGCGCGTATCGCTGAAGGCGTTTTAAAAAAAAGCCCGGCCTCGTCCTACTCTCCCACACAGCTGCCCGTGCAGTACCATCGGCGCTGAAAGGCTTAACTTCCGTGTTCGGAATGAGAACGGGTGTGGCCCTTTCGCTAATAAGACCGGAAAATTTAATTCCGATATATAGTTTAACAATTGAATTAGTTTGAAATAGCAGGGAAAAATAAGATCAAGCCTCACGACTTATTAGTACCAGTTAGCTGAACACATTACTGTGCTTACACATCTGGCCTATCAACCTTGTAATCTTCAAGGAGTCTACAGTCTCCCCGAGGGGAGAAGAGATATCTTGTTTTAGGGTTGGCTTCCCGCTTAGATGCTTTCAGCGGTTATCCTTTCCAAACATAGCTACCTGGCAATGCAATTGGCATCACAACCAGCACACTAGAGGTTTGT
>JABHBK010000056.1 GCA_018673915.1 Nitrospina sp. | reverse complement strand
ATTGAAGGCCTTTTTGGAGTCCTTCGCAACTCCCTTTCCATTGACATACATACTCCCCAAGGTTAATTGTGCTTCGAGAGCTCCTTTTTTTGCATCGTCGGTCAAAATATTTAATGCTGCGGCAACACCTTTTTTTGCAATGCGATAAATATTTTCTTTTCCCTGGTTATACCCCTGGTTGGCGGCAAGTTGGAACCATTTGAGGGCTTCGTTATTGTCCTGAGGAAACGAGTATCCATACTCATGCATTACGCCCAAGGCAACTTGTGCTTCGGCAATTCCTTGTTTGGCATCGTCGGTCAAAATATTTAATGCTGGTGTAACACCCTTTTTCGCTATGCGATAAACATTTGTTTTCCCCCGATCAGCGGCAAGTTGATACCATTTGACAGCTTCATTATAGTCTTGTGGAATTCCCTGTCCTTTGTCATACATTCTCCCCAAGTAAAATTGCGCTCGGGAATTTCCCTGACTTGCTAATGGCAACCATAGTTTCTGCGCTGCTTCATAGTCTTTTTTTTCATAAGAAATCCAACCATCATGAAAATTATCATGAAACATTAAGGTTGAAATGCTAAAGAGAATCAGAAAAATGCTAGCTATTAGGACTGTGAGTAGTTTGGCGTTCATCCAGAAAGAATAGCTTATTTTGAAGGCTTAATAAAGGGGAAGAGATTTTAAAACTAAAGATTTTGACAGTTTCCAGGGGTGGAGGCTGTTGATTCCGGTTTTAATGGATTGGATATTGAGCTAGAAGGTCTCGAATTTTATCGGCTTCTGGCTGGTCTGGATTGAGTGTCAGAGAGCGGAAAAAATAGGTCAACCCTTGCTTATGATTATTGAGATGATAAAAGTTGATAATACCCAGATTTTTGAATACTCGGGAATAATTGGGATGAAGCTCCACAGCACGTTTGAAATAGGTATCCGCAAGCTTGAATTTTTTTTGGGATAAATAAATTTCGCCAAGTTTAGCATATGTCTCAGGAATTTTAGGCTCAATGCGGCTAGCCAGTTGGAAATGTCGTATGGCATCGGGCACCAAACCTTTATTAAGATAAAGATCGGCCAAATTGTAATGGGTGGCAAATACCACAGGCCCTTCAATCAAAGACTTTTGATAAAACTTTATGGCCTTTTCGATGTCTCCCTCAATACTATGAGCTCGTGCAAGGTTTATTAAGGGGCGCAATTTATGGGGTGACTTATTATAAGCATCTTGCCAGAGGGATAATTCGGTTTGCCAAACTGCATTGCGCTTCATTGTAACAATTCCCAGAACTCCAACGACTACAAATAAAATAAGAATCGCTGATATTCTTAGCGGCTTGGCTTTTTCAAACCTATAAATCAGCTCAGAGGCCCCACAAGCGAATAGTGTAATAATCCCCGCTGATGCAAGATAGACTCGGTGTTCAGCTGCAAGATCATGCAAAGTGACAATTGAGGAGGAGGGGGAAAGGATAATAAAAAACCAACATAAATAAAAGAATATGAATCGGTTTTTAAAGAATTTTAAGGAGTAAGCTAGGAAGAAAGCAATGCAAATTATTGGGATCAAAAATTTCCAAGATAAAAAGCTGGTGATAACCTCTATATCGGGGTCGATGCTGAGATTTAACGGAAACAGTAACTTATTTAAATAATAGAAAATCATTACACTCGGTTGGCTGAGCATATACTTTACCCTGCCGACCATCTCTTCGGGTCGCGAAGGACCGATAAGAAATGTTTCATCTGCTAGAAGTTTATATATTAAAAGACTAACAACTCCGAAAAAGACCCCACAAACTGGCCACTTCCATTTTTTCAAAGCCAGCAAAGCCGGTGAATGAGTGGAACAACTGGAAAAGTAATACAAAATCATAATTGCGGGCAAGGTCGCGACAATCTGCTTTACGCTAAAACCTACCAGGGCTATCAAAAATATAATTAGAAAATAAAGTCCATATTGCGATCGTGAGGTTGAGGGTCTTTCCAATAAATTTTGAAACAGGAAGAACCCAGCAAGATAAAAAGTTGAGGCGATAACCTCTGAACGACTCATTATATAAATAACGGACTCTGTTTGGATTGGGTGGCAAAGAAAAATGGCAGCAGAAAAAAAAGCAACGGTGCGGATTCTTTTATTACACCAACCGATTGCTTTCAGGTCAAATCGGCGAAAGGATTTCTCCAGCACAAAAAAGAGAAGCAGGGTATTAAGAATATGAAAGGTAAGGTTGAATATATGATATCCAAAAGGCCGAAAGCCATCCAGGGAAGCGTTAAGAGCAAAAGACATTCTTAACAGGCCTCGTGCTAAAAACTCCTTTTTCCAGAATTCAAAGGTCAGCATGGTTTCCGGGTTTTTCAAATTCGCATTGCTGGCAATGTAGGCAACGCTGTCAAATTGAAAGGTGTTGCTGAGATGATTGGCATAAACCAAAATTCCAAGTAAAGAAATGAGTAAGCAACAGGTTGCTTGGCCAAGAACCCTCTGAAGTTGTTTTGAATTACAGGTTTTCATTTCTGCCCTCTCTCCACTTGTATCAAGGCGTGACCAAGCAAATTTTGAGCAATTACATTTTCAGGTTGTAGTTTGAGGATCTGCTCCAAATGGGGAATGGCATACGCAAAGCGATTGGTTTTTAGATATAGCGCGGCCAAATTTTGATGAATTTCTGGTAAATCATGCTGAATTTTTAAAGCTTTATTAAATTCCATTTCAGCTTTTTCATAGGCTTTTAAATTCCAGAAAATGACTCCTATGTTGTTTTGTGCCTGAGGATGTTTGGGTTGAATTTTAAGTGCCTGTCGAAACTCCTGAAGTGCCTTATCAAAAGACCCCATTTGCCGATATGCTTCCCCCAAATCAAAATGGTAGTGAGCAATATGAGGTCGCATGCTGACAGCTTTTTGCAAAAAAGGAATGGCCTCTTTAAAGGAATTTATTTTTCTTCGAGAAAGTCCTGAAAAGTAGTAGGTGTCTGGTTTATTAGAACCTAAATTAATGGAACGATTAAATTCTGTTATTGCTTGATTCCAATTCTCCTGCTGGAAATTGATGTGCCCCAAATTTGCATAGGCATCCGACTGAGTGGGATTAAGCTGTAAGGTAATAGCCAACTCTTTTTTTGCCTCTCCGAACATTTTGGTTTCCATATATGCGGTGGCCAAATTGTTATGAACCAGAGCCTTATTCGGAGACTTTACCGCAGTGTCTTCCCACAGCCTTACTTCCGACCGGTAATCAAGTGAGCGGTTCACGGTGAGCATAAAATTAAGAGACAAAAATATAATTAAGAGGTGAGTAACCAAATTTCGGAATGGACTAGCGTTCAAGAACATCCAGCCCAAAACTAGACTAAACCCTAATCCAGGTAAATAGGTGCGATGCTCAATGGCAATTTGCTTGAGAGGAATGAAACTGGATGTAGGAAGCAAGGTGATAAAAAACCAAAGAACGGCGAATTGGAATAAGTTGGATTTATGGCGGAATACTACTATAGCCCCAGCACCTAAAATACCCAGCGCAAAGAGCAGCTGTCCATCCAATAGTCCTGGTAATAAACGAATATCCGGCTCAAAGTTGAGGTTAAAAGGCAGAATCAGCTTAAGCAGGTAATAGTTAACCGCTACTTTTATCTGACTGAGAAAATATAAATATCGACTCGTTTCCCCAGAGACCGGATCTGTTTTTAAAGAAAAAATATTGCCCAGTTCTATATAGCGATAACAAAAATAAAGCAAAAGTGGTAGGAGAATGAGTGCCACTTTGGGTATTAAAGATTTTTTCTGTCCGGCTGGAGTGATGAGCCAGAAATATACCATTGCCATTAAAGGGAAGGTAACGACAATCTCCTTGGTTCCAACCCCAAGAAAAAGAAAGCCTAATATTCCAACAATAAGAAGTAGTTTGCCAGCCCAAGCCATACTATCTTCCTTAGATCGAACCAACCTGCAAAAAATATAAAAAGAAACCAGATAAAAAAATGTTGCTAATCCTGATGAGCGGCTTGAAATGTAAGTGACGGTTTGAACCGTGAGAGGATTGACCAAGTGAATGGCAGCGCAAATTAAGGGTAAGCGATTGAGCCGATTTCGAGGAGGATCTAAAAGCATTAATTCGCCAATCAGGAAATACCAGACTAATCCCGTAAGAATATGAACCAGAACATTAGTAAGGTGATACCCGAATACATCCAGCCCACCTATTTCTCGATTCACTGCAAAAGTCAGTAAAAGGACAGACCGGTTAAAAATATTTTCTATGCCCACGATCTTTTGAAAATCGCTCAATTCCTGAATATAAGGATTCCCAACAATGGCGTGGGCATCATCATAGAGAAAAGGGGAATGAAAAGTGGCCCAGAATGCCAGAATGCCCAGGCAAATGAGAACCGTGACGGATTTTAGCTGATGCCTAATGAAATTAATGTCTGTAATTTTATAATTCATGGAGCCACGTTTTCGGGGTCGGTTAAACCTAACATCATTTTATCAATCGCTTCCTTTTGATTGGAGTTAGGGAGCATTTCCAAAGCGGCTTCCAAATGTTCACGAGCTTTTTTAACCTGGCCAAGGTTGGCAAACGTTTCAGCAAGGGTGATCCGAGTATTCAAGTTATTGGGTTGAAGTGAAGCGGATTTTTCAAGAAATTTTTGCGCATTTTCCCAGTCAGATTGTCGATTGAAATTAAAACCAATTTGAGTGTAGGCGGAAGGCCTGGGGCCGGCAACTTCAAGGAAAGCTTTAAACTGCTGGGTAGATTCAATCCACCTTTCTTGTTTTTGATAAACTTTGGCAAGGTTGAACAGCGCGGGTTCGTAATGGTTGTTCAGTTCCAGGCAAAGTTTTAATGCATTTTCTGCCAATTGTAGTTTGTCTTGCATCATATATGCGGTGCCCAGGTTAAAATGAGCGGGCAATAAAGATGGGTCTATTTTAATAGCTGTTTTCCATTCCGTTATTGCATTTTCAATTTTCCTGGTTTTCCCATAAAGTTCCCCCAGATTCAATCGGGCCAAAGCCAAATTGGGATCTGCGCTTGATCGGTTTTCCTCTATCATCAACTCCAAAGTTTTGGTGGCTTGATCGTACAAACCTTTTTTGTTATAGACCGAACTCAACCCTATTTGGGATGAAATATGGCCCGGTCTCAATGCCAGGGTTTTCTGGTATTCATGCTCTGCATTGTCCAGCCGCCCCTGGTCCAGATAAACGCTGGCGAGATTGAAATGTGGCTCCACAAGCTCTGCCAGGAGTTCGGTAGGTTTTGAAGGAATAAGGTTTTTGTCGTAAGTATGACCGGTAATCTTTTCGCGTCGCTGTAAAAATTCTTCAGCACTTTTTATATTGTATTGAGTGTCAATAAAGCGAGGAATATTGGCAACGCTTTTTTCCAAATGATGGGCTGCGAGGGAAAGGTTGCCTTTTTCGTAATACGTTTTACCGAGATTATTATGGGATCTTGGTGAATAAGGATTTTTCTTTGCAGAATCTTTCCACAAACTTAATTCGCTGACCCAGTCAGCATTTCTGGTTGTTGTGGTGATTCCCAGTGATACTAATAGAACGACAAGCAATCGTAGTCTCCAGAGCGCCGGAAAAGTGGTTATGCCGACCGCGGAAATCAGACTTAATCCCAGTGACATAGGCAGATACATGCGGTGTTCGACAGCTAGGTCATTCAAGGGGATAAAACTGGAGGTGGGAGCCAAAGTTATAAAAAACCAGAGAGTTCCTGCAATCACCCAGATATTTTTCCATTTGAGGGTAGCCAGTACGATTGCAAGTATTATCAATCCAGAAAAAATTATAGTGAGGTCCGTCGTCGGGGAACTGAAAGAAAAGCCGCTGTCCACGTTCAGATTGAATGGAAAACAAAATAACTTAAGGTAATAAAATACGATGACTTTTAGCTGAATCATTAAATATGGAATTCGCCCAAATAACTCGAAGCCCTGATCAAGGGGAATATAAATCCAGGAATCTTTAAATAATAGTGTTCCGACAGTAATGGCGATTGCTGATATGAGACTTATGTTGAATGATTTGTTATTCAGTGTTTTTTGATGAATTTCAGGAAATTGTTTGCGTCCTATAAAACTCCAATACCAGACAAACAGAATAAGGGGCAGTGTTGCCCCGATTAATTTTGTGGCCACACACAAATACATTCCTAGTAAAACCAAAAATGAGATAACCCCTCTTTTTAGAAGTTGAGTGCTCTTATTCAGGCAAAATAAATTAAGAAAAATATAAAGCGTCAATAAGTAAAAAAAGGTTGCTAATAACGAGGAGCGGGAAGATATGTAAGTAACTGCGTCGGTGTTTAAGGGGTGTAATGCAAACAGCAAGGCGGCTGACAAAGGGAATCCCCACTTGTGTTCATTTTGTAAATATCTAGTGCGCCAGATAGTAAAAAAAATCAAAAGCGTTACCCCAATATGCAGGGTGAGATTAAGGAGATGAAATCCGAAGACTTGATGTTGCGCCAGCTGATTGTTTAAAGCAAACGTCCAGTATAAGACCGGGCGGTTTCCTATTTGCCCAGAGCGGGGATGATCGAAGAATGCATCGGTGTTGACCAGCCAATGGCTTTTAAGCAGAGGGACATCATCGAACTGGAAAGATCCCTTCAGCGAATTGAAATAAGTAAGCATGCTGATCAGAATCAACAGAGTCACACAACCCAATATGTTTTTCAGTCTTGAAGGGATTACCGGCATCTGTTTCTGGAGAATTGCTAAACCGCAGGGTTAATAACGGATGAAATAGAGATTTACATGCTTTAATTGACTAAATTGTTCAGGTCTAAATCATCAAAAGCTTAGAAGCTTTTAAGCAGACTGGGAAACACAATTTAACCCAGCTTACTTCCAATATCTCTTAATATAATTATCGTTTGATTTAGGTTCAATATTAATAGGAACTTTGTCATAAACTCCTAAATATTAACACTTTTCAAAATCTTCCCAAAGGTGTAAGATTAAATCATACATAATTCCATCACTGAACAATAAAGTGT
The DNA here is from genome assembly GCA_018673915.1 of Nitrospina sp. GTDB lineage: Bacteria > Nitrospinota > Nitrospinia > Nitrospinales > VA-1 > LS-NOB. Next base: position 10,654 of record JABHBK010000056.1, on the reverse strand, counting down.
AACTATTTAAACCGAACTGTTGATTTAATCACAGGGTTTTCCATGAAACGAATTGATAAAGAAACCAATATTCAAACGCTACGTAAAATATCCAACCTTTTTAAAACGACTTATTGGGAGGTGGATGAATTATTAGCCATGGTTATGGATGCGGCTAAAGATATTGTGGGTGTCAAAAATGGTTCTTTATTGCTGGTTCAAGATGAAAAGAACTACAAGCTTCAGTTTTACCAGGCTTCCGGAAAAAATATGGGCCAATTAAAAGATATTGATTTGCCGCCTGGTGTAGGAATTTCTGGCCATGTTGCGAAAACAGGAGAATCGATTATTTCCAACAACGTGGCCAAAGATCCTCGATGGTACCAGGGAGTCAGTGAGAAAATGCGAATTCCTGTCCAGTCTATGGCAAGTTTTCCATTAATTATTGATAAAAAAGTGATCGGTGTTGTGCAGTTTCTGGATAAAGTGGATGGATCTGTATTCAGTGAAGAAAATATTGAAATATTGAAAAACTTTTCCAATTTAATGGCAAAATTTTTTCAAGTTTCACAAAACAGAAAATTATTGGGTGAAGAGTTTGGCAGACTAAAAGAACAATACTTGCTTCGTTACACAATAGTAGGCGAGAGCAAAGCTATAAGAAAGTGCATTGATATGGCCGAAAAGGTGGCCGATTCCAAAGCTGCTGTCCTGTTGAATGGCGAAAGTGGAACGGGTAAGGAATTGTTTGCTCACCTGATTCATGATCGCGGCGAAAGGCAAAACAACCCTTTTGTATCTGTAAGTTGTGGGGCTTTGCCGGCATCCATTCTGGAGCGTGAACTCTTTGGACACGAGAAAGGTGCTTTCACCGGTGCGGATTCGCAGAAAATTGGTTTGTTTGAAGCCGCTGACACGGGAACATTATTTCTGGACGAGATAGGGGAATTGCCTTTGGATATGCAGGTAAAACTTTTGCGGGTTATTCAGGAAGAATCGTTCATCCGTTTGGGGGGTACCGAAACTATCAAGGTCGATGTCCGGTTGATAACAGCGACTAACCGCGACTTGGAAAAAGAAGTTCGGGAAGGAAATTTCCGACAGGATTTATATTACCGAATAAATGTAATAAAAATAACCCTGCCCTCGCTTCGAGAAAAACTGGAAGATATCCCCGACTTGTTAACCTTTTTCATCAAAAAACATAGCCCTAAAAATCAGCCGGTAAAAAACCCCGGCAAAGGGTTGGTCTCTCACCTTATGAGTTATTCCTGGCCTGGAAACATCCGGGAACTGGAAAATTCCGTAGAGCGAGCCATTGTTTTAACAGACGAAGATGAATTGCTTCCCGAGGCGTTTCCCTTTGAAACTTCCCAGGCGCCAATTGAACTTAATGTGGGATCTACGCTCAAAGAAGCCAGTGATTCTTTTCGCCATACCTTTATTTCAAACACCCTAAAATCCACAGGCGGTAACCGTACTAAGGCCGCTCACATTCTGGACGTTCAGCGTTCCTACCTTTCCCGTTTGATCAAAGAATTGGGAATTAAATAAACCTAATTCCCTTCGATAAATTTGAAATTCTGCTAAACTGCCCCCTCCTATCCCTCCGATGCATGAAGTCAGAGGAGGTGATGCCACAAGCCGAGAATGCGATTGCTCGGCAATAAATAAATTATTATCTGGTCCAACGCCTAGTAGAAGGAAAATTATGGTTCTTATCGATGGAAAAAAGGTGTCCAAGGAAATCCGCGATCGCCTGAAGCAAGAGACAGTGGAATTAAAAAGCAAAACGGGTCGTGTGCCGGGTCTCGCTACTGTTCTGGTGGGGGATGACCCCGCCTCAGCAGTTTATGTGCGCAACAAAAATAAAATCTGCCAAGAGATCGGGTTCCAATCCTTTGGAAAAAATCTTCCTACAGAAACTTCCGAGAAACAATTATTAGAGCTCATTAATGAATTGAATGAAAATGATGAGGTAAACGGTATTCTTGTTCAACTACCGCTTCCTGAGCATATTGATTCAGAAAAGATTTTGTTAGCCATTGATCCAGAAAAGGATGTGGACGGGTTTCATCCCATCAATGTCGGTAAGTTATCTATCGGTAATGCCCTGCTTACCCCATGCACCCCAACGGGAATCATTGCCCTACTGGATTATTATGGAATTGAAATTGCCGGCAAGCATGCAGTGGTATTAGGCCGAAGTAATATTGTAGGAAAGCCAGTGGCGCATCTGTTGGTGCACCGCCATGCCACGGTGACTATTTGTCATTCAAGAACCACTGACCTGGCAAAAGTTATCCATCAGGCGGATATACTGGTAGCCGCAGTAGGTCGCCCCCATTTTGTTACTGCTGATATGGTGAAGGAAGGTGCAGTAGTGATCGATGTGGGGATCAACCGTGTTGACGGCAAGCTGACAGGTGATGTTGACTTTGGTCCGGTTTCAGAAAAGGCAGGATTCATAACTCCCGTTCCGGGTGGGGTGGGCCCCATGACAATTGCCCTGCTTATGGAAAATACATTAAAAGCCGCAAGCCTTTCTGGCAAAGAGCAATAAACAACTATTCTTTGCTGGCAAAATAATTATATGATCCGCAAAAAACAAAGCCGCCTGAGCAAACCCCAAAGCCAGACCACGCCTGAAAAATCTACAAAAGTTCCCTCCCATCTTGAAGCGGAAAATGCCCAACCGCAGGTCTATAGCGTCAGCAGTTTAACCCGAGACATCCGCGCGATTATGGAGGCGGCGTTTGATTCTGTTTGGATTGAGGGGGAAATTTCTAACTTCCGAACAGTGGCATCTGGTCACAGTTATTTTGTTTTAAAAGATGACAAAGCTCAGATCCGTTGTGTTTTATTCAAAGGGCATCGTGCTGGTATAAAATTCCAACCCGAAGATGGCGACCAAGTTTTATTGTTTGGCCGGATCACTGTTTACGATGCCAGAGGCGAATATCAGATTATTGCGGAATCTATGGAGCCAAGGGGGTTGGGTGCTCTACAAAAAGCTTTCGAACAGTTAAAAGAAAAGTTGGATAAGGAGGGCTTATTTGATGAAGAAATTAAAAAACCATTACCCATTTTCCCTTGGAAAGTTGGAGTGGTTACTTCACCGACGGGGGCCGCTGTCCGGGATATCCTTAATGTTATTCGCAGAAGAAACCCCCGGGTTTCAGTTCTGCTTTGTCCGGCAAAAGTTCAAGGGGAAGGTTCTGCAGGGGAAATCGCTCAAAGCATTCGTGCTCTAAATAGCATGAAAGATGTAGAAGTTATTATTGTTGGCCGAGGGGGAGGATCGCTGGAAGACCTATGGGCGTTTAATGAAGAAGAGGTGGCGCGCGCAATATTTGCATCCCAAATTCCGATTGTGTCTGCTGTGGGTCATGAAATAGATTTCACGATTGCAGATTTCGTTGCCGACCTTAGAGCCCCCACTCCTTCAGCCGCTGCAGAATTGACCGTCCCTGTCTTGAAGGAGATTGTCAAAAATATCCGATCTCTGACGGGGGAATTGTTAGAAGCCATCAGTCAAAATGTGGAAGCCTACAGGGACCTTTTAAATCGATTAATGGACCGTCGGTTTTTTCATCAACCGAAAGAAATATTCAGTCCACATATTCAACGCCTTGATGAATTGCACGGGAGGATGGTGCGAAATTTAGGGCAAGGACTCATCATTCACCAGCAACGGCTGAAAGACAGGAACCACAGGCTAATTCAGGCTTCCCCAAAAAATAAGATTCAACAATTATCTGAAAAATTAAATGGATTGCAAAACAGGGCGGTCCAAAATATTCAAAACCAGGTCCGTTTTCGTAAGGAACGTTTTGAAGGGTTCCTAAAAAACCTGAACGCGGTTAATCCGCTCGCAATTTTAGAGAGAGGTTACAGCATCTGTTCCAAAGATGAAAAATCACTAAAAAGTAGTGCGGGAGTAAAGCCGGGGGACAAGGTGGCAATACGCCTCTCAAAAGGGGAGCTGGATTGCACAGTAGACAAAATAATAGAAGAAATATAAGACGTGTTTTATCTGAGGTCTTTTATTGATATGATTCCAACAATTTGATTGTTTTGGTTAACCGCCAGATGTCGAATTGAATTTTCACGTAGTATTTCTAAGGCAGAATCAAGAGGTTCTTCTGCATCGATGGAAATTAATGGTAAGGTCATTACCTCAGCAACCAAGGTTGATTCTGCATCGAGGTTTTTTGCAAGCACCTTGATCATTAAATCGGTTTTGGTAACGATCCCGATAATGATTTGGTTCTGAGTCACAAGAAGCGACCCTATTTCATTTGCATAAATTTTTTTGGCGGCATTTTGAATGTTTTCATCATGCTCGATAGTTAAAACAGGACTTGTCATTCGATCGGAAACGGTTTCCACTAGCTACACCAAAGTTTATTAGAAGTTAGTATTAATATAGTTTTAATAGCAGTTTATAGTCAATATAAACTTGTTTTCTAAGAGGCCAATATGGGGCAGATTAAATTTGAAAAAGCCATGCAACGCTTGGAGCAGATTGTTGATGATCTCGAAAAGGGAGAGTTGGATATAGATAAATCCCTGGAGATTTTTGAAGAAGGAATTAAAATGTCGCGTGTCTGTTCCAAGAAATTGAGTGAAGCTGAAGCGAAAATTGAAAAACTCACCCAAAATCAAAATGGCGAGTTGGTGACTGAGTTATTTCCTATTGAGGATGAAGATGACGCAAAAGATTGAAAAAATTCGCCTGGACCAGTTGTTGGTAAAAAAAAACTCGTCCCCAGTCGAGAAGTAGCCCGCGCAGTCATTCTAGCGGGTAAAGTAAGAATAAAAGATGCTGTAGCTGATAAACCAGGCCGGCTTGTTCCCGTAGATTATCTTCCCGTTATCATTGGCGAGCCCCAACCCTTTGCCAGCCGAGGGGGGGTTAAGCTGGACCACGCCTTAAAACAATTCCATATTTTACCTTCCGGAAAAACCGCGATAGATGTTGGAGCCTCCACGGGAGGGTTTACCGATTGTCTTTTACAAAACGGCGCAGAAAAAGTATATGCCGTGGATGTGGGCTATGGGCAGTTGGTCTGGAATCTCATGAACGACCCCCGAGTCATTTGTCTGGATCGAAAAAATGCCAGAACATTGTCCAAAGAAGATATTGGGGAAATGCTGGACTTGGCGGTGGTTGATGTGTCGTTCATCTCGCTCCAACTTATCATTCCCCCTTTGCTGGAAATTCTAAAGCCGGAGGGAGAATTGGTGGCTCTGGTCAAACCTCAGTTTGAAGTTGGGAAAGAGGAAGTGGAAAATCGTGGCATCATTAAAGATCCCACCAAGCATATTCGGGTATTGCTAAATTTGAACCGTTTTATCGAAGAAAAAGGGTGGGCGGTGAAAGAAGTGACGGAATCTCCCATTACAGGACAGAAAGGCAACCGGGAATTTTTGATTCATTGCGTTCAAGGGTGTTACGGAGACCCGGTGGAGGAAGAGGTTATTCGTCAATTAGTCCTGCCTCGGTGAGTCGCTGACCAACAATAGTTTTTACGGGTGAGTAAAAAGCTGTATTGGTTTAATGAGGTATTTTTTCAATGTCTTGAGGTTAGAGCTCGTCCTTGTAAACGGTAAAGCAGTTCGCCGGGTAGACCAAATGTGTATCTCCCCATTGGTTAGAAGATTCCGTGTCCCATTGCATTTCGTCTTCGAGGGGCTTCATGCGTACTCCACCAGAGCCACCAAAAATGAGTAATGCAACTCCATCCCCAGATTCCTCCACTTTACAGGCAAAGGCGGGACAAGAGGTGTCCGTATCCGCATCCCAACCCGTAATCTGAACGGGTTGTTCCTCGCCATTTACAGGATATTTGATGCAATACAACTCTCGGGGTGAACTGATATCCCGAAAAATCATATTGAAGCTCCGATCCGTATTGGAGTTTGAATCGACCTCGACAAACACAGGTGTCTCCATTCAAGAATTAAGAAAGCCTATCTTACCCCCATCCAACAGCCAGGGTAAAGTATAAGTCTATGGAAATAGGTCGGAAGAAAAAAAGGCACAAAAAAACGGGTGCACCTTCACACCCGGTTTGAAAATAGTTTGTTTAAGAAAATTATAATCAGGCGCTTGCTGCGGCCTGCTTGTCTGGTGATCGGGAAGCAGAAACTTTTGCCGCAGCCGCATCCGCAAGAGTTTTGATGAAATTGATCAAAATGCGCATGTCAAAATGCCCCTCCATATTGTTCTTCATCTCAGTCAGAGCGGCAAAAGGGGTCATGCCGGGTCGATTTGATCGTGGCGAGGTTAACGCCCCAAAAACATCCATGATGCAACAGACTCTTGCGTAAAGGGAAATTTTATCTCCCTTTAACTGGAACGGGTAGCCGGTACCATCAAACTTTTCATGGTGCTCCGCCACCATTTTCAAGATATTTTCGCTGTAACATTTCATGTCGTTAAGAGACTTGCGACCCGCGGAAGGATGTTTACGAATGTACTGAAACTCTTCCGGTTCCAGTTGTCCTTCCTTCATTATAATTTCGTAAGGGATAGATTTTTTCCCAATATCAAATAGCATACCTCCCAGACCTATCTCACACACAGCATCTGCGTTCATCTGCAATTTATTTGCCAGCGCCATACAATACACACCTGTGTTGATGCAATGGGTGTATGTATGATAATCCTTTTTAGCGACATGAAATACATCTATAAACTCAAGGTCACCTCGTTCCAGGCACTGCTGAATGATTTTTACTAGGTCTTCAAGGCAGCGTAAAATGCGTGAGGAACCGATGTTTTCAAAATATTCTTTGATCACCTGTTCGCTCAAAGTGTAGGAATCTTTTAAAACCTTTTTGGGTGGCTCTTTTTCCAGAGCTTGCTGCAGTCCTCTAACTTTATAATCTTTATAGTATTTGATGAGGTCAGTTTCATGGATGAAGAACTCCATGCAGTCATCGCCCTCCATCATTCCTTTAATTTTTTCGTGGTTCTCCGGCGTGTAATCTACAAATTTCCGGAACAGGGGTTCATCGTTCTCATCGTATTCCGCAAGATAAGAAATTTCAAAACCCTGATCGCAGTTCTTATTTAAAAAACCACTATTTATTTCTCGATAAAAATGAGCGATGCTTTCCATAATCGCTTTTTCTCCCCGAAAATGCTGACTTACAAAAAAAATGTTTAAAAAAATCTAAACGTTTTCTGTCGATATTATGGTAGTCCAATTTAGGATTATTGACAATATAATTCATAACACCCACGAAGTCAACCATTTAACATAAAAAAAGTCTATTTCCTTTGCAAGCTTGTATTGTATGAGGCTCCCACGTTTATGGGGGGGGGTGATTGGGTTTCCTGGGGAGAGTAATTAGAATTCCAAAAATCCTAGGGTAACTGTAATGATGTGGATTGCAATGTTTAAGCGGAGCTTAATTGGGGCGTGGTAAAAATTTACCCCTCCGCTTTCAATTTATGGGATATTGCCGTTGAAAACATTTATTTGCTGGTTATCGATTAGCTGGGAGCATGAATAATGTATAAACTGGTGCTATTAAGACATGGTCAGAGCCAATGGAATTTGGAAAACCGTTTTACCGGTTGGACCGATGTCGACCTGACTGAACAGGGGAAACAGGAAGCCGAAGCGGCGGGGAAACTTTTTCTGGATGAAGGTTATACCTTCGATATGGCCTACACCTCTGTTCTCAAACGGGCAATTCGAACTTTATGGATTGTGCTGGATAAAATGGATTTGATGTGGATACCGGTCACCCGATCCTGGTATTTGAATGAACGCCACTATGGCGATCTGCAAGGATTGGACAAAGCTGAAACGGCAGAGAAGCATGGCGCGGATCAGGTAAAAATCTGGCGCAGAAGTTATGCAACACCCCCTCCCCCGCTTCCCGATGATGACGAGAGACTGCCGTCCAAAGATCCCCGTTACGCGGGTATACCCAAAGACCAGTTGCCCGCATCGGAAGCTTTAAAACATACGGTGGATCGGTTCCTGCCTTATTGGTCTGATCAAATCGTGCCTTCCATCAAAGCGGGAAAGAAAGTTTTGATCTGCGCACATGGCAATAGCTTAAGGGCTTTGGTCAAACATCTGGATAATGTTAGTGAAGACGATATTCTGGAGTTGAATATCCCCACCGGAATTCCTTTGGTCTATGAATTGGATGCAGATCTGAAACCCATCAAACATTATTATCTGGGCGACCAGGAAGCCGCAAAAAAAGCTGCCGAAGCGGTTGCCAACCAATCCGCTCGCCGCCACTAGGCATGGGGTCCGGTGAGCCACCGGTGGCTATGAGGCGGTGACGCTTCGCGACCGCCAAACAGTAATCTCTCTCTGATAAAGGGGGGTTGCCTTCAGGGCTAGTGAGACTGGGTAGATTTTTCTATGAGGAGCATTATTAGGCTGATGGCTGACGGGGTAATGCCAGAAATGCGGGAAGCCTGCCCTAAAGTGACTGGGCGAATTTCTTCCAACTTTTGCATCACTTCTCTCGAAAGACCAGGAACACCTTCATACTGAAAACTCTCCGGAATGCGGTAATGCTCCAGCTTTTTTTGTTTTTCCACTAACTGGTTCTGGCGGTTGATGAATCCTTCATACTTCACCCGAATCTCCACTTGTTCACCAACCAGCTGGGGAACATCCCCGCCTTCAAACGCTCGTAGCAATCCATCATGCGTTACTTCTGGACGGCGTAATAATACGTTCAAGGTTGTCGGATTTCTCAATTCCTGAATCCCCAATGTTGACAACCGGGAGAGAGTTTCCGGGTTGGGCACCACCGATGTCTTTTCCAACCTTTTTATTTCTCTGTCCACAGCACGATATTTTTCCATACATTTTTCAAGCACTGTTTTGTCAACCAGGCCCAGTTGATGCCCCTTTTCCATCAGGCGTTCATCTGCATTATCCTGCCTTAAAATCAATCGATATTCAGCCCGCGAGGTAAACATGCGGTAAGGTTCCTGCGTCCCTTTAGTCACCAGATCATCAATGAGCACACCGATATAACTATCCATGCGGGTGAGTAGAAACGGTTTTCGTTTTTGCGCCTTGAGGGCGGCATTGATCCCCGCCATAATCCCCTGACCTGCCGCTTCCTCATAACCAGAAGTTCCATTGATCTGACCGGCGTGAAATAATCCACTCACCCGTTTGGTTTCCAGAGTTGGAGTGAGTTGAGTAGGGGGAACAAAATCATATTCCACAGCATATCCGGGCAAGATAATCTCGGCCTGTTCCAGACCAGGAATCGTACGTACCAGTTGCAACTGTACTTCTTCGGCAAGACTGGTGGAAATTCCGTTCGGATAAATCCAGTCCGTGTCTAGTCCCTCTGGCTCCAGAAAAATATTATGTGAATTTTTATCCGGGAATTTAACGACCTTGTCTTCTATGGAGGGACAATAACGTGGGCCCACTCCATCTATCATGCCGCTGTATAACGGTGATAAATGCATATTGTCACGGATGACTTGTGCTGTTTGCTCATTGGTCGCTGTGAGGTGGCAGGGCACTTGCTCACGTTCAATGCGGGAGGTAGAAAACGAAAAGGGTCGTGGCACATCATCCCCGGGTTGAAGGGTGCACCGGCTAAAGTCGATGCTGTCTCGCTTCAATCGAGGCGGGGTCCCCGTTTTCAAACGTCCCAACTCAAATCCAGCAGATAGAAACGATTGCGATAATTTCGTAGATGGTTTTTCTCCCACTCGCCCGGCGGGCCTGCTTGTAAGCCCAAGATGAATGAGACCATTTAAAAAGGTTCCTGTTGTGATGACCACTGATGAGGCCTGGATTTCTGTCCCCCCTGCAGTACGCACCCCTTTGATCGTAGAATTCTCAATAATCAGTTCATCGACTTCTTCAAGAACCAGCTCAAGGTTGGCAGTGTTTTCTACAACCTGACGCATGGCATTTTTGTACAGGGTCTTATCTGCCTGGGCACGGAAACCATGAACCGCTGGTCCTTTGGACATATTCAAGACTCTGAATTGGATTCCAGTCCGATCAATGATTTTGGCCATTTCACCACCGAGGGCATCGATCTCGCGCACAATATGGCCTTTGCCCACTCCGCCAATCGCAGGATTACACGGCATCAGGGCGATTTTGTCTGCTTCCAGGGTGATCATCACAGTGGAACAACCCATACGCGCTGATGCTAAAGCTGCTTCGCAACCCGCATGCCCCCCGCCAATAACTATTACGTCACATACATTCATTGAATAAAAGCCAGGCTGATAGTTATTGAATAATTTAATTTTACTTAAAAGTGCTAAGCTTTGTAGACGGGCCCAAAGACCCATTGGGCAAAACCCCGCACTGCTTCTTAAACCGACCAATCATAAAAGTGTAAAATTGAGAACTTGTAGTCCAAAAGATACCAGATTCATGCACTTATGAAAACCTGATTTACCGAAGTAACAGTTAAATTAGATGATGATACCTTGATTAGCTATAGATACGCTAAAGAAAGTAGTAGAAATCGCCGATTAATAGATATGACAAGACCTGCCAAAAAAACATCTTCAAAGCGATTCTTGTTATTTTCATTTTTGTTGCTCATCGTATTATTTTTTGCTGTCAAGTATCGTGGGGAAATTCATCCGCGCCCTATGCTAAGTAAAATCATTTGGAAACTCGACCCCTACCATGAAATT
>JABHBK010000061.1 GCA_018673915.1 Nitrospina sp. | reverse complement strand
CACGACACATGTAAATGCGGGGATTATAATCTCATCCCCCGGGCCTATCCCTAATGCCTCCAGAATTGAGTACAAACCCATTCGGCCCGCACTGAATCCAAAAGCATGCCTAACTCCTACCTTTTCAGCGAAAGTCCTTTCATATTCAGATATGATATCTTCGTCAAAATAATCAAATTTATTTGTTATATAATCAGCCAATATCGCTTGCCACTCCGACCAATAATTGCTCCCGGAAAAAATATTGTACCTCTTTAAAAAAGGTATTGGCATTTCATCAACTAGCTTTTGGATAACTTTTTTCATATTTTAATGACCCACGGTATTAGGCCCAAAGAAGCAACACAGTGATTACATGGGGTCAATAAAGTGCAGTTGCCTCTAAAGCACTACCCTAAAGTATGATTTTCAACGTGGGCATTAGCTCCATTAACTAGATCGGGCAACTCATCCGAGAGCTGGCTTAATTTTTATTCGCTTTACCAAGCTCTGCCCTAAGCAAATTCTTCCATAAAATCAGGTTTTCATCTAAATTGAAATAGTGTTTGGGAATATTGATCCGATGGGGGTCATTCAATTCCTCGCAAAGCCCATTAGGGTCTGTTACAAACTGTATCGATGAAAATCCACATAAAGGATTCAAATTTAAATTATTTGCAGGACCTACAATGATAAGCGGAATACCCAAATAGGCCGCCTCTATAGATCCCGATGTTGAATTAGCGCAATAAGCAACATCGGCTATAGACCAAAGCTCCTTCAAAGGTTGCGATGCCACAGTAAAATTAAAGTTGGGCTTAAGGGCTGTCAGAATTTCATCAACCGGAAAGTCAGGGTGAGGCTTGAAAGTTACTTTTTCATATTTTTTCAGACCATCGATTTTATCCGCTTTAATTAACAATGATAATTGCTTTTGCGTTTCAAATCTATCAAACCCAGTTACCACTAACAGAACTCGCCCAGATGATTTAATGTCTTTTTTTTCCTTCTCATAACTGCCCCTCAAATACGAATAGCGCAAGGCTTCAACCGGAGTAATTTTTTCCTCAGGAAAATTAAATTCTTTCATCAAAGGCTCCCAAAGCGGACTGTTCAAGGCCAACTTATCAGGCAAAGGAAAAGCCTCAACGCCTCCTTGCTCATATACCCGGGAGTCCAAAAAAGGGCGCAAATCTTGAGACAAAATGATGGAATGTTGGTATGCGTATATTTTAGTATGGCTTTGATGCCTTTTCCAAGCCGCGACCAAAGACAATTCCCACGGCTGATTTTCCCAATTAAAAACACCCCAAGGAGTCGCCGGTAAATTTTTGGCTATTGAATCAAATATAACGGCAGACAAAACTCCTTCAATAGCATCCTTTCCGAAGAAAGAGGACTTCCAATCATATTTCATCATAGGGAAAAAATTTAATTTAGACCCCGGAAAGCAGAATGCCTTTCTAACTTCACCCAAGAGCAGTCCCTTTGAAAAAATTTTCAGGTACAACTTAAGACTTTTAAAAAAGGCTTCGTTGGACAAAAATTCTTCCGCGAGGAAATGCTGGTATTTATCTGGAGAGGTCGAGTTGCACCGATCTCTAAGAGATACAGAGTCTCTGTAACTCAGCTGAGCTGAATTAGAGTAGAGCCAAACCCAGTTTACCCTGCAAGGTAAATCGTCCAAAAGTTCATGCAAGTTCCCCCAATAATGCGACCAAAAGCGACCACTCTCGGCTTTTTCCAAATCAATATTCGGGAAATAGGTAACAAGTGTAACTTGGTCATCCTCTTGGGGATGAATGGCTTTCGAAGTACCACGTTGTTTCAAATATCGAAATTGGGCAAACCATTTTCGAATCAGGTAAGCCATGGCCTGTATCAAATACGGAAATTTTAAAAACCATCCTCTGATGCCATCCAATTGCGATTTGGACGCACAGCTTTTGCCAGAAAAACGTCTATAAGGGTGCCCCAATTCCTCACACCATTTTTTAAGAACCTCGTTCAAGTCCTTTTCGTGACCGCAATAGATCAAACCCTGGCACCCATTTTCAACATACAGTTTTTCCAATACTCTTAGTTTGAAAACAGGATAAATACAAGAACTCCTGAGAGGGGATTTTGCCGCAATTCTTGTCAGCCACCAGAAAGAAAAATTATCAAATATTTTCAAAAAACTGATCAGCGTCTGGCCTTCGACCTTATATTTCCCTAGATCATAAACCCAGGCCAAGTATTCCTTTTTGATACTTAAAGCTTGCTCTTCTACTTTTTGAGGTATTGATTCTTGACCAGGCGAGAAATCCAATTGGGTCCAATGCGCAATAACTTTCCCATCTCCATCCCATTGAACATCTTCATCCAAAAGGATCATCGAAGAATTTTCCTGCATTTTTTATCCCCATGGATGGAGTGTTCCGAGGGCATGACTCGGGTAAAACTGGCACCAGAACCATTGAAAGCTTCTCAATAAAAACTTTCATTTGCTTAACAGAACCCAAACCAACCCTTTATATAGGATTCAAGGTACAGTTCCTTAAACCCTCCTTTTATCATAATTTTCTCCCTGAACAACAGTTTAACTATTTCTTCCGCTCCTTTTCTACTATTAATATTTGATGCCCACCCATCTTAAGGATCACTTCCTGCACCGAAATACCTGTTTCCGTCTGTCTAAGCGCAAACGCTATCTACTCCTAAGAAAAATGCTTTTTCCTCGCCAAAATCTCCCACTAAATAACCAGACTTCAACCGATTTCCAAACCTGATAACCGCACAGTTTTTAGGATAGCGGTCAACCCAACTTCCGACAAGCATCCGAGACACCCCTAAGCTTCGCTAAGCTCTAGAATAATCACCTTTCTTCTGATAATATATTGGTCCTGGGTCATTATTTTCTCCTTTCGGAGCGAATAAGTTCTTAGCAAACTTCTCTTAACCGAGCAACCATGACTCTTCCACCTTCAAATTTATACCTGCAAACACTTTTCGTTGCTAGTTCCCCTTAAATGTTCAAATGGGGAATCTTGCCTTTCACAAAAAATTGATTCAAGATGCTATTTAATTCATTCATCTTTATTTTTCTTTTTCTTCCAATTACCTTGCTTGGCTTCCACCTGATAGGAAGCCGAGGACATAACAGGTTAGCACTCAGCTGGCTTGTGGGGGCATCCTTATTCTTTTATGGGTGGTGGAATCCTAAATACCTCGGGCTAATCCTGGTATCAATCCTATGGAACTATGCAGTGGGCATATATTTGTCCCGCAAGACAAGTAAGGTAGCTCTTTTTGCGGGCGTGGCAGGAAACCTCGCCCTGCTGGGATATTTCAAATATGCCAACTTTTTTGTCGATAATATTAACGCATTGACGGGAGGAGGAATTGTCTTGGAACGGATTATTCTTCCCTTGGCGATCTCATTCTTCACTTTTCAACAGATTACCTATCTGGTTGACACAAACCGCAAAGTAACGACGGAACACAATTTTCTACACTATTTACTTTTTATTACCTTCTTTCCGCAATTAATTGCGGGTCCTATCGTGCACCATAGCGAAATGTTTTCGCAGTATACACAAGATACATTTTACAAACTTAAAGCTAAAAATCTGGGTGTAGGTTTAATCATCTTTGTCATCGGCCTTTTTAAGAAAGTGGTTATTGCAGATGGCCTTGCAATGCATGCTAATCCCGTTTTTGCAGCAGCCGAGAGTGGTATTCCCTTTACCTCTCTTGAAGCATGGGGTGGGGCACTGGCTTATACCTTCCAGCTCTATTTCGATTTTTCAGGCTATTCGGATATGGCTATTGGGTTGGCACAAATGTTTAGCATTCGTCTTCCACTCAACTTCAACTCTCCCTACAAATCCACCTCTATCATTGATTTCTGGAGACGTTGGCATATGACGCTTTCACGCTTCTTTAGAGATTATCTGTACATCCCGCTAGGAGGGAATCAACAGGGAGCAACAAGGAACTCGCTAAATCTGATGATAACAATGTTTCTTGGAGGGTTATGGCATGGTGCCTCGTGGACATTTGTATTGTGGGGTGCACTACACGGAATTTACCTGATTTCAAACCACGGATTCCATGCGATCAGGCGTTTACTTGGTCACGACCTATCAAGGGGAACTATTTTGGGAGAAAAGGTCTCCCAGTTGATTACATTTGCGGCGGTAGTAATTGCATGGGTTATATTTCGAGCAGAAAGTGTCAATGGGGCGCGAAGAATGATTCAAGAGATGTTTGGGTTGAATGGATTTACCTTTCCCGCCATGATCGACTTTCAACTTCTATCTCTGCTTACCTTGTCGCTGTTTGTTGTATGGTGTTTACCAAACACACAAGAATTTATGCACAAATATAAACCAGCAATTGAAACCTACAAAGTTGACAGTAAACCACCAAGTCATTATTTATTCCGGTTTGAACCAAGTAACTTCGCTCACGCTCTTTTCATAACTGTGACCGCATTGCTGAGTATTTTGGCACTACAAACCAATAAAACATCGGATTTTTTATATTACAACTTCTGACTGTAAAGATAAGTTTGTTAACAACAATTTTGAAAAATGGAAAATATGCCCAGCAATAAGAACAAGGTATGGTTCTCAAACTTTATATTTCTATCAGGCATATTGTTTTGTGTTCTCGGCATTGCCTACTATATAAATTGTTATAAATTATTTTTTTTGCAGCTTTCTAACGATGTCTCACTTGCACAAATTTTCGAACTACATTGGTATAAATATATTGTTTTTTTTGCAATATGTTCAATCTTATTAATTCTTGGATTGAGGCTAAGAATTAGCTTGAAGATAATTCTGTCGCAATGGCTATTAGCATCATTCCTCGCCTTGTATGGTATTGAATTTTTTTTATATTTCAGCCAGTCAGAAAATAAAATTCGTTCGGATTATGTTAAAAGCCTAAGGGATGGTGGGATTGATGCATATCAGGCTTTAGGTTCAGACGCATTTACTAGAACAAATGGGTTAAAAACAAACGAAGGAAAGAGGATTCTTCCGCTTGGTGGGGTTTCAAATAAACCGACGGTTGTTCATAGAAGTGGTAAAAATGGTTCTATTGCTAATGCTTATGAAAGTGATGAGCATGGGTTTAATAACATAAAAGGAATGTATGATCAGGACGGTGTGGATATAGTCATTGCAGGTACTTGCTTAGAAGAATATAAAGGAATGCACGACCCCTCTGAAGAAAATTTAGGGTCGGTGATGAGAAAATTCGGGTATAAAGCGATCAATTTGTCAAAAGCGGGCTCAAACTATCTGTCGATATTTGCCGCACTGAAAGAGTATGCAGAACAATTAAAGCCTAAGGCAACGTTGCTTTTTTATCATGATGTTGAGGATTTATATCCGGTGACACGTATTCCCGGGTTTTCATCTAAATCCCCACACTCGGAACCTCACATACTCTTGAGATACTTTAATGAAGACAATTTCACTCAAAACTTGATTTTTAAGCAAGATAAAATAGACAGCCTGTTAATTAAATTTCTAAAATCAAAGGAGGCGGAGAACACTAAGAGGAATGCAATGGGGGAAGCACTACGCAGGATTTGGACGCTACATAATTTTAGAAGTAGGATCAAACTCGATACTTCCAGGCCTCCCCCAGATGTTGCTAAACCCATGAGTGCCGATTTTATAAAAATATTAGAAAAATTAAAGAACTTGGTTTCTAATTGGAATGGAGAGTTATATTTAGTACGTAGCCCAACTTTTCCCAGGTTCAAAAGTTATTCTAAAAATATAAATGAAGCGGATATCAGGTTTAAAAGTGTCCGAAAATTGGCAAATAAACTTGAAATTAGAGTCATTGACTTGCGTGAGAAATTGTTGAATCTTCACCCTGAACCGTTATCACTATTTGAATTAGAATTACATGGCATTCCTAATGGAAAATTCTACAAACTATCTGGAGAAACAATTTCTGAAAGGCTACGGCAAGATGGGGTTCTGTAGTATGCTATCAGGATAGCGTTTTGTGGAAGTACCATTCACGTTGCGTTACGACCAGAAAAAATTCTCCAGTAAAATGGTGACCCGCCTCACTGCTTGCAGTTACTTGACTATGACGCTTCCTTATCATTGGCCGTGGGGCGGCTGGCAAACCGATTTCAGAAAAAACTAACAAAACACCTATGGCAAAAAAGGGTTTGCCCCAAAGTTAGTTGAAATTAGAACATGACCTCACGTAAGTTTGAATGGTTTTTAGCGATAAAAGCCCAAACCAACCTAAGGAGGCCATGTCATGAAGAAAGTACTGAAAAAAGGTAAAAGAGGCAAT
>JABHBK010000058.1 GCA_018673915.1 Nitrospina sp. | reverse complement strand
CTTTTTTCTTAGCTACTTTTTTCTTAGCTACTTTTTTCTTAGCTACTTTTTTCTTAGCTACTTTTTTCTTAGCTACTTTTTTCTTAGCTACTTTTTTCTTAGCTACTTTTTTC
The DNA here is from genome assembly GCA_018673915.1 of Nitrospina sp. GTDB lineage: Bacteria > Nitrospinota > Nitrospinia > Nitrospinales > VA-1 > LS-NOB. The sequence continues at coordinate 87,744 of JABHBK010000058.1, read as the reverse complement.
TTAGCTACCTTTTTCTTTGCTACCTTTTTCTTAGCTACCTTTTTCTTAGCTACCTTTTTCTTAGCTACTTTTTTCTTTGCAGGTTTTTTCTTTGCAGCTTTTTTCTTGGTTGCCATCAAGATCTCCTTTCGTACATCTTTCGGTATTCGTTTCAGCGCCCAAATACCGTATATCATTTTATGTTATAAGCATTTTATGTCAAGCGAATATTAATAAAAATTAATGTTTTGGACGGATTGTTAAATTGTTGTAAAAATCATAAACGAGAAATTTGTGGAGGCAATCTGTGGTTAACCATAGCAAACCCGCATTAATAAAGGGAGAAAGGCCTTGCTTGTTTTTTTTTTGGTTATGCGAGTATACTGAAATTGTTTTCCCGGTGCTTTGAAATAAATTAAAAAATAATTTAAAAATTTAGGAATGTTTTGTTTAAAAAATTCAAATTTAATCAGTTCGAAACATTTCCTGAATTGGTTCATGCCATAAGTCCTCGTTGTTTTAAAAATGATCAAGGGGAAACCGAGGAGTTTTTTTTTCAGGAAAAAGATAAGTATGGAGAAACAAACTATCATGTGAAAAGGTTTTTGGAGTCCATTGGGATAACAAACAACGACCTTTATTTAGTCAATCAGGTCCATGGCGACAAAATTTTTATATTGGATGATTCAGGCCTCGTTAATAGTGAGGTGGTAAAAAAATCAGCCGACGCTTTGTTAACTGATATTCCCGGAAAGCCTATCGGAGTTTTTACTGCTGACTGTCTTCCTATTTTGATTTATGACCCGCGACTAAAGGTAATAGGTGCTATTCACGCAGGAAGAAGAGGGTCGGAGCAAAATATTCTTTTAAAGGTAGTTAGAGAGATGAATCGTGTATATGGATCCCGTCCTAAAGAGTTAATTGCGGGTATTGGGCCGGCAATTGGAGGATGTTGTTATGAGGTGGAAGAGGCTTGCATTCAACCTTTTAGAAAAATGCTGCCCGATGATACCCATTGGTGTCGGTCCGGTCTGCCAGGGAAATATTTTTTGGACTTAATTGCGGTGAATAAAATGGAGGGTGAAAAAGCCGGACTTCTTCAGGAAAATATTTTTTCAATAGACCAGTGTACCTGTTGTTCTACTCGAAATTTGTATTCCTATCGACGCGAAGGGAAGACGGGAAGAATCCTGACAACTATCATGTTGCGTTCATGAGAGATGTCCAACTTTAGATTTGAGGATTATGATCGATAATATTTTTAAAAAGAACCAATTTGGCGAGAAGGCTTTACCCTTTCCAGTTGATTGGGTGAGAACCCAGCCGCGTAAGGTTGAAGATATTTTGTCCGGCCTGTCAGTGGAAGAGCAGGTGGGGTATATTCTTGGACTTGATCCACAACTCCAGCAAAACCTTCTTATGCTTTCCGAAAAAGCAGTTGAGGTGACTCAAGCGCTCCCTGTGGAAGAGGTCTACAACTTGATTAAAGAGGTGGGCAGAGAGGATTCTCTTTTGGTTTTATCAATGGCCTCCCCGGATCAGCTGCAGTATGTTTTTGATTTGGAATGGTGGCAGGGGGACAAATTTCAACCTAAACGAGCATTAGATTGGATCGCTTTATTAGATCAATGCCAAGACCCTGGAACCCTGGAATGGTTTTTGAGTGAGGATTTTGACCAAAAGGTTGTGCTCTTTCAGGCTTTTTTCAAAATCTTTAAGAAGGATGAAATGACAGATTCCTATGACGGTGTGGAGGGACTGGAACATTTTACTCTAGATGGGGTCTATGATATTTTTTTCAAAATAGAAAACAGTAAAGAAATAAAAAAACTTTTACTTCTGCTTGCTGAAAAAGATCAAAACCTTTTATACAACCTTTTTGAAGCGGTTATTTGGTATCCCGTTACCCTGACCGTAGAGAAGGCTTACCAATGGAGAATAGTCCGCACTGGCGAAAGAGGCATCCCGGAATTTCAAGAAGCAATGGGTATCTATAGCCGTTTAGATCCGGAATCCTTGAAATTAAAACTATCCTCTGAGGAAGAATTTTCCTCAAGCCAATTAGGGCCTTCCCCCCGATATCCACTGGCTTATTTAGACGACACTTTATTTTTAACTCAATGCCTAGCTAATCTGGAAAATGAAAGCCGAAATGAAGCTCTACGCTGGGAACTAGTGTGTCTGGCCAACAAGGTCATTATTGCTGATGGATTGGATTTGTCATCCACGGATGTCCGACACCGGGCTCTGCGAAAAACGCTGGGTTATATAAACATTGGTTTGGAACTGGGGGCAGAAGGTGATCCTGAAAAGGGAGTTGCCTTGCTGAATCAAGTTTGGATTCAGTCTTTTTTCCAAGTGGGTTACGAGCAATTAAGGCAGGTTCGATCTGCCGCAACCACATTTATTAATGAAAACGGTTCCTATGTCGAAAATTTTATCTCATCGGGAGACAAAGAAAGACTGGGTGCTTTGGTTTTTCGGTTTCCGCAAATTGCCGAATTACTTCATGACGAGGATTCTTTCAATTGGAGGGATCCAAAATCCATTAAGGATGTAGAGGTTATCAATGACTTTATAACCCGATGGAAATTTTATAGTCGTTTCGCAAGACAGGGGTTGGGGCTGGACGAGTCAACATTTTTATCTTCGTTGAATGAGTTTGATTACCCAGACACCCGGGAAGCTTTAAACCTGTTAACCTTATTAACAACAGCGCTCGCTAGATATGTTTTGTTTAGTCAGATATCCTGTGAGCCACTTCCTGATGTGGCGGCAAAGAGTTTTCTGGAAATCATCTTTTTACCAGGTATTTTCCGGGATGAAGCAAAGGTGTGTAATGAAGATTTAATCACTTCGTTTGAGCAGGAATTGTTTAAAGCTCCTATGGCTTGGACGGACTTGGATAAGACATATTTAAGAGAATTGCTCACTGAATGCTCTAAAAATCTTGAGGCTCAATTTGGAAGTCTGGATATCACCCGTCCTATTGAATGGAAGTTTGCTCACGGTCTTTGCATCCGGTCAGCGGCCGATGGCAATGAGCAATAGCTTATTACCCCTTTTGGGCATGAAATTTTTGGAAGGGAATATCATAGCCTCCGCGCTGAGAGGGGATTTTTATTTTAAATTCAGGCAAAAAAGTGTAGACTTCGCACTTCAATTGTATCCCAAGCCAGAACCCTTTAATTATATGGACAGGTAGATAATGACCGATCCCAAAAAAACTGATACTCAACCCTCGAAAGAAGAACCTGCACTTTGGGAATCCTATGGTTCATTTCCGGTTTGGTCGTTGAAATTGATAAATGCATTGACTCCAGATTTTCTGATAACGAAGTCTCCGGCTCCCAAAAGAAAACTTCCCCAGTAAACTTAACTTTTTTCTATTTATAATGAGACCCATTCAACGGGCATTGATAAGCGTATCGGATAAAACCGGTATATTGGATTTCGCTCTAGAGCTCCAGAAATTTGGTGTTGAGATACTTTCTACCGGAGGTACTGCCGATTTGTTGCGTAAGGGCGGAATTCCTGTAATACAAGTATCCGACTATACCGGTTTCCCTGAAATGATGGATGGGAGGATCAAGACGCTTCATCCCAGGGTCCACGGTGGAATTCTTGCGCGCAGGGATGTACCCGAGCATGTCAAGGCAATGGAAGATCATGGAATCAGGCCCATTGATCTGGTGGTGATCAACCTGTATCCATTTGAGCAAACGGTTGCACAAAAGGATTGCCGTTTAGAAGATGCTATCGAGAATATAGATATTGGTGGCCCCGCGATGGTTAGGTCCGCGGCAAAAAATTCCCAGGATGTGGTTGTGATTGTAAATCCGAAAGATTACAGCAGGGTTCTCGAGGAAATGAAGGTCGAAGAGGGGGCGGTGACACTCAATACATGCAGGCAGTTGAGTCGGGATGCATTCGCGCACACAGCTCGATATGATTCTTTGATCTCAACGTATTTAACTGAAAAATGGAATGATGAAGCCAGCTTTCCTTCTACGCTGAATCAACCTTTTGAAAAAGTGCAGGAACTCCGCTACGGTGAAAACCCGCATCAGTCCGCCGCATTATATAAAGAAAGTTCTCCATTGCCTTCTGAGATCATCTCGGCCAAACAACTCCAGGGCAAGGAGCTGTCTTTCAATAATTTTATAGATTTAAATGCCGCTTGGGAGCTGGTCAAGGAATTTGATAAGGGTGCTGTAGTGATTATCAAGCATACCAATCCATGCGGGGTGGCACTGGGCGAAGACCAATTAAATACATTCACACTGGCCCGTGAAGTGGACCCGACCTCTGCATTTGGAGGAATTCTTGGGTTCAATAGACGGGTTACCGCTCAAACTGCAGAGGAAATCGTAAAAAATTTTGTTGAAGCGGTTGTGGCCCCCGGTTTCGACCCAGAAGCTTTAAAATTATTTGCTGCGAAAAAAAATGTTCGCCTAATGGAGATGCCGCAAATGGAATCTCCTACAAATAATGTGAAGTATGACTTGAAACGGATAGGTGGGGGACTATTAGTTCAAAGTCCAGATACGTTGACTTACATTGAAGACCAACTCAAGATAGTGAGCGAAAGAAAGCCCGATGATCGGGAAATGGAAGATATGAAATTCGCCTGGGTTGTGGCTAAACATGTTAAATCTAATGCCATCGTTTATGCTAAAGATAAGGAAATCTTGGGTATTGGTGCGGGGCAAATGAGCCGGGTTGATTCTGCCCGCGTTGCGGTTGAGAAGGCATGTAAACCTTTAAAAGGTGGGGTAATGGCTTCCGATGCCTTTTTCCCCTTCCGGGACTCCGTAGATGAAGCTGCAAAAAATGGAATAACCGCTATTATTTCCCCTGGTGGCTCTATTCGCGATGAAGAAGTTCTGCAAGCGGCTAATGAACACAAAATAGCCATGGTGTTCACCGGCACCCGTCACTTCAAGCATTAAGCACCCCTCAACCCCTTTTATTTGTTATTCGCCAGTTGTCCGAGCGGCGTTCGGCGGGGTTCAATTCCTTTTTCGTTCCTGAACTAGAGCTTAGAAACGATATAAACCTCCTGTTTTAAGCAGCCACTCTTCAGCAGATAATAATCTTTGTTCAGGGGTAAACAGTTTTTACCAAAAACCGATAAGTTATGAAGGTTGGTCTGGATTTTCGCAACAATTTAGTGCTTTTAGAAAAGTGAGTTCCCCGATTAATCATTCAGGGTAAAAAAATATGAAAAAACTCATCAAACTACTGATCTTCGGAGGCCTGATTTTTGGAGGATGGCAGGCTAATCTTCGTTGGGAAGAGTTTAAGCCTGTGTTAGCGGAGCTCGAGGAAAAGAATCCCGAAAAATACGCTCAAATGGTTGAAGAGGCCAAGTCTTTTCATATAAAAGAAACTCAGAATCTTTATCAGGAAATTGAGTCCATGACCAAGGAGGATGTGATCGGCCTCCGTTATGAAAAATGGCGGGCCAAAAGAAGAGCTGACAAGGAGTTCCACGAAAAATATTACGATGACGAATTACTGAACCGAATTGAGGTACAAAAAGCTCTCCTTGAAGATTACCAATCCCGGGAAAATGAAATACGAGAATTAAACACACTCCAACCTGTTAAAGTCAGGTTTGAGGAATGGAAAAAATCTGAAATCTGGCAGAAGCGGCTCATCCTCCATGAAAAATGTGTGAAGTATGTGAAAAAGGAAATAAGGGATGAGGAGGTTTTCCGGCAAGGTCTGGAAATTTATAAAGTTTCAACCCTTATGGCTCGACTTTCGAATAAACCGTATTCCGTGGAATTGCTTTGCAACGATCTGGTGCCGGTTGCACAGTCTCCAGAGAGAATCCAGAAGACGATCTTACGTTTGAAAGAGACCTTAACCTATAAATATTTTATTCAGTTTTTAGGAGAAGTTGGCATCCCCAGAAGGGAGGTTGTTTCCTTCAAAGATGAACTGGAAGGCAAAGTGAGGAATTACAACGATTCTTGAATCCAGATGCTGGTTAAATTTATTATGAGGATTTTTGAGGTTGTTCCTTTTCTACGGGATGGGTTTGATTTAGGTTGTCTGTCAATAGCGTGATCGCAGTTGCCAATTGTTTGAGTTCAGTATTGGATTTTATTTCGGGAAGCTCTGTAGTTCCTTTCTCCTCCGCATACCTTACCAGTTTTTTCAGGGGCTTAATCACCATGCTGATAGTATAGAGTCCGCCAATAATAGATATCAAGCTTCCAAAAATCGCCATTCCAACCATCTCACTTTTTAATTGTCTGGCACTGCGGACAATTCGATCCTTTAATAGCTCCATTTGATCTGGAGTTAAAGTTTGGGTATTCATGGTCTCAACAATTCTCTCAACCTGCCCAAGTTGGACGTAGAGAAAGAATGCTGCATAGCCCAAACATGAGATGACAACGATGTAGCCGGTCATTAGCAGATTAATAATGCTCTTTTTTTCTCCTGGAAGTTCATCCCGGAAAATGGAATTACGCTTCATAATTTATCCGGTGTTTTGAATGCAGATAGGAACCGCATTCCCAGTACGGGGTAGAGGGAAGCATTCTTGTATCTGCTCCAGGTTTGTTTCAATCTGTTGTAACGTTCACCTGTGGAGGGATGGGTGCTCATAAATATTGAGTTCCCGTTTTCTTTGCTTGCGCCCAGCTTGTGAATGAAGTTTTGGAGTCCGCCGGGATAGTAGCCCATGCGGTAGGCGAACTCACGCCCATACCGGTCAGCCTCAAACTCAAGATTTTTGTCCAGACCCTTGGTGAAAAGGACGTTGGAAACTTCATCGATCAACTTATCAAACAGTCCCGGGTTTTTATCCATCACTGTTAACGTCAGGGCACTGACTCCTTGCAGACTCCTGCTTCGCTCCAAAGTTTGTAGTGCGTGTTTTTGAGTAATATGAGCAACTTCATGCGCCAGAACTCCTGCTAACTGGGCCTCATTTTTGATCATCTTTAACAATCCAATGCTGACAAAAACATAACCCCCTGGGGTTGCGAAAGCATTGGGAAACTCTGTGTTTAAAATCGCAAAATGGTAGTCAATATCAGGGCGGTTAGAAACATCCGCAACGGCTTGCCCTACAAGATTGATGTAACTCAGCAATTTAGGATCATTGTAGACACCCCCATAGCGACTAAATACTTCAATTGCTAATCTGCCTCCAATTGCTTTCTCTTCTTGGTAAGCAATTGGTTGAAGAGCTTGAAGGGTGTTCACACTTTGTTTTAGTATATTGGAGGTTTTTTTATCAAACACTCCCAGCGATTGACCTAAACCGATCAATCCACCATTGCCAGTACTTTGTTGCGATTCAGGAGGTGGAGACGTTGGTTCCTCTATCGTAATATCTAATTCTTTTGGTTGTGGTTCGGGTTGCGTGGCCTTCTCCACATCCTTCAGTATTTTTCCCAAATTGAAGGAATAAGAGGGAGCGGCCCAGAATAAAAAGACACCCAAGCTCAAACAGAGAAAAGAAAACCCGAAAATTTTAATATTGATTTTGCGCATATTTAATTTTTATTGGGAATACTCACCCAGTTTACCTTCTTCAAGAAACCGGTCCAGTTGTCCGGGCCGAACTATAAAATCTTCCATATCTTTAACCGCCTGAATGCTTTCAGAGGTAGCCCCTTTTTCCCGGGCATGTTGCTCAGAAATTGGACTCAAACCCCTGATGCTGGAACCTGAAGCCGATTCCCGGGCGGCCATTCTCTGGTTTCCTCCCAGGGCGCCGAGTACATCCCCTTCACCCTGTCCACCCGCCGGAGCTTTCTTAGAAAGCTTGAAACGGAAAACCCAGCCAGACTTTCCGCCTGTGGAAACCTGAAAAAATTTACCAGATTTTTTCTTCACGTTAACCGGAGTTCCTTGTTCGAGTTTGCTCAAAACTTTGGATCGTGCTGAAGCTTCGGCCTGTAGTTTGGTGCGCGATTTTTTAACGTACCAGGTTTCAGCGGCAGCCAATTGGGGAAGTAAAAGAACCGCTGTTCCAATCAGCAATATTAAAAATCGAATGAAAATGGGCTGATGCATATCATGATTTGTAGCAAAATTTATTGAATGGTTCAAGCTTCTCCCAAACTGGGCTAAACGTCAACCTCAATTTCCCTGGTAGGGATCAAAGCCTAAAACTTTATTGGGAGCAGAAGGGGCTCACGTCACTTTTCGTTTGCCATGCATGGCAAACTCTTTTCTCAATCGAGGCCAGTTGAAGGCTGAGCCAGGGTCGTATTTGCACTCCACTCCGCTTTCACCTTTTTGAACATGAGCATGGCCCAAGATACCTGAAAACTTGGAATAGTTCTTTAACCGGTCCAGAGGATGTCGGCCAGATTTTTTATCAAAAGGCACTTGCAGCTTAATTTTGGGCAGAAGACGGTTGATTCCTATGCTGAGTTTGATCAAGGCTTGATATTGTTCCTCTGTAAAATCCCACATGCGGACTATTCGGCCATTGATCTTTTTGCTGAAGTATCCCCTTTCACCATGAGTGCGTGAGGGAGTGATTTGAAATCCGGCTACCTGAAGGTTTTTACGGTAGTTCTTGGGCAAATCCAATACCCATTGACCTTTTTTCTTTTTGTATTTGTCATGGTTGGAAGGGAGCCATTCTGATTCGAGGGCCAGAGCTTCCGATGCGAGGTTGGCCATTTCGACATGAACCGCTCTTTCGTTTCCTTGCCGATCATCTGCAGGCGCGGTATTGGTCTTCCAGTACAAGTCGCAGGTCTGGTAAATGGTGCCATCGAGATCCAGGTAAAAATGACTACCCTTGAATGAACTTTCCGCCATCAATTGATGGCAGTGGAAGGAACTGTAGCATGCATCGTAATGCAAAACGAACTGATGAACGTGCTGAACCAGTTCTTCGTATGCTGATTGAGAATTGAGAATTTTATAGGCTGAATCTTTTTTGGAGGGTGCGTCATTGAGCTTTTGATCGTGATGGGAACAGGTAGATCGGCCTCTCTTGTTAGGGCACACAAACCCTTCGTCCCATAAGACCACGCGGGTTCCAATATCAACTTTTTGACCGCAGGCAATGATATTTTGATTCATAATTGGATCTAATCAAAAACAGGGTGATTAGGACCTGATGGGGGCTGTGGTTTTTAGGTGCTATTCGGCGGTGCTTCCCCAATGAAGTTTTTTTCTCAGAGTTTGATAGTAGTTTTTTCCGGGGGCCTGCACCAGCTTTATCGAAACCTGAGTCTTTTCTGCTGCAAGTATATCTCCAGACTTCATGGCACAACCCACTTTTCCATCAAGCGTTATTCTGACATCTTCGTCTTCATGGCGCTTGGTCAGTTGGACTTTGATTCTGGATGTGTCCGGTACCACAATGGGTCGGTTGGTCAGAGTAAAGGGACAAATCGGACTTAAAACCAAAGCTTCCATGCTGGGGTGGATGATGGGTCCTCCCGCTGATAGAGAATAAGCGGTGGAGCCAGTTGGTGTGGCTATGATCAATCCATCTGCCCGGTATGATGTCATGGGTTGGTCGTTAACCTGTACTGTAAGGTCGATGATTCTTGCAAGAGCACCCTTATTGATCACAATATCGTTCAATACGTTAAAATCATGCATTTTTGTATCACCTCGCCAAAGGGAGGCATTCAGCAACATACGTTGCTCAATTTTGCATTCTTTGTTTAAGACGCTTTCAAGGGTGGGATAGAGCTCTCCCAAGGTGGTTTCGGTTAAAAATCCCAAAGTACCAAAGTTAACTCCCAGAATGGGAACATTGTGCGGGTGGGCGATGCGGGCTACATTTAGCAGGGTTCCGTCTCCTCCCAGCACTATGATCAGCTCAGAATTTGCGGGAACTTCTTCCTTGGAGCAAGTAGCAGTTTCTCCGATCAGCTCGCCGGTGTCTGGATCGATATAAATGTTGCAGTCCCGTTCCCGTAGCCAACGTACCAGGTCACTCACGACCTTCTGGTCCACAGTGGGTTTTTGCTTGCAAAATAACCTTATGTTTTTCACAGGTTCCTCGAGATTATGAGGCTGGCTTGTCTTCCCTTAAAGAATTCAGCATTTTTTTTCATAAGGGAAAAAGCGGGAAAAGAGTCAGGGTTGGGAAGTGCAATTGGGCAGGGTGTCTCGACATCATTGCCGTATCACAGTTTGCCGAAGTCGTCCGGTTTTATTTTATCCAACCAGTCTTTCCACTGCTTGTCATCTGTCGTATTTGTTTTTTCCAGGTCGGGGAGGTCCAGGCTTTTAGCGGCTTCAATCACTTTCTCTTCTACAAAAATTGGAGCCTTGGTTCTCAGTGCCAGAGCAATAGCATCAGAAGGACGCGAGTCTATAGCAAGAGTAACGTCTCCACATGCCAGTGAAATAATGGCATAAAATGTATTGTCTTTTAATTCATTAACCAGGATGTGGTTGACTTCAGCCTTCATATTTTGAATCAGGTTTTTGAGCAAATCGTGCGTCATGGGGCGGGGTGTCGAGATTTTTTCTATTTCCAGAGCAATTGCGTTTGCTTCAAAATAGCCAACCCATATGGGCAGAGCCTTAGAACCGGTCGAATCTTTCAAAATAATGATAGGCATGTTGGTAAGTGGATCCAACGTTAGGCCCTCAACTTTCATTTCAACCATGTTCTTTGCCTCAAAAGAGGGTTATAAGCGATCGCACCAAGTTTAACGTGTAAAACTAAGAATACGAAGCTATATAAAAAATATAGATAAACCCGCTGGATTTGTCAATGCATTGTGTGCCGGACATCTTCAGTTTGTTTGCCAAAGATATTGTGGAGATGCACTACTTCTTTTCTTGTTCCTTTTTATGCTCTTTCAGAAAACTTTGCAGGGTATGGCGCACTTCATCAGGAATTTCAATTTGATTCAGCGTATCCCTGCACAGGAGGGTTGTCGACTTGTAAGTATTCAAAAAAGCGATGCAAGGGGGGCAATCCTCGAAGTGTTCCTCAAGAGATTTAGTGGTGTCTTGGTCCAGAGACCCTTCAAAATAATCGTATAGCAGGTCAATACACTCTTTACAGCAGATCATGCTTCCCCCTTTTGGGAATTATATTCCTCAAAATAACCAGAAAGTTTTTTTCTTAAGAACAACCGGGCTCGGTGCAGTCTCGACTTTACCGCAGGAACGGTAAGATCTAATATCTCACTGACTTTTTCGGTAGAGAGACACTCTACATCTCGCAATAAGAAAACCACTTTTTCCTTTTCTGGCAAAAGATCAACAGCTTTCTTGATGACCTCTCGTGTTTCATTGGTAAACAGTAAAGACTCGGTACTTCCTGACCAGTCCTGAATTTTTTCCTGCTGGAACCCGGCTCCATTGAAGGAAGGTAGTAATTCATCAATAGAAACGTTAGGTTCCTTCTTTTTGCTTCTCAGTTTCATGTAGCTGGCGTTCAAGGTAATACGATATACCCAGCTTGAAAACGCCGACTTGCCCTGAAAGGTATTGATCTTCCTGAACAATGTCAGGAGAACCTCTTGAGTCACATCCTGGGCATCCATTTGGTTGCGCATCAGGTTGAAACTGAGGGCATAAATCTTCTTTTGATAGAGGGTAGCTATTTTGTCATAGGCATCAAGGTCACCTGCTTGAAGATCCCTGACTAACGCCTCTTCAATTTCTTTATCTTCTTTTTGCTGGGTAAAGGACATATAAAGGTCAAATCCAGTTATATTTTCTTCTTGAGAAAGGTATGGATTTTATCCGCATGAACCCGCAATGGCCCCTTTAATTCCAGTTACTTTAGGATGCTATTAATTACAAAGCGATTCGTGAAATGAAGCCTAACTCTGTAAAAAAAACAGTCCTTACGGGGAGTGCAGGAGCGGAGGGTGAAAAAAGGGACTTATTTTTCTTCTGGTTCAGTCGTCGATGTGACAGGGTCCTCTGCGGTTTCGGGTTCATTTCCGCTATCTCCTTCGGTCACTTCTGCTGTCTCATCTGTGGCTGCATTTTCCGGAAGGGCTTCAGTGTCTTCTTCAGCTTCCTTCATGGATTTTTTGAAGTTTCGAATACTGTTGCCGAAAGCACTTCCAATTTCCGGAAGCTTCCCAGCCCCGAAGATAATCATGATAATGACCAAAATGATCATTAATTCTGGAAAACCTATTCCCATCATAGCGAAAATCCCTTTATTTATTTGAGAAAACGCCGATTATAACACAAACCCGAATTAAGACAAATGCAAATAATTACCCATAAATAGTACTTTTTTATGCTACAATTCTTCGCTTTAAGGTAGCATTTAATAGATTTTAATCTTTTCGAAACAAAGAGATATGAAAATAATACTGCGTTCAGTGCTTTTTCTTGCGGTTTTTATACTGTTTAATATTTCCACTGCCGGAGCTGCGACCTTTGCGGAGAGATTCAAAAAGGGAGAGTCTGATTTTGGCGGCCAAATTGGTTGGGGTTGGACGATAGATCTTCCGCCGGGCAGAGACCGTACTGACTTGGGGTTTTTATATTTTTTCCCGAACTGGCAACGCAATTTAACAGGAATGATTGGCAAGTCCTGGTATCGAGGAGCTCTGTTCTATCATATGGAAGCGGGGCTTGCTTTCTCGGATCGAGACGACAAATTCTTGATCGGATGGTCACCTTTAATGGTTCAGTATAAGTTCTTGAGCCCCAAAAGAAGATGGGCACCGAACGTTATGTTGGGGACAGGGTTTTCGATGACTAACTGGAAAGATGTCGCTGACCGTGAGCTAGGTAGCGAGTTTCAGTTTCTCCTTCATGCCGGTACAGGTTTAGAATTTTTCCAGAAGGAAGGCGCCTACTCCATTAATTACCGGTTTTTTCATGTTTCCAACGCTGGATTACAATTTCCAAATATCGGACTCAACGCCCATATGTTTACCCTGGGTAAACGTTTCTAGCCGTCAGGCGTGAGGCTAGTAGCCGTGATGTTTTTCCTCAGCTTTCATGCCGGGGTATTAGAGGGAGGGTGGAATAATTCCTATGTTATCCCCACCTGATTCTGGCATCCTCAACCGATTCTTCTCTGTTATTGAACGTTTTGCCTACCGGCACTCCCTGTTGGTCGTTTTGGTATCTTTGGTATTAGCCTTCCTCTCTGTGTGGGTGACCGCGCAGAAACTCACCTTTAAAACTGGGCGTGGCGATTTGGTAGCAAAGGGCCTGCCTTATGTCAAACAATATGAAGATTACCGTCAGCAATTTGATGACCTTGAAGGTATGGTCGTGGTGGTGGAAGGTGAAAAACCTACGGATATGTCTGGCTTTGCGGAAGTGCTTGCAACAAAACTGAAAGCCCAGCCCCATCTTTTTTCACAGGTTGTTTATAAAATTGATATCGATTACTTTCGATCGCGGTTTCTGCTTTATCTCAAACAGGATGAATTGAAAAAATTAGGTCGTAAGCTGGAAGACCATCAGGGTTTTCTGGAATCGGTAAACGGCACACCTGGACTTCACCCACTTTTATCCAGCATCAATGCTGAAATCAGTTCCGGTATGGTCGATTCCCTATTGACTGATTTTCTTGGGGAAGAAGATGAGGAAGGAAGCGAAGATGCCGAAGACCTCAGCTTATTGATCCGGTTATTGGAAGAAATGACCCGTAGCCTAATGGGTGAAGCCGGCTATCGTTCGCCTTGGCAGTCATTATTTACGGGTAGTTCTGATTCCCTGCGTGAAAAGGGATACATGGTCTCTGAAAACGAAGACCTGCTTTTTATTCTATTGGTTCCCAATAATGACAAAACCAGTTTTACCGGATACAAAGATGCTGTGAATCTGGTTCGCCAATTCATAGCCGAAGCGAAGAAAGAGTTTCCAGGTATAAGGGTAGGGCTCACCGGAGAAGATGTGATATCCAGTGATGAGATGTTGACCACCCAGGCTGATGTGGAAACAGCCTCTAAAATCGCTTTAATAGGGGTAGCATTACTTTTCATCATTGCATACCGGGGAGTTGTTAAACCTTTGCTGGCCATCTTCTGTCTTCTGCTCGCGTTGTGCTGGACGATGGGATTCACAACCTTGACCGTTGGCCATCTGAATATTCTTTCCGTAGTATTCACCACTATCCTGATTGGTTTGGGCATCGATTTTGGGATCCATATCCTCGGACGCTATAAGGAGGAACGGCAGGAGGGCAACGAAATCTTGCCTGCTCTGCAAAACACATTGCAAGGAACAGGAAAGGGCAACTTTTCCGGGGCCATCACGACTGCCATGGCATTTGGTGCCATGGTACTAACTGATTTCATCGGCATCGTTGAATTGGGTTGGATTGCTGGATGGGGCATTCTTTTCTGTATGGTGGCCATGCTTCTGGTTCTTCCCGCTCTGGTCACGCTGGAAGAAAAATGGCGAAAGCCGGATTATGTTAAATCTGTGACTGCCCAACAAAAAGGATGGGTAGATAAACTGTTTGATCATTACTACCTCATAATTGGGCTGTGTACGGTTCTAGTTCTCATTGCTTCTCTATCATTGAAAGATCTGCGTTTTGACTACAATCTGCTCAACCTGCAGGCTAAGGGTACCGAGGCGGTTCAATATGAGATGAAAATCCTTGAAAGTGCCGGGCGCTCTGCCTGGTCCGCGGCCATACTGACGGACTCCCTGGAAGAGGTTCGGCAAAAAGAACTTCAACTCAAGGCCCTTCCAACTGTCGCTAAGGTTGAGAGCATCTCGATGGTGATTCCGGAAAACCAGGAGGAAAACCTGCGTACGATCCAGAAAAACCTCGCTCCCCTGATAAATGATTTAGAAGTAGAGCCGGAGGATGTTGATTTCTCCTGGAAAGCATTGAACAAGACCCTCAAACGTATTCAGTTTAAATTGCAGGGTCGGGAAGAAGACGGAAAAACGCTTGACCCGGTGCAGGTGGCGGGAAACCGCCTGAGGAATTTTCTCGATCAAAGTCAAAATGTGGAATCCGGTCTGGCAGAAAAAAGACTGCGTAAATTTTCCGAGGTTCTTTTCACCGACTATCGCAATCTTATAGACGAACTAAAGGCCAACGCTAAAACACAGCCAGTACGGCTCGAAGAAATCCCAAAGAGTTTAAGAAAGCGTTATATTTCTTCCAAAGAAAAATACGTGATTCATGTTTTCCCGAGCGTGGATATTTGGGATCAGGATGAACGAAAAAAATATTTAAACGATCTTCGGTCGGTAGACCCTGAGGTCACCGGTACCGCAGTGAATATGTTTGAATCCACACGTTTGATGACAGAAGGTTATGTCAAAGGGGGACTCTACGCCATGACCGCGATCATTATTTATTTGTTTTTCATGTTCCGAAATGTGTGCACCGTTTTTTTCGTTTTGCTTCCGGTCCTGGCAGGATCCATCTGGACAGTGGGTATCATGGATGTGATCGGGCTTAACCTAAACATGGCGAACCTGGTTATTTTGCCACTCATTTTAGGGATTGGCGTGGTAAACGGAATTCATATCACTCACCGCTACCGAGAGGAAGAAGATAAAAACGCCAGCGTTTTAGGAAAAAGCACCGGCCAGGCTGTCCTGCTCAGTTCCCTCACCACCATGATGGGCTTCGGCAGCATGATGGTGGCCGACCATTATGGTGTATTCAGTTTGGGACTTGTGCTGACTTTGGGCGTGTTAAATTGCCTCATCGCGTCCGTCACCTTCTTGCCCGCTCTCTTAAAATTAAGTAGCGTTAAGAACTGGAAGATTTAGCCCGGCGTGACGCTGGCGGCAGATTTCCTGATAAAGCTATTACTATTTGCAGCCCACGCTAGTGGGCGGTGTGGTAGAATCGCTTGACCTGCTGGGATGAAAATTTTTCGAATATCTTCGATGGAATGGAGTTTGGAACCTTCGTGGGCTTTTCGGCATCTTAGAAAGAACTTTATATTTAATTGATGGGTTTGGATATGGCTATTCAGTTCACAAAAATGAGTGGCAGTGGCAACGATTTTATCATTATCGATAATCGGGTTCCGGTTATAGATGATGACAAGAAAGTCGACTTTGTCCGGCGCGTTTGCGACCGAAAAATGTCCATCGGTGCCGATGGGGTGATCTTTGTTGAAAATTCAGACAAAGCGGACATCAAATGGGATTTTTATAACGATGATGGTTCAATCCCCGATATGTGCGGCAATGGGGGGCGCTGCGTGGCGCGTTATGCGGTGGAAAAAAAGATCGCACCCGAGGAACTGACTCTTGAAACGCTGGCTGGAATCATCGGCGCAAAAGTGGATGGTGCCAACGTAAAAGTTAAGCTCACTTCTCCAGAAAACCTACGGCAGGATATTGATGTGGATCTGAATGGAACACATTTTCAGATTGATAGTCTCAATACGGGTGTCCCGCATGCGATCATTTACTCTGATGATGTCGAAGCTGTTAATGTGAAAGACGTGGGTAACGGCATTCGATTCCATGAAACGTTTGCTCCGGCGGGAACCAATGTGGACTTTGTGCAGAAAGTGGGAGATCAGGCGCTAAAAGTCCGCACCTATGAACGTGGAGTGGAAGATGAAACGCTGGCATGTGGGACGGGTGTTGTGGCATCGGTTCTGCTTTCGTCATATAAAAATCTGGTTCAACCTCCCGTTAATGTTGAAACGCGTGGAGGAGAATTTTTAAAAGTAGATTTTCATCCCTCTAATGGGGGCCCGGTTAAGGATGTTTACCTGGAGGGACTCACCCGCATTGCTTTTGAAGGAACCCTGGCCGAATATTAACTATATTGATTTAAGAATAATATTATGTTTGAAGGATCGTTTGTTGCCATAGTGACTCCGTTTAAAAACGGAAAAGTAGATGCCTCGGCCCTGCGTGGGTTGGTAGAGTTTCATATAGAAAATGGAACTAATGGAATTGTGCCCTGCGGTACTACGGGTGAATCAGCCACCTTGAATCATGCCGAGCATGAAGAGGTGATTCGCATCGCTGTTGAAACCTGTAAAGGTCGTATTCCTGTGCTTGCGGGTACAGGGTCCAACGCAACCCAGGAGGCGGTGGAGTTGACCCAACGTGCTCAAAAAATTGGGGCGGATGGGGCTCTGTTGATAACGCCTTATTACAACAAGCCAACTCAGGAAGGTTTGTTCCAGCATTTTTCTATGGTCGCGAAAGAAACCGACCTGCCCATTATTCTTTATAATGTCCCCAGCCGAACTTCCATCAATATGGTACCTGGCACCGTAGCTCGTTTGAGTGCCATCAGAAATATTGTGGGTATCAAAGAAGCTTCCGGCTCTCTGGTGCAGGTTAGTGAGATCATTGACTCCTGCGGACCGGATTTTTCTGTGATCTCTGGTGAGGACGCATTAACATGGCCGATTCTTGCTATTGGCGGAAAAGGCGTAATTTCGGTAACTGCCAATCTTGTCCCTAAAAAGTTTGCCAAATTATGTCAGGCCGCTCGGGCAGGGGATGTGGATAAGGCAAAAGCTCTGCATTATGAGTTGCTGAATTTGAACGATATCATGTTTATCGAGACGAACCCGATTCCCGTTAAAGCCGCTCTGGCACTTATGGGTCGGATCGAAAATGAGTTCCGCCCACCCTTGTGTGCGCCGACAGAGGAGCACCTTTCGCAATTGAAGACTGTGCTTGAAACTTACGCTTTGGTGTAACTTTTCTGCATCCATAAAACAGGGAGATAATAAATTTGACCAGGATTCTTGTAATAGGCGTTGCCGGGCGTATGGGGAAGACCATTGCCGGATGCATTGAAGACACTGAGGGCGTGCAACTGGGTGGAGGTACTGAACAGGCCGGAAGTCCAAACCTGGGGCAAGACGTAGGCGATGTTACCGGTACGGGAACAAAAGGCATAGCAGTTTTGGATGATCTGGGTAAAGCCCTGGAGAACTGTGATGTCGTGATCGATTTCACCACTCCTGAATCGAGCCTGCAAACTTTAAATATCTCTGCAGAAAAAGGTAAAGCGGTCGTAGTCGGCACAACTGGATTTTCTCCCGAACAACGCCAGGAGATTGAACAAATCGGAAAAAAAATTCCCTGTGTGGTCGCTCCCAATATGAGTATTGGGGTGAATGTATTGTTCAAGTTGGTTGCTGATGCGGCACGGGTATTGGGGGATGCGTATGATGTGGAAATTGTCGAGGCGCATCATAAATTTAAAAAGGATGCTCCCAGCGGTACTGCTGTACGTATTTCAGAAATTGTTGCTGATTCATTAGGAAGAAATCTTGAAGAGGTCGGCGTATATGGTAGAAAAGGAATTGCCGTGCGCACTCCGAAAGAAATTGGTATTCATACTTTACGGGCGGGAGACATAATTGGCGAGCACCGGGTTTTGTTCGGCGGCATGGGAGAAAATTTTGAAGTATTTCACCGTGCGCAAAGCAGAGAGACCTTCGCTCGAGGTTCCATTCGTGCCGCTCAATGGATTTTAGGCCAACCCAATGGTGTCTATGATATGCAAGACGTTTTGGGTCTGCGCTGATTAGAAGGAAGCTATGGGCTTACCCCCTTTAAAATTGGATCGCAGGAACTTCCTGAAAATATTATCCCTTACCTCTCTATCTGCGCTGGCGCCGAAAAAAGCCAGTGGAGCTGAAGATTTCCGCAACGACAAAGGTATTCCCAAGCAATACATTCAGAATCGAGATAATCCCGACTTTCATATCCGCAGTGCTAATCCGTTTCTCGGTGTAGATACTCAAAGTTGGGGGCTGGCGGTAGGAGGAATGGTTAAAAATCCTATTGGTCTTGGTTATGAGGATTTGTTTGGTTTGAAAATGCATTCCCAAGTTTCGCGGCTCAAGTGCGTTGAGTGCTGGTCTGCCAAAGCAGAGTGGGAGGGATTTCGCTTTGAGGAATTGGTAAAAAAGGTTCAACCCGACCCATCGGCAAAGTTTGTTTATATCCAGTCTGCCGATTCCTATTACGAAAGTTTTGCATTAGAAGAATTACTTCGTCCGCGCGTCCTTTTTGTTTTGCGTATGAATGGCCAGCCGTTGAGCCGCGATCATGGGTTCCCTCTGAGAGTGATTGCTCCGTTCAAGTATGGGTATAAAAATATCAAATACATTACAAGTATCAAGTTCCTCGATTCCCGCAAACGTAATTACTGGTCAAACAGCGGACCTTATTCGGTCGATGGGACCATTCAACCTGGTATCGACCACCCTCTGGACTTAAACAAGAAACCTCTGCCGATCAACGGAGGGGAAGTATTCCACTACTTCGACCAGCGTCCGGGCAAAACCCGGTAGTAGTTGGAAATAGCTATAATCGGCTAGCAGAAAATTGTCTCGGCCTAATGAGCCTGCTCCCTCCCGCGGGATTAGGGGGGTTGCATAAATGGTCACCGCTTCAAAGGTCTCCGGTATGAACCGTTTCTCCATTTTCTTTCTTTTTGTTTTCCTGACTTCCTGCGATTCCTATAGTGTTAAGCAGATCCCCGTAGCTATTCCTGATGGACTCATTGTTCCCGAGGAGATGGTCTATATACCGGCCGGAGAATTTATTATGGGCCATGCGGAGGAGTCGGGAACTTACGGTGGAAAACCAATACAGTCCAATGCTTTTCTCATCGATCGTTACGAGATGAGCCATGAAGGTTACAAGAAGTTTCGTCCTGAACATTCTTTTCATCCGAAAAAAGCTCGTTGGCCGATGGCGTTTGTAACGTTTAACGAGGCCGAGTCCTTTTGCCAGAATCAAGGTAAGCGTTTGCCTACAGAAATCGAATGGGAGAAAGCGG
The DNA here is from genome assembly GCA_018673915.1 of Nitrospina sp. Lineage (GTDB taxonomy): Bacteria > Nitrospinota > Nitrospinia > Nitrospinales > VA-1 > LS-NOB. The sequence continues at coordinate 68,069 of JABHBK010000058.1, read as the reverse complement.
CAAGAGGCACTGATGGGCGCAAGTGGTCCTGGAAAATTTATATTGATCACCCTAATAACGGTTTCTCAGGTTTCATGCCGGAACCGGTGGATAAAAGACCAGAGTGGATCAGTCCCTATGGAGTTTATGGCATGGGGCATAATGTCTGGGAATGGATGGTGGATGACTACCAACTAGTGGGACGGGGGGAAGGAGAAAACTTTAAAGTCATTCGCGGTGGGTTATTGCAGACCCATCTCACTATTCAATTTTCTCCAACTTGGTTCCGTAACTGGATGGACCCAGAAACGAAATTGAACTTCATGGGTTTTCGTTGCGCAAAAAACGTGTGAAAAATAAGCTAAAAAATATTTTTAATTCGAGAAATTTTTGTGCTCAAGAAGGGGGGGATTGCGAGGATTTAGAAATCCCCTCTTAGGTGCTGTGCGATTTCGGAAGCGGCGGAATCAAAAAGGTCATCCTCGGAGCCGCCAGCAATTCCACCTGCTATCCAGGAGTTTACTTCCCAGGCACCTACCATACTTCCATTGTCATAAAGTGCAGCTTTTACTCGAAGTTCCCCTTTTGCGGAATCTGCAAAGCCCATGGTCGCGATTCGGGCCATTCGACTCCCTTCCTCAAATTCTATAACTTTATATTTCAAGTGATAGCGGGCATTTTTTCCGGATAAAACATAACCCGTGAACTGGAGTTGATCTTCTATAGCCCCTTGCATTTTGGAGCCTGCGTCCATAAGGCGGAAATCTCTTGAGGTCATATCCACAATAGAGATGGTGTTTTCAGAATTGCTCCATCGTTTTTTTGTAACCGAATCCACTCCCGAACAGGCTGGGAGGGCCATCAACAACACCAATAAAATTTTGAATATCAGGTTCATGATTGCTCCGAGTGAAATAACCTTACTTCAACGGATATTCTAGCAAATAATGTTTCTCTAATCCAGAAGCTTGAGGGGAATAGTTTTGCGGTAAAAGGAGTAGACAATTAGGCTGCGGGGCCTGTCCCGCTACATGAACCAATGTAAAACGGATTCCTCAAATTTGCTGAACCAGAGCTGAACTTCTATGGGGATGAGGCTATTGATATAAGTCATATAACCCGTAGCCAATACGATGCCCAGGGCGATCAATAAAATTCCGCTGAAAAGATTGGTGGTATGAAGAAAAAAAGTTTTTCCTCCTACAGTGAGATCCCATCCTTTTCCTCGGAGAAGGGTCCAGAATAAACCGTCCTTTGGCAGGTTACTGCATAGAGTGGCAACAATGATGAGCGGAAGCCCAAGTCCTACCGCATAGAAGAACAACAGGATCATTCCCTGCGATACAGTTTTTTCTGAGGCTGCCAGCATGAGAATACTTGAAAGGATAGGTCCGACACAGGGGGTCCAGCCTAATGCGAAGGTTGCTCCAAACAGAAAAAACCCTATGAAGGTGGAAGCCGGTCGGCCTTTAAAGGTAGCCCCGGAAAAACCTTTTCCGAATAAGGTCATGACACCAAATATTCCTACAATACCACCCCCGACTTGGGTGATCTGGAACATATAGTCCCTGAGAATTTGACCTAAAACACTGGCGGAAGCCCCCATCGCCACAAACAATGTTGCCAACCCGAAAAAGAAAGCCAGTGACATGCGGCCCATTCGCGCCCGGTCAGATTGTGCGGTCACTGCGAAATAAGCTGGAAGAATAGGTAATGTGCAGGGAGATAAGAAACTGAATACTCCCGCAATGAATGCCAACAGAGTCAGGGCCACGATTCCTGCTTCGGGAAGGTTCGGCTTAGGCTGAAAAGGATTTATGAAGGGGGTATCAGCGGGTTTTGAGATCGTTGATGCCCCTGACGAAGATGAAAGCGAGGGCTTGGAAATTGTAGAAGAAGCCGAGTCTTTCAACACTTTAGGGAAAGAAGAAGTTCCCGTTTTCATGAATATCGGTTGAGTTGAGCTTGCGCACCTGAACCCTACATCTGGTGCGGGTTCATCGGCACTAGAGAACTGCCGGTAGCCACTGCGTGCAAACATTTTAATGGCCTGGTTGTACAGAGCGCCGGGAAAATGTCCGATATCACTGGAGGAATGGCCCCGAAGAATTTTTAATTCGGCCTGGTAATACTCACTTTGATAGGTGCTCCCCTTGTAAGGCTGATAATCGTTATCCATCCATTCCCAAACATTACCAACCAGGTCATTAACGCCCTCCGGGCTGGAGCTTTTTGGGAAAGAACCGACTGCCTTGGGTTGGTTTTTACTGCCGGATCGATCCGAAAGGTTTGCCCATCCTTCGTGGAATGTGTTTCCCCAGGGATATTCCTTGCCTTCTTTGCCTCTTGCCGCACGCTCCCATAGTTTTTCTGTAGGCAATTTCTTTTTCGCCCATTGACAGAAGTTTGTCGCATCATACCAATTGACGTGGGTTACCGGATCATTATCCTTGCCTTCCGGAAAATCTGAGTCTTGCCAGTTTGGGGGTGGTACGGCATCCAGGGCATCGACATATTTTTTATACCGCTTATGGGTAACTTCATTCCGGTCAATATAGAATTCTTTGAGAAAAATTTTCTGCTGAGGAGTTTCATCAGCATACCAGGGTTTCGGGATACCCATGGATAGTGCTTCGGCGGCTTCATCTTTTTTATTTGTGCCGAATACAAAAGGACCCGGGGGAATATAGACCATATCCCCTTCAAGGGAATAATCGTGTTCTTGTTGTGACCACCCATCATGAGGCAATAGGAAAAATATGCTTAAAAGCAAGAGGGCGATGGTAGACCTTTTTCCAAAGTGGAAAAATAGAAAATCGCTCTTCGAAGGAATTGAAATTTTGCCAAGTATAGGCAGGGAGTCTTTCATGGATAACGCGCTCATTTTCCCAAAAGGTTTTCAAAGTACAACAGGTTGTCCGGCGTAGCCCAATCTTCTGCGCCTCTAAGTTCCCCGATGATATTTCCCTCGGGATCAATCATGAACGTTGTAGGAAGGCTGACTACCCCAAATTTGTTACTGGCCTGCAATTGCTGATCAAGAAGGACGGGGAAAGAAAGGTTATTTGCTTTGATGAAAGGTTCTGCAATCTTCGCTCCAAACATATCATTGGATATTGCGAGCAGGGAAAAGTTTTTGAGTTTAAATCGTTGATACAAGGTTTCCAGTGAAGGCATTTCCATTTTGCAGGGGCCGCACCAGGTAGCCCAGAAATTTATCAGCACATAATTTCCTCTATGCTGGCTGAGGCTGACTTTCTCTCCAGTAAGTGACTTAAGGGTAAACTCTGGTGCTGGTGTTAGCTTCTCAGCTTGTGCAAGGGTCGAAAAAAACAAAAGCAGGATAAATGCAGACGCCAGATAGAAAAATAATGTGGTTTTTTTTGCGAAAATCATAAAGGTTTGTCTGTATCAGGGATGGAAAAGTGTCGGGGACTAAAGTTCCAGAAAAAAACTGGCCCCTTTGATGGATGTTCCGTCAAGGGGCGTTCAGACCAACTGGGAAAAGAAAAAAATTATTCTACCGCTTCAACGCACCGAACCATCGGTATGGCTTTTTTCAGGGCTTTTTCAATGCCCATCTTCAGGGTCATGGTAGAACTGGAGCAGGAAACGCAAGCTCCAACGAGTCTGACTTTTACGACTCCATCGTCGATATCCACCAGTTCAACATTCCCTCCATCCTGAATGAGCATGGGTCGCACACTTTCCAACACTTCTTCGACTTCTTCTCTCACGGAACCCTCTACTTTCTTTTACTCAGGAAAACCTCTGTTCTTCTTTATCTGTTCGAGGTGCGAGGTAATACCACAACCACCGGTCATTTAACCGAGGCTATCCTCCGTTCACCAGCAATTCTTTTTTTTCAAGAAGCTGTTCTTTTGTTTCAACATGCTCGGGGTCCTTGGGTATGCAGTCAACAGGACAAACTTCTACACATTGAGCTTCTTCATACCATCCTACACATTCTGTACAACGTTCCCATTCAATAACAAAAATGTCATCCCCTTCTGAAATCGCTTCGTTGGGGCATTCAGGTTCGCATACACCGCAGTTTACACAATCCTCATTAATGAGCAGAGCCATAAAAAATTCTCCCTCGATACAATATGTTGCGATAACGTGCTCTAAATTTAATCCAGAGTCCGCTCGAAAGTTTTTGTTTCCGGATTCCAGCTAAACAGGGCCTGGTCCCGGATTTTTTTATCATAAACTGAAACCACCAGATAGCTGGTATCTGGATAGATGGGAGTTTCTCCATCAAACAGTGCCATTCTGGTGTCTTCTTCCGAAAAATAGGCGTCATGCTCGGGATGAGAATGATACAAAACTTTGAAGATCAAACCCTTCGAGCTCGCCGCGCTTAAAAGCTTCTGAAGTTCCAACGCACTTACATTGTATGCAGTGCGGGCATCCCGAACATAATTTACGGGATCTTTTTCATGAAGCTTGTTTTGAATGTTCGTGCACCGGTAGACAATATTTTCATTATTATGGTCGGGCTTGCCTACAACAATTCCACAACATTCAAAAGGATACTCCTCCACTGCATGACGACAAATTTCGTCCAATTGTTCTTGTGCAAGTGGGGACATGTATTATTTTGTGATGTTTGGGAGGTGATGTCAAATGGTTTTGGCTATTGCTTCAAGGGTGGGTTTTAACAACCAGATCATCGTTGACGGTAACTTGGCAGGCCAGGCGAAAGTCTGCGGGCTTTTTGGCTAGTTTTTCCGTTTCAGTCTCATTTCGGGGTTCCACCTTTCCAGCAATAACCTGGACAGTGCAGGCGGTGCAAAGACCTCGGCCGCGACAATTCAGAATTTTATGAATATTAGCGTAAACACTGAATTTATTGCGGATTGCCGCTTGCCGGAGGTTTTCTCCCGGCTCGACCTGAATGGTACGGTTTTCTTTTTCGAAATGAACTTTTAGCATAGCTGATATCCGGGGAATTTAAGTTTTTTGGATCATACCGGACTCAATACCCCATTCGCAATCATTTTCTCCACGGCTAGCTGCCGCTGGCCGGTTAGGAGCAGGCTTCAATTTGCACGAAATCTCTCAACTCGCCTTTACCCCAGTATCCATAAAATGCACTCCCAACAGTTGTACAGGCAGTGGTCATGTGGACAACCTGCCTTTGCCCAGCCTCTCCTTTTAACACTCCCACCTGTGAAAATGGCGGGATGCAACCTCCACAATTGGCGCAATCCGTTGAGTGGCGTTGGCACAATCGATGCAGACAGGGCTCACAAACTATTGGGTCAAACAGGTAAATTTCTTCCCCCCTATATTCAATTATGGTTGGCAGGGTACTTACAGGGTTTCCACATTCCTGGCAAGCCGAGGTTACGGATGAATTCATAACAAACCAATAAAATATTTGGGGAAGTGTAGTGAAAAATTCTACCTCAACCTGATCAGTTGATACAGACTTTTTTCATATTGGGGAAATCATCGAGAACCGCACCCGCTCCCTTGACGATGCTAAGAAGAGGGTCTTCAGGAATAAAGACTTTCAGAGTGGTTTTTTCTTCTATCATTTTATCTAGCCCACGTATGAGGGCACCGCCTCCAGTAAGGTATATTCCGTTAGAGTGAATATCGGCGGAAAGTTCCGGGGGGATTTTCTCCAGAGCACGCATAATGACCGCAATGATAGTAGTAAGAGGCTCTTTCAGAGCTTCACGTATTTCTTCATCGCCAATATTGATAGACATTGGGACGCCAGTTTTAACATTCAAGCCTTTTACTTCGGTGGTCAGAGTGCCAGGTTGGGGAAAGGCACTGCCGATCTCCTTTTTAGCGCGTTCGCCTTCGAACACTCCGATATTCAGATGATGCTGAAGACGCATAAAGCGGACAATAGACTCATCGATTTCATCTCCTGCAACGCGTACAGATTCCCCATAAGCAATGGCGGACAGGGAAATGACCGCGACATCTGTAGTTCCCCCGCCAATGTCGATGACCATATTTCCTTCAGGTCGATGAACAGGAATGCCTACACCGATGGCGGCGGCCATGGGTTCCTCCACCAAATGAACTTCCCGGATTCCTGCCATTATGGAAGCGTCAATCAAAGCCTTCTTTTCCACCTGGGTAATGCATGTTGGTACGCCGACAACCATACGTGGTTTGAAGAATCGATATTGGCTCAGTACTTTCTTAATAAAATACTGAATCATCCGGTTGGTCACGTCAAAGTCTGCGATGACACCGTCTTTCATAGGCCGAATGGTATTGACCCTTGAATGGGTGCGGCCGAACATTTTTTTTGCTTCTATTCCAACCGCTTCAACTGTGTTGTCATCTACATTTACCGCTACTACGGAGGGCTCGTTCAATACGATGCCTTTTTCCGTAATGTAAACCAGAGTGTTTGCTGTTCCCAAATCCATAGCGAGATCAGTAGAAAACAAACTGAATATATTGTTGAAAAATTTTCTTATCATGCCATCGCTTTCTGGGTCAGACTTTTGCGTGAAAGGTTTATGAGGCTGAATAGTTCTCTCCCTTCCTGTGGGTAGGAAGAAAGTCCCCATTGAGTTTGAGCTTCAATAGGAGAACCATTGATATTCAGAGGATTGTGTTCAAATAAGTGTTTCAGTTTTGATTTAAGGTGATCCACATCTTTTTCGTTTCGATCCATAAGCATGATCAGAAAACAGTTTTCTGATAAACGGAAAACAAATTTGGGAGATGGGATCATTTTCGAAAACAGGGCCATTACTTGCTTAAGGTATGAATCACCTCGGTCTACACCGTGTATTTCATAAAGTTCTGTCAGGTTAGTGATGTGGAAGGTAAGAAAAAATACGGTTCGGTCTGGCTGAAAAACTTCTTCTGACACGGCAAGGTGGTACTCCGTCAAAAACCGGTGATTTGGAACCCCGGTAACAGGATCCAGGTTTTTGTCATAAATCCAACGGTCTTTAGTATCCGTGCAGAACAGAGCAGAGGCGGCGGCAGAAACGACAAGTGCCAATTTGTCCAGATCCGCATGAGTCACCCCATTGGGTTCTGACGAACCGATCAAAAGAACTCCGTATAGTGTGTCGTTGAGTTGAATGGGTAGGGTCGCAACGGATTGCAAGTCTTCTGATTTTTCTTCCTCAGAAAATAGTACTGTTTTCCGGCCTTCATGAATTTGCATAAGGAGAGCCGATCTGTTTTTTGCACAGGAACCTACCAGCCCCTTGCCAAAAAGCACTTTGATTTCAGAAAGGTCATGAGCAAATCCACGGTGCCCAATGATTCTTCCTTCTTGCTGGTTGTCTTCGAACCAGATTGTGGCGATAGCGGTGCAGGGAATCAGGGACGAAGGTATCTGCGTCAATCGGTCCGCAACGGATGACCGGTCAGGAGATTCGGCGAGAAACCGGCAATAAGAACTGATCTCCTGTAAAAATGGGCCTGGAATTAGTTTGTTAGAAATGTCGGAATTCTCGGGTTGAAGAATCCATGCAATCTGTTGAGTGAATTCAGCCAGAATTTTTTGCAGTTTGATGGAGAATTGATACCGCTCCTTGGTATCTATTGCCAGGACTGCAACCTTTTCACCATAAATTACTGGAAGGGCAATAAAATTTTTTAGTTCTTCATTTTTCTTGTAAATACCGAGAAAGCGTGTGTTTTGGTCAAAGTTTTCGATCAACTGAGACTTGCGTGTTTGTGCGACCAAGCCAATAGGACCTTTGCCAATGGGAATTTTTGCCCCTCTATCCAAACTTTGGCTAAGGGTAAAGTGTTCGCGCATGACCAGGTGTTTTCCATTGGGCTCCATTATGAACAGGGCGACTGTGTGCGCATCTGCAACGTTCCCGATCAGCTCAATGAGATGTCCCAGTATGATGTTGGGGGGAGTCATAATTTTTGTATTTTAGGCTCTATCTACTGGCCTCTTTTTCTCAGCATATCTTTATAATCTTTTACCGCATCTTTGCCAACCGCAATAGCGGCGACTTCGTACTCGGGGATTGTTCCGGGTTTTGTTTCCTGCACCCGCACAGCCTGACAATCTATAATTTTTTTCTCGCCGGTCGAGGGTACTCTAAAAGAGACACATAAAATATCTCCATCAATGATAGTTCCTTTTATAGAAAAAACTAAACCGTTGACCGACATTTCCTGAATGATGATTTTGTGATATTTGAAAAAGAATTCTTTTTCCCGTTCAATTTCCACGTTCCCAGAAATTTTGACCTTGGCTCGTTTACCTTTTCTTTTTCCGAGATCGCTGTCATATTTTGCTTTGATCAATTCATCAAGGTTTTTTCGGATATTGAGAAGGTCTTCCGTCGGTAGGCTCTCGAGAGAAGCCATGATCTTTTCTATCATGGTGAAACAATCGGGGATATTCCGGGAAACAGAAACGTTTGAAAAGAGGCCAAAAACCCTGTTTTCAGCCTTTAAATGCATCTTATAGTGAGGGGGGATAGGTGTCAATCTTTTTAAAATCAATCTGTTCACTATTTTGCTTACGAAAAGTCGGCAAACAAAATCGCTTGACAGGGGTGGTGCCCGTTTATATACTCCCTTCCTCCTTAATGGAGAGAAGAATCCCTTCTTGAATTTGAATTGAGGGCGGGTAGCTCAGCTGGGAGAGCACCGGCCTTACAAGCCGGGGGTCACAGGTTCGAGCCCTGTTCCGCCTACCATAATAAAACGACCGCGGGGTCGTAGTTCAGTTGGTTAGAACGCCGGCCTGTCACGCCGGAGGTCGCGAGTTCGAGTCTCGTCGACCCCGCCACTCGTAGCATGGGTTTGAGGCGCATTGCGCTTCAGGCCCTTTTTTTTGTCCCCACCGAACTACTAAAATTACCAAAGATAATTCCTAAAGATAGGGCCGCCAAAGGCAAAAGTTGCGTGCTGTAGCGGGGAGGATAACCCCAAATATGGAGAAATAAATAAGGCGATAGAAGCCCTAGCAGGATTATGCTGATGCTCAAAGGAAACCTCGCCAATGGTCTTGGGCGCCATATTAACGCTATCAATCCGAGAAGAGTTCCAGGCAATAGAACCAATGTTAAAAGCATAGTATTGATGGGGAAATTGGGCCAGGGTTCACCAGTAAGAAGTAAATACCAATTGCTCCATAACAAGTCTCCTGAAAAGTTTGGGTGACCTGGAGAAACGAATCCAAAATGTCCACCCACAAACCCATTTCTCAAAATAATGGCAAGTAATCCCAGTCCTAAAGTCGTCAAATAGACAGCAAAAAATTTCCAGTTGCTTCGAACTGCATGCAAAAAGTTTTTCCATACGAACGCTACGGTTCCTTCTTTAGAGTTTATTAAAAAACAGGCCATTCCGCCTGCAACTCCGATGCGGTCCAGATGAAGCCAAAATCCAATGGTTGCGAAACTTCCAGCAATTAAAACCCGAATATAATTTGTTGGCCATTTGAAAAGTATAAAGCCCGCGAACATTGCAAAAAACATGGCAGCATATTCAGCTAATCCATCACCAATATGGTTTAGATCTCCAATAGCAACACAAAGAAATAGTAAGGACGTCAAGAAAGCCATAAAGGTAGAAAGACCAAACCTGATTGCCATATGGACCAATATGATAGAGGTTCCTACCGTAAACCATATATCTGAAAAACGTTGCGAGAATGCAGAGGGACCAAACAGCCAATGAAAAAATGCTACGATATATCTATATTGAGAAGGGGTGTGTAAGACAGGTTCTCCTGCCTGTAACCATTGCCCTTCAATAACGATTGCCCGGGAAAAATTTTGGTAGGTTGTCCAATCGTCTCTCAAGGTCCAAAGGGAAATGTGTTCTAAGTCAGGCCACCACCTAAAAGTAAAATAAGAAAGTAAGGCGGGTGCAAAGAGTAGAAAAACTTTCTTATGCAAATTATTTTCTTTGTCTAAAGAAAATTCAGGTCGCCAATAAGAAAAACCAAGTATGCCAACTCCTGCTAAAAAGATGCTGATTGCCAGGTATTGGGGATTCAGAGGATAAGGCAGCCGAAATAAAGACAATAGCGAAGCAAAATAAGCCATAAACCAAGGTAGAACAGCTCCCAGTAGACTGCAGATAACTATAGGCGTTGATAGAATTTTCTGAATCCATAAATGTTGTATAGACCAGATAAACCAGATTAATAGAAATACTAAAAATCCGTAATTGATCAACTTTCCCAGGAACAGGTAAGTTTCTAACTCCCCATCGTTCAGATCGAGGGCCGAACCATCCTGCCAGGAAATGCCATTTTCAAATATCGATTTGATATTTCCATCCCGATCAACCAAGAATGGATGGAAAGCCCAGTTGTTACCGAGGTACTTAAATTTTCCTGAAATTGCCCGGGACCTTGCTGGAGAAGGAGGCTTGTCCAGTTCTTTGACTTCTGCTAATTGGTGTACAATTGGAATAGAAAACTTCTCCCCATCCAATGAGACTGCATTTAGCTCCTCAAATTTTGTGCCTTGCACCAATACGATAAGTTGTGTTCCTTGAGGAAGGCGAACAACTCCTTCGACATTCATCCAAAGCGAAAGTTTTTCAAGCTTTTCCTCCAGGGTACCGGCAACAATATTCGTTGGTGTTGTTGAACTTTCCTCACTCAAAGGTATAAACCAGTCGATCGGAAATTCTTTTTTATCGTCCCACTCCTTTTTTAATATTGCCGAGACGTCATTTTCCCAAATGGTGAAATAAGTTTTGATGAGTTCGCCATTTTCCAATCCCTTTAAATTTGGAGCAACTCTCACCTTCCATCCGCTTAATGGTGCTCCCAAATGGAGAGTTAGTTTCAAAATTAGCAATGTTGCAAGGAAGATTACGCTGGACTTGGTTGACAGAAAGTGCCGCCCTATGATGAAAAGACAGGGGATAAAAATGATGAGGGTGAGCGTTTCCACCGTGTTGCTCCAGGGAAGACCATCAAACCACCCTGAAACTCCGGAAGAAAGAATTAAAAAAAATGTCAAAAATACGAAGGATAAAATGAATTTGAAGTTTTGCGTGTTCATTTTATTTTTGCACTGTTCTTGGAAATGAATCGGGTTTAACTTAGCCTGGTTAGTTGTACCACGAAATTTTTGGCTGGGGTGGGTTCTATTTTTTTCAGGAAATAACGTTGAGCAAATTTCCGGAGGTACTGCCAGATGGACTGAATCGGTTCGCCACCCGTCGCGCAAATGGATCAGAAGAATCCGAATCTTTGTTGCCTTCTAAATTGGGGGAGGACTCTTGATTCTCTTCTATGGAAGGGGACGAGTTTTCAGTCTCAGAGGCGTCCTCTTTTTCTTCAGCTTTTTCAGCTTTAGCTTCCAGTCTCGCCTGGGCTTCTAACTGGGCTGCCTGAGCGGCTACTTTTACATCTTGCGAGGATGGGTCGCGCGGGGCCAAGGCCGCCCGCTTTATAGTTCGGGCTTTGCGAGCCGTTGCTTCGGGGTTTCCCGGAACCGGTGATGTGTCGATAGAAACTTCTCCACCCACCGCATATTGCTTGCCATCGGGTCCGGTTTGATACTCGAATTTTGGTGCGCCATTAGCATAAGGTCCTGCGGCACTGAGATGAGCCTGCTCATGAGCGCGTACTTCAGCGTCTCGCGCCTTGAGTTCCTTTAAAATTTGGCGTTCTTCTTCTGATAATTCTGCCTCGACTTTAGGGCCTGATTGGCTAGATGAGCCGGTCGCGCTTTCTTGGTCTTTCTCTCCTTTTGCCAATTTATCGGGATTAGTTTGATCTTTGGCAAGCAAGAGGGAAGCCTGAGACAGGTTTACCTGATCTCCCTCGATATCTTTATTGAGCGCGTCTTCTTTCTGCTGAACCTCATCACAATCTTCACAATTACCCGAGGTTCCGACAAACCGCACTTCTGTACGTGCCTGAATTATTTGAACTTCCATGTTTCTCGCCGTTAGTGGATACAGTTATCCGTAGTGGTGCTATCGGCAAAAAACCTTAAAACTTAAGCCCTGATATAAAAAAAGTGAAAAAGTTTCAATGATGCGATTGGGTTGACATTCGTTATGTCTAATGATATATAACGATAGCTCCGTTATATATTTAAAAACATATTGGAATAGGTAATGAGAAATACTAAGTGGTTAGGCGCAGGGATGCTGGTTTTTCTTCTTGGTGGGCCTGCGCTGGGCTGGTCGGAAGAGGTTCATGTTGCGGTCGCATCTAATTTTTTGAATCCACTCAAGGAAATTGCCGCAAGTTACAAGCAGGATACAGGAAACACGTTGGTCCTGATATCAGGGTCGACCGGTAAGCTGTATGCTCAGGCCCGGAATGGTGCTCCCTTTGATGTTTTGCTGGCGGCGGATGCAAGAAGGCCGACCCTACTGGAGCAGGGGGGAGTGGGTGTCGCCGGAACAAGGTTCACTTATGCCGAAGGGTCTCTGGTGTTATGGAGTCTTGATCCAAAAAAAATTATCGGAGTAGAATCTTTGTCAGCAACGATGAGAAAACTTGCTATTGCCAATCCTAAAACAGCTCCTTATGGCAGGGCCGCACACGAGACCCTGCAGCAGCTGGACTTATGGGAAAAACTGGAACCTCAATTGGTACGGGGAGAAAGCATCGCCCAAACCTTGCAATTTGTTGCTACGGGAAACGCCGAAATGGGATTCATAGCTAAGTCCCAAATGCAAGACCCACGCTTTAGCCTGAAGGGAAGTCAGTGGGAGGTGCCCTCCAGTCTACACAAGCCCATTTCTCAGCAGGCCATTTTATTAAAGACTGGGCTCAACAATATTGCTGCAAACCAGTTTTTGAAATATTTAAAGGGCCCCGCTTCAATAAAAATTATTAAGTCTTATGGCTATCGCTTTTTAGAGGATGAATGAAATGGACTTACCCCTGATTGATCTGGAACCCGTTTGGATCTCACTGCAATTGGCAGGGATAACGGTGGCAATTCTTTTGGTATTCGCTACTCCGGTGGCGTGGTGGTTGGCGCACACTCGTTCCCGTATTCGTGTTGTGGTAGAAGCAGTGGTGGCATTGCCTTTGGTGCTCCCGCCTACAGTTTTGGGTTTTTATTTATTGATCCTGTTGGGACCGCATGGTTGGGTGGGCGGCCCTGTCCAGGCCATAACAGGTTCTCCGCTCTCTTTTTCGTTTGCGGGGTTGGTTTTTGCTTCTATCCTTTATTCCATGCCATTTGTGGTGCAACCTCTTCACAGTGCTTTTGAATCTGTTGGAAAAATTCCCATGGAAACCGCACAGTCGTTGGGTGCTTCCCGTCTGGACGCATTTTTTACGGTGATAAGCCCTCTGGCCCGCCGGGGTTATTTGACCGCAATTGTTTTAGGGTTTGCCCACACCCTTGGAGAATTTGGGGTGGTATTGATGGTGGGTGGAAATATTCCCGGAAAGACCAAAGTAATTTCCATAGAAATATATGATCGGGTTGAAGTCCTTGAGTATGCTCAGGCACATATTCTTTCTGCGGGTCTTTTAATATTTTCGTTTCTGGTTCTGTTGATGGTTTATACCGTCAATCGGCGACTGCCGGTACAGGTAACATGACAGATTTATTATCCGCAAAATTAAAAATAGATTACCCAGAATTTAATCTGGATATAGATTTAAACTTGCCGGCCAAAGGGGTCACGGTTGTGTTTGGCCCTTCTGGTTCCGGTAAAACCACTTTATTGCGCTGTCTATCGGGACTGGAAAGGGCTCCAACCGGATACCTGAAATTGGCCGATCAGGTTTGGCAGGATGAAGAAACTTTCATTCCCATCGATAAAAGAAAAGTGGGGATGGTGTTTCAGGAATCAAGATTATTTCCGCATTTGAATATTCAGGCAAACCTGCTTTATGGGTATCAACGAACTCAACCCGCTGACCGAAATCTTCACTTGGATGAAGTGGTGCAAGTACTGGGGTTGGCACCTTTGTTAAAACGATATCCGGATAAACTGTCAGGAGGCGAAAGGCAGAGGGTAGCGATTGGCCGCGCCTTGCTCACCAGCCCAAAACTATTACTCATGGATGAGCCTTTAGCCTCGTTGGATATTCAACGTAAAGCCGAGATCATCCCTTTCATCAAAAAAATTGAAGATGAGTTTAAGACGCCTATCATCTATGTTACACACTCGATGAATGAAGTGCTTCAACTTGTAGACACTATGGTGATATTGAATTCAGGAAAAGTGGTAAATTGCGGGCCCGTGGAAGAGGTTTTCTCGGATGTCCGATTGAGGGATGCGGTAGGAGATGAACAATTGGGAGCGGTGCTTGAAGCAGTGGTCTCGGGGCACGATGAAGAATTCGGGCTCACCCGGTTGGACTTTATGGGACAGACTCTCAACGTTCCCCAACAAAATATTTCTGTGGGACAAAGGCTACGAGTTCACATCCATTCCAAAGATGTCAGTCTTTCGACCGCCCCTCCTGAAGGAACCACCAGCGTATTGAATATTTTGCGGGCAAAGGTTGCAAAAATTGGTACTCTGGAGCCCAAGGGATATTCGGTAGATATTGAGTTGGATGCCGGCCGGCCGATTTTGTCAACGATAACGAGAAAATCTCTTTCCAATTTAAATCTCAAACCGGGGCAACCGGTTTTTGCCCACATTAAAGCCATGAAAATGGTCCATGAAATTGACAAAATTTGAATAGTGCGATTAGAATCTGATATGACAGTCATCAACTTTTTAGAGAATAATTAATGTCGAGAACTACTGCAGGCCAGGCTTTTATGATCCTGATGGTTTTTTGGTTTACTACTGGGGCCATTGCTTATGGCAACGATTACGAAAAAAGACTGCGGACTCTGGAAGAGAAATATGAGTCTAAAATCGCGGTTCTGGATATTCTCGAAAGATTTTCCTGGAAAGGCGATTTGCGAATTCGTTTTCAATCTGAGAGCACAGAAACACCCGGCGTTGTTGATGAGCGGGACCGTGGCCGCCTCCGCTTTCGCCTGGGGGCAACAATCCATATGCTCGAAGATTTGGATATCGGTTTTCGCATGGCAACAGGTGGATTGACCGCCAGGGATTCAGGTAATGTAACCCTGGATGGAGGTTTCACTCATAAAGCGTTTGATCTGGACATGGCATTTTTCCGATATCAACCAACAGTTGCCGGTTGGAAAACAGTATTGCAGGGGGGAAAGTTTAAACCTCCTTTCATGGCTTCTGAAATCATCTGGGACAACGATGTCACAGTGGAAGGGATCGGCCAACAGTTCTCCAGAAAAATTGGGGATACGACATTGGATGCCAACTTCGGTCAGTTTATATATGATGAGTTCGATCCGGGTGAAGATATCATTATTCTCGGTTATCAGGGCATCATCACTCAGAAAACAGGTTTAGGAAAATTCAAAGTTGCGTTGGCATATTATGATGTCCAGAACACGGAAGACATTTCTACGACGTTTTCCGGTTCCTCAACCCTGCTTTCTAATACATCCGAAGTCAAAATACTCGATCTAATGGTGGAGTGGTCTGAAAAAATTGCAGGACAAAAACTCAAACTGTTTGGAGAATATTCCCAAAACACCGGTGATCTGGCCAGCGGTAACCCAGACTTGGATACGGCTTGGCAATTAGGAGCCAAATATGGAAGCTCGGGAAAAAAATTTGGTGACTACGACATGAAAATAATTTACAGGGTCGTTCAGACTGAAGCGGTTTTTGATGTGATTTCCGATTCGGATTTTCATGACGGCAGAAGCAATGCCAGAGGTTTTAAAGCCGAAGGCAGTTTTGGTTTAGCCAAAGGCGTAAAACTAAGATTCGCCTACTTTGATACTCAAGAAGAGCGGGGAACACAAAGGGACCACGAAAAATTTCAGGCGGATCTGAAATTCAAATTCTAGTAGCTATTTTAAAAGAAGCCTCTTACAGGTCGTTACTATTTGCTTCCCCTGCCAGGGGATAAATCTCTGACGGCACGAACGCCGCCATTGATACAGTTTGAAAGGTTACGCCAGAAAGCGCGACCGGTTACAAAATAAGCCGTGCGGGTACAACAATCCGCTAAATCATTTTTATTGTGTTCTGCCGACCAGTACCAATAGGCCGCACCATCCGCAAATTGTTTCGACAGGGCGAGAGGCTGGTTTGGATCGTGGTCCCAGGCCATGATGTTTTCCTTGGTATTGTCATAAATCATTCCATATTCAAACACCATAGGTAACCGCCAATCCGTATAACCTCCCGTCCTGAGATTCTCGACATATTCCTTGGCCTGATACCAGTTCAAACATTTCCCTAAATCGGCATAACTGTCTTTTTGGGTCCACATTAAACGCGTCTTGGTTTCGGTTAAAGTTCCATCACCATTATCAACCAGGTGAACCCGGGACTGTGGTGGTGGCGGAGGTATCCAGGGTGGCGCTTCATAGGGTTCGGCCCAGGCAAATACCGCGTTTAGCATGAATGCAACGATGATTATGTTCTTAAATTTCATCATAAATAAAGTCCCGCGACCTGATTTGCATAACCATTGTAAGGCAATGTTTTCACGGTTTCCTCTTGACCTGGAATCCGTTCGAAGGCTTGATGCCACCGGGCATAGGGAATGTCTGGATGGACATTGGCATCAAAATCATATACCAGAGGTGAAAGCGATGTATAAAAAGTCTCTGGCTCCTCACGAGTGAACTCAATGCGGGCAATGGATTTTATACTTTTGAAACCATACTTCCAGGGAATGACAAGACGAAGTGGTGCGCCATGCTGATTGGGTAGCGGATGACCATAAATTCCTGTTGCCATGAACGTTAAATCATGCCGGGCTTCATCGAGACGCAAACCCTCTGTGTACGGCCAGGGTTCCCAGAATCTCTTTTTCTGTCCCGGAGCGATGATGGGATCCAGAAATGTGGTGAACTTTATATAGCGGGCGGAAGCAAGTGGTTCGAGCTTGTCGATTAAAAGGCGTAGGGGGAATCCTATCCAAGGGATTACTACAGACCAGGCTTCAACACAACGTAGTCGATAAATACGTTCTTCCTCAGGGAACTTTAAGGTTTCAAATTCGAGAGTCTGCGGATTCTTGACCAGTCCGCCAACTTCAATTCGCCATCCTTCGGTCTGAAGCTTGCGAGATGATTTCCATATTTCCTGTTTTTCAACGCCGAACTCATAAAAATTATTGAAACGAGAGGCGATAATTTCTGGAGTAATGGTAGAGGGTGAAAACTGTTCCGGTTCGGCAGACCATCCATTCGTAAACGGGGAGAACCCGTAAATGGCCGCCATTGTTGCGGAGCCCAGTTTCAGGGAGGTACCCAAAAATTCCCGACGGCGCAGGTAAATATCTTCCGGCGTTACTTCCTGCTCAGAAATTTGCCACGATTTTGGAATTTTAATACTGGCCATAATTAGCCTTGAGCGGAGAATCCCGCTGGTAAAGGGCAAAAACTCATTAAGCCGAGATAACTCTTGGCTTGCCCGCAAAAACCATTGCTAGTCGCCCCCGGCCGCTTGGCCGGAGCGGGCGCAACGAAATCCCAGGGAATTCAACTTCACATGCGGTGCCAGTTGAAAGCGCATTCCCGGTTGTGTGTACCAACCAACATTATACCAGCTTCCCCCGCGCACACTTTTTCTGAGACCTTTTGAAGGACCCTGGGGATTTTTAACCGGAGATTTCTGGTAATACAATTCCTCGTGCCAGTCGTTCACCCATTCCCAGACATTGCCAGCAAGATGATGAATGCCATAGCCATTGGCAGGCAGGCTATCCACGGCCAAGGTCCCGGCTTTAACTGGTAAGGCGTAATGCGCTGTATCCCTTTCAGTATCTGAATTTCCTTGAGGACCACGCCGAGCCTTTTCCCATTCTGCCTCGGTAGGTAATCGTTGGTTGAGGATCTTGCAATAAGCTTTTGCTTCATACCAGGTGACGCGGGTTGCTGGACAGCGGTCACAGGAGGAAGAAGCGCTTCTCGCATAATTGGGATCAAAGGCCTCATAGTTCTGATTGCTGATTTCAAAACGGTCCAGATAAAAATCATCCAACCAGATTTTGTGCGCCGGACGTTCTGCTGGAGTGCTCTGATCAGTGCCCATCACAAACTCCCCGGCGGGAATCAGGGCTTCATCAGAAGATTCCACATTGCTAGTCATAAGTACCAGCACCATAAAAGCATGAAAAATATTTTTCATTTTTATTAATGCCCGTTCGTTGATACAAGAACACGGTTGCTAACTGCAAAATGTTATGGCTTATTGCCATCGGCGCCTACGCCGATTCGCGAATTGTCTTTAAAGGTTTGTTGCAGATCACATCCAGGCTACTCAAAACCCCGGTAGCTACCGTGATCAAAACTGCAAACCCAAACGCCCAGGCAACGGTGATCGGTTGAACATGCCAATCCGATTTAATCATGTACTTCATCACTGCCCAGGAAAGTCCTTGCGCCAGCCCAACGCCCACTAAAGCAGAAATGATTCCCAATGTGATGTATTCGATCCCTAGAATAGAGGCGACCACTTTTCGCCGAGCTCCAAGTATTTTGAGTATCGCCGACTCCTGTAATCGCCTGAACTTGGTAGAAGCGATGGAACCAGAGAGAATGAATAGTCCTGCCGCGATAGCGAATCCTGACATGAAATCGACAAGGGTGGTCAGTTTGGATACATTGGTTTCAATAGTGTTGACAATATCGCGTGTGCTCACAGCAGTGATATTTGGAAGGGCCTCGACAACAGCGTGTTGCAGGGCCAACTCTTTCTGCTCGGGAACATGGACCGTGGCTACATAGGTGAGCGGTGCATCTTGGAGTGCTCCAGGCGAATAGATCATGTAGAAATTTGTGCGCATGTTACGCCAGTTTACTTTGCGAATACTGGTCACCGTGGCTGCAACAGGCACACCTTGAATATCGATAACGAGTTGTGATCCAATTTTAGCGTTCAATCGTTTTGCCGCATCCTGTTCCAGAGACACTTCGGCATTTTTAGCCCGGGCCTCATCCCACCATACCCCTTCGATGACCTCATTATCTTTTGGAGGAGAGCCGGCCATATAGGTCAAAACAAACTCCCGGGTGATGAACCATTCTTCCCGTCTTTTATCCTTATAAACCCAGTTTTCGATCAGCTTGTCATCAATACTGTGTAGGCGTGACCGTACCAGAGGTGTAAGGGTCCGCTCCGCTTCCGGAGCTACCCGATCCAAAACCTGAGTAAAGGTTTGTGTCTGGTCGTGCTGGATGTCAATGAAAAAATAATTAGGCGGACCCATTTCTGTGCTCTTATTCAGCATGGCCAACATATCCATTTGTACCAGGCGGACAGTAAGAATGAGCATAATGCCCATGCCCAGACAAGTGATGATGGAGGTCGCCTGATTGTTGGGTCGCATAAGATTGGAAATGCTATAACGACGTGTCATAGAACCGGAAGGGGGAAATGCTTTCAATAGCTTTAAAAGAAGTAGGGATGCCAACGCAAATACCCCCGCTGAAATCACCAGGGCAGCAAGAAAAATCAAGCCGCGCTTTATAGATTCTGCCTGCCAGCAAATCATCGCAGCCAGTCCCAACCCCAATATTATGGCGGAAACCCCGCGTTCCCATCGAGTTCCTTGTTCTTCTTTCTCAAAATTTCTGCGGAACAGGCGAAGAGGCCGGGTTTTCACAGCTCGGATCAAAGGCCATAAGCAAAACAAAAGTGTGGTCGCGCAACCCAGAAGAAGCGATTGCAAAGCCGGAATCCAATAGAAGACCGGTTCGAGTTTCAAATTAATCAATCCTTCCATTTTTGGGGGAAGCAGGAAGGTGAGCGAAAATCCTATACACACACCTAAAATACTTCCTGCCAAACCCATTAGCATGGACTGAAGGAGATACACCTTAAACAAGGTTCTGGACGAAGCTCCAAGACAACTCAATATAGCCAGGGTGTCCAGTTTTTGTGCCATGAAAGTTCTAACAATCATGGCGACCCCGATCCCTCCCATTAATAGAGCGATGACACCCAGTGCTCCCAGGTATTGGCCCATTCGCTCAATGGAACTGGATAAAGAAGACTGCATGTCTTTGTAGGTGCGAATAGAAATAGACTTGTCGGTCAATCCACGTTCCAGAAGCACCAGAGCTTTTTCCAAATCAAAATGGGAAGGCAATCGAATAAGAGTTCGATGTTTGATTCGACTTCCAGGCTGAACCAATCCGGAAAGGTCTAAAGAAGCACGGGAAATAAATACACGAGGGCCGATGCTGAACGCTCTAGAAATGCGATCCGGCTCCGAGAGCACCACGCCGTTGATACGCATTTCAGCTTTGCCTAGAGAAAACTTGTCTCCAAGCTTTAAACCAGTTTTTAACAGGAAAGAAGGCCCTACCACTGCTCCACCGTTGGCTAATAACTCTGCCAGAGGTTTTTCCGGTTTATTTTTAAGTTCTCCATAAAAAGGATATTGTGGGCCTGTGATCGGAACGGCTTTGAGTTCAGTAATCAGGGAGGATGATTTAATTTTATTTTCAGAGTTATTGAATTGCGCCATGCCATGCAATTCTTTGATAAAGAGAAACTCGGCCTCTGGAGGCAATACTTTATTTTGAGTATCCAGATCTTCCTTATTTTGTTCCCAGCTTCCTTTAATGGCGAGGTCAGCAGATAGGAGTCCCTTTGCCTGGCCTTGTATTGTTTCACCCACCAGGTTGGAAAAACTTTTCACTGTCATCACTGCTCCCACGCCTATGGCGATACAGAGAATAAAAAACAGCATCCTCCGCCATGCCCCGCGTGTCTCGGAGAGAAGCAGTGCAAAAAGTTGTGGGAGATTTAATTGTTTCATGGGTTCAGCCTATCCGAAGCAATTTTCCCGTCCGCCAGGGTCAGAATGCGTTCCGAGCGTTCGGCGACATGTTGTTCGTGGGTTACAAGGATGATGGTTGCCTGTTTAACCCGGTGCAGTTCTAACAGGAGCTCGATAATGCGATCGCTATTTTTAGAATCCAGGTTGCCCGTGGGCTCGTCGGCGAGAATGATATCTGGCTCGTTTACAAAAGCTCGGGCCAAAGACAAGCGTTGTTGTTCTCCGCCTGAGAGTTGAGCAGGGTAATGATGCAGGCGGTCACCCAAACCCACTGTGCCTAAAAGGTCGGTAGCTTTTTTGGTTGCACCAGGGGTGCTGTTCAGTTCGGCCGCCAACACCACGTTTTCCAGTGCTGTTAAAGTAGGGATGAGATGGAAATTCTGAAAGATGAAGCCGAATCTTTTTCCACGCAAGAGAGCGAGTTCATCCTCATTGAGTTTGGTGATATCCTGCCCATCGATCACAATTTGACCGGTGGTGGAGTTGTCCAATCCTGCGATCAAGCTGAGCAGGGTAGTTTTTCCGCTTCCCGACTGACCAGTGACGGCTAAAAATTGACCGGTAGGAATGGTGAGGTCGAGAGATTTTAATATTTTGACCTCGTGTCCGCCACCATATAAAGTTTTTACTAAACCAGTTATTTCAATCACGATTCATCTCAATAGAAGTCTTATTATAAGTACCATATATTGTATTATAAAAAGATGCGGAAGATTTTGATAAACTTTAATCTAAAATTCCGGGTAATATTTTTGCTCGGGGCATTTGCTGTATGGTTTCCTACAACAGTTTTAGCTAAGGAGAGACCTGTGGTTTTAGCGTTTGGAGACAGTTTGACGGCAGGGCATGGCGTGAAAGAGGAAGAAAGCTACCCTTCCCGATTGCAATTGAAGATCACGTCGGCCGGATTTCCGCATAAGGTGGTTAACGCTGGTGTGAGTGGTGATACCACTGCAGGTGGAGTGCGACGAATCCGCTGGCTGATGAAGCATGAACCCAAAATTGTAATTCTGGCACTAGGAGCCAATGATGGTTTGCGAGGACTCTCTGCCGATGAAATGCAGCGAAATCTGGAAACCATGATTGAAGTTTGTCAGGAACATAATGCCCGGGTTTTACTCGCTGGAATGAAGGCCCTGCCTAACTATGGCGAAGATTATATGCGAGAATTTGAAACGGTTTTCCCGAGTCTTGCAGAAAAATATAACTTGGCTTTTCTTCCCTTTTTACTAGAGGGGGTGGCGGGGGAGCGCGAACATACCCAACCTGATGGATTGCATCCTGTTGCCTCCGGTTACCGTATTGTCACAGACCTGGTCTGGGAGCACCTTGAGCCGATGTTAGAAAAATAACATCACATGCTTTTTGCTTCCTCAATCCATTGCATGAGTGATTCATAAACCTTGCCAGATTCCAAAGCGGCAAGGGCCTGATCAAATCCTTCCTGCGGAGTGGTAAACAATCCGCATAGATGAGCCAGTGATCCCGCCTGGCTGGCTATTTGCAGGCTTGCTGGTCCTTGCCCTGTCTTCAATGCGTTTTCTCCCATTTCCGCAAGGATTTCCAGGCTGGATTCTATTGGTTTTAATTCTTCATGGGCTTGAGCAATGCCCTGGGCTGTTTCCTCTGTGTACAGAGTTTTCAGGGATAGATTTTTTTGTTCCGCTTCATCAGTGCCATTTTGAATAAACACTTTCGCTTCTTTATGAACGCCCAACAAAGTAGTGCCTTCCATTCCGTTTCCGATGATCACTTTATCGAATGGGCTGAGTTTTCCAATTTCGGTGAGTGCTACTTCGTAGCCCCGGTGGAAATAGGTGGTGGCTAAAATGTTTTGGCGGGCTTGGATGGGCAAAAGAATTTTTTCCAAGGTAGCCAGCATGGGGCGTTTGACAATTTCATTCCGTAAAGTCCGCAAAGCCTCCAATTTTGGCAGGGTGTCTGCGGTGCTGAGATAACCAAACTGGTATTTTTCCAGCAATGACAGGTCTCTCTTGTCATTTACAATTTCATAATGATTCTGCAAAATCTGCTCGAAGGTAATGCCAAACTTAGGCGGTAATGGAAGGGCTGAGTGGCCATAAACCGGAAGGCCGAGTTGGGCTATTACTGGGATTGCATAAAATCCAAAATAGGGAATTCGTTGGAATCCATCAAAGGGATCGGCGATTTGCAGGAGCCTGTCAAAATTCACCGTAACTGGAGAAATACGATTTTGCAGGGCTCGCCAATAGCCGATGTTTTCCGGCACAGTTTCAAGCTTCATACGTGCGGCAATGAGAAACACCCCGGCGCGTATTTTTGAAACCCGGTCATCGAGAATCAGTGACAGGGCATCCTCTGCCTCCTCTTCAGTTAGATCTTTGCTCAACCGGGGACCTGCAGCTATTTTTTGCAGGTAGTCCCTCATTCTGCTTTCCGGGTCCGGCATTTGTCGCAGTTTCCTTTCTAAGATTGGTCAATTAGAGTATGATAATAACCCTTAACTTATAACAAGTTGTAATATTTTTCCCCGGTGTTTATGCAGGTTTCATATTCAGCCGAATCGACTCTTGATTCGACCCTTTCGCGCAATGGTTTACGGGTTCTGCTTGTCTACCCCAATACGCGGGATGTGGCGATGGCCAATTTGGGTTTTCAGCAGGTTTATTCCCTGTTAAACCAAATTGAAGGGGTGGAGTGCGACCGCTATGCTTTTCCGCTCGATTGGAAGCCTGAAATGCAATCCCTGGATCGCAAGGAATTGCGCTCAATGGAATTACAAAGGCATCCTTTAGAATTCGATGTCATCGCGTTTTCTATTTCTTTTGAGCCTGACTATTTGAATGCGGTTTTGGCCTTGAAATACTTTGGCATCCCCTTGAGCCGGGAGGAACGGGATGCATCGCACCCGATGATTACCGCAGGGGGATCAGCGATATTCATCAACCCCGAACCGTTAGCGGAGTGCATGGATGTTCTGTTTATCGGTGAAGGGGAAGGTATGGCCGAACGCTTTTTTGGTCTGCTCCGAGAAACTGAAGACAAGAATCAGTTTTATGAGCGTGCTGTTTCCATTCCCGGAATTTATTTTCCGCAATTTTACCTCCCCAGAATGAATCTTGACCAGCAAGTCGGTGTTTCAGCGTTGAAGGGGTTTCCTTCCCGTGTAGTGCGTCATTGGGTAGAGCAGGAAGATACGCTATGCACGCACTCGGTTCTACCGGATGAAGATTCCACATTTAAAGATATGGCGTTGATGGAGGTAACGCGAGGGTGCATTTGGGCCTGCCGATTCTGTACTGCAGGTTTTATTTACCGTCCGCCACGTCTTCCTGATTTGGAAAAAACTTATAGTTCGATGGATACCTTGCTCACTGGAATGGGGAAATCGGTGAAGACAGTGGGCCTGGTCGGGCCATCGGTGACCGACCACCCTGACCTTCCTGCATTGGCGCGGAAAATAACAGAGGAAGGCAAAACGCTTTCGTTCTCTTCTTTGCGAATGGAGACGCTCACTGATGAGTTGGTGGACTTGATCCTCAAGAGTGGACAGAAAACATTGACGGTGGCTGTGGATGGACCATCAGAAAGAATGCGCGATGTTATTAATAAAGCCGCGACCGATGACTTTATTGTCGAGAAGTGTCGGTTTTTAACGCGCAAGGGAATTCTGCATTTAAAAATCTATTCCATCATTGGACTCCCTCATGAAACTGAGGAGGATATTGACCAGTTCATTCGGTTGGTCGAGCGGGTGCAGGAGGGTTATGTCGAAGAATGCCGCCCACTGGGTCGCATCGGACGAGTGACCATCAGCTTGAGTCCGCTAGTGCCTAAACCGGGAACGCCTTTCCAATGGCACCCAATGGAAGAAGTAAAGAGTTTGAAGAAGAAGTTTGCCCGAGTAAGAAAGGCTTTAGGAAAATTGCCGCATTTGAAAATGAGTTTTGGTTCCCCGAATGAAGCCTACCTGCAAACCTATTTGTCACGGGGAGACCGCAATGCACATGCTTTTTTCAAAACCTACCTGAATAACGGTCACGATGCCAAGAGCGCATTGAACAAGCATTCCGTTGACCAGATCGTATATCGTCAGTATGAGAAGGATGATTACCTTCCCTGGGATATTGTTGATCACGGTTACCGTGACGACTTCCTATGGGAGGACTATCAGCGCGGATTGAATGCCGTGCGGACTCCTGTCTGCGATACCGCGATCTGCCACATATGCGGTCTTTGCTAATTGGCTGCAGAAAACCTTTTATGCCCTGCGATATTGAAAAAATGAATAAGCTTCCTGTCGAGGCGCGGTTCTTCGATGTGAATCAGCTTTGGTATTTCATGAATCGTTGGGTGGTCCGCCTGTTATACCCCACATCGGTGACTCCAAACCAGATCACTTTTCTTTCGCTGGTTTTTGGTCTGGTTTCAGCCGGTTTTTATGTTTCAGAAATCCCTAATGCTTTAGTTTGGGGCGCAGTTTT
The DNA here is from genome assembly GCA_018673915.1 of Nitrospina sp. Classification (GTDB taxonomy): domain Bacteria; phylum Nitrospinota; class Nitrospinia; order Nitrospinales; family VA-1; genus LS-NOB. The sequence goes on along the minus strand of JABHBK010000058.1, from coordinate 42,857 downwards.
TCTCTATGGGAAAGTATTTCTCGACAATGTTGATGGCAATCTTGCCAGAGTGAGAGGAACGACATCGCGGTTTGGCAGGTTTCTCGATTCGCTCGCCGATTTTCTGGTTACTGTGCTGGTTTATTTTGCTGTGACGATAGTTTTGGTACGGAACACGGGAATGCCGGAGTATTGGGTATTGGGATTGCTTGGACTGGCTGTCTGCTTTTTGCAAAGCACCTTTTTTGTTTTTTATCTTGTCAATTACACCTCTCGAGTGGGTTCGTATGAGAAAAACCGGGTGGATGAAAGTGTGACCGAAGAGGATCGGCGCGGAGTAGAGGAAGGACAAACAGACCCCTGGGACTTGCGACTGCAATCTCTTTTTGTCTGGGTTTACGGATGGCAGGATAAAGCGGTGGAACAGTTGGATGCATTTTGTCGAAGCCTTGCGAGAGTAGATGATACTGAAGAAGCTTTGAAAAACTGGTATTCCGACCGAAAGTTTCTGGCGTGGATCAGTCCCTTATGTCTATGCACCAATAACGTAATGCTGGTAATTTTTTCTCTGCTCAACCAATTAGAATTATTTATGGTCCTGCTTGTCTCTCTTATGAACTTGTATGTGTTGGGCTTTCTAATCTGGAAAGTCTGGACCTGCAGGCAACCATCAAGTCATTGACCCACTTCAGGGTGTCTTAATGCCAGGCCTCACTTTCTTAAGGCATCGCCTTGTATCAGGGGTTTTTGGTAGCCCACCAGTTCGACATAGCCTTTTCCCGATACTGATTTTCCATTAAGCTTTCCTTTTATAGAGACGCTTCCTTCCCAGTAGGAACTGGATATGGAACGTAGGTTGTAAAGCTCTTGGTCTGAAAAATCGGGAGTGATATTGAGTTCTCCTTCGGGCAGGGAGATAGTCCAACTCGCAGGGTAGGTGGCATGGGTGTGTGGACTGGTCCAGAACTTTTTTGCAGTGATCGAAAACTCGGAATTGAGAATGTGACGGGATTGTCCATCGGGCAAGATCAGAGTTCCACTGGAATGAGGGTCTTTGGCGCCGCTTTGGTCACGCAATTGGTAAAGCATGATTTCGGTCTGGTTGTCGAGTTTTATGGAAAACCAGTCCCAGCCCACCAAATTTTTATTTAATTGATTGCTGGAAAATTCATGATCCATCCAACTGGTTCCTCGAACCGGAATAGCCTCTCCTTTCAGAAAAATATTTCCGGTAGTTTCCATACGAGGAAAAGAAAAATAATGCGAGGCGTTCCCGGAACCGCTGCCTTTTTTACTGATTCCTTCTTTGCCGTGCAGGACTCGTTTTTTTATTGCCGTCAGTTTCAAGTTGAGCCCTGTCCCCTTTTCTAGAGCCTGCAAAAAATGAGAATTTTCTTTTTGCGTCAGGCTCCAGTCTTCATTCCAAACATTCAGCTGGTCGGAATCCGCGCCGGCATTTTTCATTCCTCTTCGGTTGATGCGCTCGAAGAAATGAAACTTTTTGTTATTAATGTCTGATACTGTCATGTGCGCGAAATAGATATTATCAATTTTCCAGGAAGAGGGATTATCTATCGGATTTGTCTTTTCGAGCCCGACCCGAAAGAAAGTGAGTTGGTAGCCAAACGGCTGGTTTCTTTCACCGACCAGATTTCCGGTGTAATACCACCATTCTATGCGGAACTCATCGTGCGAGAAGTCATCGCGGGGAAACTGGTAAGAGTAACCCGGAAGTGCCTGTTTGAAGGGAGTGGGAATTTCAGGCTCTGCTCTAACAGGTGATGCGATGCAAAACATGGCCAGAAACAATATAGCAAGGCGCATAGATCTTAAGCTCCTGAGGAAAAATTCCGTTAATTATACAATAGAAAATTTAAATTCAATCGGGGTTCGGTCTGGTTCTGCTGGATAATAAAAGGTATACTTTGCATAAGGATTGGTAATTTCGTTTTATCTTCATGCTGGATTCCGCAAAGCTGCGACCCATCTCGCTGGTGTGACGTGCACGCAAACCTAAAACCGAAAACTAATAATCAATGCGTATTGGCGTAACCGGGGCAAAAGGTTTTATAGGAACGCATTTGGTATCTGCGTTAAAGAAGCGGGGGACAGTGGTCACTCTTCCGCGTCGAAAAGGACTCCCCGGAAAGCAGGATCTCAAACGGTTTGTTGCGGACACAGACATTTTTTTTCATCTGGGAGGAGTCAACCGGGGAACGAATGAGGAGATTCTAAATGGAAATATCATCGGCACTTCTCGCCTGTTAGAATCTATTTTAAATGAAGGAAAATCTTCTGCCCGTCTTGTTTTTGCGTCTTCGGCACAGACTTACTCATTGGTAAATTGCAAAACCCCCATCCGTGAAACAAAGACAGCAAACCCTGATACTGTATATGGGGTGAGTAAGCAAAATGCGGAAAATCTTATTAAGATTTCCGGGATTCCGTACACGATTTTGAGACTGTCGAATATTTATGGGCCAGGGTGCAGGCCGAACTACAATTCTGTCGTGGCGACATTATGCTCTAGAGCGGTAAGAGGGTTACCTTTAGTGATCAATGGGGATGGTCGGCAAGGTAGGGATTTTATTTATGTCGATGATGTGGTGCAGGCCTTTACTCTTGCCGGGTTTGAGTTTTTTCCGGGTTCGGGAAAAATTTTTAATGTAAGTTCTGGGCGGATGGTTTCGATAAAACAAATTGTGAAACTGATTTGTAAGAATTATAAAAATACCAAGGTCGAGTTTTTAACGAATAAAAACCAATCGGAAACTTCCTATTGTTGTGATCCCTCACGATTTTCAGAGAAATATGGTTGGCGACCCCAGGTTTCTTTATCCAAAGGGATTGAGCAGACGCTGTCCTATTATCGGAGGAAAAAGAAAACGTGAAGAAATATGATATTCAGGATTTGGACAAGAAGTCAGATGAGAGAGGTTGGTTGATAGAGGTTTTGGGTGGAGAACTGCCAGAAGGATGCCGGGAATTCGGGCAACTTCATGTCTCGGTGGCTTATCCTGGAAAGGTGAGGGGAAATCATTACCATTCGCGCAAAGTGGAATGGTTTTGTGTTCCGACCGGGACCGGTCAACTTTTGCTGAAAGACCGGGAAACCGGAGAGACCCGTGAATTGGTATTGGGTGTGAATGACTTGAAGACCATAAGAATAGACCCTGGGACCATCCATGCTATCAAGAATATTGGGGAAGGGGACATGGTTCTTTTAGTTTATGCAAATGAAAAATTTGACCCGGAAGACCCCGACACCTATTATGAAAAAATTTTGGAATAAATAAAGGCACCTCAATTTGGATGCTTTCGTACACCTTTCAATCATCCCCGTAAATAATGAAAATCACTTTTATTCTTAGTCAATACAACAGGATCAGCGGTGGAAACAGAGCGCTATTCGAATATGCTAATCGTCTTCAAGGAATGGGGAATGAGGTAAAAATATTTGTTCTGGCAAAGCCTGCCAGATGGTACCGAATTGACCATTGGCAGAGGATAATAACTAAGACGGTTGCCGAAATCCCTCCTGGGTCCATCGATTGGCTCGAGAATAAGATCCCCATCAATGTCCTTTCGTATAATGATGAAAGGCTAATTCCAGACTCGGATATTATAGTGGCCACAGCATGGCAAACAGCAGACTTTGTCAATCGGTTCCCTGATGGCAAGGGGAAAAAGTTCTACTTCGTTCAACACCATGAAAGTCTCTGGACGCGGGAAAAAACTAAGGCACAAAATACTTATTATATGCCTTTAAAAAAACTGGTGATATCTACGTGGCTAAAGGAAATACTGCTGGAAAAATATAGTCAGGAAGCAGAGGTTTTAGTAACTCCTGTTAGCGAGAAGTCATTTTTTCGTGAAGAGGGGAGTCGCGGAAATGCATCCAGAGTATGCATATTGCATCATGATTATGATTGGAAGGGGTATAAGGATGCCATGGATGCAGTGAAAATACTTCGATCTCGTAATTGTAAAATTGACCCAGTGGTCTTTGGGGAAAAACTTCAAGACCCCTCTCCTTTATACGAGGACGCAGGTTTTAAATTCGAATATCATTATCGCCCGACAGGAGAAACATTGCGTCGCCTCTACTCTTCTTGTGGTACGTATTTGTGTTCAAGTTGGTATGAAGGATTGGGCATGCCATCCATGGAAGCTATGGCATGCGGTGGAGCATTAGTAACGACCGATACTGGAGGAAGCCGTGATTATGCTGTGGATGGGGAGACAGCTTTGGTTTCACCTCCTAAACAGCCTGAGCAGTTAGCCGATAATCTTGCCCGTGTCTTAAGTGATGAAGTGCTTAGAAGTAAACTGGCTGATAAAGGATATCAGAGGATCAAAGAATTTTCCTGGGAAGCAAATAGTGCAAAACTTGAAAAGCAATTTAAAGAATCTTTGGATGAATAAAGTGGAATCTCAATAAAAGATACCCCCCTCAAATATTTTTTTAAAATCCTCGATGAAAAAAGTTTCCGCAATTGTTGTGAACTGGAATGGCAAGGATGTTCTATCCGGCTGTCTTCAATCCCTATTAAAACAGGATTATGAAAACCTGGAAACCTGGGTCAGCGATAATGGCTCGGAGGATGGGTCGCAAGCGATGGTGAGGGAACTATATCCTTCCGTGCGTTTGTTAGAAAATGGCGAAAACCTGGGGTTCGGTTCAGCCGTTAACCGGGTGTTGAAAAAAGCCGAAGGCCACTACTTTTTATTTTTGAACAATGATCTGGAAATGGCACCCGATTGTGTTAGGCAGTTGGTGGATTTGCTGGAGTCTGATTCGCACATCGGGGCGGCGATTCCAAAAATACTTTATCATCCTGACAAGCAAAATCCCTCCTTGAATGATTCAGCAGTGATCAACTCATTCGGCGTATTAATAAATTATACGGGAATAGCATGTCCAAACCTTGTAGATCAGCAGGATAAGGATGATTTGCCTTATACGGAAACCGCATGTGGAGGGATATTCATGTTCCCCCGAGAGGTGTATGAGCAGGTAGGCGGGTTCGATGAGGATTTGTTTCTTTATCATGAGGACCATGATTTGTCTTGGAAAATAAGATTGGGAGGGTGGAAGTTGATGGTGACACCCAATTCGGTTTGCTACCACCACTATAATTTTAATAAAGGTGTGCACAAGTTTTATCGGTCTGAAAAAAATCGCCTTCATATTCTTTTCAAAAATTTGGAGTGCAAAACCCTGATCCTTATTTTTCCAGCCTTGGTTGTTGTCGAGCTGGCGCAGATCGTCCACGCCCTGATACACGGTTGGTTCGGGCTCAAGATGAAAAGTTATTTTGAAATTCTAGGCCAATTTTTACGGATATCCCGAAAACGCAGGCAAATAAAATCTTTTCGAAAAGTGGACGATAAAGAAATATCTCGTTTATATCGTGGAACGATTGCCGTAAGTGGCATGAGCAACCCGTTGATGGACTATGTATTAAGTCCATTGCTCAGTTTTTACTGGAAACTTATTCGTGGGTGGATTTAGGGTTTGGGGGAAATAGTTTTTTAATTTGCTCCCTTCTAAACATAAATATTTTTTCCAAATCTTTATTTATAAAATTATGGCCCAGAATATCTCCGGGAACCCATCCTGGGAATTTGTAAACCACGTTATCGCGTATAACGGTGCCACCTCTCGCCTCGTAAAATTCATGAGTATGATGCCAAAAAGTGTAGGGTCCCCGGGTTTGCTGGTCTGAAAACCGTTGGCCGGGAATCCAACCAGTAATTTTGGACTGCCACTTCACGGGAATGCCGTGCAGTCTTAGCTGGTAGTCGAGAATAGTTCCTTCCTGAATTTTGGTATGAGAGGTCTTCACAATTTTGAAATGAAGGAAGTCTGGAGTGAGGGTTTCCAAATTTTTTGCATTGGAAAAAAACTCGAAGACTTGATCTATAGGTTGTGGCACCCATTGCTCGGTGATGAGTTTGTGACCAACCTGATCACAAATGACCTTTAGAGCCGTTTTTAATTTTGGATACACAAACTTGTAACCCAGGCCGATTGCTTTTCGAGATGAAACATTCTGGCTGGCCAATAGCAAGCATGACATTTCTCCGAAAAGTAATTTCAGCATTAAAGCCGGAATGGTGAAAAATGCAGGGAGTTTAATTATTTTTGCCAAGACATTGGTGAACTCTTTGTTGGTTACTGGGTAAGGGCTCACGGCGTTAATGGGTCCTTGATAAGCAGGGTTTTCCAATGCAGTGATGATAAGTCCTGCTACATCCCGGACATGAATCCAGCTCATCCATTGTTCTCCATTTCCTAAAGGACCTCCTAACCCCATTCGAAACGGAGGAAGCATTTTAGCCATGACACCTCCGTCATGGCCGAGAATTACTCCTAAGCGCAAAGCCAGAGTTCGCATGCCTAACGCATCCGCTTTAAAAGTTTCTGCCTCCCAATCTTTACAAACTTTTGCAAGAAAACCATCATCCGGCGGAGAGGTTTCATCCAAGGCGGATTGACTGGAGTTTTTGTAGTAGCCGATTGCAGATGCAGAAATAAATACTTTGGGAGGGGATTTATAATTGCTAAATAAATTGAGTAAATTGCGAGTGGAAAGAACCCTGGAATCATAGATTTCCTGTTTACGCTTCCGTGTCCAACGCCCATCAGCTATTCCTTCCCCGCATAAATGAATGACCGCATCAATATTTTCGGGTAAATCGGGGGTGTGGGAAAGTGGATTCCAATGAATTATTTGGCAGTCAATGGGCAATCGCACTCCGGCTGTTTCCGGATTTCTGGTCAAGATAACGATTTCATTCCCATTGGCTTTTAGTAGGGGAAGAAGGGTTTTTCCAACCAAACCTGTAGCTCCTGTTATCAGTATTAGCATAAGAATATTTTATAATGGGAAAGTTGAAAAATACTTCTAAAATGAAATCTCATTGACAATACCTTAAAAATTTGCGACCGTTCATTTTTTAACAACTTTAATTTAAGGATTATTCATGGCTTACGAAAACAGTCCAATTTTTTCAGATGAAACCCCGGGGAAAAAGGTTTTTTGCACCTGTGGAGAATCTGAGAAAAAACCTTATTGTGATGGTTCGCATAGCTCCAAAAGTACTGGCAAATCCCCTAAAGAATTCACTATTGAGGAAGCCCGCCGGTATGTGATTTGTGACTGCGGACGTACGGGGAAATCTCCTTTTTGTGATGGCACGCATTCTAAAAGCTAATAAAGCAGGCTCATAGTTATAGAATACCTTGAGTTATTTAGCGACGAAGGTACAAACTACTCTTTGTGGTACGAGTTTTCCTCCAGCTGTTTTATTGAGAGTATGTACAGCGATTTATGCAGGTGATGTTGCGTGTGTTAAAATTTTTTGGCATGCGTAACACTTCCTCCCCTCTAGCAATCTTTAGCCAACACACTGTTATTTAGTTGTTTATATCTTTTTCCCTGAATCGGAGAATTTTGGCAAGGGGTTTGCAATTTAAAAGGTCAGTACAATTATCGACCTTTTAGGAGAGCAAGCCATGTTTTACGATGTGAAGGTATTAAACCCGCAAGGTAAAGTTAAAAAGATTATTTCAGAACAGGAATTGAGCACGAAGTATTGGAATGCGTTTTATACTCATGAAGCAAATAAAACTCTCAACTCAAGTGGTACCAAGCAGGTTCCCAATTGGGTGAAGAAAAAATTGGATATGGATTATGCTCATGTGCGGATTACGTCTCTTTCAGCTTGAAAAAAAATTATGATTCGTTAGATTTGTTTTCTTGAGTGGAAATTATATCCTGATAAATTTTCAGCATTGCAAGGGTATTGGTTTCCAGGGAAAACTTCTCAGCCAGTGATCGTGCATTTTGGCTTAGGGTCTGGCGCAGGGCCGGGTCAAAAAGGCTATTGATATTATCGGCGATCTCTTTGGGAGACTCTGGATTTTCTACAATCATGCCACTTAATTTATGCTGAATGATATTGGCCGCGCCGCAATGGCGGGTGGTGATGACAGGAAGTCCTGTTGCTAAAGCTTCCAGATTGGCGTTCCCAAAGGGTTCATAAATGGAAGGCAGAGCGAAAATATCGGCCGCAGAATAATACTTTTCAATTTCAGGAACCGGTTCTTTATATATAATTTGACCTCTGAGGTTTTCAGGGGCGAATTGAAGATATTTGTTCCATTTTCCTTTTCCCATTATTAAAAGTCGCCAATCTTCTTGGCGCAAAAATTGTGTTGCCTGCAGCAGGTACTTCAGTCCTTTCCTTTCAAAGCCAGAACCCACAAATAATATAAGAGTGGAATTTTCTGGAACTCCCAGTTCTTTTCTAATAGTTTCCCGGTACGATACTTTGTTTTCAGAATTAAAACGTTCCAGATCGACACCGTTATAGACTACCGAAATATTTTCAGGAGGGCAGTGATAGTGCTTGAGAATGTCTTCCTTGACCATTTGGGAAATGGCGATAAATTTTCGACACTGGCCTGATTCGAACATATTCCTTTCCAGCTTTAGAATGAGTTGGTGAAAGGGGTTGAAGGTGAGGAAAAATCCCTTCAATGCTGGTAAAAAACGTTTTCTTTGTTCCAGCCACTCTTTATGGCATCCATCTCCAACACGATATACATCCTGCTTCCATGTTTTTTCATGGCTCTGGATAATGTCAAAAGATTCGCTTTCTACCGCCTTTGCTGAGAACCATGCAAATGAAAGGGTCCTTATGAAAGAGTTAAATTTATAGGTGGGAATATGGTGAATATGAATATTAGGGTGATTGGCGGGAGCCCACTGATTGGCAAAAATATGAATGTCGTGCCCGGCCTCAGCTAGCTGGTGGATATAGCCTTGCACAAACTGCTCGGCACCACCATAAAGAACAAATTTTTGCCGGATGATAGCTATTTTCATGACGAAAAAAAATTGAAGGGACTAAGAGCAAGACTCGTTCAAGACATCTTGATAAACGGCAATTGTTTGGTCCATCATTTTATCAGCACTCAACTCTTTTTTACAAAATGTGTACGCTTTTTCGACCATAGCTTCGGCTAATTCTGGATTATTTAAAAGCTGAGTTATTCCATTGGCTATATCCTGTGAGCTTTTAAGGTCGACCAAAATACCTCGTTCTCCATTTCCAAGAATAGGCAGGATAGAGTCCATGCGCGTAGACACAACAGGAGTTCTCATGGCAAAGGCCTGAGGAATGACCTGGGTCGTGCCTTCTACTGCAAAGGATGCGACACAATGGATATCCAGTGCTGCCATGATCTCTGGAATATCTTCACGGTGACCCAACACAAAAATAGATTTTTCTAAACCATGTTTTTTCACTCTTGAGCAAATGGATTGATAACCAGGTCCGTCACCAACGATAACAAATCGAGCTTCTGGAAAATTTTTTAAGACAAGCGGGGCGGAATCTACAAAATAGTCGTAGCCTTTCCAGCCGCGAATTACAGCAATTTTCCCAATTAATGGTTGATGAGGTTCTACTCCTAGCTCTTTTCTTATTTTCTCTCCGCTAATTTTAAGGTCAAATCTTCGAAAGTCAACGCCTGCAGGAATGGATTTTATTTTATCCAGTGGGATTCTTGCTTGCTCTGCGACCATTTGAGCAATTCCCTGACCACTTGTGAGAATCCTGCGGGGAGCTTTAGCATATAGCCATCGGTTAAAAATATGGTTTCGTATTGGAATTTTAACATGTCGGCTTCGAACAATGGGAACACCTAAAAACTGTCCCGTGATGGCGATTAGCCAACTATCGATAGAACTGTGTGAGTGAAGAATATCCGGCTTGGCACCTCTGATGATCTTTGCCAGGGAAATCAGAGTTGGCAAACTAAAGGGCCGCCTCATCTCTAATGGAAAATAGGTAAAATTAGCTGGGTTGAAACGGAGACATCTTTCCCCAAGGGGACTATCAGGACGGCAAACAATGGAAACACGGAGTCCACGTTCCAGCAATAGCTGGCACTCTTGAAAGACTCTGATTTCCTGTCCACCCCAACCGGTAGCAGATTCAGCGTGAAGTATGTGAAGCGGTTTCAAAAAAGGAACTCGAAGGTAGAGTGATTATCTGTTGAACAGAACTTTTTGTAATTTAGCATACTGGTCTTTGCGTGTCGATGGTTAGCAAAGTTTCATATGGAATAAGCTATTGGGCAGGTACAAAAAGAGCAAATAGCAATTTTCAGCCCGCAGTATTTGTGGACACGGGATATACTTTGGAAATCGCAGAAATAATATCCTCCACCATGATGAGGCTTTTGCATTCGGGCCGACCATTCCAGCATTCTTCCTTTCTGGTTTTTAAGTTGCAAGGCCGACACTCAATTTCCTTTGAAACAATAGTTGTGTTGTTACCGGGAGGGTGCCAAATCCTGGGGTTCGTCCATCCAAACATGCCTACTACCGGGGCTCCAAGAGCTGAGGCGAAATGCATATAACCCCCATCATGGCATACCACAAATTGGGCTCTTTGTGTAATGGCTCCAAGCTCTTGCAGATTTGTGCTGAGAAAAGCGTAAGGGGCTTTCTTTATTTTTGGAATTATTTCATCGACCAGGAATTTTTGTCCTGGACCGCAGGTAAATAATGTTTTCATTTGATACTGAGAATAAATCGCGTCAGCGAGTTCCGCAAATTTTTCAGCTTCCCAGCGGTCATAAGTCTTCGCTCCAGGATGCAAAATGCAGAACGGATCCGGACGGTCTATTTTTTCTGCATGCAATAATTCGTCAGCTTTAGATTTTGACGAATCTGAAATGTGAATGGAAGGAGAAATTTCATCAAATTCAACGCCCATTTTTTTTATCAAGGCCACTTGATAATCGATGGGATGCTTGGGGTTGAGATCTCCAAATTCAAGTTTCACATTATACAGGAAAGACCGTTTCGCAAATTTGTGCCCAACGCGGTAGGGAGCCTGAGTGACAAAGCACATGACGGCTCCCCGTGTCCCCTCATGCATATCAATCACCACATCATATCGGTTGGCAAAAAGTCGGAAATAAAAATCTAGTTGCCGTAACCCGGAATTTTTATCAAAACATAAAACCTGGTCAACGTCCGGATGATGGCGAACCAAATCTATGGAAAAATTTTCAACCAGTACGGTTAAATGGCAATCAGGAAAACTTCTTTTCAAAGGGGTATAAACCGCCGTATTGTAAACCACGTCCCCAATGGAGCGTAATTTGATTATAAGAATCTTTGGGTTTTTGGGTAATTTATCACGAGGGAAACTTAGCAAAATCCGTTAGAACTCCTTTCAGAAAAGCGAAGCTAAAATCAGCAAATGGGCCAACGGTATATATTAATTATAAACTATATTAAATCATGCGTAAAATCCTAACAAAACGGATTTTAAGGAATGGAAATGTCTATTCCCATTATGCAGGATCAACTAATTTTTCGATTAAGCTTTGTAATTTTGTCTCCATGACTTTAATGTCGTAGAGGTCTACACACCGTTGTCTTGCCCGAAGGCCTTTTTCTTTGGCTTCTTCAGGGTGGTCGAGAACATACTTAAGAGTACGAGTAAGTTCTTCAGGTTTCCCGGGTTGAACAAGGTAACCATTTCCTCCGAGTACTTCTGGAATATCTGAGACATGGGTAGTGATTACGGGTATTGCCATTGCCATGGCATCGAATAATTTTGCCGGGATTTGCCCCTGAGTATCCGTTGTGTCTCTTTGAGGAACAACCAGGATATCCGCGGCCGAGAGATGTTTGGGAAGCTCGTCAAAGGGGATTTTAGGAAGTACCACTACCTTTTTTTTGTTTAAAAATGAATTACCCTGGCGCGATTGGAAAGAGGGTTCGGCACCAATAAAGACAAGTCGAACATCCGGGTAATCCAAGCTCTCAACCGCCTGGATCAGGTCGTCAATGCCCTTGTGAGGCCGAGGGGTACCTAAAAACATGATTACTCGATTTCCTTCCAGCCCGAGCGATTGTTTAATTTCCTGGTCATTAAAAAGATCAGGATCCAATATTGTAGTATCCCGGCAATGAGGAATTAAGCACCCTGTGAAACGATTTTGCAAAAACTTGTTACTAACTATGATGGAATCTGCAAAGCCAATAAGCTTTTCCATGAGCCATGTGTAGGGTAAACCATTTGGATTGGAAAAATTCAAAAAGCGACCAACACGCCCCCAGAATCCAGAGTGATAATAGAACCCCAGTTCCCAGTCCTCGATATCTACCATAACGGGTTTTCCTGTGAACCATTTTTTTAATAAAGCGATACCGAAACTAGTGGGACGCAATTTACAGGCGATAAAAATATCTGCGTCCATTTCCCGGACCATTTTAAAAATTGTAGAGAAAAAAGCTGGATAACGTTTCCAAGAATATATTCGGACAGGAATATCGATGTTGCGCATTGGGTACCAGATATCCCCGTTCCTTGAGGTGCCGATAATTTCTACGTCATGCCGAGTTGCGAGTGCGCTGGCAAGTAAAGCGGTTCTCCCAAAGGAGTTATTGGAAATATCAAAGCAGAGTAGGCAAATTTTCACAGTAAATCAGTTTATGGTTGGGTTGATTTCTAGTTTGCGCGGGTGAATCCGGATTGATTGGATATTAGTTTCCAGTGGCCACCCGTGTGTAGATGTTAAAATAATTTTTTTGTCAGTGATCCTTCGAAATAAAATTGAAGGTATATCGAAAGGACCCAATTTAATAAACTCGACCGTGGGTTTAATACTTTCCCCGGGAGAAAACAGCAGCTTAATTTGGGCTGATCCTTCCACGGTTTTCCCTTGAGGAAGGGTGTAGCTGGCATGAAGTAAAATACGGTTGTCAAAACCTTCAATATTAACTTTACCTCTTTTCTTCATGGCTTTATAAGCATCTTGTTCAAGGGAATCAAAGTTCAGTGTCCATTTAGGGGTTATCCTTTCAAGATCGAACAGGATTAGCTTGTTATTAAGCAACAGATCATAAATATTGATTTGAATATCCTCAAAGATCAGCTCAAAGTCATAAAGTCTAATTTTATTACTAACCACGGAATCTGCTTTGATTTTTATTTGCTTGTAGCGACCCAAGAAAATGTCACTGGGGTTTTCTGAGGGAATGATGGATATTTCTAAATTAGCCGCATCTTTGATTCCGTAGATAGGGTATTGGGAAAAGGCCGTTAAAAATCGTTTGCCAATTGCCTCAAGGTTGTCTACTCCATGGAGATATGTAGCGGGTTGAATATTTTTTTTCAAAACTAAACCTTTTGATCCATCTGGAAGAGGGTAGGTTTTAAAGGTCGTGAAGGTTTTTAGGAGAGCTGGATTCTCCAACAATCGGGTTAACTTGGGGTTTATATCTCTAAATGCGTGTTCCCCAAAATCCCCGGTTTTCGTGATAAAAAAGTCTGTCATCTCTCCAACATTTCTTTTCACACTTTTCATTACTATAGGTAGTCCGCGAATTTCAGCGGTGTCGCGAAAACCCCCTCTTTGGAAAAACATGTGGTTGGTCAGGGTGCGGACGGTCAGGAATTCGCCAGGACTTGGGTCAGCCTCAATAATAATATCATCAAGAATTCGATCTATGGGCCAGGTTTGGGTAATAGGCGGGTTTTTAGAACCAAATAACTGGCCTCCTAAGAAAGGCAAAGGAATACTTCCAGTGTTGAAGCCCGCGTTTAATGCTGTTGCCAATCCCAAGATTCCCGTAAAGGCAAAAAAAACTTTGCGCCAAGGGAGGCTCTGAATTTGAGTTAAGGCTAATGAAGAAATAAGTGCCATGGCTGGCAGGGCAGGCATAGTGTATCGGGCACCTTTATTGTTTATAAAGGTAAATAAAATGATCGGTAATATTGCCCACGTTAAAACGATTCGGTTAGTACCATTTTTATTTATTAGAAAAAAAATAAGAGAAAATATAAAAAGTATTAATAAAGGCATTCCCATTTGCCGTTCAGCCATTTCTATATAAAATCCCCAAATAGGAAGATCCCAATCCATGTGTCCTTTAAGTACTTCGGTTGGGAATCCGAATTTGGACATTCCTATAGAAACATTTATTAGATTGTGGGCATACCATGGGAAACAGACCAGCACTGCTATGCAAGTCAGGGCAACCAGGTTTAACAGTTTTTGTGGGGAAAGAAGGTCCGCTGAATATTTTTTAACTAATAGTCCGATTAAAACAAATTCCACCAAAAGAAAAAGTCCGCTGATTTTTCCTGAGATGAAAATAAAGAAAGGAAGAACCAGCAAACTAAAAACCAGGCCCATATAATATGCGCATTGTGCAATTCTTTTTTGGGTAGAAAGAGTCCCGCTAAATAAGCCAGCAAGAACGACCGGCAATGTGTAGACTAAAAAAGTCCATTTAATCATCAAGCCGCAAGCATAGACTAAGCTAAAGAGTATTGAAAAGGTCCTGTCCTCAAAATTTTTAGATTTGAGGAATAAATAATAAGTTAGAGCGACTGCAGTAGTCAGCATGGTACTAATTAGATATTCCCGCGACATGTTGACAATATAGGGGTAGCAAGATATTAGGAAGCTGGCAATCAGCCCGACACGGCGGTTGTAAAGATGTTTTCCAATGCCATAGGTAGAGAGGATGGAAACGGTCAGGTAGAATGAATTAGCTATAATGGCGGTGTCTAGAGTAAAACCAAATAATATAGAAAAGGGAATTAAGGATAAATGAAAAAAAGGCGGATAAAAGGGCTCAACATTTAGTAAGTCAATCCACCAGTTCTCCGAGCCGGAAGTCAAGGCTTGCCAATAATGAAATGTGTAGCGCAAATGGCCCCCCTGATCCCAGGCGGGAGGGCGATTATCTAACATCATCCAAATGGCATTGCTACCCCATACCCAAAGGATTATCAGGCATAAAAAATATCTGAAATATTTTTGTTCTGACCGGGAGTCGGTGAGAGAAATTGATGGTTTCATACGAATTTAGCAGGAAGTCTTTATGATGATGTCGAGGAGGCCCCTCGTCCTTTTAGCAGGATTATTTTTCAGAGTCCAAATCGCTCTAATATTGTGTATATTAATGATGCCGGACTAGCCCCTTTGCAAAAATGCGTTCTTCAAAACTTTAGTTTCAATTGTTTCGCTTTATTATATGCCCACTTTTCCCAGCGATTATTTCAGCAAAGCCACTGAAAAACAACTGGTATTCTTCTGGTTGGTTTTTTGTTTTATTGCCTTGACCTATAAACTCGGCGGAGTTCCGCCTTATCATAGTGATGAGAATTTTTATGTTGAGTCCTCCCGCAATATGGTGGAGTCGGGCGATTACCTGACCCCTGTCTATAACGATAAAAAACGTTTTGCTAAACCAATCCTATACTACTGGATGGTATCCATTTCATACAAAATATTTGGCGTTTCTTTAGATTCGGCGCGACTAACCTCCGCTTTTTTTGGGAGTCTCACCATTGGCCTTCTATATCTAATTTCCTGTCGATTGTTTGAGGGGCGAATAGGCTTTTATAGTATTTTAATTTTGCCATCTACTTTTTTACACTTCCAGATCTCGCGATGGGCCACGACGGACATTGTTATGAGTTTCTTTATTCTTTTATCCCTCTATTATTTTGTGCGTTCGTTTCAGAGTGATTTCAAGAAAAGATCTGAAATTTATTTGTTTTACGTGGCAATGTCTCTAGGGTTTATGGTCAAGGGCCCCCCAGCAATTCTAATCCCTGGTATCATTGCACTGGTTTTTATTGTGACAACCAAGCGGTGGGAATTTTCACCTCAATTTCGCATTGGACAGGGTATCATTATTTTCCTGTTATTAGTCCTTCCATGGTTTGCTACCATGTATTTTCTGCATGGAGATCAATTTAAAGATCACATTATTGGGAATGAGATAAAGGGACGGTTGGTTCATGCTACTCCGTTCAGCCTTTATTATTTCGGAGTGTTATTTCGCTATCACCTGCCATGGTCATTGTTTTTTTTCATAGCGGTCCTGCATCAATTTGGATTTTATAGTTACTCCCCTTCTCCGGCCTCAGGATTGCTAGAATATTTTAAGAAAGTCCCCCTTAACTTTAAGTCCAAAATCAGGTTGTTATTTTTAAGAGAGAATGAATCGATTTTATTTTGTTACATCTGGGTTCTAGTGTGTTTGGTTTTATTTGTTCTCGTTCGAACAGAACATAGTCGTTATATGCTTCCAGCCTCATCGGCGGTTGCTATGCTTACCGCAAAATTTTTTGTAGACTTGGAAAATTTTAAAGGCGGATGGAGTTGGTTAGGTTATAAAGTTCCTGCCATTTTTACAGGGGTTATCTTATTAGTAGCCGGTGTATCTTCAGGCTCGGCATTGTATGCTCTTGACTTGTTTTATCATGTTCCTCTTCGGATTTTTATATTACCCCTGATATTTATTGCAGGAGGTGTTGTTGCTTTAAGGCTATTAAAAGCACAGGAAAACAGAAAGCAAATTGTCACTATTTCTTTGACCCTGATTCTCGGTTTTTCTTTCTTGAGCGGGGAGGTGATTTCTTATGCTAATCGTTATCCGATGAAGTTGTTTTCTGAAAGAATTTTGACAGAAAAATTCTCTGGCTCCATTGCGATTTATCGGTTAGGAAATCAGCGGGCTCGTTTGGGAGTGTTAACCGGACAAAAGGTTATAAAGCTATATACCTCAGAGCATTTTAAAAGTTTTCTTAAAACTAATGAACAAGTCAGGGTTGTAATGAAGGAAGAGGACTTGAAACGGGAATTTTCGGATATGCCTTTGAAGATAGTGGCGGAAGATATTGTCTGGCTAGAAGGGCGTATTGATTGGAAAAGAGTGAAGGAGCTATATGAAAAGGCAGAGTCAGGTGGATTTTCAAATCTGACGGAAAAGATCTACCTTTTATCAAATAAATAGAAGGTTATTTGGCGATGGGTGAATGAGCGCTAGATTACTTTAACGATTGGTTTATATATTTCCTGTCTTCATTGCTTAACCTTGGGCTAAACAAAAACCCAAAGGTTTCAAGTCTCCAAATCAGAATATCCAGGCTTTTGAGCATTTGAAACCAATAAATCATGGCAGAGAAAAAAGGTTTTTGAATCAGACCATTTTTGCAAAGAATGAAACCCCATATCTGGTCTTGTGATTTGCGAATTAGAGGCCAATTTCCTCGTGTTTTTAATATTTTACAGAGTCTAAAAAGGTTTTGCAGGTTTTGCAGCATATCAAACTTGAGGGAAATAAAATTTATACTTAGCAGAAACATTGGTTAAGGGTCCCAAAAACCTTGAAACCCCCATCAGTAGATGATCTAATGTTACATGCTAAATGAAGAAAAGAGAGCCTGAGTGAGCCAATGTTATCATACAAATTGATAATCCTAACATTTTGGGCCAAAATGTTAAGCTGATAATGTGGCTTGCCGATAAAATATATTAAGTTTAATTTTTTCTACGGATACACAGATACAATGAAGGTTCTTTTAGTTAAACCCAATAATTTGAGCGATCATATTCAGCCTTCTTTGGGCCTTGCGTATCTGGCCGAGGCGATTCGTGACCGCCATGAAGTCATAATTCTTGATTGTATTAAGGAAGATATTGGCCCCAACGGATTTGCCCATCGAATTTTGAAGGATTTTCGTCCAGACTTAGTCGGTATCCAATGTTATACCTTTGACTTGGGTAATGTAAGAAAGCTTTTAAGGGTGACCAAGGATTGGGACCCAGGCATTGTCACAGTGGTCGGGGGAGCACATATTTCCAGTGATCCGGTTCGGGCTTTTGATAATCTGCATAAGGACCTTGATTTTGCCTTTGCCGGAGAGGCCGAAACGGGTTTCCCGAAATTCATAGATATGCTGGATGACCCAGCAATTGAGTCGGACTATGCCTCGATTCCAGGTCTGGTCTGGAAAAATGATAAGGAATATGTCGTTAACCCAGGAAATATGGAAGATGATTTAGATCGGCTGGGCGATCCGGCGTGGGACTTGATTCGACCTGACTTATATCCAGAATCGCAACATGGTGCTTTTTTTAATAAGTTTCCGATTGCTCCTATTATCACGACAAGAGGTTGCCCATACTCTTGTACATTCTGCTCGGCCCCCATCCTATCTGGCAAGAAACTGCGCCATCACTCGAAAGAGTATGTCCTGAGAAATATATCTAACCTTTATCATAATTATGGAATTCGGGAATTTCATATTGTTGATGATAATTTTACCCAGGATATCGAGTACGCAAAAGTAATTGTGAGAGGAATTCTCAGTCTGAACTTGGATATCAGTTTGGCAATGCCCAATGGCATTCGTATGGACTATCTTGACGATGAATTGCTTGAATTGTTAAAAAAGGCGGGGCTCTATCTGGTGAGTATTGCTGTGGAATCTGGGAATGATGAAATTTTAAAAAAAATGAAGAAGGGGACCAAGGTTCACAAAATTCATCAGGACGTGAAATTGATAAAAAAGCATGGTTTTGATATTGCTGCTTTTTTTATTCTGGGCTTTCCCGAAGAGACCCTGGAAACCATTCAGGATACTATTGACTTGTCCATGGAGCTTCCACTATTAAGAGCCAATTATTTTACCTATTTACCGCTTCCCGGTACTGAAAGTTACCATCAGCTTGAGGAAAACGGTGAGATAGAAAATGTGGATTGGGATCATTATTATATTATGAGTGCCGCTTACACCCCACAGGGAATTGATAGGGAAGAACTTTTAGCAATTAAGAAGAAAGCATTTTTAAAATTTTATTTTCGTCCTAGGGTATTGATCCGTAACCTGATGAGTATTAAAAATTATCGTCACTTCAAATTCCTGCTTAAACGATTTTATAATTGGATCATCGTGAAAAACCATCATTCCACTGACTTTTTGGTTCATCATGAATCTTCATCCTCAGCTCCTGCGTCCACTGTTTCCATTAAATGAGCCCAGAACTTATCGGGTCGCTTGGTTCTGAAGTCATTCGTCCTGACTCAGAACTTGTGCAAAAGCACTTACAAACGCTCGAACAAATGGTCCGCATTGACAGCCGCAGTTTTGGTGTCAACGAGTTTGTCGGGGATCGCACTACGCCCAGTGATATGCGGGAAATTCTTGAATGTGCCCGTGATTACCTTCTGGGGATTGGCTTGTCCAAAGTCAAAATAAATGATTCTCCTTCCAGCAGTCCGTTCCCCATATTGATGGCAGAAACCTTTGTGTCTGCAGAAAAGCCCACAGTCCTTTTTTATGCTCACCTTGACAAGCAACCTTATATGGATGACGGGCGTTTTCAAAAATGGGGAGGAACTCCTCCAACACAATTGAGGTGGAATGAAGACCGCACTCGAGCTTATGGGCGTGGGGCCGCCGATGACCTGAGCGGCGTTGTTTCTATTGGCATGGCCATCGATGCCATTTTCAAGCATGTTGGTATCGAGGCAGGAAAAACTCAGAAAGAAAAAATGTTAAGTCTCCCTTGCAACATCAAAATAATATATGAGACTGAGGAAGAAAGTGGCTCCCAAAGCCTGATTGATCAAATCCAGGAAAATGAAGATTTTTTTAAGGGTACCCATTGTGTTGTGATCACTGATGTGGTTAATCCCGCTCAGGGAATACCGGGTCTCACCACTTCCTTGCGGGGAATTGTGCAGTTGGATGTTCGGGTCAATGCTCAACAGAAAGAAGTTGCTATTGATGAGCAAACGGCTCTTTACAAATTACTTGCAACGCTTATCCGGGAAGACCACTCTCTGAAAATTTTGGAGATTACCAATGCTGATCAATCGGTAACAGAAACTGAACGAGAGGGTTATGGCCGGGTTCCGACTTCTGTGCAAGCCTTGAGAGATACTGCGGGACTCCTTCCCAATACTCGCCTTACGGTTACCGAAGATATTTCTTCAATGCTGATTGCGCAGTTAAGAACATCATTCGTTAATGCCCGCCCTGGAAATCGAGTCACAGGAAGCGTAATCCTGGGAGCGGCGGGAGCTCGTTTAACTTTTTCTCATATTAGGGATACAAAAGAATTCATAAAGCGTTTGGAGAAAATTCTAAACGAAAACAATCGTTATAATTTGGAATTAAAAATTGAAACTTTCTGTGAGAAACCTTTGTCGATAGATATCATGTTGCGGTCAGCTGATAAAGATCCTCATTCAGGAGTCAATGGCGGGCCGGTTCCCATTCCTGAATTGCAGTTGGCTTGCATGATTGATGAAATAGTTTTTTCCGATGGCCGGTGGCATCCACAGCTTGAAGAAATGAGGGGGGAAGGTACCAAACAAGTTCAAGTGCAAGCTCTTAATGTCGACCATGAATTAACAGGACGACTCTTTGAGGAGAATCATGCAAGGTCCTGGGTGGAAATCCGGCTAGCGCCTGGTAATGATGAATTGCAGGCTGAAGAAGCTCTTAGATCTCACCTTGAAAATAATATTCTCCCTGGGTTTAAGTTGGGACTCAAGGCAGATAAGGGGGCTTCTCCCTGGATGACTGATATTGGACATCCGGTATTTCCTCTGATTCTGGATTGTCTTGAAAAGGGTTTTGGTGAAAAAGCGTGTCTCTATGGATGTGGCGGCACCATTCCATTTGTAGCAAAACTCATGCAGGCTTTGGGAGATGTTCATCCCTTGTGCCTGGGTGCATATGACCCGGATGCGAGAATGCATGAGCCGGGCGAGAGCTTGTCCATGCAGGATTTATTGGGATGTACCCGCACGATCATACATTTCCTATCAAGAATTGATGAGGCGTATAGGAGACCCGCTTCCTGACATTGTCTTTATATATTTACACTTCCCATAGTCTTTCCCAGACAAGTTTAAAAAATTTATCGGCCCATTTTCTCAGAAGATATTGAAATTTCATTCACTATAGCTATCTCACCTCATTAGGCTTAAAACACGACAGAGCCCTCGTGAGTTTTGATTTTTTTTACAAAAACAAGATTACTTTTAAGTCCTCAAAGGTTTATAATCAGGAAAACTGATTTGTAAATACTTTTCCAATGGCTGACCTTGTAAAGGCGATGCGTACTAGTTAAAGGAAAAGGAATAGCTGCTGATTTTTGTGAGGTTAGGGTGGGCACTGCAACAGAAGAAGGTGATTACAGAGAGATCAATATCGAATTCCTCGCAAAGGGTGGGGATGAAGGGTTTGATATCTTTTATAAAACAGATAGTTTTGGAACTGTCAAATTTGTAAAGTTTGCCAGCACGGAACCAAAGCATCAGGAAAAGGTGAAGCGACTTCTGGAAGATGGAACCGACCAGGATTTTTATATTCATGAGGAGGACTTGTTCAAATATTACAAATTTGCCACCAATGCTTTGAGAGCTGATATGGCAAACCCCAATATTCCTCTAAAAGTAAAAACCGAAAAAATTTATGACGTTTCCAAAGGGGTGATGAAGGAATTTTTTGAAAACAGCTCTTCTGAGAAAATTTTGGAAACATCCGAAGAAGTCATGGAAATGATGGAAGAGTGTATGACCACTGCGGAAGCGGGGTTTCATGGGATTGCTGAAATAACCAGCAAGGACTATTACACCTACACCCATAGCGTTAATGTGGGGCTATATTGCATGACTTTTGGTGTAAAGAAAAAGATGTCTAAAAATGATACCAAGCAATTATCCTTAGGTGGAATGTTACATGATGTCGGCAAATCAAAAATAGACCATGCTCTGATCAATAAGGACGGAAAACTTTCGGATGAAGAATTTGAGCAAATGAAGGCCCATGCCACCGAAGGAGGCAAAATCATTACAGGGATGAATTGTTTTGGGGGCAATGTGGCGCGAATGGCCGGAGAGCATCATGAGAAATTCAAGGGTGGGGGTTACCCACTAGGGAAAGTCGGCGATGAAATCCATTTGTATGCACGGATTTGCAAAATCATGGATGTCTACGATGCCTTAACGACGAGGCGGTCCTATAAGAAAGCCTTAAGCGCTTTTGATACGCTGATTATTATGAAAAAACAAATGTCTCATGATTTCGACCCCGATCTTTTGCAAGATTTTATTCAGCTAATGGGTCCAGGCTTGTAAAGGCAGGTTCTATTTTTCCTCAGGGAATTTTCATCGTATTTAAAGCAAACTCCGCGTATTTTTTCAATTCTGATTCCCACTGCCCCATCCCTTTTTCAGAAATACCCAGCAGGGCCAACAAGTTTTTTTGTTCGATGGTTTTATTTTTTATCCCACTGGGAAAGCCCCATTCGCTCGCAAGAGATTTTGCCAAAGCAACGATTCCAGCTAATTCCCAATTCATATTATTTTTTTTGGGTTCTGCGCATTGTAAAATGATTTGGCTGAGTTGCGGAGGAAAACCCCATGCATCCATCATTTCTCCAGCTACCTCAAGATGAGAGAAGCCGAGAACCTGTTTTTCTGCTTCCAACAAGCTAACTTGATTTTTTTCCGCAAAGTCCTGAGCTTTAGCGAACTCAGCAGGAAAATAAACCGATAAAGCGATTGTCCCAGCTTCATGTATAAGCCCGGATGTGAAACTGACATCGGATTCCGTTTCTCCCATCAACCTACTTAATCCGCTTGAAATTGCCGCTGTAATACCACTGTGAACCCATATTTGAACATAATCCAGAGGCAAAGGTTCAGAGAGGTTGTCAGTAAAACGTTCCAGGATAGGTATACGCAAAGTAATATTTTTTATCGCGCCCGGACCCAATAAACCCGCGGCTTGTTGTAATGAAGAAATTTGACCGGGGTAACCATATATGGGTGTGTTGGCAACTTTTAATACGGCCATTGCCATGGCAGGATCATACTGAATCATTTCCACGATACTGTAATCCATGGATGATGAGGCTCTGGTAGCTATGAGAACATTATCTATTTGTTCTGGTAAAGAGGGCAGGTATTTTAACAACCTGAACTGGTCAAGCGTTAAGGAGATCATCGGCGGTACCCTGTATAGTGCGGTTTCTTCCTTCATTTTTGGCTTTGTACAGGGCGAGATCGGAGACTTTAATTAAGTCTGTGGTATCCTGCATATAGTTGGAATCAAATTCAGCAATCCCACAACTTACGGTTACGTTAAACCCTTTGCCCTTGGATTGGAATTTATGGCTGGCCATTTCTTCTCGAATACGTTCGGCGATATGCAATGCTCCTTCTATCTGTGTTTCTGGCAGGACCAGGAAAAACTCCTCTCCGCCATATCTAGCGGCCACGTCATTGGACCGGCAAAATTTTTTCATAATTGCGGAAAATTCCAATAATATTTCATCCCCTTTCTGATGCCCATAGGTATCATTGACCTGCTTAAAATGGTCAATATCCATAATGATCACTGAAAGTGGGGAATTATATCTTCCACACCGCACCACCTCATTTTTTAAAAGGGTTTGCATTTGCTGGTGGTTATCCAGACCTGTCAGACCATCTGTTACGGAGAGTTTCTCTGCTCGTTCATATAACATGGCATTACTTATTGAAAGGGCGACAAACTCAGAGACATTCAATGCAAAATCTAAATCCCCTACATTATAGAAACCCTTTTGATTATCATTCAGGTTCAGGACCCCGATGATTTCATTTTCGATCATCAATGGGATAGAGACAAAAAACCGGCAAGAGAAAAGAAGATTTTTCCTACCCAGAAAATAACGGGAAGCAGAAAAATCTTGCTCAAAAATATACCTTCCCGAGTTCATTGCTTCTTTCATGATAAGGGAATCATTTTGATATAAAGAATGACCATCTTCCAGGTCAGGATGATTGTGGCTGGCGAGGCTCAGTCGACGTCGATTTTTGTCAAAAAGAAAAAATGTGAAATATCGCACCGATAAAATAAACGGAAGCTTTTCCACCATAACCCGACAAATTTCCTGCATGCTGAGAAGATTGATGCTTTTCTGGAGATAAATGAGATGGTCGAGGTTTTCGAGAGAATTGCCAAGTAAGGTATTTTGCCTTTTCAGAAGATTCCGAACGGTTTCAGATTCCTGTAACCTCAGTTTTTCATTTTCGAGCGGGTTCATTTTATTCCAGCTTTCCTCATAACTACTAAAATCATGTGTTTGTTTCTAGCTATGTCAATTTTCTGGCTATTTTTCATGCAAAGATCATGTTTTCTGGAAAATGGTCGAAAAATTAATAGACCAATTTATACTATATTATCGGTTAAAACGTTATAAAAAGTAGTTTTAAGCCTAGTATCCCAAGAGTGATACCGCTCAGTAACTAAGTTGGTATAGTTTTTGCTCTATAATAATAGAAAAAAGCAATTACGGTAAAAAAATGACGATTCGTTTAAAATTTATTAGGCTCCTTTTGCTGACTTTGATATCTCTTTTTGGGATTCAAGGGAGCTTTAATCTTGCCGAGGCACAGGAGCTTGGGCTAGATTTTGCTCAACGCCCACAGGTTACCTCAATAAGAATTGGACCGCACCCCACTTACACAAGAATACTGGTTAATCTTACCGAGATGGTTTCCTATGAGGTAAAGGCGGATTTTGCCAATAAGCGGATTACCCTGGTCTTGCCATATTCGGAAAAAGGTCGCAGATTACGAAGTAGGTCGTTTAATGATAAAAATTTGGAGCAGTATTTAGTCCGCCCTTCTGGAGAAGATTTGGAAGTAACCTTTGTATTACAGAATCAAAATACTCGATTCTTCCATTCAGTACACCCACAAAAGTCCCAGATCATTTTAGACATTAAGGGAGAAAACCGGCCCATCCTGCGTACCCGGATTGGAAAGCCGCAACGAAGAAAACCCGGAACCCAGTCAAAACTTGAACCCGGCCCAGAGGAGGCACCGCTACCCAAAAGAGCCAAGTTAGTGGGTTATAGTCCAAAGAAGATTCTAGAGATTGTTTCCAAGTCTAAGGAAGTAAAGGAAGAGAATGGGTGGGAAGATTACCAAAAAGCCTTGAAAGAGTTTCAGGAGACGAAATATCCTTCTGCAGGGAAAATGTTTCGGGAATTTCATACCAATTATCCTGAAAGTAAATACCTAGACCATATCCTTTATTTAAAGGCGGAATCAGAATATCGCATCACTTTTAAAGAATTAAACCCAATATTTGACCGGGCTCTGGCTTCTTTCAAGCTTGCCATGAGGAAATTCCCGAAATCAAAATTTTACGATCATGCTCTTTTAAAAGTTGCCAGTATTTTTGATGAATACGGCTATAACCTTGAGGCAAGGGCACTTTACAAACAAGGGCTCAAGTCAAATCCAAAGAGTCTTTATAATGAAGTGCGGAAAAATAATCTGGCTGCGATGCTGATGAAAGAAGGCAAGCTGGAGAAAGCTTTTAAAGCATTTCAGTCGATCCTTAGAAAATCTCCGAATAATGTTGCAAGCAAGGCGGGAATTTTTGAAATTGCCAATAAATTTTTTGAGAAAAAAGATCTTCTACGAGCGCTTAAGATCTATGAGGCTGGGACCAAACGATGGCCAGGGGAAATTAATGAGAAGCCCGAAATCAGTTATGTGATGGCGGAAATCTATTATTCGCAAAAAAAGTTCAAGAAAGCCCGGAAACATTTTTTCAACCTCTTGAACCTGGATCCGGCATCCAAAAATTCGCATAAAGCTCTCAATCGAATTGGTGACTCCTATATGGTGGAAGGCAATTATCAAAATGCCTTGTCCGTTTTTGATGAGTCAGGAAAAAGAAAAAGTATAAAGCGGGACGATGATGGAAGAGCTGTCTTCGATAAAGAAGGCGTTGTTGTTAGGGAAGACAGTGCGCAAACGCAGTATGGGAAAATCCGCATGGCTGATATCGGGGTGCGTAGTCCGCGTTTAAAAATCAGGGATATTGTTTTTGATGTGGAGCACTATTACAAACCGTTTAAAACTTTTGATGAAATTTTTGTTGAAGCTCGAAACGTTGATATTCTGGCTGAAGTTACCCTGAGTCGGGGGATCGCCTATTTACTGGAGCAAAACTACCTCAAGGCGATAGATGAATTTAAAAAGCTTTTGCCGCTTGGACCGGAATCTCAGTTTTTTCAGGAAGCGGATCGTTACATCCGTCAGGCTCTTATCGCTCTAATTGGAAAATACGCCCAACAAGATGGCAATCTTCCCATTCTTTATTCATATAGTGACTTTATCAGTCTTCCCATAGGGGATATTAAGAATGCTCAAACTCTCCTTCAGGTTGGTGAAGCTTATCAGGCTATTGGCATGTTTACCGAGGCCGTCAAGTTCTATGAAAAAGTTAAGGTGTTGGATTCCAATAAAACCTATCGAGATCGGGTATTTCTCAACTTAGGTAAAATTCACCTGGAGAATAAAAGTTATGACGATGCAGTTTTAGTCGGGCGTAAATTTTTAAAAATTTATCCCCGGAGCAAGTGGATTTCAGATGCGATGAAACTTTTGGCCCGTGCTTTGATAGGGCGGGGAGAATATCCAGAAGCTATTAATATTTATAAGGATTTATTGGCAAGAGCTACCAATAAGGCTGAAATTCATTATTTCATCGGAGAAACTTATACAGAGATGAATAAGCTGACGGATGCCGCGCAATCTTACCAAAAGACGATTGCAACTTATGACAGGCAGGAAAAGGTGGTACCGGCATACCTCCAAAATGCCTATTATCACTTGGGTGCATCTCTCTTTAAATTGAATCGCTTTGCCCCAGCTATAGAAGCATTAAAGTCTGCTAGTGAGCTTTTTCCAGATAACCCGTATCGGGATTGGGCAGATTATCTCATGATTGAGAGTCTCGAGAAGCTCGGTGATCCTTCCAAGATCACAGAAGGTTTGAATCGGTTGGTTAAAGTCGAAAATGGAAACGAGCTTACCCGGCAGGCTGCGGAATCCAGAGTTAAATTCCGGGAATGGGAAAAACAATTAAAAGAGGGATGATTTTATTTTATAATAAAACCATGTTTTTCGTGCAACCTGCCTTATGATCCTTCCTATGACAAACATTGGCAAAGAAAACAGTAAAGATATTGATGCCCTCATTAAAAATATGGAGGCTTTTAACGAGGTCACTGCACAACTGCAACGATCTTATGACGAATTACAGGTAAGGGTCAAAAAATTAGATTTGGAGCTTGAGGATAAAAATAAGGAGTTAGAAAAAAACCTTGTTGAAAAAGAAGAAGTCAAAAATTATTTAAACGATATTCTGGAAAGTCTCACCAACGGTGTTATTGTGGTAGACCGATCCGGGCGGATCACAACATTTAATCAGACTGCGGGAAGTTTGACGGGTTTAAAACCTAAAAACTGTTTAGGAAAAACCTTGAAAGAAGTTTTTCCGTTTGACTTGTTTGAGGGCTTGGTTTCCAAACTTGAAAAAAACCGCCGGGAAACGGTTTCCGAAGATCACGATATTACTACCCCCGACAAGAAAAAATTCCATGCCCGTGTATCGGCCTCTCCCGTTTGGGATAATCATGGCGGCCAGATAGGAACAGTATTGATTCTTCAGGATAAGACCGATTTGCGCCGGTTAGAGGAGTTGGCTCACCGTAACCAGAGACTTAGGGAGATGGGGGAAATGGCGGCGGGGATCGCACATGAAATCAGGAATCCATTAGGCAGTATCGAGTTATTTGCCTCATTGCTTAAAAAGGATGTAGAAGAGGATCCCGAAAAAGTAAAATTGGTTCAGCATATCCGCGCGGGTGTGCAGAACATGGATCGAATAATATCCACTCTTCTTCTGTTTGCAAAATCATCCCAGCCATCTCGCCAGCAATGCGATATAAATCTTTTGTTATCGGAATTGCTAGACGGTCTGGATGGTATTAGAGTGCCGGATAATATTAAGGTGGTGCGAGATTTTGGTAAGGAAGAGATGCTGGCAAATGGCGATCGAGATTTGCTACGGCAAGTTTTCCCCAACTTGATTCGCAATGCCATTCAAGCTATGCCGGATGGTGGAGAACTGCGTCTGCATACTCAGAAAGCCTTGACTCCGATAGCAGGAAAGGAAGAGGGTGCGGGGGCCCGAAAATTCATCACTATTACCGTTGCAGATACGGGTGGTGGGATTTGCGCTGACGACTTATCTAAAATCTTCAATCCTTTTTTTACTACCAAGGATAAAGGTACGGGATTGGGGTTGGCCATATCACACAATATTATCAAAGCACATCAAGGGACAATTGAAGCCATGAGCGAAGAGGGCAAGAGCACATCCTTTAAGGTCAACCTTCCCTGCTGGGATGAGGATTTCGATGAAAAATAATGCTTCCCGAAAAATTCTGATCGTTGATGATGAGTCTGAAATGAGAGTTGCGCTGGAAACAACCTTAAAGCGCGAGGATTATCAGCTTGTTTGCGCAGAAGATGGAAAGCAGGCGCTGGACCAGTTTGAAGGTCAGGAGTTTGACCTGGTCTTGACAGATGTGCGCATGCCAAGGTTAAGTGGGCTGGAATTATTGCGGGCTGTCAAAGATCGTTCTCCCAAGACTCCTGTGGTAATGATGACCGCATATGGAACTATTGATAATGCGGTTGAGGCCATGAAGGAAGGCGCTTTTGATTACCTGATAAAAGGTTCCGGCTTTTCTGCCGATGTGCTGGTTTCTACGGTGAAGCGTGCATTTTTAAATCCGCAGGATTATGTACCTCCAGCCCGTCCCACGGGAATTGTTGATAAGTCCGATTCTATTGTTGCAAAAAAGATTGTGACCCAGAATGAGGAAATGAAAAAGCTTCTGAGTTTTGCCGAGAACGTTGCTTACAGTAAATCGACTGTCCTCATTATGGGAGAAACTGGAACTGGAAAGGAATTATTTGCTCGTTATATTCATCAATGTAGCCCGCGTGCTGAAAAATCTTTTATGGCTGTCAACTGCGCCGCTTTGCCTGAAGGATTGTTGGAGTCAGAGCTGTTTGGCCATGAAAAGGGGTCTTTTACAGGAGCCACAGAAAATAAAGAAGGCAAATTTCAGTTAGCCAACCAGAGTTCGCTTCTTCTTGACGAGGTTACAGAGATGAGCCTGCCACTTCAGGCTAAACTCTTGCGGGTTTTGCAGGAACATGAAGTGGATAAAGTGGGAGGTAGGGCTCCTATTCCAGTGGATGTTCGGGTGATTGCAACCACTAACCGTGACATTCGCTGCCGAATTCAGGACAAAGAGTTTAGGGAAGACTTGTATTACCGATTAAATGTGATTCCCTTGAACCTGATCCCTCTGCGCGAAAGGAAGGACGATATCCCTTTACTGGCGGAACACTTTATAAACCAGTTTTGCCAGGAAAACTCGCGGGCCCCTTTTAAGATGGATCCAGCGACATTGACTCTATTGAAAAAATACCGCTGGCCGGGTAACATCCGAGAATTAGGAAACATCATCGAAAGAACCTGTTTGATGTGCCAGGGAGATACCCTTCTTCCCTCGAATCTGTTTTTCGATGAGGAACTCCCTTCGTCAGGAAAAAGGGAAGCTAGCTTCACCGGAACCATTTATGAAATGGAAAAAGAATTGATACTGCAAACGCTGGAAGAGGTCAGTGGCAACAAAACTAAAGCGGCAGAATCTTTGGGAATCAGCATCCGCACCTTACGCAACAAACTCAACGAATATAACGAAGGCGAGTAGGGATAATTTAATGCTTTGTCTTAAACCAAGGTCTCCTTAATGAGCCTCTTTTCGAATCTGAGGTAATGAGCTATTATTGCCACCGCTAACTTCGACTCAACGGAAAGGGCCAAATTTCTGACGGATTTTGCCCAGCCTGGAATTAGTTTATCGTCTTCCCCCCACCCATTTAAAACCTCATAACTCTTTTTAAATAAAGGGTTTTCCCTGCAGAAACATTTCTTTTTGTGCTTTGGCTCCCTATGGTATGAAACTTGCTTTTTAGTTGGTAAAGATACTACCGGGGCTAAAACCCACTATTTAAACCAATTCTTTGAGAGAAGGCGGGATTTATGGATTTTTTGACAAACATGAAAATCAGTTCATCGGGCTTGAGTGTTCAGCGCAAGCGAATGGAGACCATTTCTAGCAATTTAGCTAATTTGGAAACCACTCGGACTCCTGAGGGAGGGCCTTACCGTCGGAAGGATGTCCTTATTACCGCTTTGCCTTTGGAAGATCAATTTGGCAATACTTTTAAAAATGAATTGGGCGACCAGTTGACGAAGGTACAGGTGGCAGATGTGGTTGAGGATCAGGATGAACCTCGTATGGTATACAACCCGAGTCATCCGGATGCTAATGATCTGGGTTATGTTGCTATGCCTAATGTGGATCAGATGACAGAAATGGTGAATATGGTCACTACACAAAGATCGTTTGAGGCCAATGTTACGGCTCTCAATGCTTCCAAAGCCATGGCCATTCGCGCCATTGATTTGGGCCGATAATGATAAGTATTAATATTAAAAACCTTTAAATTACTATTCTTATGGATAACTTTCTGGATTTCTTAAGGCAATTTGGTGAACGGTTTAATGAACTTTCACAAGGTAAGAAGGTTGCGGCTCTGTCTCTGATAGCTTTGGCGCTGGCTTCCTTATTGGTGATGTCATTATGGCTAAAGTCACCCGATTACCAACTTCTTTATGCCAATCTTTCTTCTGAAGATGCAGGTGCAATTGTCGATAAACTGAAATCTCAGAAAATTCCTTTTGAACTTTCGAACCAAGGTCGGACCATTCGCATTGCGTCGGACCGATTGCATGAAGTTCGCTTGCAACTTGCCGGCGAAGGGTTGCCAGAAGGTTCCGATGTTGGCTTGGAAATTTTTGAAGATACTCCATTGGGAATGACGGAATTCGTCCAGAAATTAAATTTCCAACGAGCGTTGCAGGGTGAGCTGACTCGTACCATCAAAACTCTTGATGCGGTGGCCCAGGTTCGAATTCACCTGGTAATTCCCAAGGATAATTTGTTCCGTAAGAATAAACCTAAGGGCAAGGCTTCGGTGACGTTGAAAATTAAAGCTGGTAAAACCTTGACGGAAACACAGGTGCAGGGGATTGTACACTTGGTTTCAGCGAGCGTCGGGGGCATCGAAGCGCAGGATGTTGTAGTGGTTGACCTAAAGGGTAATTTGCTTTCCGGTGGTCAGGAGCCCTCTGCTCAAGCGATGATGTCCTCATCCAATTTTAAACATAAAACACGAGTGGAAAGAAAACTTCAGCTTAGCATTATCAAAATGCTGGAAGATGCTTTGGGCGCGGGAAAAGTGATCGCAAAAGTATCAGCGGAATTAGATTTTGAAAAGGTGGAAAGAACCGAAGAAATTTATGACCCGGATTCTCAGGTTATAAGAAGTGAAAACCAGATCAGCGAATCTTCTACGGGTGCTGTTCCTCCAGGAGGTGTTCCGGGTGTACAGGCTCTGGTCCCATCTGGTGGGTCTGCAGGAGGAGGCGTGGGTCAAGCGGCAAAACGGAATAAATCTAATGCCCTTACCAATTATGAAATCAACAAGGTTGTTCGAAGAGTTTCGAAACCAGTTGGAGAGATTTCCAAAATCAGTGTCGCGGTGATGATTGATGGTTCTCTGGAAGGAGATCCGCCAGTATACCAGCCTAGATCTGAAGAGGATATGGCTAAGTATCTGCAAATCGTCCAGTCCGCTGTGGGTTTTGACCAGGACCGGGGAGATACCATTCAGGTTGAAAACATTCAGTTTGACAGATCTGAGATGGAAGCGCAGAGAGAAGACATTGCTCGTGCCGAGCAGATTGACCTGGGCATGGAAATTGGAAAACTGGTTGTTGGCTTAATTTTCCTCATTCTGTTTTTTACCCGCGTCATACGGCCTATCATCAATTGGATGACGATGACTGTTGAGGTGGTTGCAGAATCGGATCAATTGGGAGTATCAGAATTTGATGCGGTGGATGAAGAAAAGCGACGCCTTAGTGAAATGGCTTCCGAATCAGCCCATATTCGAGATTCGGTAGCGGAGTTTGTCACCAATGATCCGAAGTATACGGCCAGCGTGATCCGAAAATGGATGCGCGAAAAAGTGCCTAAAGCAAAATCTTAAAGTAGGTAGATATGAAAATAAATGAGTGGAAAAATTCAAAAAAAACTGTTGCCGGGTGCAAGCAATTGGAACAAGATGGAAGAACTATAAGCGAAGGAGAAAATCTTGTCTGATTTAAGCAATTCATTCACCCAGAGTAATCTTGAAGTGGAAGAGGAACAGAAAGCCGACTCTATTCTCGTGGAGCGTTCTTTTGAACTGAATGAGCTGAGTGCCCAGAGCCCTTCCATGAGGCGAGGCTTCACTTATGATTCAGAAAACGCCCGGAATTTTGACCAAGGTAATGTCAAGAAAGCTAAAGAAGGGGTAAAAGAACTATTAAAAGATGCCTTGGATAAAGCAAAAAAGCAGGTAACAGATTTAAAGTCTTTTGCAAAAAAAGAAGGTTATGACTCTGGCTATGAAGAGGGCTTCAAAAAGGGAGAAGCTGCTGCCCGTGAAGAATTCAACCCTTTTCTTGAAACTGTTCAGGGTTTAATTTCGGACTTGTCTGGCTTTCGCAAAGATATGTATGACCAGTTGGAAAGGGAGATGGTCAAAATGGTTGTCGATCTTGCAAAAAAGGTTATTCATTTTGAGTTTTCCACACGTGATGATGCCGTGCAGGAGATGATCCGGCTGGCTGTTCAATCGGTACTGGACCGTGAATCGATGACTATTAAGATCAATCCTGCGGATAAGGGTTATGCGGAGAGTTTTCGTCCCGAATTGCACCACTTGTTTAGTGAGATTAAAAATATAACTTTTGAGGCGCATACCGGGGTGGATCGGGGTGGTTGTGTTGTGGAAACCAATTTTGGCGTGGTGGATGCGCGAATTGACAAATTGGGAGAGCAGATGGATCGAATCCTCAATCTTGCTCCACCGTCCCCTGATGAATTAGTTGCCGCATCAAAAAAAGATACCGAAACTGATATTGAAGAAGATTCAGAAACTCCAAAAGAAGAGCAGAGCGAACAATCAGCAGAAGAAAACGATTCAGAAACTCCAAAAGAAGAGCAGAGCGAACAACCAGCAGAAGAAAACGATTCAGAAACTCCAAAAGAAGAGCAGAGCGAACAACCAGCAGAAGAAAACGATTCAGAAACCGAGCCTCCTGAAGAAAAGAAATGAGAATGTATGAGTTCCATAATTGATTTAAAAAAATATAGTTCCTTTATTGAGCAAACCGATTTCGTTAGGAAAACGGGAAAGGTAAGTCGAATTATTGGCCTTATCCTTGAAGGGGATGGCCCCGCGGTGCCGGTGGGAAGTTTATGCACCATATATCCCTGTAACCGGCCCGCTATCCAAGCTCAAGTAGTGGGATTTCGGGATCAACGTACTTTATTGATGCCTCTTGGAGAAATGCTTGGAATTGAACCCGGAAGTCTTATTGAGGCTACGGAAGAATATCCTACTTATAAACCCAGTAATGGACTGCTTGGAAGAATTCTAGATGGGAACGGACTGCCAATTGATGGCAAAGGACCGGTTCCGTTCGGTGTTGAGTATCCATTAATGGGAAGTCCGATGAACCCATTGGAACGAAGGCGATTAAGAGAGTCATTAGATGTTGGAGTGCGTGCTCTTAACGGTTTACTTTCTTTCGCTAAAGGACAGAGGCTGGGAATTCTTGCTGGGACTGGGGTAGGTAAATCGGTCCTGATGGGGATGATTGCTCGAAATACAAATGCCGATGTAAACGTGATCGCATTTATTGGTGAAAGGGGCAGGGAGGTCAAGGAATTCATTGATGAAAATCTGGGTGAGGAAGGTCTGAAAAAATCCATAGTAATCGCGGCAGCTTCCGATCAACCTCCTTTGGTTCGGCTTCGTGGAGCGTATATCGCAACAACCATTGCTGAATATTTTCGTGACCAGGGAAATGATGTTATGTTGATGATGGATTCGGTTACTCGTTTTGCCCTGGCGCAACGGGAGATCGGCCTTTCTGTTGGGGAACCTCCGACAACGCGAGGGTTTACGCCTTCTGTATTTTCCTTACTTCCTAAATTACTGGAGCGTGCTGGAACCTCCTCTAGCAAAGGTTCGATAACAGGCCTTTATACGGTATTGGTGGAAGGGGATGATTTGAATGAACCTATTTCAGATGCCGTGCGCGCTATTCTCGATGGACACATTGTTCTAAGTCGCGAGTTGGCTTCGCACAACCATTATCCGGCCATTGATGTATTGAATAGTGTCAGCCGGTTAATGATTGATGTTGTTTCCAAGGAGCATTATGACTTGTCTATGAAGTTCAAAGATATCTTGGCAACGTACAAATCGGCTGAGGATCTTATTAATATTGGGGCCTACACTCGTGGTAGTAATCCTAAAATTGATCAGGCCATTCAAAAATATGACCTCATGGTGCCGTACCTTAGGCAGGGAATTTTTGATGGGGTTGACTGGCGAACCAGTATGAATGAATTGAAAAATATTCTGGAGAATTAAAATTGAGTTTCAGGTTCGACATGATATTGCGTTTGAATAAGAACAAGGAAAATCTCTTGCAAAGGGATATGGGGCAGATTAATTCTTTGTATCAAAAGCAGCAGGATCAAAAGCAGTTTATGCAGGATGCCACTGAAAAAAGCAAGGAAGAGCTCAATCAAAAGATAAGAGGGAATGCAAGCGTTGATACCATGATCTTGTATGACCATTTTTTTCAGGGAATCAAGACTCAAGGTGTGAAGCAGGAAGTGATAATCTCAGAAATTAACACCAAGCTTGAGGCTAAACGAGAAGAAGTGGTTGAGGCCATGCGTAAACGTAGAACCCTGGAAATATTAAAAGATCGGGATATGTTAAAAGAGAAAAAATTGCGGGAAAGAAAAGAAACGGCGATTCAGGATGAAGTGGCTTCCAATCTCTGGGCGAGAAACTTATAAGGAAAACAGCATGAAAATTAAAATAACTTTTGCTTTTATGATTACAGTGTTTTTTCTTCTGACGGGAAGGTCCGACAAATACATTGTCGGAAGCCTGGAGCCCGACATGGCCTATGCCCAGGTAAAACAGCTCGATGAGGCGACAGAGAAGGTCCGGGAGGAGAAAAAACTATTCCCGTTAAAGGAACAAAAAGAGGAAGTGAAGGAAAAAGAGAAACTTCATTTGCCAGGAACCATGCCTGCGGTCAGCCCCGAAACGTTTAGAATGATAGAAACTATAGAAAGTAAGAATCGGGAGCTAAAACAAAAGGAAGAGGAATTACGACTTAAGCAAATTCGGCTCGAAGCGTTGGAAGCCAAAGTCCTGAAAGACCTAAAAAAAATTGAACAAAGCATATCTGAATCGAAAGAACAGATTGGATTTCAGGATGAAAAGACCAAAGAAAATGTGGAGGCTTTAATTAAAGTATATTCCAGCATGAAACCGGAAGAGGCTGCCAATTTGGTTGAAGCTATTGATGAAGACTTGGCGTTGAAAATTATTTCGGGAATGAAAAGCAAAATAGCAGGACAGGTTTTAAGTAATTTGGATGTTAAAGTCGCCAAACGAATCAGTGAAAACCTGGCGGGAAAGAAAGATAAGTCTATGGCGAAATCTGGTTCTTCAGGGAACTAGCTATTTGCGGAAGGCAAATTATCTCTTTAAGTTTTGAGTCTCTGGGTTTGTCATTCCAAAAGATATAATCATCTTCAAACCTTCTTCTACCGACATATTCATGGCAATGGCATCTTTCTCGGGGACCATGAACAGAAAACCTGTGGTTGGGTTGGGAGAAGTGGGAACAAAGACATTCAACATTTTTTCGCCTGCTGCAGTATTGACACCTGAGGGTGAGTTACAGCATACGATTCCCAGAGTTTTTAATGGCTCGCGTGGGTAAGTGATCAGAACCATTTTTTGAAAGCTGGCAGTTTCGGCCAGGGAGACGGTGTCTACAACTTTTTTGATACTTGTGTAAATCACTCGAACAACTGGGATTTTGTGGAGAAGTTTTTCCCCCGTGGCCACAACTTTTTTCCCAATAAAATTTGTTCCTACCAGTCCCACACCAATAATAAATAGGCCTAATAGAAGAAACCCCATGCCGGGGATATGCCATTCTTCCAATACGCGTAGTCCATGGGATCCAAAGATTTTCTGGATAACGGGTTCCATGGTTCTGTCTACACGGGTAATGACGAAGGACAGGATCATATATGTCAACCCCGCTGGAATCGTCACCAACAATCCGGCGATAAGATTTTTCTTGAAAGCTTTTTTGAGCATGGGCTTTTTTGGGGTTCTGCAATTCGCGTTTCATTTATTTCAGGGCTGCAATATGTTTTTTGACTTTAGAGGATAACCCAGGATGACTGGATGATCCCAATTCAATAAAACGTTGGTAAAAATGAATCGCGGATTTTTGGTTCCCTTCCTTTTCGTATAATATGGCCAAGTTATAATTGGTGCCAGCATGAGCCCTATCAATTTTGAGAGCTTGATTTAGAATGGACTTGGATTTATCCAGCTGATCCGTGTGCTTATAGGCCACAGCCAGATTGTTCAACGCCTCCAGATTATTGGGTTCAATCGAGATCGCTTTCTGATAGTTTCGAATTGCTCCGGCAAAATCTTTTTTAGCGTAGTATACCACGCCTATATTGTTATAGGGTTTAGCAGAGTCGGAGTTTAAATAGATAGCTCTGAGGAACTCATCTATAGCACGATCGTATTGGCGCAATTCTTTGTATATTACTCCCATATTATTGTAAATATCGGCATTTTTGGCATCAAGTTCTGCAGCTTTGGAATAACTTGTCAAAGCCTTATCCCAGCTTCTCGATTGTTGATAAAAAATGGCCCTATTGAAGTAATATTCGCTATTTTTAAAAATATCCGGTTCTGGCGTTGCCGGAAATAATTTTTTATTGGAATTGAATACAGGAGCCTTGCCAAAAGTATCTGGTGCTTGGGCCGATTCCATTGGTTTAATTATCCTTGGTGGTTCTAGGCGATCTGCTTGCAGTTTTTTGGGAGGTTTTGCAGCAGGTGTTTCCAAAGTTAAAGGTTTAGCCTTGGCAGCCAGTTCTTGCTCCATTTCACGCTCATTGACTTTTTCAGGAGATGCTTCCTTTTTTGGTCCGGCGACTGGCTTGGGTTTGACCACTTGTTCTGCATTTTTTTGAATTGGGATTTCTTTTTCCAATACAGGGACTTCCTTCATTCCCGGCTCGATAACAAGAACATTGTTTGGTTCCTTTACGGGTTGGGTGGTCTTGGCGGGGGGCGGGGCAGATTGCTTGGGTGCCGGTTGAGGAACCGGTTTGACTGGAGGAGCCGGAATTTTTGCTACGACAGGTGGCGATATTTGTTGGGGTTCCTTGTTTGATATTAAAGGTTTCCCCAGCAATAAATAAAGCAAAATCGTGGCTGGAAGAACGATAAGGATTACAAACCGCTTGGCTTCTTTAGGATCAAATTTGGTGGTTGGCTTAGCTTTGGTTCCCAGGTTTTTTAGAAGATTAATTCCTGGGCTGATATCGAAGGATTTTTCTTTTACCGCCTTTTTGAGGCTATCCGCTATCAGGCTCAAAGGATGTCACCTCTCAACTGGCGGTGGATACGGATAACAAAATTGGCTTACGGCCGGAAAACTTTAAAGCTTTCAAGTTAACTTTGGCCGAATTAAGGTCTTGGAACGGTCCGACATAAACAATATACCAATCTTGTCCGGCCGAAACTGCTTTTTTCCAAAACGTGTCAAAGCCTGCGGTTATCAAATTAGCAACATGCTCATCCGCTTCTGCCTGGGTTTTAAGTGAGTAAACCTGAATACGATAATTCCCCTTCTGTTTGCCCAATGTCCCCGTGCTTTTTGCGTTAGACGGTTTTTGAACTTCAGTAGGAGCACCAGTTGGGGATACAGTAGGTTGAGCCGTCTCGGTTCTTTCCGTAGGTTTTGTAAACGTGGGCTCTACGGATTTTGCCAGGGTTGGAGCCAGTGACGAGGAGGGTACAACTTTTGATTGTTCTGGTTTGGGTGCCGAAGGCTCAGTGATGACAGGCTTTTTCCTGCTCTCAGTGGTAGCCGGAGGCCGATGCTTCTCTTCTTGAACAATCTTTTCGGCTGATAGATTTATTTTTTCCGGATTTGTTTTTGCGAGGACAAATAATGTCAACCCGGCAACAAAAAATATTAGAGAAGCGAATAAAGTCCATTGTGTTTGCATGAACTGTTTTAAAAAACCGCTTTTACTTTCTTCTCCCAATAGACTTTGAATGGCTTCGCGCACGTGTTGCCGATCCACTACATCAGCATGGTTGTTATACCCTGCTAGAAGACTCCGGTCACAAGCAAGGTTTATCAGGCGCGGGTATCCGTTTGAGTATTTATAAATTTCCTTAAGGGCCGACTTGGCGAAGCCCACTTGAGAACCTGCGCCGGCAACGAGAATTCGGTGGGAAATATAATTATCTGTCTCTTCCTGATTTAGGGGAGCAATTTTGTAACGGATCGAAATTCTCTGGTTCAATTGTTTTAAAGTGGGCAGTTTCAGTTTTTCGTTTAGCTCTAATTGGCCCACGAATATGATTTGCAGAAGCTTGTCTTTTTCTGTTTCGAGATTTGAAAGAATTCGAAGCTGTTCCATCACAGCAAGAGACAGGTTTTGAGCTTCATCAATAATTAGTACTGTGGACTTCCCCTGGTCATGCTGATCGAGAAGAAATGTATTCAGGGCATCAATGAGCTCTTTTTTGGAAGCGCTGTTAATCCAAGAGGTAGTTACCTTTTTTAAATCTTCAGATGAAAAAGCATCCGGCTCCAGTTCAATAGAAATCTCTTCGCCGGTAGTACCATCTTCGACCACTCCAACAGGTTGCCGGGCATGGAGGGATTTGATAGAAAGATCTTGGACAATGTTTCGTAAAAGGTCCATATCGGAAAGCATAGGATTCAGAATTAAGGCAACTTCGACATTCTTATCCAGCCTATCGAGTAAGCAACGGCATAGCGTGGTTTTTCCGGTTCCGACATCACCGGCAATAACCATAAAGCCTTCCTTCTGTTTAATGCCATACAGCATATGATCCAGTGCCCCCTGATACTGCTTGTTCAGGTAAAGGAACTTGGGATCCGGAGTTAGGCTGAAAGGCTTTTCCTTGAACCGGTAAAAATTTTCGTACATTTAAAACTACCTTTTAAATGAGGGATTAACCATGTTCGTCGTGGCGTCATCGTAGCCAAAGTTTTTGATAGAACTGCTTTCACTTAAATATTTTTCATCAACGGCTTTGCCTGCCATAATTTCTGGAGTTAGCATGATTACCAGCTCTGTTTTGGCTTCTGTTTCCTGGTCCCAATGAAACAGTTTTCCCACATAAGGGAGGGCACCAAAAAATGGGAGGGAATTTTCATCGACTTCTTTTTTGGTTTTCATCAGGCCGCCAATAACGATGGTCTGTCCGTGTTGAGCCAATACAACATTGTTGGATTCCCGCACATCAAGAACAGGCACTACGTTGATCCCGTCAGGTGAAGTCCTTGAGCCGGATTGCTCCGTGATGCTGGTGTTGATGCTCATCATGATCTGACCGTTTGGGTTGATCTGGGGGACGACATCGAGCACGATACCGATGGTAATTGCTGTGGGTATGTATTCGGTCGTAGCAGCAGATGTGGTCGTTGCTGCAGTGACTTCAGGCACAAAGAAAATATCTTCGGTTCCCACCTTGATCACAGCACGTTGATTATTCAAAGTGGCAATTTTGGGACTTGAAAGCACACTAACTTGCCCCTGTTTGGATAAAGCATCAACAACTATGCTGAAGTCAGTTTTAGCCAGCCCGTAGGTGAAATCGGCTGCCCCACCTAAGACAGTTTGAGCCAGGCTCGTTCCTCCAGCATGCGTAAGGGTAAATGGGCTTACATTCCCCCAGTTGATTCCCAGCTTATAATCATCATTTAATGTTACCTCAACGATTTTTGCTTGAATGAATACCTGTCTTTGAACGGAACCCTCTATCGCCTCCAGATACTCGGCTATCTGAAGCAAAACTTTCGGGTAATCTTTCACCACGATCATTCCCGCCTGCTTGTTGACAACTAAAAAACCGCTTTCTTCAAATCTTTCTGCATCCGAAGAGGAGGAAGAGGAGCTATCTTCGGAGTCTCCCGAACCTTCTTCTACGCTTGAAGAGGAGCCGCCGCCGCCCCCCCAGTAAACTTGCAACCAATCCTGATGAATCGCTTCCTGAAGAATCCGATGATTCAGAGCTTTCAGAATCATCGCTGGAACTTTCCGAATCACTGTCTGAGGATGATGAAGCCGAAGGTGTGACAATAAATTTTAGTCCGGATAATATCTCGGTCCATAAATCGGTTTCCTCGGATGATTCAACGGCACTGGTCGAGCGGGTATTCGCTTCGCTTTCTCCAGAAGATGATCCGCCGGATGTGGTAGTACCAGAGGTTCCGGAGCTGGATGTTAAATTGCTGGTTCCGGATCTTTTAGAAATTACATAATTAAGAAAAAAGGTGCGAGTCTGCATTTTCTCGCGTCGAATACGGATGAATTTTGGGTCCATCTCATATTCCAACTGTAATGGGGGCAATAAGGCATCCAAAGCCTGCTCTAATGTGACGTTCTTCAGGTCAACAGTTGCCAGCTCGTCTACCCCTGGTTCGAAAATGATATTCTGCTCGATTTCCTGAGAAAGGGCAAAAAGTACATTTTTAATGCTTACCCCTCTGGCTGACATAGTGAACCGAACCCCTTTGGTATCCTGTTGCTGTGGTTCCAGGGAAGGTTGAATTTCTGTCAGCTCTTGCAAGGTGCTCGCAGTAGCATCGGCTTTTTCCAGAGGAATCGTGACCTCTCTGGTAGCGGGTTTTTCTTTTTGATCCTTTTTGGCTTGGCTAGGAATGGGGTCGTCTTTTTTGCTGGAATTCAGCATGGAACACGAACCAAGAATCAGGCTCAAAACCAGAATTCCAGCATTTTGAAATGCCAGCGCGAATGTATTTTTAAGGGACATAGTGGTTATTGTAAATTTAAACAAATTTATACTAAATTAATGTACAACAAAAAACGCCATAAGTCTAATAAAATCTGTATGTTTTGGCTGTTTCGCGGGCCGGAAAATTGCGGGATCTCTTTGGCAGAATTTAGTGTTTTTTGAGTCGTAAAATATGCGCTGGATGGCTGAAGCTAATTGTGGGGCCTGATAGGTATTTTGACGGAACCATCCAGAAAGAATGTTTGCAGGGGTCTTTTAAAAATTTACTATTTTTTGAAACTTTTTCGAAGTTTGAAATTATTTTTTTCCAGGATAAGGATTTCTTCCTTTCCGCCTGAATCCAGAACAACTTGGTTGTCGAAAATATTTAATACCCTTTTCCCAAAGGCAAAATCGCCTTTAAAAAAATTTTCTCCGCTGATGGTGGCAATTCGTTTCCCGTTAATATTGAATATTGCTTGTAATACCAAATCCTGCGGTTGTTCTTTAGGGATATTTTCTTTAGAGTAAATACCCTGGGGGAGTTCAAAAGGGTTCACACGCGGGCCATTGCCATTTGCGGCAAAAGCGGTTCCCGATGCCATGGAAATAACTAGGATGACAAATAGAAAATTATTTGGACTCGGGAGATTCAAAGCTGTAGCTCTCCAAAACGGTTTCATCACCCCTGGCACAATCGTCCAATCATAGTACTATAACTTTTATATGTAGACGAGATTCAAGTTTGGGAAGGATTTTCTCATCCCTTGTGGTTTCAAGGCTTTCAATAGTAATAACAGCAGGAAAGTTTTTTAACGACGCCACAAACTTTTTCAATGCGTTGTAATCGCTTTCAATTTCCAAGATCAGAGAAACCTCCTTTAAACGGAGACCCGCCTGTTTAATTCTTCTTTCGCTGGTTTTCATCGATTTTAAAAATACCCCATAAAAATCAGCTTCGCCCTGAAGATCATTAAGAATTTCCAAATCTTGTCCTTTGAGACGGCTTTTGGTTTTTTTAATGGCCGCTTGCATTTCGACAATTTCACTTTTAATTTTTGTTATTTGGACTAAGGTTTTTTTGACATGCGATGGATTGATCAAAATTTTCTGGAAAGCTCCAATTGAGGCTTGTACCTCCCTGGATTGTTTTTCCAATAGA
This sequence comes from Nitrospina sp., assembly GCA_018673915.1. Taxonomy (GTDB): domain Bacteria; phylum Nitrospinota; class Nitrospinia; order Nitrospinales; family VA-1; genus LS-NOB. The sequence goes on along the minus strand of JABHBK010000058.1, from coordinate 896 downwards.
GTAATTTTTTTCATTTGCACGGTGTACTCGAACTCGTAAAATCCGTAAGCTACCGCAAAGAGAAGGGTCCCACCAACAATTATAATTTCCCGGAGGGTCATCTTGCTTAAATCGAATTTGGGAGTTGCTGCGGCCATATTCAGGTCTCTTTTTTCATTCAGGCGGAGTTGGCGGGAGCCGGGAAAATATATATTTCAAATTTGATTCCCGGGCTATTATATGCGCCATCTTTCAAAGGATTAGATGTTATTAGTTTGATATCTTTGAAAGCCGGAGATCCTTTTAAATCCTGAAGCAGGTTTCTCAGGGAGCTTTGAACATTTAGTCCTCCGCCAAAAATTTCCCCTATTATCTTTATCCGTTCCCTGTCAGAAACATCCGCTTTCCCTATACGGGTCAAACTCTCTTCTTCACCGGCTTCCTCATCACTCCCTTGTGCTGCGTAGACGATTTTGGAAATCGAGGTATTATCTGGGACCAGGAGAGAAAGTTCAGAAAAAACCTGGTCGAAATCGAAGGGAAATGAAGTGTCTCCAGGGAGTTGTTTTTTTTCTTTTCTCAATGCAGATTTAGTTTCTTTAAAGCCTTTCAACTGTTGAATGGGTTTCTGCAGTTCTGGAGCTTGAGTTTGCAGTTTTTCCAGCCCAATTCTCTGGTCGCTAAGCAGGGTTTTTTGGCTCGAAACTTTACCTCGCAGGTGAGAGCTGTAACCATATAAAGCTGAAAATAAGACGAGTGCTGCTGCCAAGGGTGCCAGCTTGGTCAATGATTTTTTGAGGGAAGGTCGGTATTTTTCCGGTATTACATTAATCTTGTCGCACTTTCCCAGAGCCAGGCCTGCAGCAACCGTTAAGCTGGGGCCAAAGAGCTTCATTCTTTCCTTTGAAAGAGAGTCG
>JABHBK010000055.1 GCA_018673915.1 Nitrospina sp. | reverse complement strand
TGGAAAAATAAAGATCAGATCGAATTTATCCCTAATATTCATAACTTAATGGTTTCTGAAAAATATAGGAAAGGGTGGTTTGGTATAAAATTATTAAAACAATCCCTTTTAGGAGAAAACCATGCGTTGATACCAGGTGTTCCCAAAAATCAGGGGAGCCTTTACAGATTTCTAAAGTGCCAGCAAGTGACTTCATGTTGGTACAGGAAAATATTAACCCCGATAAAGGGAGCCCTTTGCCTCAGTTTAAAAAAACTACTCAATTATGACGCACCCAATTCATTTTTTACATTATCTCAATTTCAAAATAAAAAGTTTCAAGATGACCCTGTGCAAGTAACCCTCGAACCAGATGAGCTCGTTATTCAGAAAATAATTTCCCAACTAAACAAAAAACCTTCTGAAACCCTGTCCACTTATTGGACCTTAGATCAATTTAAGTGGCGGTTTTTTCATCCACTAGGACCAAAGCATCTTTTGATCTATAAGGATTCCGAACACACCTTAGAAGATTTCCTCATATTGTCATTGGGTCCGCGAAGAGGCTTAAATGTTGCCCGGGTTGTTGAATTTGAAGTCTCCTCGTCTCAAGTTCTCAAACATCTAATGCAAGTGGCTGAAAGAATTGTTAAAATGTTTGGAGGGCATGTTTTGCTTATTTTCTGCGCTTCCCAAAGGTTGAATGAAAAGCTGCAGGAATTAAATTTAAAACTAATCAAAAATTCTCCAAATACCTATTTTGCTCATAAGAATAGCGATGTTTTATTCCATTCTGTTGCATTCACTGGTTCGGCAGGTGATTTTGGATTTGAGGCAATCCCTTGAGGTTTGCCATTACATGAGCGACAATGTTTGTAAAAATCAAAATGGTTCTGGGTTGCCTTGTCTTTTAAAGGTCATCCATGAACCTCAAGAAGCCAAAAGATCAGGTCCGATAGTAATCTTCCACCCTTACCAATAATTTTTATTTCAATGAACGAGAAGGGATACCCTAAGGTCAGCGTTATTATAAACTGTTTGAATGGAGAGAAGCATCTCAGGCAGACTTTAGACAGTGTTTTTGCGCAAACGTATGAGGATTGGGAAATTATTTTTTGGGATAATTTTTCAGCTGACAAAAGCGCGGAAATCGCGAAGAGCTATGGTGAGAGGGTCCGATATTTTAAAAGTTCTTCAACACACCCTCTTGGAAAAGCTAGGAACCTTGCAACAGAAAAGGCTCGTGGAGATTTTGTCGCCTTTTTGGATTGTGATGACATCTGGTTGCCTCAGAAGCTTGAGAAGCAGATGAAGCTTTTTGATGAGGACCCTCAGGTTGGATTAGTTTTCAGCGATGTTTTGTTTTTCGATGGCAATAGGCACCTGTATCAATTAATGGGTAAAAAAAAACCACCGCGGGGAATGGTTTTTCGAGAACTTTTAACAAGTTTTTATATTGGGTGTTTATCGGCTGTAATCAGAAAATCGGTTATGGAGGGCTCAGAATGGTTCGATGGAAGATTCAATAATATAGAAGATGCCGATTTGTTTTTCAGAATTGCCTATTCCCATAAGCTGGATTATGTTGATGAGCCATTGGCCAAGTGGCGGATGCATGATGTCAGTCAGACTTTTATGAAATATGAGCTATATGCTTCGGAAAGAGAATTATTTTTGGAAAAATTTTCTGAATTGCACCCAAATTTTAAAGAAGAATACAGCCAGGAAATAAAAGAGTATGCCAACAAAACCCTTCATTTTAACATTTTGGGGGAATGGCTCAATTGCCGTCCGGAAAATGCACGCAAGAAAATATTGAAATCCAAGCTCAATGATACCTTTGGTTATGCTTTATACGTTCTCACCTTTTTGCCGCCGAGCATTTTTTTTTCTTTGAATAAATTACGTTATAAAATAAGAAGTATTATTGGTTGATTTCCAGTGAGTCGGATTCCATTTGCAGGAGGAATAGCTGATAAAGTATTTATTGCCAATTCTAAAATAATTTAGACATCAATCCATAGGCTTGTTTCGGAAAATGAGGGGGGGAGTCTTTGGAAGACTGGCAGAACTTGACTTGTTTCACAAGATTGCTTATGTTCACGGTGTGGATTGTATTGATGATCCTTTGGCAAAATATAGAGCTCATCGGGAAAGTAATACACTCAAAGATTATTCTATAATTGCATATGAAAGAGATTTAGTTTCAGGCGGATAGATGCGCGAATTCCCGCATAGCATTAATAAATTTCCGGCAGAGTTTGTGATCTGAATTCCATCATGGGTATTAGGTGAGGTCGGGTCGGTTTTTTTAATCATGTCCATGCTTCTACTATGTCCCTTTCTTTAAGTTCATCTTGATATGGCCCTATTGGTTTTTTAGGTTAATTCCGAGTTTTTTATTTTTTTGAACTAGCACCCTATAAAATTCCCTCGATGAAATTGATTGAAATATTACCGGATAAATCGTATCGATTAGTGTGCTTCGGTATTATTGCTGGGGCTTGTTTGGCTTTTTTAGGATATGTTTTGCTGGATTGGGTGGTTATTTTGGGCGAAAAGATTCCTCAAGCTGATCTTGTAGACGATTATTTCTGGGGAACCCTCTGGGCTCTGATCTTAGGGGCTACCATTCTGATTTGGCCTGTTTCATGGGCAGATAAAAACGATTTGGTTATAGTGTGGTTTGTTAAAGCGTTAACTGCTTTAAGTGTGGTCTTACTTTACGAGTACGCATACGATATTGACTCAACGGGGTATTATTTTGCTCCGATGACAGATGATTTTATTTACCATGGTTTTAGTCTGAAACTAACAGATCGGGCGTACTCAGTAACAAGGGGTAGTTGGAATATTGCCTCCTTGTCCGTCTACCAGAATTTAATATTGTCGGGCTCCTATCATGCGCTCAAAATAAGTTATTGTATGGCTGGTGTGGTAGGCGGTTATCTCTATTTCTGTGCGTCCAAGGTTTTGCTGGGTTATAGAGATCGGCGCCTCTTTTATATATTTGTGTTTTTCCCCTCAATTTTTTTCTGGTCGAGCCTTCCTGGAAAAGAGGCTGTTACCTTAGCCTTTACAGGGTTATATAGTTACGGTGTGATTTCGTGGTACAAGTTCAGGAAGCCTAAATATTTATTGATGATTCTGGCGGGCGGTATTTGCGCCATGTATCTCAGAGTCTGGTCGGGTTTGATACTATTTATTCCAATACTTGTATTTATCCCTAAAATGGGTCGAAGTGCTTTTAGCAAATTGATTGTATTTTCAATAATCGGATCCCTTATTTGGCTTACTGCTGATCAGTTCACTAGGACTTTTAAGATCAACTCTATTCAGGATGTTTTTACGAAATCTCAGTTCCATGGTAAGAAGGCGAGGGGAGGGTCTGCACTTGAGGTGAAGAATGTGGAATATACTGGTGTTTCGACTCTGATAGTTGAAACCGTAAAGAATTTTCCGAAGGTTCTTTTTCGTCCTTTTCCTGGAGAAGTTCCCAGCCTGACAGGACTTTTAGCGGGTCTGGAGGGAATACTCCTTGTTATGGTATTTTTCAGGGCTGTTCATAAAACAAGGCTGGAGGAGTTGAAAGACCCTCTTGTGCTTTGGGCTATAGGGGTAGTTGTGATTTGGGCATCTATTTATGCATTGAGTGCCAGTAATTTGGGGACTATTGTCAGGTGGAGAGTACAAATTCTTCCAATATTTTTAGGGCTTCTTTTGTATTTGGGAAGAAGCAGGCAAGGAGTAACTAAAGTTTCTTCCCCTGATTTCCCGGTGACCGCTGGTCAGAATAGTGGTTTGTAATGTGTGGCCTGACAGGTTTTCTTGACCCCACCTACCAAACAAGGCCGGACCAGTTTGAGGTCATCACTTCCAAGATGACCGCCTCCCTTTATCATAGAGGGCCAGACGATTCTGGAGTCTGGTGTGACGTGAAGTCTGGAATCGCATTGGGGCACCGGAGGCTGTCCGTTGTGGACCTTTCCAGTAAGGGTCATCAGCCGATGCATTCTTCTTGTGAGCGTTATTGTCTGGTATATAACGGTGAACTGTATAACCATCATGAAATTCGCAATGAACTGGAAGGATTGAGTGCCAGCCCAAATTGGAGGGGGAACTCGGACACAGAGGTTATTTTAGAGGCAATAAGTTGCTGGGGGTTGAAAACTGCTTTAGAGCGTTTCGTAGGAATGTTTGCCTTTGCTCTTTGGGATAAGCGTGATCGCGTAATTTGTTTGGCGCGTGATCGAATAGGGGAAAAACCTCTGTACTATGGATGGCTCGGTAATATTTTTGTATTTGGTTCAGAGCTGAAAGCAATTCGAGAGCATCCCGCTTGGTGTGGAGAAATCAACCGAGATACCCTTGCCTTATTTTTGCAATATGGCTATATCCCTGCCCCATACTCCATCTATAAAAATATTTTTAAACTTCTACCGGGTACTTTTTTGTCACTCCCCTGTCAGGAGATATCAGACTCGGGAAAACCTACCTCTCTTTCTCCGTTGCCAGCCGAAAAATACTGGTCAGCTCGTGATGTGGCGGAAGCGGGTCAGGATGAAACCATTCTCCTGAGTAGCCAGGGCTACACGGATGAACTGGAAAAATTGCTGAAAAAAGTTATTAAACAGCAACTGGTTGCCGATGTTCCTGTCGGAGCATTTTTGTCTGGCGGGATTGATTCATCCGCCATCGTTGCTTTGGCTCAGGTGCAAAGTTCCATTCCAGTGAAAACATTTACCATTGGATTTGAAGAGGAAATGTTTGATGAGGCAAAATACGCTAAGCGGGTTGCCAGGCATTTGGGAACCGACCATACTGAATATTATGTGACCTCCAATGAAGCTTTGGAAGTTATTCCGAAACTGCCTCATATGTACGATGAACCATTTTCTGACGTGTCCCAAATCCCCACATTTTTAATAGCCCAATTGGCGCGTCAACATGTCACGGTCAGTCTTTCTGGGGACGGCGGAGATGAGTTGTTCGGTGGTTACAATAGGCATTTATGGGGAGTGAGTGTTCTGAAAAGAATTTTAAATAATCCCCGGTGGCTGAGAAAAGCTGCGTTCAAAGGTTTAGTGGGTATTTCGCCCTTAGCTTGGAACAAAATGTTTAAACTTTTAGGTTCACTTTTCTTCGGTAAGTTTAAACAGGTAAATCCTGGAGAAAAAATTCATAAGTTAGCAGAACTGCTCAAATCAAATAGCGAGGCAGAATTCTACCTTAAACTAACCTCCTATTGGCAACTAGCATCATCGCCAGTCTTAAATTGGAACCCTCTGACTATTCCCGCAACGGATTCCGACCAAGGGCCTCATTTGCAGAATTTCACGGAACAAATGATGTATTTGGATATGGTCAGTTACCTTCCTGATGACATAATGGTAAAAGTAGACCGAGCGACAATGGCTGCCAGTTTGGAATCCAGGGCTCCTTTTTTGGATCATCGGGTAGTTGAATATGCTTGGAAGATTCCGTTAGATCTTAAAATTTGCTCAGGGCAGGGGAAATGGCTGTTGCGTCAGGTTTTATACAAATATGTTCCCCGGGAGCTGATCGAAAGGCCGAAAATGGGCTTTGCTGTTCCTATCGACTCTTGGTTGAGAGGGCCATTGAGAGATTGGGCTGAATCTCTATTGGACGTAGGAAAATTGGCTGAGGACCAGTATTTAGATCCTGTCCCCATTCGTAAAAAATGGGCGGAGCATATTTCAGGTAAGAAAAACTGGCAATATCATTTATGGGCAGTTCTCATGTTTCAAGCCTGGCGAGAGTCCCAAAACTGAATCTGAGCCTCATAAAGAGAGAATTGAAAAGTCCGGCTTCTCTGGTACATATGAAAAAAGCTCCAAGAATTTTATTTTTTGTTACCGAAGACTGGGTTTTCTGGTCTCATCGTCTTTCATTGGCAAAAGCTGCTAAGAAAGATGGGTATGAAGTTCAAGTTGTAACAAGGGTTCATGAACATAAAGACCTGATCGAAAAAGAAGGATTTAAGCTGATTCCCCTCAACATGGGTAGAGGCAGTACAAATTTATTGAGAGAGTTGTTCACGATTATCGAAGTCATCAAAATTTACCGTAGAGAAAAACCCGACCTGGTTCATCATGTTGCCGTTAAACCGGTGTTGTACGGAACCTTGGCGGCGAGATTTTCTTTACGCCCCGCCGTGATCAATCTCCTGACAGGCTTCACCAGAACATTTCACAAAATAAAGTGGAAATCTGCCTTAATTGAAAAAACTGTGATGTTGGCTTATCGTCTGGCGTATTGGGGCATGAATCCCGTTACTGTGTTTCAGAATCAATCCGATATGCAAATCTTTCTTGACCACAAGATTCTCAAAAGAAAAAATGCGGAAATAATTAAAGGTTCAGGGGTAGACACCCAACATTTTTTTGAGCGATTAGAGCCCGAAGGGAAGCCAGTGGTTGTGTTGGCTTCAAGAATGCTTTGGGAGAAGGGAATTAAGGAATTTGTTGAGGCCGCAGAATGGCTCCATCGGAACGATGTGGAGTGCAGAATGGTTCTGGTTGGAGATGCGGACTTAGAGAGCCCTAAATCAGTTCCACCAGAAATACTGGATGAATGGAACTCCAAAGGGATTGTTGAATGGTGGGGGCATGAAGACAATATGCCGAAAGTTTTCTCTAAAGCTAATATAGTATGTTTGCCTTCATACCATGAAGGTGCTCCAAAGGTTCTGCTTGAAGCCGCTTCATCGGGAATAGCGATTGTGGCAACGGATATTCCCGGGTGCGGTCAAATTGCCCGGCAGGATGAGAATGGGCTTTTGGTTCCAGTGAAGGATTCTATAAAATTAGCAGAGGCGATCAAATTTTTGGTTGAAAATCCAAAAACTCGGAAAGAAATGGGCGCTCGAGGGCGAAAATTGGTTTTGGAAGAATTTTCAGATAAAATCATTATCAAAAAATACCTGAGTCTATATAAACGAGTAGTTGGGTAATGTGAAAAATACAGGTGATTTTGGGCTGGTATGCGTAGCCGGGTCGCCTTGTTACTGAGTCCTAAAATCTTTTCTATACTGTATTGCGTTATGTCCCGCACGGTTAATTTAATTTTAGCGATTATCTTGCTGATCCTGTTTGCCGTTCCTATCGTTATCATAAGTATTCTGGTTCGATTTACATCTCCAGGTCCCGCGATGCACTGGTCCGATAGGATAGGCAGGAATAATATGATCTTTAAGATGCCAAAGTTCAGAACCATGAAAAGAGGTACTCCGGATGTTGCCACACATTTGCTTAAGGCTCCCGATCAATTTATAACGCCCCTAGGTAAAATACTCAGGAAAACCAGTTTGGATGAAATTCCTCAATTATGGAATATTATCAAAGGGGATATGGCTTTTGTCGGGCCGCGTCCCGCATTATTTAATCAGGATGATCTCATTAGTCTTAGGGAAGAGCAGGGGGTCCATAAGTTAACTCCGGGAATAACAGGGTGGGCTCAAATTAAAGGGCGGGACGAGCTACCTATCCCTGAAAAGGTTGAAATGGATGTTTATTATCTAAAGCATCGATCACTCTTGTTAGATTTGAAAATCCTGGTGTTGACCTTGATTGTGGTATTGAATTGGAAGGGAATTTCTCATTAAGGGAGTACAGAGTAAGCCAGTGAATGAAAAATTAAAGATAATGCGATAGTTATTTTTGGCGAGTTTTGATAAAATCTTTTAGAATATATAGGTAACGATGATTTTGCGATGATTTGCAAATTCACTCCGGTTCAAGTCTGGTTTGTTAGCATGCGATGATACTATTGAACGGCAAATTTCCAATTATCTTTCCACTCTTGAGTTGATTAAGTATCACCAAGGTTGTAAAATTCTTCAGGTCATTTATTTCAATCCCTTAAACGAAAATAAATTTGTATGAAAGCAGTAATATTGGCGGGTGGTCTGGGGACTCGGTTAAACGAAGAAACAGATACCAAGCCTAAACCTATGGTAGAGATAGGCGGCAAGCCTATACTTTGGCATATTATGAAGATATATTCTGCCCATGGGGTTTCAGACTTTATTATCTGCCTGGGCTACAAAGGCTATGCGATAAAGGAATATTTTGCTAATTATTTTCTCCATGTTTCCAACGTTACTTTTGACTTGGCAAAAAACGATATGGTGGTTCACCAGCATAATGCAGAGCCATGGAAAGTCACACTTGTAGATACAGGGGATAGCACCATGACGGGCGGTCGTTTAAAAAACGTGAGATCTTACCTGGATAATGAAGATTTTTGTTTTACATATGGAGATGGGCTTGGTGATATTGATATAGGAGAGCTAATTAAATTGCATAAGTCCGAAGGTACCTTGGCTACTCTTACGGCTGTTCAACCCCCAGGGCGTTTTGGTGCTATTAAAACGGATAAAAATAAAATTATTGGTTTTCAGGAGAAACCAGAAGGAGACGGGGGGTGGGTTAATGGTGGTTTCTTTATTCTTTCTCCAAAGGTTATTGACTACATAGCAGATGAAACGACTGTTTGGGAGGCTTCTCCTATGGAAAAACTTGCAGAGAATGGTGAGCTCTCTGCTTATTTCCATCATGGGTTCTGGCAACCGATGGATACACTGCGCGAAAAGAAATACCTTGAAGACCTCTGGAAGTCTGATAAAGCACCTTGGAGAATCTGGAAGTGAATCCAAAATTCTGGCCTGGAAAAAAAGTACTGTTAACCGGTCACACTGGTTTTAAAGGAAGCTGGCTTTCCTTGTGGTTGCAAAACATGGGGGCCGATGTTGTAGGTTATTCCCTGCCTCCTCCAACCGACCCTTGTTTGTTTGACCTTGCCCACGTCAAAGATGGAATGACAACGATTATTGGGGATGTGCGGGACC
>JABHBK010000053.1 GCA_018673915.1 Nitrospina sp. | reverse complement strand
TAAAAATGACCAAACCCAGTAACAACCAAAGCTGAAAACGACGATGTGGGCTGAGGTGACGCCATAGGCGGAGAAATAAGGTTGGAAGCGCGGTGGTCTCGGTGGTGGGGTTCACTATATTGGGCTTATCCAATAAAAAATTTTAATGTATTTTAACATAATATTCAGGCTTAACTCTATGAAGCAATTCACCTCGATTATTTAGAACAACCTTCATAGTTACGAAAAGTTTTATTAGCGGTTCAGCACACCCCACCAGAGCCAAAAAAAGTTCTGTATACCTTCCAATGACTAATAGACTTATAAGAATTTAAGGATGAAGCAGGGATATGCTCATTTCGTTTACCAATTTATTTACCAAAATTTTTCAGCCCATTATCCAGTTCCTAGTCAAAATGGACTCTTTAAGCCAAAGTTAGGTAGAAATTTTAGGCAGGAACATTGGGAAGGGATTCTTGCCGACCCTGAAATGAACTTTCCAAAAAAGCCATCAAGAGTCGCTTCGAAACAAAAAAACTGGCGTCCCCAGCGGGATTCGAACCCGCGTCGCCGGCGTGAAAGGCCGGTGTCCTGGGCCAGGCTAGACGATGGGGACTTCCAAGTTCTTATGCGGAAAAAAAAGAAATGAGCCGCGAAGGGATCGAACCTTCGACCACTTGATTAAAAGTCAAGTGCTCTACCAACTGAGCTAGCGGCCCATTCTTAAAATCAAAAGTAAAGCGGAGAAACTAACAAACCTATTTTAGCATGTCAATGGATTTATTTGGCTTGATTTTATGCCTAAGGCCCAATAATATTTAACTTTATACTGTTTCTACCCCTAAACCGACTAATACTGCTCTAAAAGAGGATCACTTGGAAAAGTCTGAAAAAATCTGGTTGGATGGAAAAATGGTTCCCTGGCACGAAGCCAATGTGCACGTTCTCACTCATACCCTGCATTATGGATTCGGTGTCTTCGAAGGCATTCGTTGCTACAACTCTAAAGAAAACGGGTCGGCCATCTTCCGTTTGCAGGAACATGTAGACCGGCTGTTTCAATCTGCCATCATTCTCGGTATCGATGTTCCGTTTTCCAACAAGGACATCTTTGATGCAACGATTAATGTTGTCCAGGAAAATAAGTTAGAGGAATGTTACATCCGCCCCATCATATTTCTTGGGGACAACAAAATGGGGCTCAACCCCAAAGGAGTCGATGTCCGTTGCGCTATCGCCGCCTGGCCCTGGGGCACTTATCTGGGTGAAGATGGTCTTGATAAAGGCATTCGTGTTCGCTTGTCTTCTTTCACTCGGCACCATGTTAATGTCACCATGACCAAGGCCAAAGCCTGCGGTTACTACATAAACTCTATCCTGGCAAAGGCAGAAGCTGTTCAAGACGGTTATGATGAGGCAATTCTTCTCGACCCCTCCGGATATGTCTCTGAGGGTTCGGGTGAAAACATTTTCATCTATTCCAAGGGGAAACTACATACCCCGGTTTTGTCCTGTTCCAATTTGGATGGAATCACCCGCAACGCCGTCATTGAAATTTGTCACCACCTGGGTATTGCACTGGAAGAAAGAACTATTACCCGCGATGAGCTCTATATCGCGGAGGAGATCTTTCTATCGGGAACCGCCGCTGAAATCACACCCGTCCGCGAAGTGGATAACCGCGTTATCGGCCCAGGCAAGAAAGGACCGATTACAGATCAGATCCAGAAAACATTTTTTGATATAGTTCGCGGTGATCATCCCAAGTTCCAGGAATGGCTTACCCGAATTTAGCTGGGTCCAATTGAGCAATACAAAACCCGCACCTTGCCAATTCAGGTTTTGAATCTTATAAACCTTTAAATAAAATACTGCAATCTCCGGAGATTTTGAGTTATGCCGATTTACGAATATGAATGCGACAAATGCGGAGCCACTTTTGAAGCCATCCAGGCAATTTCTGCCAAACCCTTAAAAACCTGTAATGGCCTGGGTTGCGACGACAAGGATAACGGAAAGGTCCATCGCCTGGTTTCCGCTTCCGGGTTTATTCTTAAAGGTTCAGGGTGGTATACTTCTGAATACCCTTCCGAATCGCGCAAGAAGGGTTGGGAACAAGAAAGTAAGCAGGGCAAAGCAGACCCGGCGACTCCAGCACCCGCTCCCTCTGAAACCTCTTCTGCCAAAGCCCCTGACCCAAAACCTGCGGCCCCAGCTAAAAAGCCCTCGCCCAAAAATCCGTATTCAGGGGGAAAATCCAAAAAGGCCAAAGGTTCCAAATAAATTGGAACTGGCACGATGACCAACTCCGAACACCTTCACCAAAATATTTTTTATTCCATTATAGATGGGATTCTGCTCATTTCTCCTTCTTTGACCATTCAAAAAAGCAATTTAACTGTGGAAGATATGTTCCACCGGTCCAGCGACTCCTTCCTCAACCGTGGCTTGGAAGAACTGTTCCCTCGCCAATCCCATGTTCTGGATATATCCCGAAAAGTCTTGGTAACCGGAGCCTGCTACCACGATGTTGAAGCGGAAGGCGTGCGCAACACCCCCTCTTCCCGGTTCCCGGTCAACCTTACTCTGTCGCCTTTTCTGGAGTCAGATGACTCCATCCAAGGCGTTCTTATATTAGTCAAGAACATGAGCCTTATTCGCGAACTGGAAGAACGAGAAAGACCAGCCGATCACCTCAAAAACCTGGGCGCGGTCACTATGGGCATGGCTCATGAGATCAGGAACCCTTTAGGGGGCATCCGTGGATCCGCGCAGCTCCTTCGGCAGGAGATCAAAAACAAATCGCACCAGGAATATCTTGATGTCGTGGTTTCTGAAGTAGACCGGATAGACCGAATGGTTAAGAGAATTATGGACCTGACTCGCCCCTCAGACCTGCGAATGGAAAGTACTAATATCCATAAAGTCCTTGAAGAAATTCTGGTGCTCGAAAAAGATACCCTCACCCGCAAAAATGGACGGTTTGAACAAATTTATGATCCCAGCCTGCCACCCATTGAGGCCGATGAAGATCAGTTGAAGCAAGTATTTCTCAACCTTATCAAAAATGCCATTGAGGCATCGCGGAAAGGGAGTAAGGTTCAAATCGTCACACGGGTCAGTTCAGGATTTTCGGTCAAGGCTGCCTCCTCCCCAGTCCCGCAACAAAATATTGTAGTCGAAATCATCGATTCCGGTGAAGGCATGACTGAGGAAACCCAGAAAATGCTGTTCACCCCTTTTCACACCACGAAAAAAAAAGGCAGTGGATTGGGCCTTGCCATTTCCTTGAAAATAGTCAAAGACCATAATGGAAAAATTAAAATCACATCTGAAAAAGGTTTGGGCACCACGGTTCAAGTATTTCTTCCCACCCGTCAGAGATGATAAGATAGAGACATGACAGAAAAGCAAAAAAAAATCCTGGTCGTAGATGACGAGCAAAATATTCTCTGGGTCTTGAAAAAAGGACTGGAAAAGAAAAACTATCTTGTTCACACCGCCTCATCCGGTGAGGAAGCGCTGGAAAAACTGGCCTCCAACAGTTACCTGATGATGTTTTCTGACATTTTCATGGAAGAGCTTAACGGACTTCAACTTCTCGAAAAAACCCGTAGGATTTCTCCTGACTTGAAAATAGTCATGATGACTGCCCAGGACACCATGAACAACACTATCGAGGCCATGCGGCTCGGAGCTTACGACTACATCACCAAACCGTTTGATTTCGATGAAGTTTATCGTTTGATCGACCAGGCGGAAACAGCCCAGTCTATCTCTGAACCTGCTTCCGTTTTGCCTGACCCAAAGCAGGAAGCCGGCACACAAGACACCTCTGCGATTATTGGAAAAAGTAAACGCATGCAGGAAATCTTTAAGACCATTGGCCAATCCGCAGGTTCCGACCTCTCCGTGTTGATTACAGGTGAAAGCGGAACCGGCAAGGAAATGGTTGCCAGCACCCTACATCAATACTCCCACCGTAATGACCAACCCTTTGTATGCATTAACTGCGCCGCCATCTCCCGCGAGCTTTTGGAGTCAGAACTTTTTGGTCACGAGCGCGGTGCCTTCACCGGGGCCATTGATACTAAAATGGGAAAGTTTCAACAAGCTGATAGAGGCACCATCTTTCTTGATGAAATCGGGGATATGGAACTGTCTCTACAAGCTAAAATCCTCCGCGTTCTGCAAAACAATGAATTCTATCGAGTCGGAGGAAAAAAACCGATTACGGTCGATGTCCGGGTCATTGCCGCAACCAACCAAAATCTACTGGATATGATGAACCTGAAACAGTTTCGTGAAGATCTGTATCACCGCCTCAACGTCATCCAAATTGATATGCCACCGTTAAGAGAACGTATGGAAGATGTGCCCCTGCTCGCCAACCATTTCATCCACCGATACGCAGATTCACTATCGTGCGGTAAAATTTATCTCTCACCCGATGTCGAACGCATCCTGAGCGGTTATCATTGGAGTGGAAACATTCGAGAACTTGAAAATGTGATCAAGCGCGCTTTAATGCTGGCTCTCTCTGGCCCTATCCTCCCGGAACACCTGCCTCCCCACTTGCAGGAAGACACCACCCTCAATAATGACGAACAATGGGATGATCGACTGAACCGGTTGATTCAGGACTTCCTCCTCCATAATAATGAGGAAGGAACGCTTTACGAAACACTCATACAGAAAATTGAAAAACACCTCTTTGAAATTCTTTTAAGCAAAAATTCTGGCAAACAAGTCGCTACCGCCAAAGCATTGGGCATCAACCGAAACACACTTAAAAGAAAAATTGACACTATGAAAATTTCTCCAAAAAAACATAAGCCCAACTCTTCCACAACTTAAGCCATCCTTCCCATGCTAAGCCAATGTATCTTCTCCGTTAAAACTCCGGTCGGACCCCCGGTGGAAATCATCCGACATACCTTTCCCTCACAATCAGCAAATCCGGTTAAACGCGTCTCGTTGGTCGCAGGATTGCACGGCGATGAACTGGAAGGACTGTATATCTGCCACCGGCTCATGGAAACACTGAAAAAAATTGAAGACGAAAACCCATCAGCCTTCAAAGGAGAAGTCAATGTTTACCCTGCAGTGAATCCGCAGGCTCTCGAGACAGGAACCCGGCTGTGGCCTTTTTTTTCAGTAGACATCAATCGGACGTTTGGTGAAAGCAATACCCCTTCCCTGACCGCTGACATCTCCAAAACCCTACTCGAAGATCTAAAGTCCCATTCCGATCTGGTGGTTGACTTTCACGCCAGCAACCTCCAACTGATGGAACTGCCGCAGATTCGTATTATCCAGGATTTTGAAAAAAAACTGGCCCCTCTCGCCCAGCTTTGCAATGTAGACCTGATATGGGTCCACCCTCATGCGGAAATTTTTGAATCCACTCTGGGCTACAACCTGAATCTGGCCAAAGTGCCGACTCTCGTTATTGAGACCGGGATCTGCCTGCGTATTCATAAAAACTATTGCGACCAGATAGTACTGGGTATCCTGAACCTTCTCAGGCAAACCGGCACGCTCCATTTGGATGACCTCCCTATAGAAGTCATACCTGCCAAGCTGGTGCAACCCGAGTATGTTGCCATGATCCAGGCCAGCCACGCCGGGTTATTCATCCAGCAAGCAGAAATCGGTCAGACATTAAAAAAAGACGATAAAATTGGTGACCTGATAGACCCGGTCGGAGGTCAGGTTCTTGAAGAAATTCTTTCTCCCTGCTCCGGTCTGCTATTCACCCTCCGGGAATACCCATTGACCGGCAAAGGCGCACCGCTAGCCCGCATCGCCACCGAGGAACCGGCATGAAAGAAAAAGTCCTCTCCATTCCAACTCCGTTCGGAGCCCCTCTAGATCTGTATAAAAATACCTGGGGGAAATCCGGCGACATACTATCCATTGTCAGCGGACTGCAAGGGGACCATTTGAACGGGATTTACCTGAACTCGCGCCTGTCGCAGTTTCTCGATTCTGTTGTGGAAGGCATCGACCCTCATTACACATTAAAAGGTCAAGTCATAAGCTTCCCCGTTGTCAATTTGAACGCCATTCAATCCGGGTCGAAGTTGTGGCCGTATGACGGTATGGATATGGATCTGGCTTTTCCCGGCAATCCCGAGGGCGAAACCAGCGAAGCTCTGGCTTCAGCTATTTTGACACATACCGCTGACTCCTATTGGGGTTTCATCCTGCAATCCGCTCCACCGCATTATGAAGATGCGCCCCATATCCAGACATTAAAGCTGGATGGAAGAATTAAAAACCTGTCCCGCGATTTGCAAATAGAGACGGTTCGCAAACGCAATGAATCCGCCAAAGTCAGCTTACTGCAGCAATGGCATAAGCGCGATATCGTAGCCGTCACCCTTTCATCCGGGTCACCTCGAACCATTAATTTTCCGCAATGTGAAACCCTGTTTCAAGGCATCATCAATTTTATGGTTGCTGAGAAAATTCTGAAGGACAGAAGAAAAATAAAATCTGAAGCTTCCATGAATTCTCGCTTATATGAACCCAATGACGAGGCTCCCGTTTTTGCCAGCACAGCGGGAATGTTTCTGAAAGAAGCGAAGGTAGGAATCAACGTCCAAGCCGGAGAAAAAATCGGGGAAATACGCGACATTTATAGCGGAAAAAGACTGGAAGAACTCACCGCCCCGGTAGATGGGTATCTTGTGACCCTCAGGCAATATCCCATCGTCTACGAAAAAGAACCCATTGCCATAATATTGACCGCAAAAAAATCCTGGAAAGAATACCTCCCCTGGTCAGCCCACTAGCGTGGGAGGAAATTGGAAAAACAGAGATCAGCCCCCCCTGACAAGGGGGGCCGAGTCAAAGCCAATGCGTCAACCCTTGATGGCGAAAATTAATTAGCTATTGTCACATTATTCGGGTTGCTGATAGAATCTTCGTTTAAGCAAGACATAATATTTTTCCTGAATATTAAATTACGTTTTTATCCTGTTAAAACTATTTTGGATTGAGACCTGAGTGAATAACGTTAACAACATTTTAGTGGTTGAAGATTCCGATGTTCAACGGGAGGTGTGTATTGACAGACTTAAAGAGTTTGGGTTTGAAAATATATACAGCGCCACCAACGGAATCGAAGCTCTTGAAGTTTTGAGAAACAATTCCATTGGTTTGATTTTGTCGGATTGGGATATGCCGGAAATGAATGGTTTAGAACTGTTAAAAAACCTGAAAAATGACACTTCGCTTCAGAGAACTCCTTTTATTTTCCTAACCAGCCATACCGACAAAGATAAAAACCGTGAAGCCATGGCCTATGGCGCGGTGGATTATATGGTCAAACCTTCCTCTCCCGACAATCTTAAGGAAAAAATTGAGATCATTCTAAAACGTGGAATTAGGAATATCCTGATTGTAGAAGATTCAGACCTGCAACGGGAAATTTCTATCGCTCAGCTGCAACAAATCGGGTTTGAAAGAATAACAGGTGCCGCAAATGGTAATGAAGCCTTAGAGTATTTAGAAAATAATTCCATTGACTTTATTTTATCTGATTGGGAAATGCCGGAAATGAATGGCTTGGAATTATTAAAAAAAGTAAAGGAAAACCCGTCGTTAAAAAACATACCTTTTCTAATTCTCACCGTTCACGATGACCCTGAAAAAAACCAGGAGGCTATAAATCTTGGCGCATTGGATTATATTGTAAAACCACTAACACCGGATGACCTGCATTTGAAGATCAGGAAAACTCTTTATTGATCCCCCCCATTAATTTTTGAAAATCACGATTATTTTTATAGGCAGACCAACTGCCTGATGGTTTATTGCATAAGATTTCTAATGATCTCATTTGAGTGGCTTATCCGGTGAACAAACCCTTTGCTCATATTGAATAAAATTTTATAGGTAAGTTCTGGATTAGATTCCTGAATCCGCTCAAATTCTGCCACATTAATACTCAAACAGGTTAGCGGTTCCACTGCGTATATACTGGCCGTGCGGGGACTTGGATCGAACAGAATCATCTCGCCAAAAAAGGTGCCGGGCCCAAAAGTAACAATTCGCTTACTGTAAGATTTGTCAGGCACAGGTAGGTTTTCAGAAGCTGTACCCTTTAAAATGGCATAGAATCTGTCTCCCACATCGCCTTCCTTAAACACGCATTCCCCTTTTTCAAACTTTTCCAGTTCAGCCATATTCTGGCTTCCCGTTTTTATTTCCTCAACCTTTAGGCTTTCTAAAATTTCAAGGATTTCAATTGGGTAAGACTCGCGAGTGTAGGAACTCTTAAGATGTGTTTTTAGAATAAGCTCTTCGCACTTTTCAAGAGCATGATCCGTATCCGAATAAATGTTTTTTTCTCCAATGGTTTTTATGACCCCAAGATCGTCCATAAAGTTCCAAAGATAAGATTTAGGTTGGACATGACTGAGAATTAATTGTTTTCCCTGTGAGTCCAGACGCTTGTGCAATTGCTGAAGGATTCTGGCGGCGGTACTATCCATTTCATTGACCCGCATCAAATCCAGAATCACATATTCCAGACCCCCTTCCAGCTGCTCAAGAACCTTTTTAGACACACTGTCGGCGCTACCAAAAAAAATGGTGCCTTCAAGCTCAAAGACACCTATGGTATTCCCATTTAAATTTAGAATTTTGTTGTGAGCTTCCGGACGAACCATACGCGAACGAACATTGTGCGCGTTATAAAATCTTCGCAGACTCGACTTGCTCATTTTGTAGAGAAAATAAAAGATAGAAAGGCAAATTCCCAAACCAAAAGCCGGAAAAAGTCCGATGGTGACCATAACAATCATCACAACGGAAACTATACTTATATTGACCAGCACTTCTCCTGATTTCCCTCTGGAACTCGATTGAGTTAATTTTCGGATCAAATCCAGAGTCCAAACATCCAGCGTTTGAATCCCAATAGTAATTAGAATGGCGGCTATCACCACCAGGGGAATGCGAGAGACTAACGGCGCCAGAATAGATATTGCCAGAAGCGTAAAGAGGCTGCAGATCACTCCCGATAAGGGGGTCTTGCCACCGGCCTTTATATTAGTGAGAGTGCGCTTAACATTTCCGGAACCCGGAATACCCCCAAAACATGCAGTGACAATGTTTCCCAGTCCCTGAGCGATCAACTCACGATAGCTTTTCGCAGGTTTATTGGTAAGATCTTCCACCATCGTGCAAACGAAAAACGATGACATAGTATTTACCAATGCAAGGTTTAATGAACCCAGAATTATAATTGGGAGCGCCTTCAACCACTCCGATTCAAATGCAAGGTTTAGAAAAAGCACTGCATATTCTGGTTTGGGAATGCCGGTGGGAATCTCACCAATGATCCCACCCATTTGGCCTGCAAAGCCCAACATTCCTAATAAATAGAATGCAGTTATTCCCACCACCAACCCCATTAAAGGATCGGGAATTTTTAGCTTAAAACGTTTCGCTATAAACATGGATCCGCCTGTGAAAACAGCCACTAAAACAGCCATAAACTGGGCTTCATCTAAATGACTCAAAAACTGACCCAAGGTACTGACATCGGGAATACCAAAAGCCTTACCAAGCTGATTAAAAATTATGATTAGAGCGGCACCGTTATAAAGACCCGCAAGAACAGGGAAAGGAATATATTTGATGGGATTCCCCAAACGAAAGACTCCCAGAATCAATTGAATAGCACCGCTGAGTAAAACAGTTAAAAAACCCAGGGTAAGAATCCGGACTAGCGTGGAGGGGTCATTGGAATCAATGGGAAATACTTCCTGTAACCCAATAAATGTTGTTGCAAGGATCAAGGTAGGAAGGGACTGAGGAACTGAAATTAGTCCCGGAGTGCTGCCAAAGAGGGAAGAAACAATACAAAGAAAAATGGTTCCATAAAATCCGGCAATTACCCCCTGAGCCGCGTACTCATTTCCCAGGGAAGAGAAAATGAGCGCGCCAAAAGCCATGCTCATGGGAATACCCGCTATAGCGGTAGATATCCCTCCCGAAATATCCCCCAGAAGCTGGGAAGATTTTTTTTGTTCCATTTGAAAACTTTGGCCTTAGCCCAACAGACCCCCTGAATTTTAAAAAATTAAATGAATTATACCTGATTGAGTTAATTTGCCGGCTAATAAAAGATTGAACCAATTGGTGTTTTCTATATAATAATTCTCCTGACTCCCTCTGAAAATAATGTGTAACATGCCTGAAAAAAGGTCCGAATTTCGTTTGGATGCGATTATTTTTGATGGCTGATTTTAATATTACGTAATTTATAATTTTGAGGAGGACTTAACTATGGCTACCTATCTGGTTATGGGTAAATTATTGGAAAAAGGTATTAATAACCTTGAAAAAACTGTTGCGAGCGGAGACCGTTTTATAAGTAAAGGAAAAGAATATGGGGTTGAGGTTCGGGAATTAATGTGGCTGACAGGGGACTATGACGTATGTTGCATTCTTTCTGCGGAAAGCGATCAAGCTATTGGTTCTCTTCTTTTTAAAGCAGCTAGCAAAGGTTATATTAAAACCAGTTCATTTAAAGCTTTTCCCTACGATGAGGTACAAAAAGCTGTTGGATAAATTGAACTATAAGCTCAATTTAAATACCTTCAGAGTGATGGGGGGAATTGGATAGCAGGGCTTGCCCTGCTAAACATGGATCATAAAAAGTATCATGCCGCCCAGGCATAGGCCGGCACCCAGAAAAGTCATGATGGAGCCTCGTAGGGTTTTGGGTTTTACCATATCCGACTTTCTTTTGCCGTAACGATTACGGGGGTCCTTGGCAACAGCCTGTTCTTTTCTCTCCCATTTACTGCAGGTATTGAGGATTAAACTGCCAAGTATAAACATCAACGTTGCCCAAACCTGTTCTACCACTAAAGCATCCATTCCTTCTCCTTACAAAACAAACCGAGGTCTAAGAAAACCATTCCCTCATGCACTTGGGGAGTGGCTTTCAGTATAACAATTACCTCTTTATAAACAAATAGTTCTAATACACAAAAGGTTGCTACCCCCTGAGGTATGAGTTAGAATTTCACGGAAACCTGTTATAAAATCGCCATTTTCCAGCACAATTATGGACAGCGTAAAAAATCGTAAAGAACTGGTCATAGACCAGGAAAAAACCGGCTACCGTTATTCCATCGAGCCATTTCTGCTGGCCGATTTCATGCCCCTGTTGCCCGACCAGTCGGTGCTGGATATCGGCACGGGTTGCGGCATCATTCCCCTGTTGCTGGTGCACCGCGAGTCAACCTTGAAGGTCACAGCCATTGAAATTCGAGATAGCGGTCAGGCACAAAAAAATATTCACCAAAACGGAATGGATCGGCAAATTTCCCTTATTCAAGGAGATTTTCTCAAGGAAGCGAAAAACCTGGCACCCGAATCTTTTGACCATATTGTTTCCAATCCGCCTTACCGGAAGATTCAAACGGGGCGAATCAATCCCGACCCAGAAAAAGCCCTGGCCCGACACGAACTTTCTCTCAGTATGAGTTCTATGCTGGACAAATCTGCTCCGCTCCTGAAAAGAGGAGGCCAAATAAGCCTTGCCTATCCGCCTGAACGAATGGCGGAAGCTCTGCGGGAACTGGAAAACCGGAACCTGCACCCCAGTGTGGCCCGCTTCGTTCATGGTAATTTTCTCACACCTGCAAAAATCTTTTTGATTTCTGCTCTTAAAGAAAAAAAATCCGATTTCAGCGTGGCTCCCCCACTCACGGTCTATAATAAAGACGGAACTTACTCAAAGGAGGCGGAGAGCCTCCTCCGACCCGCCTAACAGCGAGCGGCAACTAACAATGACTTCACTGGCGAGCAAAAAGGTGCACCGGCTTAAAAAGTGATTGCTATACTCCCTCCCACGGGAGTGGGCTAGAGGGTGGAAGGAAATTATGCTCCCATTAATTATACTAACCGGTCCAACAGGCTCGGGGAAAAGTGAAACGGCTCTAGCTCTGGCCCGGAAGCTGGATACAGAAATCATTAGCGCCGATTCCCTGCAGGTTTACAGGTTTTTCGACATCGGCACCGCTAAGCCTTCGCTATCAGTAAGAGAGGAAATCCCCCATCATTTGATCGACATTCTTGATCCTGATGAAGAGTTTAATGCCTTCAATTTCAAGACACGAGCCTTGAAAATCATCCGCGAACTCATAGATCGTGATAAAATTCCGATACTGGTCGGAGGCACGGGATTGTATTTAAAAGTCCTGACTGAAGATTACGATTGCGCAGAAGGAGCTTCTCCTGAAATCCGGGAAAAGATCCGGCAGGATATCTGTGAGCAAGGAGTCGAAAAAGTTTATCTGGAACTTCAGCGTGTTGATCCAGAGTACGCCGCAAAAATTAGTGAGACAGACTCTCTGCGCATCGAACGGGCTTTAGGAGTTTATCTGGACACCGGAAAACGCTTTTCAGAATTTCACGATGTGGACTCACCTGACTCAGGTCGTTTTCCCATCCACACTTTTATTATAGAGAGAGAGCGGTCGGAACTGTATTCCCAGATCGACCAGAGGGTGGATAAAATGATTGAGCAGGGACTGGCCAATGAGGTTAAAAATATTTTAGATCGTGGTTACAGCCCAGAGCTTAAACCCTGCAAAAGCATCGGGTATGCACAAATGGTTCAATACCACCTTGGTAATTTGACATTAGATCGTGCGACCTATGAGATTAAAAGAGAAACTCGGCATTTTGCCAAAAGGCAGCTGACCTGGTTTAGAAAAATGAAAAATACACAACCCTTGTCGACAAATCTAAAAGATACTCCCGAATCCCTGAGAGATAAGCTGCTCTCCTTATTGCCCAAAGTGACCGCCTGCTTCCTGGCTATTTTTCTGAGTTTTGCACAAACAGGTTTTGCTGATAATAAGGATCAACACTTTACGAAAGCTAAGAATCTTTTCCTGAAAAAAGAATGGGGCAAGGCTAAAAACAGTCTCCTCGCCCTGCAAAACCAGTTCCCGGATTCAATCGAAGCTAAACGCGCTCGTTTTTTACTTGCCCTGATTCACCAAGAGCAACAAAAGCCAGAAGAGACCATTAAACTTCTTGAACCATTGAGTAAAAATTATGGCGAAATAGGAGATTATATCCAGTTCCATTTAACTCAGGCACTGGCACAAACCGGCAAATATCAAAAAGCTCGAGACAATGCCCTGGAATTTTTGAAGCTCAACCCCAGGACCCTTCTCTATCCACAAGTTCAATTGATTCTTGCCGAGGCACAAATTCAATTAGGAGAAAAGGAAACTGGATTGAAAACGCTGGAAGATACCATCCTGACAATCACCAAGGATTTTGGCTACCAGAAATTTCGCGACTTTCTTCCTGAGATGATTTTCAAATTAGCTGATATTCAGGAAAAGTCCGAAAAGTTAACGGAAGCTTATTTAAATTTTCGTCAACTTCACATTAAATATCCCAACCATGAGCGAACTCCAGAAGCGGAAATTTCTCTCAAACGTCTTTCAGCTTTGGAAAAGGTAAAAGAGGTTCCCCTAACCATGCGGGAACATACCGATCGCATCAAGGGAATGTTGGGGAACGTCCGCTATAAAGAAGTTATCCAGGAAATCGGGGAAATCCAGAAAGCAAGTAATCTTGTTCCAGGGCGCTTTTATTTTTTCCTCGCCCAGGCCCATCGGGGACTGAGGGATCGCAAAAATGCCAACGAAGCATTGAAACTTTTTTTAAAACTGTATCCTCACCATGCCAAAGCGCAAAACGCAAAACTCAATATCGGGAGAAACCTTTGGAACCTGGGTCAGCCAATGGCAGGGATTAAATATTTTAAAAAGGTCACTCAGGAAGCCCCTTCTTCAGAGCTTGCAGTGAAAGCACAGTTCTTTCTCGGAAAGGTTTATGAAGAACGTAAAAATTTTCCCGAAGCCCTGAAGAATTACAAAACCGCTTTGGAAAAATATCCGAAAGAATATTTCGCGCAATGGGCCGGCTGGCGCCTGGGGTGGATTCACTACCTGGATGGAAAATTCGAGAAAGCCTTTGACCGTTTCCAGGAAGCGGCCCTTCGATTTCCAGAAAGTTCTTTTATTGAATACAACCTGTACTGGAGTGCCAAGTCCGCAGAAAAACTGGATAAAAAAGATGTCGCTCTCGAATTATATACCAGAGTTATTCAGCTTTATCCCTATACATTTCACGGTATCCGCTCAAAAGAAAGAGTTCGCGCCCTCGGTGTCGACCCGGATACACTCGTCCAAAATAAGAAGCCTGTTTCAACTGAAAAGGTCAGCGCTCAACTCAACCGACCTCTCAATACCAAGGAAAAGTTCCACCATGTTCGAGCAAATGAACTGGCCAAGATTGGTTTGATGCAGGAAGCGCGGAATGAAATTGGTGAATTGCAAAAGACCATCCAGAAAAACCTGGCTGGGGTTTTATGGCTTTCCCATCTCTACCATCAGGCTCAGGGCTATGCCGAATCACTTCGGCTTTTACATTTATATAAAGATTTCACCACCAAGCCCAAGGAAAAAAATCTCTCAGAAAATTTTTGGAAGCACTTCTTCCCTCTCGCCTATGAAGAAGCGGTTTTGGCATATGCCAAATCTCGTGAAGTGGATCCTTTTTTCGTGAATGGTATCATCCGGCAAGAAAGCCTTTTTGACAGTCGTGCTCTTTCCCCTGCCGGAGCTCGTGGACTCATGCAAATTATGCCGGCAACCGGAAAAAAACTTTACCCAAAAACTAAACTTAAAAAACCTTTTGATACGGATGCCCTCTTCGATCCAGAGTTGAACATCAGACTGGGAGTGAAATACGTCAGCCAATTGAACAAACGCTTTGGTAAAAACGGAATGCATATTCTGATTTCATACAACGCTGGCCCTCATGTATTGAAAAAATGGCTTAAAAGATTTGGACACTTAAGCGACCAAGATGTATTCATAGAATCTATCCCTTACCCCGAAACCCGACGGTATGTCAAACATGTACTGAGGAACCTGGGCATCTACAAAGCACTTTATTCTCCCTCTTGATATGAAATCTAAAATCCACTTACAAAAACTAGAAAGTTATTCTCTCGATAGCGTCGAGCAGTTCGTTCGGGACTCTCTTGAGGTCTTGGATCCAAAAGGATCCCTCTTTAGCTCGGGCCAGAAAGTTCTTCTTAAGCCCAACCTATTAAAAGGTTTCAAACCTGAACGCTGTGTCACCACCCATCCGGTGGTGATGGAAGCCGTGTGCCGCGTCCTTAAAGATCTATCCGTCAGCAAAATCGTTATCAGCGACAGCCCCGCTTTGGGCAGTTTAGCAGCCGTCGCAAATAAAGCTGGGTATGGTTTGCTGGAAAAAAAATATGGGGCGCAGATCCTGCCTTTGACTGATCCCACCCCATTTGAAAACACAGAAGGAATTCCACATTTAAAAATTGCCGGCTGTCTGAACCAGTTTGACAGGATCGTCAACTTACCCAAAGTGAAATCCCATTGCCAGATGACCATGACACTGGGCATTAAAAGCCTGTTTGGACTGGTCATTGGCAAACGCAAACCGGTTCTTCATTGCCTTGTCAAAAATGACAAAATAAAATTTGGGAAAATGCTGATAGACATTGCTCGTCACGTCAAACCTTGTTTGACTATCGTGGATGGTATCGAGGCGATGCAGGGCCAGGGACCTTTAAATGGAACCCCCTACCCCCTTGGAGTGATGGGTGCGGGGACAGACATGACGGCTCTCGACCGGGTTTTCGCAGATATCTTGAACATACCGCTGGATAAGGTATACGCCCTGCAAGCGGCCAGACTCAAGAATTTTGGCCAGTATCATTTAGAGCAAATAGAGGTTTCAGGACCCGAAGATTACAGGTCACTTATTGTTGAAGATTTTAAACAGGCCTATCCTCTGGATATTTCCTTCAACCCAGTTCGTTTGCTCAAATCATTTTTTAAGCAGTTTTATGAAATAGGGATCAAAGAACCGAGCCAAGCTCGGTGGCCCCTTAGTACCCCTTCGGGGCATGAAGACAAATGAAGAGGACATCACGCAGGGGAGGCAAATAGCAAGGACTCCTCGAGCCTATTGCTTGTCAAAGTTGACCGAACAACAACCCAAATCCAGACCCGTCTCTTTTTTATTTAAAAAATATTTACCGGGATGGATAAAATTGATAACCTTATTGCCTTCCCTCCGGGTTCCAACCAAACCGGAGGCTCTTAAAATGGAAAGATGGTGGGAGGCTTGGGGTTGCCCCATGCATAAAGTCTGGACAATTTCGGAAACACTTTTTTCGCCTTTAAGCAATAACTGGACAATTTTTAACCGGGTTTCATCTCCCAGTGCTTTGAGAATTCTGGCGCATTCCTCGGAATCTGTGGTGTGCTCACCCATAAAACCAAGTATATGGGCTACTTCTATCACGTTCAAGTCTAAACCCATCCTCATTGTTGGAGAATTATGAATAAAGAGACTTTAGAACCTGAAAAATGGGTAGAGCATTATGCAGATATGCTGTATCGCTATACCCTTGTCCGGGTTAAAGATCCTGATGTGGCTGAAGAACTGGTTCAGTCCACGTTTTTCGCCGCGTTAAAATCGCAGAGTTCCTTTGCCGGTAAATCAACAGAGAAAACCTGGCTATTTGGAATCCTGAAACATAAAACTATGGATTATTTTAGAAGTTTCAAAAAAAATATTTCCATTGATATGAGTTCGGAGGAAGAAACTAATCAGATTCATTTTGATAGCTCTGGGCATATGGTTCCCAAGCCGGGAAACTGGAACCTGGACCCTGAAAAAGCCACTGAAAATAAAGAATTGGCCCAGGTTCTGGCTAAATGCTTGAGCGGATTACCTGATAAATTTCATAGTATTTTTGTCCTGAAGGAAATAGATGGGATGGGTTCTGAAGAAATTTGTAACGAATTCAATATAAAGCCGACCAATTTATGGGTCATCTTGCACAGGGCTAGAAACCAACTCAAACTGTGCCTGGAGTCGAACTGGCTCAACACCAAGTAGCGAAACGGAATTTTTATGATGGACAAAATGCTGAAAGCATTAAAATTAACCTGCAAAGATGTGTATCCGCTTATTTCGGAAAACCGGGACCATCCCCTCTCTTTTTTCAGCCGGGTGCGGTTAAAAATACATCTTGGCATGTGCGAGCTTTGCAAAATATATCAAAAGCAATTGGATTTTCTTTGTAAAATTGCCAGAGTATTAGGAAAAGAGGAATCCAAAGTACTGGAAGAAACCCACTTAAAACCTGAAGTAAAAGAAAAAATCCAGAAATGGATCGAAGAGAAAAGTTAATCCAAACCGTCTAAAGGAGAATACAGGACGTGTCCGATAAAATCACAAAAACAGAAAGTGAGTGGCGGCAAAATCTAACCGAAGAGCAGTTTCAAATATGTAGAAAAAAGGGGACTGAGCAGGCTTTTTCCGGAAAACTCTGGGACTGCCATGACCGGGGCACCTATCACTGCGTATGTTGCGATACCCCCCTATTTTCCTCTATCACCAAGTTTGATTCGGGTACAGGATGGCCGAGCTTTTACCAGCCGGTTAGCTCGGAAAATATCGACACCGAACAGGATACCCTTTTCTTTATGCGGAGAACCGAGGTTTTGTGTGGCAAGTGCGATAGCCATCTAGGCCATGTTTTCGAAGACGGGCCAGATCCTACAGGCCTTCGTTACTGCATTAATTCCGCATCTCTCGTCATGCATAAAGAAAAAGCTACCTGACTCTCTCTTGTAACAAGATTATTTAGCAGAAAACACAAGAGTTTCAGGATGGAACGTGTACCAGGCAAACCAAAACCCCACCACAGAAGGAATTTCCCGGTTTTGCTCATCCCTGATGATCGCCGTTCTGGTTTTGCGATCATAGAAAATTTGGATAGGTTTTTTGGCCACAACATCCTTTAGAGGGGATTTAGCTTTACTCAACTCGGAAAAAGGATATGCCTTGGTCGCCTTTCCTATTTCAACGCCAATCACCTTTTCCTTTGGATGGTACTTTTTGTTCGTAGCATTCACCCCAAACATCAGTCGCTCACTGGTCTCATAACCCTGATAAGGGTCTCGATCATAGTTTCGTCCATAGCCTGGATCATCTGACAGCACCACGGTATCTGGGTGCATGGCTTTCCAGCTCTCCCAGTTCGTGTGTGTAGATGGAAGCAATTTTAAACGAGCACCGGTCATGCTACCGGTCACGGCCTCAGATTTAATTTGCGACCAGAGGCTTTCCGTTTGATGATCATAAAGCAACATATCGCTTTGGTAGAGTAAACCTGAAACGCCAAATGTAAGTTTGCGCCCATTCACTTGCGTATCGAATACCATCCCCGTTCCACAAAGGGGGCAATAGGTCACTACCCTTGAGTCGCCTCCAATACGATCATTGACGATTTCATGCCAATTCAGAATTTTAATGGGGTATGCCCTCGACTGCCCTTTATGGACAATCCCCAAAACACGATCATTTTTCTTTAAAAGAGACTGATCTGCTTCCTGCGCTGATATGAATTTAGGTTGGAGGATGGCAGGGATTCCGTCTTTACCCGGCCCGCCATCATAAATATCATCGACCGGAATGCTGTGCCGGGAGGTATCAAATCCGCAAAGCGCAATGAAGGTAATCAGCCCGCACAATCCTTTGAGTAAATAACTCCCTGTCAGCATCGGCATTCATCGACCCATAAAGTTAAACCTTCCAGTTGGTCGATTTAACCGACAACTCCTTACATCGGAAATCCGTTAACGAGATACGGAATTTTTGAGATTTTAATTTTGAGCACAATCCAACTTTTCAGACATTTGCTCTAAAGCCTCTGAAAATACAGCGTGGAGTTCAGAGCGAATTTTTTTTGAATCGTATTCCACCATGGAACCCCCGCCGTTCAAAAAATTCACCTGCGCATTGACCTTTGAACAGGCGGATCGTTTTTCGTTCTCCTCCGATGCCTGTAATAACATGAGCTCACAGAATTCTATGCCCGCTTCAACCGATTGAATCAATTGCGGATTGATTTTAAATCCGCGGTTCTGTAAGTGGTCGCTTATTTCCAATACTTTTTTAAACTCACTACCGGCCTTTTCATAATCCTTATCCAGCACAAACTGCAGAGCTTTCATCATAGCCAGTTCTTTATTGCCACGAAAATGGGGATAGGGAGACGAATTTTTGAAGTAGCGGTTTTCCAACTCGACCAACAGGCCGATAGCGTTTTGGCGAGTCTTCTTGCGCGACAACAGATTTTCAGGAGGAAGGTCCCTGTTTTCCGGATTGATTTCTTCGGAAATATAAAACCAAGCCAACGTTTTCAGTGCCAGTGGCTGGGCCGCCGCATCATTTAAAATGGCATGCTCAATATGGTTCATGCCAACAAGCCGAAGGTCTTTTCCTCCCTGCATGATCAGGTTCCCCAATCCTCCGAGCCGACTATTTCCATATCGATACATTCCAAGACCGAAATAAGCATCAACAAGTTTGGGATTTAAAATAAGAGCCCTTTCAAGATGATTATCGGCCTGGAATCCATTGATCAAAGCCACAAGCAGGTTGCCCTGCCCATATTCAAAAATTCCGATATAACCTTCTGAGGCCCCCAGATACAAATTTGCATGGGCTTGTTGATCAATAGTACTGAAATCATCATCCAGAATATCCTGGGCTAATTTTTTTACACGCCTGCTGTGGTGCATGAATTTTTTGGCAATACTCTCATCCTGGTATTTACTGGTAAAAGCTAACGTATGGCAAAGCTCTCCCAGTAACCCGGCATAATTGAAATGGTATTTCATCAATTCAACACGGTTTTCCAGGGAAGGAACTGCTGACTCCAAACGATTGATTTCACCGGCAAAGCGTGCGAACCACTCGTCAAAATTGTAATACATCGAGTCCTTAAGAGCCAAAGGAGCCATTTCCTCCGCAGTCAGATTTTTCCGTGGAGTCTGGGTATCCGGCTGCTCCTGTGCATTTGCAGAGTCCAAGGCAAAAAACAAAACCCCTGCCAGGAGGAAATAGTGAAAATTGATTAGCTTCACAATTTTTTCAGACATAAACTGATGAAATCATAAATCCGATTTTATAGGTCGTCGAAGGAGAAGCTGGCGAATCTGCCCGACCCGTTGATAATCTTCCAATTTCATAAACAATTTTTCGGCCTTCTTTAAATGAGGAAGCGCCTTAGTCGGATCAGACAATTGTTCGTGGTATAATTTCCCCAGCATTAAATGTCCGTCCGCAAAATCAGGTTTAATCCGCACCACTTCTCGAAACGCGGTACTGGCTTCTTCGTAAATTTCCAGATCCATGAGAGATAAACCAAAGTAAAATTGAACCGGGACCGAATCGGGCTTAAGGGCTACAGCCTGCCTCATATAATCAACCGCTTGGGAAATTTGCGCATTCATGCGGCAGGCGATTCCCAGATAATAATAAACATTCGAGTCTTTAGGGTCGACATGAATAGCCCGGTTTAAGGTCTCCATGGCTAACTCCAATTCACCCTGCTTAATATAAGATGCACCCAAAGCGGTATAGGAGTGAATAAATTCTGGACTGATGTCTATCGACTTTTTGAAAACCCATACAGCCTTATGCAGGGCATCAATATCATTTTCTTCCATACAACCATAAGCCACCCCCATATTGTAAAAAGCATCCAGAAAATCAGGTTTCAAACCCTGCGCCATCCGATAGGCATCTACCGCACCCTGGTACCAGCCTAGACCCTGGAGCCGCAAACCTTCTTTCAACCATTCCTCTGCAGCCTTGTCTTTATCATGAACTTCCTCCTTAGACCGGTACAATTGATGCGCCAAGGCCGCTCTCGGAAAATTTTTCTGGCGAATATATAGTTGCTCCGCCTGCTCCAAATATTTTCTAGCTCGTTTCGGATTCCTCAATTTTTTCAGATGGAGTGACCCTAACTGGAAATAGCCTTCCGCGAATTCCGGCCACACTCGCACCGCCCTCTTTAAAGCCTGGCGTGCTGAAGCATGATAACCATACTCCATGAACGCGTGACCAAGTAGTCCACAAATCTGGGCAAAGGTTTGAGTTCGCGCAACCTTATCATTTTCAGAAATCTGATATCTATCCCGGTTTCTTCCCAGCCGGTCAAATATAAAAGTCAGCCAATAATCCGCCACCGCAAAATCCGGTGCCATAGGTATGGTTTTTTTTAATACTGCGAGGGATTTTTTTTCCTTTCCGGAAACCCAATAGGCAGTACCCAAATCAAAATAGATTTGCGGATAGTTGGGTTTTAAGCGAACGGCCTTGCGGTAATGTTCAATTTCTTCTTTGCCGTTTCCCATTGCTCCGTATACGTGCCCCAGAAGGTGGTAAACAGGATAGGCATTGGGACTCAGGTGCAAAACATCATGGCAAACTCCAACGGCTTCCCAATAAAACCCTTCAGCCGTAAGTTTGACCGCCTCCTCAAATAATTCAATGTCATCCCACGGGTAGGGCAAGAGATCTTCAATCACCTGCACCAGTCTGGGCACCGTAAGTTCGACACCTTGAATGGCTTCAAATCGCTCCACTAATTTGGGGTTACTGCTTTTAAGCTTTTCCCCCAATGTGGAAAGACCTTCATTCTTACTGCTAAGGGATGGTCGCCCTTCTTTGTTGCTGGGTTTACTGTTACTCAATCCTCGCCTCAACGTAAAATAATGTTGGTTTAATTATAAAGGCTTGGAAACCTGATTGAAAGAGGGGGTGTCACTAGGCGTTATATAAAACATCTGCAAAGGAGGAAGGTTTTTCCTGCCGCTCCATTAAGACAGGTGAACTTACGACCTGTCCTTCCTCAAGAACAAGGACTCGGTCCGCAATAGAATGAGCCTGATCATGCTGGTGCGTGACCCACAGAATGGTGTGCCTGTTCTTTAACGATAAAACCAGTTTTTCAATCGCCGCCGTGGATTTAGGGTCCAAAGAAGATGTAGGTTCATCCATTAGCAAAACATCTGGTCCCACTGCCAGCGTGCGGGCCAAGGTAAGCCTTTGTTGTTGCCCCTGAGAAAGCGTAGTCGCCTTTTCATTGAGCCGGTCCTTTACTTCCTCCCAGAGAAACACTTCGCGCAATACTTTCTCCATCAGGTCAGGGTAATCCTTTTTGGGAATTCTTGTTACTTCCCGGATTCCAAAAATAACGTTTTCGAAAATACTTACCGGAAACACACATGGCTTTTGGAAAATCATGCCTACTTTTCTCCTCAGCGAATATACGTTGGTATCGGGCCGGAAAATATCTTCCCCTCCGATCAGAACGTTACCCCTGATATGAAAATTTTCAATGCGATCATTCATTCGACAAAGAACTCGCAGAAGAGTGGTTTTTCCTGAACCAGACACTCCAATGAGAGCCGTGATGGAGTTTTCGGCCAGGTTACAGGTCATACCCTTAATGACCTCCCTTTCTCCAAAAGCAGCAGTAAAATTTTTAAACTGGATCATAAATCAGACTCCATTACCACTCGAGTCCGGAAAACCCAAGCCATCAAAGTTAGAATAAATACCAATCCCAATAATACCAGGCCGGAACCCCAAGCCTGGGCAATCGATTCAGGATGGGCGGCTTCCTGAGCCAGAATTAAAATATGTGTCTGCAAAGTGGGGACCGGATCTGAAAATGATTGTGGAAACTGAATCCCGGAAAAGGTTGTCGCCGTAAACATGATAGCCGCTGTTTCTCCTGCCGCTCTAGCCAGTCCCAGTAATACTCCTGTCACCACCCCATAAAAACATTGCGGGAGAATAACGCGACGAATCTGGGATGATCGGGTAAGACCCAGTGCCATCCCAGCCTCACGGTATTTCTGCGGCAAAGCTTCTACTGCCTCCCGCAGGCTCACCTGCAAGGTCGGCAAGATCATCACCGCCAAAATCATTGAGCCTGTTACCCAGGAAACACCCGTGTCCAGATAAACCCCAAAAAGCAGGTAACCCACCAATCCAAATAAAATTGTGGGCGTAGCATTGAGAACGTAAGTAAGCTGAGCCAATAAAGTCTTGAATTTTCCAGGTGCCATGTATTCAGTCTGAAATAGCACTGACCCCAGGGCTACGGGCAAGCTCAATAAAACAGCTGTTGTCATCAAAATCAACGTTCCTACCAACTGATAAAAAACACCCCCCGCGCGGCCGAAATCTTTAGACTCTGCAAAAAGAAAATCGCCATGGAACGCAGGAAAACCTTTGAGAAACATAATGCTAAAAATGGCAACCAAAAGCCCGATGATGATAAAAGTAATGCTCCCAATAATCACTCGCACCACTTTCTCAAACGCTATTGCACTCACCGACCACTCCAATATTTAAAATAATTTCCACAAATTGTTATAAATGCCACCATTAGAAATAGAGTAAAGCCTAAACCCATCAATGCGCTCCAGTGTTCCGCGCTGCCCAAAGCTTCGGCCGCTTCACGGCCCAGTTTGGAGGGAATAGTTTGGCCCGAAACAAAAATATTGAATCCAGGCACCCGATCCAAACTTCCAATAACCAGCATCACCGCTATGGTTTCTCCCATTGCTCGACCTATCCCTAACAGTACAGCCCCAACAATTCCTGGCAGAGACTGGGGTAACACCACTCTCCATGCAGTTTGCAGTTTAGTGAGGCCCAGCCCTTCGGCGGCTTCACGAAATTCTGAAGAAACTGAACGAAGAGCATCTTCAGATAAAGTCAGGACCGTTGGTAAAATCATAATCGCCAACAAGCAACCGGCAGTGAACAAAGTATTGCCATCGAGCAGATTAAAAACATCCTTGACTCCTGCAGTCAAAAAAGAGACCCCCAGCAAACCATAAATAATGCCAGGAATACCCGCTAGCATTTCCATAATCCCTTTCATCCTTCTCCTAAGTGGCGGAGTTAAATATTCGGAGGTGAACAAAGCTCCGGAAAGGGCTACAGGTAAAACCAGCAACACTGCCAAACCCGTTACGATAAAGGATCCGCAAATCATGGGTAGTGCGCCAAAGGTTTCCCCTACCCACCAGTTTTCTCCCAGCCAGAACGCCAACCCTTCCGAGCGCCAAACAGGAATAGACTCGACAAGCAGAAAAGTTGCGAGACCCATAGTGCAAGTGAGAAAAATAAAATTCATCCCAGCAAAAACCCAGCCCAAGGGTTCCCAATTGCGAACAGCAGAACAATCGCTACTGAGATAATTTCCAAAAGAAAAATTCAAGATTTTTAATTTCCTCCAATAGGAATGTAACCGCTCTCTTCAATTATTTTTTGACCCTCTGGCCCTTTTACAAAATCGATGAAAGCTTTAACCTCTCCTCTTGGTTCTCCAGCTGTTATAAAATTTAATTTTCGAACTATTGGATACTCCCTTTGCTGAACAGCTTTCCACGTCGGCAAATATTCTTTTCCCTGATCCCGCAGGGTAACCGCTTTCACCTGTTCATTGATCCAGGCAAATGACAACATACCAATAGCCGAGTCGCTTTGCGCAATCTTCGTTTGTTCTTCATTATTCGATCCGGTGACCAAAAGCGTGCCGGGTGTCCTTTGTAACGCATTTCCGAAAATATAATTCATGAACACATGCCGGGTACCACGATGACGTTCTTTATCTATGACAACAATTTCCCGGTCAGGTCCACCCACCTCTTTCCAGTTGCGAATTTTTCCCATATATATCCCGGCAATCTCTCGACGCGTTAAATGCCTAACCCCGGCTTGATAAATTTCTGCAGAAACCATGCAAGCCACCGCATCAAGCCCTACCGGATGAGTTATTAAATTGGATTTTTCAAATCGTATTTTTTCATCTGGGGAAATTTCACGTGATGCCATTCCAATATCCGCCCGACTTTGGGCCACAGAATGAATACCCACCCCCGAGCCCCCGGCATTAGCGATAATCCGAACCTTGGAGGATTGCATAAATTTTTGCGCTGAGCGTGAAGCAACAGGTAGGACTGTCGTGGAACCCACTATCTGAACCCGTAACCCAGTGTCGGCAACGGTTTCAAGCGGAAAACCCACCATTAGACATAAAATCAATCCCGCCCAAACCCTCTGATACCGAGCCATAAATCCCCAGCCTATTATATTTAAATATCTAGATAACTATATATAAAATGGCACAAAAAATCTCCCTTAAAATAGAGTCGTCAAAAAGAGGGAAACCTTACAGATTACCGGGTGGGGGTATTTATACTTCTAAGGAATGTTCAAGCTTGTGTAATGCGCCGATGGCGGGTAGGTAGTCTTGCTCGGCGGAACGGCGAAACCAGAGTATGGCTTCCTGAAAATCGACGGGGATGCCTCGTCCATTGTGGTACATCATTCCAAGGTGATATTGGGCAGAATTCTGACCCTGCTCGGCGGCCAGACGAAACCATTTGAAAGCCTGTTCATCATCCTGACAGGTACTGGATTTAAAGTGTTTACCAAGTTTCACCTGAGCGAGGAGGTTTCCCTGCTTTCCGGCTTTATGGAACCAGTCCAACGCCTCATCTTCAGCACCCGAAGCCTCCAGCATACGAGCCAGGTTAAATTGAGCGAGATCATCACCTTGGTCAGCCGCACGCCCATACCACTTCAGGCTTTCTCTGTGGCTTTGTGGAATTCCGTTTCCATGCTCATAATTTTCAGCAAGACGATTCTGGGCCCGGGCATGCCCATTCAGAGCCGCTTTGCGCAACCAGGTGATATCTGTGTTGTCTTCCATCCATTCCTTATTGGTAATTTTCGGAGTAGATTTTCGGTACCATTTTGCGGCTTCTTCAAAATTCTTTGGGACGCCTTTTCCAACAAAATACATCCGTCCCAAGCTTTGACTTGCCTGACGATTTCCCTGTTCGGCCGCTTTTCTATACCAATAAGCGGCTTCTTCAATTCCGTCTTTTTTTGTTTCAAAAAGTTTTCCCAGATGATTCTGCGCCAAGTCATTCCCTTGCCGGGCCGCCTTCTGAAACCAGAACAATGCCTGTTCCAAACCCTCTCCATTTCTAGCGAAAAATATTTTTCCAATACTGAATTGGGCATAATCATGACCTTGCTCGGCAGCTTCCTGAAACCAATGGATCGCCTTCTCAATATCTACCGATGAGCCTTCTCCATTCAAATACATACGACCAAGATTATATTGTGCCAGCGAATATCCTTGCTCCGCCGCTTTGAGGTACCAATGCAAAGCCTGAGCATGATCGGTGCCTATACCTTTCCCGTGATAATACATTCGCGCAAGATGAAAGCGGGCAAAAGAATCCCCCTGCCAGGCCGCCTTGCGATAACAACTCACCGCCCGCGATAGATCCTCCGTAATTCCCCGACCCTTCTCATAAAGGATTCCCAGAAAAACCTGAGCACGGGTTTCATTCTCATTTGCTGAGCGTTCAAAACAAGAGAACGCTTTTTGTTCATCCGGTTCAATCCCGTCACCCAGGAAATATAGCATCCCCAGATTGAATAATGCTTGTCCATGGTCTCCCGCTTGCTGATACCACTCTAGTGCTAAAAGTGGGTTTCTCTCGCAGCCCTTACCATAATCGTAAAGCAAACCCAGAGAATTTTGCGCCAAGGCATAGTCCTGGTTTGCAGATCTGTTCAACCACAGGTAGGCTTCTTCATATTCCTTCTGCTCAAAAAAGTACTGGCCTTTTTTATAAAGATCTTCAGCGGTAGGTTCGAAATCTGGAGAGGTGGTTTCCAGAAAATGCTTCGCATGAGGATGGCCCTGCTCTGCAGCATTGCAAAACCAATGCAGAGCTTTTTTGGGAGCCTGAGCAACCCCGTCACCACAATAATAAAGAGTCCCCAATTTAAATTGGGCGAGATCAAATCCACTTAAAGCAGATTTCCGGAACCATCGAGCAGCCTGGTCAGGGTCTTTCACCACTCCCCTTCCACGTTCATAAAGATCGCCCAGATTATAAAGCCCCGCCTCATTACCATTCAGTGCCGCTTTTCGATACCAGGATTCAGCCTGAGAGTAATCCTGAGAAACCCCATCGCCATTTTCATAAATCACACCCAACATATTCTGGGCCGTGTCGTTATTTTTTTCCGCCGCTTTTTCGAACCATTTTGCGGCTTCCGCTGGAGCTCTGGAAGCACCATTTCCCTGATAACACATTCTTGCCAGGTTGAATTGTGCTGTACTGTCCTCCTGTTCCGCCGCTTTTCGGTACCAGTGCAGACTCTTTTCATAATCCTGAGCCACTCCCAACCCGTTTTCGTACATCACTCCCAGAAAACCCTGACCCGATGCAGAACCTTTTTCTGCGGCCTTCGCAAACCATTTGAATGCCTCCTCATGGTCCGGAGAAATTCCCACTCCTTTAAAATGCGCCACTCCGAGATTGTATTGGGCCTGCGAATTTCCTAACTGCGCTTCCCGCGACCAATGCTCCAAGTTTTGCCGGTCCACCCGTTCAACAGAACCCTTGCTGTTTTTGTAATAGATTTCCGGTAACTCTCTGGCAGTATCCTTATGGTTCTTAGGCAGGATATGCGGAGCTTCACCTTCAGATTTTTCTACAGCATAAGTAGAATAATTTTGAGGTTTATTCATAAGATAAGCTATTCAATAAAGTCATAGGCTAAATCCCGAATCTGGGTTTTAGCTTTTTTAATTTTCGCTTCGATATCATCAGCGATTTCCTGAAGAAGATCATGACCTTCCCGTTCAGCAGACTCGATATTTTGTTTTAGCTGGAACATTTCCGTGAGCGATAAATCCTCCAACTCATCTGAAATCTCATTCATGCGTTTGCGCACCTGGGAAATCTGATTCATCACCCGGACCAACTGTTCCCCCAGTTCAAAGGTGTCCGACAAAGGCTCTTCCGCTTCCCATTCAATCAGGATTAAGCGTATAGCCTCCTCATCCAGACGATCGTAAGCCTGGTTGAGCTTTGACATCAGGTCATGCCTGCGTTCGCGTTCGTTTGTGGAAGACGCCAGGTCAGGATGGATTTTTTTTGCTACCCGGCGAAAAAGTTTTTTTAAAATTTCAGGAGGGTTGAATTCCTGTTTAATTTTTTCTGGGTTTTTTTCTTGGTTTTCTTGCTGGAACTCATTGGCTTGTTCACGGGCTGATTTTGCTTCTTCCCGGAAGTTTTCCGCCTTAGGGTAAAACTTGGAAGCCAGGCTCAAAATCTGTGCCTTGACTCCATCCAGTTCCGCATACATCGGACCGACAACGCTCTGATAGCGTCGCTCAAATATATTCAGTGCCGCTTTTCCTGTAGAAAGCTCAAGTTCCTTGTCGGCAAGCTTGCGCCGGAGATCTGCCATTTCACGGCGTCTCGCATGCAATTCCTCAGCTTGAGGACTCAAAATCTGGACAACAGAAGACATGACTATCCTCGGTTTCTGTTTAACAGGGAATATAATATTATCGGGTGAAGTCTGCGACAAAACAAGGGCGAAAGCATTACAATTGGGTTACAAGTAATTAGTATCAATAATTTCAATAGGTTACAAAGTTCAGGCCTTGCCCAACCACTTTTCGAACTTTTACCATCAATTTAAAGCCATAACTTTCAACAACATAAGCCATTAAAACAGATTAGACCAATAAAATCAATAGCTTATAATTCCTCAATACTCCCTGATTTTTATATCACTCAAGCCTTTTAAATTTCATGCTTTACATGGTCTGAAGCTTCAATTAAAAAGACGGGTACCTCTAATTTTTTTTATAAAAGGCTGATTGCGTCCATGAAAAAAATTCCTATTGTGATTTCCGAAGATTCTCAATTTTTGACAACCGAAACCCGGCATACCCGTTGGGCTATTCCATATAGCTTTGAATGCCTCAATGCCAGGATCAATAATTTACTAACTCGTAACCAAGATTGTGTTCACGGCAAAAGAATTCTTGATATCGGCTCGCATATGGGAACGTTTGCGTATTCTGCTCTCGAACTGGGGGCTGAGTTTGTTCAGGGAATCGATACAGAAGAAAAAACGATCGAGCGAGGTAAAGAGCTATTTAAACAGGCAAAGGTTCCTGAGTCCCGTTACGACCTACAGGTGGACGATGCTTTTAGATATTTGGAGAGTTTAGAAGAAGGGAGTTTTGATACCGTGCTCTGCCTCGGCACGCTTTATTATATGGTCGAACCCTATAGATTGTTAAAACTTATGCAGAGAGTCGCGAAAGAAGCGATCCTGATCGATACGTTCACCGCTGCCTATGCCGCTATTCAAGGGAAAGACGCGCCGCAGGTTTACCAGTCTATAAATGAAGAAAATCTTAAACTGCCAATGATGCTCACCGCCCTGACCCAGCCAGACAAAAAGGACTACCGCCTGCCCCATTCTTTCTCCCACAAAGACAAAGACCTCAGCCTCATCACCCTGCCCACCTCAACGCTATTAGAAGTCTGGTTCCAATCGTTAGGCATGCAGTTTACTCAAATCGATTGGAGCGAATATCAAACTCGCCCCTGCACTTATCATGATCTTCTCACTCCCGACCAAAAAAAATCTTCGCATTGGGCGGATGTCTACGCCAGTGGGGTGAGAATCTCGTACTTGCTTCAAGGATAATGTTAATTTTCCAATTGCTAAATGCTTTCTGTCAGTTCAAACTGCTCCTTCTTTTTCCCACTACCGGAAACAGGCTTATAATAATACCTTCCTATTGGAGGTAGTTTTCATGAATATAATTTTAATTTGACCCATCTTAAGTAATGCCTTACAGAAACATACCTTGGTTTCATAGTCTGAGTTTAAAAGGAACAATTGCCCTGATAGTCATGGCCTTGGGCCTGCTCGTTGGTGCGCTTTGGGTCGTTAATACGACTGGAAAGGAAAAGGTTCTTGAAGAATCGTCAAAACTCATTGAAGAAACCGGAAATAATGTAATTGGAAGCTTGATGGGACGCTCCAAAGAGATTGCCTCTCTCGTACGAGGTATCGCCGCGGTTACAGAAAAGCTTCCAAAAGATGAGACTGCTTACCACGAAATTTTCCCCAGCTTATTTAATTTTGATGGAGACCTCAAAGTGGCCGGTGGCGGGATTTGGCCTGAAGCCTATAAATTTAAAGAGGGCGTGGAAAGAAATAGTTTTTTCTGGGGCCGGGAAAGAGATGGCTCATTCAAATATTACGATGACTATAACGATCCCACCGGCAAAGGATATCATAATGAAGAATGGTATGTGGTAGTTCGTCATTCCGCGCCGGGACAGTGCTTCTGGAGTAAATCCTATATGGATCCGTATTCATTTCAACCGATGGTAACTTGTACTGTTGGAACTTATGAAGGGGGAAACTTTACAGGTGCTGTCACCGTCGATCTCAAGCTTGAAGGAATTAAAGACTCCATGAAGGAATGGCAGAAAAAAACCGGAGGATATACAGTTCTTTTTGATCGAAACGGAAAGTTTATTGGGTTTCCTGCCGCAGGAACAGGGGCTAAAGTTTTTTCAACAGATGCAAATGGAAATAAATCTGAAAACTTTATGACCGCGAATGATTTTGCAGTGAAGCAGCCTTTGTTTAAACCAATAAGCGATGCAATAACGAAAATGAATCAATTCATATTGCAAAAGGCAAAAAATGATTCCAATCTCAACAACGAGCGGGCTGCAACAATTGATGCCGACAGCTATCAGATTAACCGGGAAGAAGCTGAATTCATTTCAGCTGTCCTCACGGATCCCCTAAAGGAAAGGACCCGGGCTTCCAAATTATTCGACTCCTTTGAAATCGAAAATGACTTTTTACTCAATGAAAAAGCGTTGATATTTTTGTTCCATGTCCCCCAATCATACTGGAAGCTTGCTGTAGTCATACCACTATCCGAAGCCACCTCCGTAGCCACTAGTTTGGTAGATTCTCTTATCCTAAAATTAGGAATACTCATTTTTCTTTTGACAGGAATAGGATATCTCATCATGAGTTATTTTCTTGTAAGGCCAATCTCAAAAATCACCAACACAATACAAGATGTCGACACTCAAATAACCAATGGGGATTTTAAAAAACTAAAGAACAGAACCCTGGAAAATTATTCTAAAGATGAGATCGGCGTACTTTCAAATATATTTAGCAGGCTTTCCCAAGGCTTCCTGGAAGCACAAGAAGTCATAAAAAAACAAAAAGATACTCTTGAGATAAAAGTAGAAGAAAGAACGGTTGAGCTTGCCCGTTCCAAACAGGAGGCGGAAAAGGCCAATCTAGCCAAATCCGAGTTTTTGTCTCGCATGAGCCATGAGTTACGCACGCCCATGAACGCTATTTTAGGGTTTACTCAATTACTCCAAATGGATAGCAAATCTCCCCCTACTGTTCGACAAAAAGACAACCTCAGCCAGGTTTTATTGGCTGGAGGCCACCTGTTAGAACTCATCAACGAAGTGCTCGATCTTTCTACAATTGAATCGGGGAATTTAGAATTATCTATTGAAACTATAGATTTATCTCTTCTTGTGGATGAAGCTATTTCGATTTCCAAACCCTTGGCCCATGAAAACAATATATCCCTTGAATATAAAAAAATCCCGGAAGAAACCTATTACATTAAAGGGGATCCGCTTCGATACAAACAAGTTGTTCTGAACTTGCTTTCAAATGCTATCAAATACAATAACCCCAATGGTTCGGTTGTGGTGTCTTATGAAAAACAGGAGAACGGCAAGATCCGGTTAGGGATCAAAGATACAGGCCATGGGATTCCCAGTGACAAAAAAGATAAACTTTTTATACCCTTTGAGCGTTTTGATTTAAATATGGAGCTTATCGAAGGTACCGGCATTGGGCTGACAATATCAAAACAAATTATCGAATTGATGGATGGGTCCATTGGTTTTGAAAGTACTCCAGGAGAAGGCAGCTTTTTTTATATTGATGTGCCAAGTTCCAATGAAACACCTTCGCCCATTCAGATTGAGAAAGGATCAGACTCAATCCAGCCTTCTTTGGCAGAGAATGATAAAAAGAAGGTTCTTTATATTGAAGATATTCCAGCAAACGTGGAGTTACTGAGTCAAATTTTAAATAACAGACCTTATATAGAATTATTGTCAGCGTTCAATGCTCCGGATGGCATTAAAAAAGCGCAAGATCATATTCCTGATTTAATCTTGATGGATATTAACTTGCCCGGAATGGATGGTAGAGAGGCTTTAAAAAAATTACAAAATATTGATGCGGTCAAAAATATTCCTGTTTTTGCTTTGACGGCTGACGCCATGGAAGTAGACATAAAAAAAACATTAGATATGGGATTCAAAGATTACATCACCAAGCCCATTGATGTACCTAAATTTCTAGAAAGAATAGATAGGTTTTTTGCCGCAAATCCACCTAAACTCCAATAATTCAAAAATTGAGTGACCCGTGAATTGTAAATAAATGAGGGGTATCACCTAGCAATCTGGTGAAACCTTGTACAGCTTGCTTGTCTCATTGGCTATTTTGTCATGGAGAATCAGGATCAACCAGCGTTTACCGCCTTCCATGACGACCCCCATTACTACATCACGAAATAAAATTCCGGGTTGCTTTTTCTGCAAAGTCTTTAAAATTGTTTTCGACCATTTCGCCGCCCGTCCGACTTGATACTTTTTTGCCCAATCAAAAAGTTTATTGTCGGTAAAAGGAATTGTCACTTCTCGCGCTCCGGTTAAATGGCTTAACCTGAGTCCCAGCATTTTATTCAGCACAGGTTTTTGGCTTAGTTGCCCGGCCCACTCCAAATAGCCCGCAGCGCTTCTTAATAGATCATAAATGCGGACTTCATATAAAGGTGCAGAGGATTCTGGATGTCCGACTCGGGCAATGTTTTCTGCCAACGAGATATACAATGACTTCGCTTCCAACCACGGCAGGGGCTTAAGCGAAAATAATATTTTTTTTCTCGAGACATCCACAATTTCACGAACCTCATCCGGCAGAGAGAAATCTGCATCGTCTTGCAATTGATCCATTTCGTCCAGCAAACTTTCTGGCTCGGGGATAACATCGTCCCGGTGCTCTTCATAAACTTTTATCGCGGCTTCTCCAACCAACAAGGTCCAACGAATCCATAGCCCCCGCAGGACCACTAACCGGATTTGGCGCATCAAAGTTTCTGGAACAATTGGCATACCCTTATTCTTTTTTTTCACTACAGGGTCGAGGACCATATTACGCAAACGAAATTGAGTCAGCCTTTCTAAGCCGGGAAGTTCCAGAATGGCCAAAAGTCTTCGGTTCATTTCCAGAAAAGCGTCTAATACATTTCCAATCCGGGCTTTTTCTATCGGCCTCTTCTCATTGGGATAATATAGGGTGGCAATCTGGGAGATCAGGCGTAAAGTATCTGGGAAAAACCGCAAGTCCTCTTTACCCGATAATATCTTTCGACGGTGATGGGAGCATGTTTCCAGCACCAAATTTATTGCCTGACTCTCCTGGGGAGAAATATTCTCTCGTCTTCTGCGCTCGAAGGGTTTGGCGTCCAGCGACAACCAAAGGCGAATTAGCCCCTGGCACTCCTTCCAGTAAAAAACGACGCCCCCACCCGCCACCATGAGGCCCGCTAACAAGAAGGTAACGCTCCAGTCAAATAGAGACATGAAGCTTTTTTCTATCAGAGAGGAGAAACATTGGTATTATATGAATGAGATTTATAACGCTTTGCATTTTTCCACCATTTCTGATTTTGATCAACTTGACCCCTGCTATGAACCAACTGTTACTTAAATTATTTACTCTTATCCTTGCAGGTATGATTTTAACCCAATGTGCAGATATGAGTAGCGCTGAATATGTTCAGGAAGGAATCGAACATTCCAAAGATGGACAGTATAACAGTGCAAAAACATCCTTTTTAAAAGCCATTGAAAAAGATCCTAAAAACATTGATGGGCATTATGGGTTGGGAGGAATCTATAACCTTGAAAAAAAATACAATGAGGCAGAGAAAGCTTTCAAGTCAGCTATCCAGTTAGACCCTACCCACTTTAACACCTGGTACAGTCTGGGTTATACCTATGAACTCATGGGTAAAAAAGAGGACGCGGAAAAAAGTTTTGAAAAGTACCGCCGACTCAAAAAGAAAATGGATTCCATCTTGAACAAGGAAAAGCCTTGAGGCCATTAATATTTTTTATTCTCCTATTCGCCTGGGTCAGTGCCTGTGCCCCTGCCAGCCAAAAACATCGCAAGCGACACCGAAACGCCTACCCGGTTGACCAACAAGCACAAAAGCGCAGCTCAAAACCCTCAAAACCAAAAACCACCCTTCTGGACCAGAATCCAGTTATGCGCGGTTCAATAAGGTCATCACTGCTTCCGACCATTTTAAATAAACATGACCAGACTTTAATGATCCTGATCAATGCCGGTAAATATTTTTCAGGTGGGAAAACCCTAGCCCAGAACGAAAAAACCTCCTCGTCAGAATTTATCAATTTGGCAGCATTTTATATTGACCGAACAGAAATCACTGTCGCTCAATTTCGCAAATATCAGCCCAGGTATAATGAAAAACCTTTCACAGGCGGAAAAGATTGCCCTGACTGCCC
The DNA here is from genome assembly GCA_018673915.1 of Nitrospina sp. Taxonomy (GTDB): domain Bacteria; phylum Nitrospinota; class Nitrospinia; order Nitrospinales; family VA-1; genus LS-NOB. The sequence continues at coordinate 31,101 of JABHBK010000053.1, read as the reverse complement.
GGCAATGGGCATCAATTGGATTCAAGCCAGTAAGTATTGCCGATGGGCGGGCAAACGCCTGCCTCAGGAAGAAGAATGGGAAGCCGCCGCACGAGGTGTTACTAACTTTCCTTATCCTTGGGGAGATGTATTCCAACCTTCTCGTGCCAATTTATTTGGGGAAAAAGATGGCCACCTGTTTTCTGCGCCCGTAGGATATTTTAAATCTGGTGCCAGTGCTAGCGGAGTGATGGATATGGCTGGGAACGTTTGGGAATGGGTAGACACAAAAAAATCCGAAAGACTTCAACCTAAAACCCGAATTGTCAAGGGAGGGGGGTGGACCAGTGATAAGGAACAAGCGCGCATATCATTTCGTAACCATGTCGATCTTAAAATGGAAAACCCTACATTTGGGTTTCGTTGCGCAAAATCTCTGAATAAATAAAAGAGTCTACAAATGCAGAGAAGCCAGCGAAGAAATCGCTGGCTGAACCCCTGCAAATAATTTATTCAGGTGGGAGGTGCTGCTGAATCAGGAGCAACCCGACGTTGCCCCACAGGTCATGCACTTCAAACAAGTTCCATTTCTAACCAATGTCAAACTTCCGCATTCCTGGCAGGCATCGCCTTCATAACCTTTCAGCTTAGCGATCACTACTGTAGAAGTCGCGACTCCCTGGGTCTCGGTAGAATTTTTTTGACCATTAGGTGCACCGTTACCATTACCGTTGGAAGGTGCCCTAACAATTTCCACTACCTTGGGTTCGGTTTTCGTGGCAGTACCTGGCACAAACGAGGACGGATTACTGGAATCCGACCCTACATCATCATCGCTGGACTGTTGATTTTTTTTGCCTATAGAGTCGGCCCGCAAATCATCCGGGGTCACTTGGGCCAGATCGGTCCTGTCAAGATAAGAGATAGCCAGTTCCCGAAAAATATAGTCGATGGTTGAAGTAGACATGGTGATCGCCTTGTTACCCGTGACGATGCCGTTCGGTTCAAACCGGGTGAACACAAATGCATCGGCAAACTCTTCCAACGGAACTCCATGTTGCAGCCCAAGGGAAATAGCAATGGCGAAGCAGTTCATTAAACTACGGTAAGCCGCGCCTTCCTTGTGCATGTCGATGAAAATTTCGCCCAGAGTCCCATCTTCATATTCACCCGTTCTAAGATAGACTTTGTGCCCACCGATCGAAGCTTTTTGGGTATACCCTTTTCTCCTGTGCGGTAAGGCTTTGCGCTTATGCTCACGAACCACTTCAACGATCTTTTTCGCCGTCTGCATGACCGGGGTTTCTTCTTCCGTTTTCAATTCATTAAAACTGTCAACCGCCACACTATTTAATGGCTGGCTCAGTTTAGAACCATCACGATAAATGGCAGTCCCCTTCAACATCAATTTCCAGCTCAACACATGGGCTCGTTCAACATCAGCAATGCTGGCATCGTTGGGCATATTGATGGTTTTGGAAATCGCACCTGAAAGAAAAGGTTGGGCCGCGGCCATCATACGGATATGCGCCTCTGGGCGGATGAACCGTTTTCCGTACTTTCCGCACTGGTTGGCACAATCAAAAACAGGATAATGACGCTCTTTAAGGTGAGGTGCATTTTCAATGGTCATTCTGCCGCAAATGCTGTCATTGGCTAATTGAATTTCCTCTTCAGTAAAGCCCAGATGGCTCAGCAGGTTGAAGTCAATAGCCGTCAGCTGCTCATCGGTCAATTTTAGGACATCCTTACAAAACCTTTCCCCCAGCACGAATTGATTGAACGCAAAACTAATATCGAAAACCGTTGGCAATTCAAGCTGGACATTATCGAGCACTTCATCAGTAAAGCCTTTTGCACGTAAAGAATTTCGGTTGATGTAAGGAGCGGATTCCAGACTTCCCTTGCCTACACAATAGTCAACAATATCTTTGATCTCATCCGGCTTATAGCCCAACTTACGGAGTGCGCCCGGAACAGACTGGTTAATAATTTTGAAATAACCACCCCCTGCTAATTTCTTATATTTAATAAGCGCGTAGTCGGGTTCGATACCTGTAGTATCGCAATCCATCAGTAACCCAATCGTGCCCGTTGGCGCTATGCAGGTGGTCTGAGCATTACGAAATCCATTCCGCTCTCCCAGAGCCAACGCATCTGCCCATTCCTTCTGTGCTGCATCGAGGAGATAAGAAGGACAATGTTCTGCAGGGATGCCTTGTGGAAAAATGGTGAGACCGTCATATTCATGAACTTCCACGTTATGCGCCGCACGCCAGTGATTTTTCAAAACTCGTAACATAGAACTGCGGTTTTTCTCATAATTCGTAAAAGTTCCAAGTTCTCCAGCCATTTCGGCAGACATGGCATAAGCGGCTCCAGTGGTCATGGCAGAAATTGCACCTGCAATGGCGCGACCATTTTCTGAATCATAAGGGATCCCCATTACCATGAGCATAGCTCCCAGATTGGCATAACCAAGACCCAGGGTACGAAATTCAAAACTCTTTTTGGCGATGGCCTTGTTGGGAAATTGCGCCATCATCACCGAAATTTCCAAAGTAAGGGTCCACAAGCGGCAGGCATGCCGGTAGTTTTCAATTTCAAAAACACCCTTTTCTTCATTGTAAAAACGCATCAGGTTTATGGACGCCAAGTTGCAAGCGGTATCATCCAGAAACATGTATTCAGAGCAGGGATTGGAAGCTCGGATTGGGCCATCTTCCGGGCAGGTATGCCACTCGTTAATCGTCGTATGAAATTGCAGTCCGGGATCAGCACTGGACCATGCAGAATAGTTGACCTTTTCCCACAAATCTTTGGCCTGCAAAGTCTTGGCGACATCTCCATCCGTCCGGCGGATCAGGTTCCAGTCGCCATCGCATTCCACAGCACGCAGGAACTCATTGGTGAGCCGAACCGAGTTGTTGGAGTTCTGACCTGAAACAGTCAGGTAGCCTTCCGAAGTCCAACTGGTGTCATATTCTTCAAACTCAATATCCTTCACCCCTTGTCGAGCTAGTTGGATGACACGATAAATATAATTTTCAGGAATAAAGCAATCCAATGCTTTGCGAATGGATTTTTTCAAGGCTTTATTTTTCTGGACGTCAAACCGGGTTTCTTCCCCCTCTTCCTTGGACCAACATGCCTGAATGATTTCTTTCAGGCACTTGCGGGTCATCTTACTTCCCGCCGCCAACGCGGCAACCTTGCGCTCTTCTTTAACCTTCCATTCAACGAATTCTTCAATATCGGGATGGTCCATGTCGAGGGTAACCATCTTTGCGGCACGCCGGGTGGTTCCACCCGATTTGATCGCTCCAGCCGCACGGTCTCCAATCTTTAGAAAACTCATTAGTCCGGAAGATTTTCCTCCACCAGAAAGAGACTCGCCATTGCCACGAAGATTAGAGAAGTTACTACCAGTTCCAGACCCAAACTTGAACAATCTAGCTTCCTGTCGCCAAAGATCCATTATCCCGCCCTCACCTACCAGATCATCTTCAACTGAAAGAATGAAACAGGCATGCGGTTGCGGCCTTTCATAAGAATTTTTGGATTTTTGTAGTCCTTCGGCTTCCGGGTCATAATAATAATGCCCTTGGGCAGGCCCTTCCAGACCATAGGCCCAATTCAAACCGGTGTTGAACCACTGCGGAGAATTTGGCGCGGCTAATTGTCGGGCCAGCATATAACGCATCTCGTCATAATAATTACGCGCGTCTTTTTCACTGCTGAAACAATTGTTTTTCCAGCCCCAATATGTCCAACACCCGACCAAACGATGAAAAACTTCCTGAGACGTGGTTTCGCGGGAGAACTGTGCCGATTCAGGAAGCTGGTTCAAGCCTTCCTCATCAGGAACCGAAGGACAAAGCCATTCAGGTAATCCAGGCTCAAATTTCTTTTTCAACCGGGCTGGAACTCCCGCCTTACGGAAGTATTTCTGCGCCATAATATCAACCGCCACCTGCGACCAAGTGTCAGGCACTAAAACGTTCTTGATTTCAGCAACCAAAGAACCGTTAGCATTGGTGATCTTAGAATCCCGCTCGACAAAGCGAATCCCCTCATATGGGTCCTGATGATCTTTTGTAAATACCCGGTCGATTCGCATAGTAACGCTTTGCCTCGCTAAAAAAATAGTTTCAATCAGATAAAAGCCAAAAGTTTCAAGGACAAACCCCGCATCAAACTGGCCTTTTCCCTCTAAAATTTCCGAGTGGCTCTAACTAGAAAATGTCTATATTTTGTACCACCAACAAAATCACATACAACATATGGGGTTGCCAGGGGGTTGTCAACGAAATTCTAGAGCCCCTGAAAAACTTTCTTTCAAGGCCGTAAAACATAACGGTTTCCCCCTCTCTTACCACTCCAAATATAGGCGAATAAAAAACAAAAATCAATACCTCTACAGATGAAAAAAACAAAAAATACAGTATTTTGATATTGTTTTTTAAAGAGAAAAGGAGTCTCAGGGATTAAGGAAGAAGGTTCAATGAGTTTTTCAGCAACCGGCAAGGCGTCAAGGTTTGGACCAATCAATTTCTACCTTGCCGACAAACTCCATCAGGCGAAAAAGACCCTCGCTAGTTCCTTCAGTCAATTTGATGTGGGTAGCATCCACCCTATCCTGACCAAAAGTCGGATCGAGAGCCCGCCATTCTCCCACATAAACTTCCGGCCAGGCATGATAAAGAAAGCCCTCGTATTCGGCAGAATATACCAGCCCATTTACAATTCGGGTGGGAATATTCGCGGCCCTGGCCAATGCCGTGAACAAAAAGGTATGAGACTGACATTCGCCTCGCCTTTCATGCAAGGCATCTAGCGCTGTCACAGTATCTACCAGTTCCTTTTCCAAATTGAGATGTACCCAGCGATTGATGTCTTTAGCAATCTGCCAGGCGTTATGTTGTTCACCGGTGAGTTCTCTTGCTAGAGCTCGGATCATGGGGTGCCGGGACTGAACTTCCGCCGAATCTTCCAGATACTTTGGATCTGGCCCAGCGACCCCGACCTCACTCGGCAAGCTCCATTCTGGTTCAGTCTTAACTTCCAACGTAGCTCGATATAAACCGTTCGACAATTTTTCTGCTTTGAGAAGCTTTTGCCTTTGGTCTTGTGGAACCAGGTCGGGGGAGCGGAGAGGTTGAAGGTAGAAGATGACTTTTCTCACCCGGTCTGCCTTATTAATCGGCCGGTCAGGCTTTACCAGGCTCATGGTGATTAAACTGCTGACTGTCAACGGCTCATCCAGTTTCTGCGCAACCTGGGCAGATTCCTTAAATGACTCAAAGCCTTGGTTAGTAGTTTCCTTGATCACCGAACCATCCTTAGCTACCCATAAAGTGGTTTCGATTCCACTAAATTTTTGTTCTATCGCAAAAGTCTCAACAGTTTGGCCCTCGTATTCCAGGTTTTCCTTGCGCAGAACCTCATACTCAAGATCTACCATCATCTGGAATGGCTCCAGAAATAATGGCACGATACCTTTTTGTCCAACCTGCAAACCTTTTGCCATCAAGTTCAGAAGAAATGTTGATGAAGGAAGAGTCTCTTCGGAAAATTCAATGGATTTTTCCCGGTCAAAGCCTCGCGACTTAATCCGGTAGTTCAGCTGGTTGGCTTGCATTTTACCCTCGACTTGTTGCCGATGCCCGGTGATCTCCTGCAAGATAGAAAAACTGTGGAGTTTAAAATCTGGATTCAGCTGAGTCTTTTGATGGATAGTGGTGGATTGATCGATGGACTTGGAACGAATCTGAAAAAAAACCGTCGAATCCACCTTGATAGACTTCGGTGTCCAACGGGTTTGCACTCTGGTAAACCCAATTTTCTGCCCTTGGAAATAGGTTCCCATCCAGTCTTCCCGCTCGCCAGAATCTTGAAGCAGGGGGCTGCCCTGAAACAAAGGCTGGGCATAGACCGTTCCACAAAGCATCCACAGTATTAAAATAGCTTGCGATAAGAATTTCATATCATGGATCAGCCTATCAAAAAGCTCTCAGGATAAAACATTAGGAAAATATAGCTTAACTTCCCACATAAAATTAACACCCAGAACATTCAGGTTATCACACTCAGAGGAACCCGTGTGGCGCTGACCCCTTGGCAGTGAAGGCTGTGATATCCCCATCATTACCTTCATGCTCCACCGGAGTAAACTGGCTAGCTGGCCTCACGCCGAGTGAAAAAAAATTTCCCCCAACCCATCAGGCAGGCATGCTAGTATTGACGTTTTATATTTTTAACAAAATTTCTGTTATAATATCTTATGATTGACCCCAAGAATGTCCCAACTTATCTTACTTTCGATGATGTATTGCTCCTGCCCGCCCATTCGAAGGTTTTACCCACAAACGTAAAACTCTCGACCCGCTTGACCCGCAAGATCAAACTAAACTGCCCTTTGATCAGCGCACCCATGGATACCGTAACCGAAACAAACCTGGCAATCGCTTTGGCTCAGGAAGGGGGGATTGGCATCATCCATCGCAGTCTTCCCCCGGAAAAACAACGCAAAATGGTCGACAAAGTCAAACGCTCAGTCAGTGCCATGATTCCCGACCCAATCACCATGGGTCCCGACCAGAAAATAAGCGAAGCTTTGGATGTCATGCGGAAATACAACATCACAGGTATTCCCATCACGCAAAGCAAAAAACTGGTGGGAATTCTGACCAATCGTGACCTTCGATTTGAGAACAATCTTAATAAGAAAATTCGATCTCTAATGACTAAAGACGATCTGGTCACCATTCCAGAAGGCACCCCTCTGGAAAAGTCCAAACAAATCCTGCACGACAACCGCATTGAGAAACTATTGGTGGTCGACAAAAAAGGCCATCTCAAAGGACTAATCACCACCAAGGACATCGAAAAAGCCGGAAAATTTCCCAACGCCGCCAAAGACTCCAAAGGAAGGCTTCTAGTTGGCGCCGCATTAGGAGTCGCTCAGAACCCCATAGAACATATTGAAGATTTAGTCCGTGTTGGGCTGGACGTGCTAGTGATAGATAGCGCTCACGGACACTCGGAAAAAGTTCTTTCAACCATTCGGGAAATTAAAAAAACTTTTCCTAAACTGGAATTGATAGGCGGTAATGTTGCCACCGCTGAAGGTACCGCCGATTTGATTAAAGCTGGAGTGGATGCGGTCAAAGTAGGTATTGGCCCAGGTTCCATCTGTACCACTCGAGTCGTGTCAGGGGTTGGAGTGCCTCAAATTTCCGCCATTGCAGAATGCGTGAAAGTAGCAGAGAAAAAAAATATCCCCGTCATTTCCGATGGCGGTATCAAGCTTTCCGGAGACATTACCAAAGCCATCGCCGCCGGAGCCAGCACAGTAATGATCGGCTCTCTATTTGCAGGAACGGAAGAAAGTCCCGGAGAAAAGATCCTTTACCAAGGCAGAAGCTATAAAGAATATCGGGGGATGGGTTCGATTGGAGCGATGTCTCAAGGTTCCAGCGACCGCTACTTTCAAGAATGGGAGCTCTCTGAAAGCAAACTTGTTCCGGAAGGTGTGGAAGCACGCATTCCCTACCGCGGTGCCTTATCATTCACCGTACACCAACTGTTGGGAGGTTTGCGTGCCGGGATGGGGTATTGCGGAGCTGCAGACATTAACTCTCTGAGAAAGAACGCTTCATTCATCAAAATCACCTCTGCGGGTCTTCGAGAAAGCCACGTGCATGACGTAATCGTGACGAAAGAAGCACCAAATTACAATATAGATTAAACTGCCAAGTTAATCCTGATAGGCCAACAACCTTTGTTATGACCACAGACATTCTCCACGAACAAAAAATCCTCATTCTTGATTTCGGATCGCAATACACCCAGAACATAGCCCGTAAGATACGGGAAAGCCAAGTCTATTGCGAAATTCACCCCTGCACTCTGGCATTCGATGAAATTAGCGCTTTTAATGCTAAAGGCATTATCCTCTCCGGTGGACCCGCAAGCGTTCTGGAAAAAGACTCGCCACTTTGCGACCGAAGGATGTTTGAACTAAAAATTCCTATCCTCGGCATTTGCTACGGCATGCAGCTCATCTCTCATATGCTGGGTGGCAAGGTAGACCCATCCCTGCATCGCGAATTCGGCAGAGCCGATTTGATGTTGAAAGAATTTTCCCATCTGTTCGAAGAAGTAAAAAATAATTCCACGGTATGGATGAGCCATGGTGATCGCATCTCCAAAATGCCGAACGGGTTCAAAGCCACCGCCTTCACTCCCAACTCACCATTGGCCGCTATTGAGAATCCCGTAGCCCAGATTTACGGCCTGCAATTTCACCCGGAAGTGGTCCACACGGTAGAGGGCACAAGAATCCTCAACAACTTTCTTTTTAAAATCTGCCAATGTTCCAAAAACTGGAAAATGGAATCTCTGGTCGACTATATGATTAGCGATATCCGCAGCCAGGTGAAAAACTCAAAAGTAGTTTGCGGATTGAGTGGTGGGGTCGATTCTTCGGTGGCAGCAATACTGATCCATAAAGCCCTCGGCGACAACCTTCATTGTCTTTTCATCGACAATGGACTTTTACGGTCTGGCGAAAAAGAAAAAGTGGAAAGCACTTTCCGCGACAATTTTAATATCAACCTCGATGTCATCGATGCCGCAGAAAAATTTTTACATAAACTTGAAGGCGTCACCGATCCCGAACAAAAAAGAAAATCTATTGGCAATACCTTCATAGAAGTATTCGAAGAAGAAGCCAAAAAACGTGGGGACTTCACCTTCCTTGCCCAAGGCACCTTGTATCCAGACGTTATCGAATCCGTCTCCTTCAAAGGCGGCCCTTCAGCAGTGATCAAGTCTCATCACAACGTTGGCGGCCTACCGGAAAAAATGCAATTAAAACTTCTCGAGCCTTTCCGCGAACTGTTCAAAGATGAAGTCCGCGCACTGGGACGCGAAATGGGCATGCCGGATGAAATCATCAATCGTCAACCCTTCCCGGGTCCAGGTTTAGCCATCCGCATTCTGGGCGAGGTGAACCATGAACGGCTCGCCATTCTTTGTTCCGCTGATAAAATTATTCTGGAAGAAGTAAAATCCGCAGGGTTATATAACGATTTATGGCAATCGTTCGCAGTCCTGCTTCCGGTAAAAACCGTGGGGGTCATGGGCGATGCCCGCACCTACGAAAATGTGATAGCCATCCGCGCCGTTACCAGTACCGATGGCATGACTGCCGATTGGGCTCACCTACCCTACGAACTCCTGGGGAAACTCTCGAACCGCATCATCAATGAAGTGCATGGGGTCAACCGGGTGGTCTACGACATCAGCTCCAAACCGCCCGGGACTATTGAATGGGAGTAAGTTCAAATCATTAAAAAATTTTTGTCCTCAACTTTGGTTTAGGCACCTGTATATCCAAAGTAGCATCTGACCAGCCACAATCACCCGCCTGCTCTTCCAGTTTCTGATGCAATTCTAGAACACTCATTCCAGATGATTCATATTCGCACAACTTTTCCTTTGAGATTTTAAGTAGACCGTGCTCGATTTTTTCTACTGGGAAAAACAGGTTCCCATCCTTATCAAACTCTCCATAAGACTCACATCTATTGATCAATTGCTTAATGGTCTTTACACATCTTGAAATATTATTTTTTGAAATCATTAAACTCTATCCTTTAGAATTTTTTAATACAATTCGGAAGTGCCTACAGGTAAATTTATCGAGCGCAGCGGAAGCCGACAAAATCCATACGGGCATTAGGCTTTGAGTCAGTGCGATCGGCAGGGCGAACGCCTGTCGCATAGTTTATCCAAGATCCTCCCCGCATGACTTTCTTTTTTCCCGATTTTGGTCCCCGGGGGTTTTCCTTAGGGGAAATCCGGTAATAATCCTCGTCATGCCAGTCGCTCACCCATTCGTAAACATTTCCAGCCATATCAAACAATCCGTATGAATTTGGAGGAAAACTGCCCACAGGAGCGGTATTTGAATAACCATCGTTAAACTGGTCCACCTTCCAACCTTTATCGCATTGAGCATCGCAGAAATTTGCTTTCTCTGAACCGGCCTTATCTCCCCAAGGAAAAACAGAGTTGCTTTCTCCTCTAGCGGCCCGCTCCCACTCTGCTTCAGTAGGAAGTCGTTTGCCCAATTGTCTACAGTACTCCTTAGCATCAAACCAGGTCACGTTTTCCACAGGTCGACTTGAACCTTTAAATTCGGAAGGATTTTTTTCCATGACACGTTTAAAGTCTTTTTGAGTTACCTCGTAAATATCAATATGAAACCCATCCAGTTTTACCCGATGAACCGGAGCTTCATCGTTAAACCATTTTTCTTTGCAGGTTTCGTTGTACGCCACACAGCTTTGGTAGCCTTGATTATTTTCAGCTCCCATTAAAAATGATCCCGGGGAGATAAAAACCATGTCTTGATGAGAGGACGGCTGATTTGTTTTTTCGCTGGCTTCGACAAGGAAGGAAGGATTACACAACCCAATTAAAAGTATAAAGACGATTAACATCGGTTAAAAGTAGTCCCTTCGCCAGCGATTGATTCTTTCGCCCCAGGCAAGGGTTTTCTCTGTGGTAGTATTTTTTTTCCAATTTCCAGCGGCAAATTTATTCGACTCTGCCAATGTGGGATAGATATGAATGGTACCCAGAATAGCATTCATGCCAAAGCCATTTTTCATTGCGGCAACATACTCTGAAATAATATCTCCTGCATGAAGCCCCGCAATGGTAACGCCTATAATTTTATCTTTACCTGGCACAGTCAGGACTTTGACAATTCCAAAAGCCGCTTCATCTGCGATGGCCCGGTCCAGATCATCAATGCCATAGGTGGTGACTTCATAGGGAATTCCTTTTTCCTTGGCTTCCAACTCATTCAAACCAGAACGTGCCACTTCAGGATCGGTAAAGGTCGACCAGGGCACTGTGCTGTAATCCACTTTAAATCCCCAAAAGGGACTTAACATGGAATTCACGGCGCAGTACCAGGCCTGATGCGCCGCTGTATGGGTAAACTGGTAGGGTCCGGCAACATCCCCACAGGCATAGATGTTTGGGATATTAGTCCGCATGTACTCATCCACTTGAATAGTTTTTGCCGGAGTCAACTCAACGCCCATATCTTCCAGCCCAAATCCTGTTGTATTGGCTTTTCTTCCCAACGCGATCAAGAGAGTGTCAAAAGGTATCTCTACAGAGCTTCCGTTATGATCACACTCCAGAAAATCTTTTCCGTCACGTTTAAAGAATTTTTTAGGGGTGTGCTCTAGCAACACATTGATTCCATCGCTTTGGAAACTTTCCAATACCATTTGCGAGACCTCAGGGTCTTCTTTGGGAAGCAGTCGCTTATTGCGTTGTACCTGAGTCACATCACATCCAAGTCGAGCAAACGCTTGAGTCAATTCAGAGCCAATTGGCCCTCCCCCTAGCACAAGTAACTTTTCAGGTTGTTTACGAATATTCCAAATAGTATCGGATATCAGGTAATCAACATTTTCGATGCCTTCAACAGGAGGGATGGACGGCCGAGCACCGGTGCCTATAACAATATTCCTGGTTGTAAGAACCTTGCCGTTGACTTCGACTTCATAAGGAGATTTTATTTTGGCCTCCCCAGTGTGGCACTCTACTCCCAACTTAGAATAACGTTCCACCGAGTCGTGTGGCTCAATCGTTTTAATCACACGCTGAACTCTCTCCATTACCTCTGCAAAATCAAACTCGACTTGAGCACTTTTGAATCCAAGTTTTTGGCATTTTTTAACATCCGCCATAAATTTCGCCGAACGAATCAAGGCCTTGCTGGGGACGCAACCTGTATTCAAACAATCTCCACCCATTTTATGTTTTTCTATCAAAGCCACTTTCCCTTTCGTCGCGGCCCCAATATAACTGGTAACAAGCCCAGCCGACCCCGCGCCAATGACCACCATGTTGTAATCAAAAGATTTTGGCTTTTTGAATTTTTTCAACACCCTTCTCCCTTTATAAATAGATACCAGTTTTTTTGCCACAAGAGGAAATATACCCAATAAAACAAATGAAAAAATAATTTCAGGAGAAAGTATTCCACTCAAAGATTCAATTTGAGCGAGTTGCGTTCCGGCATTTACAAATACAATAGTGCCTGCAAGCATACCCACCTGACTCACAAGAAAGAACTGTATCGCTTTCATAGGAGTCAATCCCATAACCAGATTTATTACAAAGAAAGGAACAGCAGGGATCAACCTGAGTGTAAACAAGTAAAAAGCCCCATCCTTTTTGATTCCGTCATTAAAGGATTGCAGATAGTGGCCGAATTTATCTTGAACAAAATCACGAAGCAATAAACGCGAAACAAGAAAAGCAAGAGTGGCTCCAATGCTACTCGCAAATGAAACCAAAATCGCGCCTGTAACCAAACCAAATAAAGCTCCCGCCAGCAAGGTGAGCAGAGCCGCTCCTGGCAGGGAGAGAGCTGCGGATAAAATATAAACTGCAATATAGGCCCCCATTGCCAACAAAGCATTTTCTTTATAGAAAGCAGAAAAGTTTGCCTGCTGCCCTTTCAGGTATTCAAGAGACAGATATTGACCGAGGTTGAAATGAAAAAAAACTCCTATAAAAGTCGCGAGCACGATTACGACTATGATCTTTTTTGAATTATTCATTAGTTTTACTTTTCAAAAGAAAGGATAAAGTTTTTATGAGCAACACTTGGGAGTTGGTCTTGGGTCATTCCAAATCCTTACAATTTTCTCTTAGCGACTTTTGAGGGCAAGGTGGTTGAATTCTTAATCAACACCTTTGCGGCTGCTTTAGCTTGAGCCGCGCAGAGCGAAGAATTGTTCACTTGCGCCATAGTGGTGGCACCCTCTATTAATAAAATAAGCTGCTCGGATAATTGACCGGATTCGTACAACCCCGCTTTTTCCGCCAGGCTTTTGATATACCCCTGCGTTAACATTTTAGACTCCCGGCAAACACGTCTAATTGGCGCGGCTTCCTCCGGATACTCTCCCATAGCTCCTACAAAAAGACACCCCGAAAAGTTTTTGCTGTTGAACCATTCTTCTACAATATCAAAAACTGCGAGCAATCGTCCGATGGGGTCTCCTGTTTTCGACTCGACCGACCGCATGAAATCATTGCGAAACCGTTCATCGTAATGGCGTAGGGCGGCGAGTATAAGTTCTTCCTTCGATTTAAAATGATGGTACAAGGTTTTTTTTGTAATGCCCGCCCTGTCCGAAATCGCATCGACCGCAACTGCGTGATACCCCTTCCGGGCAAACAATTCTAGCGCCGCTTGAATCAACTGTTCTCGTTTTGATGATTGAGTCACCGTCCTGCTCCTTGCCCTCATTTATATACTATATAGTATATTTATAATGATATAAAATTTCAAATTTAATTTATTCAACACACACTAATTTTCTAAAATATAACAGCAATCTATTGTTTTTAAACAATTAAAATTATTCAACCCCACGCTGTAAGGAATTAACATCTAACTACACTAATTAGTATATTTTTTACGAAATATATCAATTCTAACCCAAACAACTTAAGGAGAATCAATCATGAAGGCTGTGTTTAAACGTGGGTCTCGATTTTTTGCAGTGGTTTCTTTATTAGTCGCCTTGTTTGCCAATGGCGCTTTGGCCAACACGAACAATGGCACAGAAATTTCTGCACCCGTAATGAGCGGTTATGATCCGGTCGCTTACTTTGAAGCAGGCAAACCGGTACGAGGAAATGGTTACCATACGGCGACCTACAACGGCGGAACTTATTTGTTTGAAACTAAAGAGCACAAGGAAGCTTTCAATGCCAACCCGAAAAAATATGCTCCGCAGTTTGGTGGGTATTGTGCGTATGGCGTAGCGGTTGGGAAAAAATTCTACTCCGATCCAACTGTCTGGAAAATTATCAATCGGAAACTGTATTTAAACCTCGACACAAATATCCAGGCTAAATGGAACAAAAAAATGAAGGCTTATATTTCTAAAGCTCATTCAAATTGGGAGGGTATTGAACACAAACACCCCTCAGAGCTTTAATTCAATCTTTATCATCCGGTAAGGGGAGAATGAAATTCGGCCTCCCCTTATCATTTTCATCTTCCAATAAATATAAAAAATTATTTTTGAAAGGATCAATCATGAAATCAGAAAACCTAACAGGTACGGATGCAGAGCACCCCGCATCGGGGACTATAAAAGTCGAAGGGGATACTGTTCTACTGGAGAATGTGAACATTACTGAAGCCCCAGATGGCCGGGTTATTTTAACGAAAGATTTTGACGAAACAACGGGAGTTAACTTAGGCAAGCTTCAGGGGTTTACAGGTAGCCATCAGTATTCCATCCCAGAAGGCACAGCCTCAAGCAAATACAACACTGTATTGATTTGGTGCGATCAATTTAAGGTCCCCATTGGCAAAGCAGAACTTTAATTGCTTTCTTATTGCTGGAAAAGAGGAGGCCGGGTTGTAAATAAACAAAAACCCGGACTCCTCTTTATATTTATCAATGAAACCAAAATTTCTTAAAGGGAATATTATGAATTTTAGAAGGATCACAACGGCAATATTAGTACTGGTATGCATGGCAGGTATCGCAGAGAGCAAAGAAGCAGAGCCTGTTGCCCCAAATGTCGATTTGAAAACGGGTGCTATTAGTGTCCCTGAAAATTACACCAAGTGGGCCACATTAGGAACCTGGGCGCATGCTAAAACAGAGGGAGAACCTGGCTCAAAAGAATATCATGTCGTTTATACTCAACCGGAAACGATTGAATATCATCAAAAACATGGGCAATATCCTGACGGCGCTGTATTGGTCAAAGAGCTTCTTAATACTGAAACAATGATGATGACTACGGGTTCAGCAGTAAGTCATGCAACCACCCTTAAAGGCTGGTTTGTATTGGTCAGGGATACGAAAGGCCGGTACAAAAATTCAAAGTTATGGGGCGATGGTTGGGGATGGTCTCTTTTTAACGCTCCCGATTCGAAAAAGACCGTTTCTACAGACTACCAGGAAAATTGCCTCGCATGCCACTTGCCGGCCCGCGATTTAGCAGGACCTAACGTGCATGAAGACGATAAATGGATTTACACACTTGGGTATCCAGTTCTACGAAAAAAATAGAGGGTTTTAGGGTTAAAATGTTTCTATGAAAGCGTTCACTCTATTCACTTTTTTAATTCTCATGCTAAGTGCGAAAAATGTATTTTCTTCTGAAATGATAGAAGTGCCAGCGGGCAAATTTGTCATGGGCGATGAAGCCGACAACGGTGCTCTTCCCCAGCAGGATATTCTACTTCAGGAATTCTCCATCGACCGATTTGAAGTGACACAAGAAGAGTATGCTCGACTGTTTCCAGAATTTATTTTTTGGAAAGGCGCAGAAGCTCACCCCGTCACCAATATCACCTGGCATCAGGCTCAATCTTATTGCAAACAACTGGGCAAACGCCTTCCCACTGAACAAGAATGGGAAAAGTCAGCCCGAGGCACCGATGCGCGGCTCTATCCCTGGGGAGACAAACCCCTGCGCAAAAAACCACATCCATTTTATTCGGGGATCATTAAACGCCGTGTTGGACTGAATAAAAAAGACAACTCTCCTTATGGGGCTCGTGATATGGCAGGCTCGGTTTGGGAATGGACCGCCAGCACAGAAAATGGGGAAAAAGTCACCCGTGGCGGACTGTGGAATCATCATCTGGAATATGAATACGGCAAAACTTTTGACCGAAACCTGATCGCCCCGTTCGGGCGATTCATCTTTTTGGGATTTCGATGCGCCAAATAGAAAAATTAACGCGCCGACTTTTCCTCAAAGGCGGACTTTGGACAATCGCACTGCTTTTCTGGAACGGAATTCGTGGCCCTCAAATAGTCTCGGCAGAGGATTCGTTTTCAGGAACTGATTTTGTAGGCAAAACCCGGGAAGGAAAGCATAGCTCTTTCTATATCAATTTCTGGAAACCGATGCGCCGCATCAACATCAAGACCTGGAAGTTGAAAATTACCGGCTTGGTTGAAGTTCCGAAAATCTTCACGCTAGACGAATTGCTAAGTCTGTCGACCCACTCACAATCTTCCCGATTAAAATGCGTGGAATGCTGGTCAGCCCGTGCCAACTGGAGTGGGTTCTCCTTAAATGAACTGGAACAAATCGTTCAGCCTCACACGTCTGCCCGAGGGGTGTTGTTCCATTGCGGTGATGAATACAAAGAATACCTTTCGCGTGAGTCGTTGAATCAGGACCGGGTTATGCTGGCGCACACTATGAACGACAAACCTCTTTCCGATGCACATGGATTCCCTCTACGACTGATCGCTCCTGCCAAATACGGCTACAAAAACCCCAAAGCGATTCTGGAAATGGAATATGTTGCCGAACAACAGGCAGGTACATGGAGCAAGATTGGCCCCTACTCACCAGATGGAACCATCCTGCCCGGAACAGACCACCCTTTGGAGTATGGCCAAAAGGCTCGCAGAATTCCCGGCGGAGAAATCACCGACTACTAGGCGTAGGTATAACGCACGATTTAGTTTGGGATTTTTCGCTGGATAACCAAAAACCGATTTATACAGGCGGGGTTAATGTCGGCTTTCGGCCAATTGCGGACATTCAATTATTATTTGAAAACCCAAGCGGGGCATGAAGGTTAAGGAAGAGGATATAACAAGAGCAAGGTGCAACTGTTAGACGCATCGGGCAATACGTCAGGAACTGATGGCGATGGGTGAGAGCTGGGGTGGTGATAAGTGATGAACCTTCACACATTCGAGCGCGTATAAACAGCCACTAGCAACCATTAGGACATTTGTTTATGTTCATGGGACTTCTCTTCCGCTTCCTTCGCTTTCTTTTTGCTTCTTTCTTTTGCTTTGCTTTCGTTCATCCTTTGACATCTCGCGTGTGCGCTTCATCTGCTCTACCTCTTTCTGTCCTATAGACTTACCTTTGTCACTATATATCTCTTTGTAGTCTGTCTGTTTTTTCATTTTCGTCTTTTCCCTGTGTGTTTTTGTTTTGGCTTTCTTGTTTGAGGTTCTTTGTTTGGACTCTTCTTGTCTCCTGTTTTACTTTTTTAATTGCCTCCTTTTTGGGTCGGAAGCGGTCTTACGATTGAATTCTAACTGTTCGGTGAGGAAAATAAAAGAGGGGATGAGACTTTGATTAACACGAGGGGTTTTTTAATGAATTATTCCGGCTCCCCTTCAAAAAAGCGGGTCGATGTGGGTAAATTTATGTTGTGGCCTGTGTCTAGCAATAGGTCAAAGGTTTAAGAAATAATTTATTGGCAATTGGCCCCAAAAAATAAATTACCGATTACTAGGCGTAAGCATAACGCACGATTTAGTTTGGGATTTTTCGCTGGATAACCAAAAACCGATTTATACAGGCGGGGTTAATGTCGGCTTTCGGCCAGAAGCAGAAATTAAAGAAAGAAGTAAAAGCAACTCGATAGATTACTAGCAATCACCAATATTGGCTTCTGGCTTGTAATATCAATTGTCAAAATTACACTCCCTAAGCTCCTCACATACTCCATCTATACTGGGAAACATAGAACCCGCCGTAATACCCATAAATCTAAGGTCTCTCATTGCAACGTCTCTCTCGGTGGCTGGAATATCGATTGCTTGAAGATATTGAATGCTTGATGTCCTTTCTTTTTCGAGCACGTACGCTTCGATATCATCAACATTAGTTGCAGTGGTAACAGACTGTTGAGGAACAAGTCTTGGATTATCAAGTGCTATAAAATCTATGACTGATAAGTGTGGGTAAGGTGGATCTAAACTTTGAATTTGTGAATAATTTTCCTGCCAAACATCGTTATTAAACATGTAAATTCTGTTATTTTCTTCGCCACTATACCCAATTGGCCAGTCTCGAAAAGCAAAGAAAGCCGAGACATAGGGAGAATATGTCCAATCCAGTAATGGTGTGGGATAACCGTGATGCTGGATAAGATTAAAAAATGAACCATTCTGCTCTGGGATGGATAA
Organism: Nitrospina sp.; assembly: GCA_018673915.1. GTDB lineage: Bacteria > Nitrospinota > Nitrospinia > Nitrospinales > VA-1 > LS-NOB. Next base: position 13,096 of record JABHBK010000053.1, on the reverse strand, counting down.
ATCAAAATAATGAGATGTTATAGCACTTAGTCTTTTATGTAACTGTTTAACATCCTTATTTGTAAATTCACTTATACGATAACGCCCCCGTCGATGAAATGATGTTCTTAGCTTCCAAGGTTTCTTTTGTCCTCTAAACAAGTATTTGGATTTTGATAAACCAGAAATATATGACTTAAACTCATCCCATGACATTTTATGACCAAGTATCTTAGACTCATTTTTTTCGGGTGGTTTCGTTAGTACACTAGAAAGTTCAACGCCAATATCTGAAGTGGAGTCTATATGCAGTTTGCCATCCTCTAATCTAAAGGTAACATCTGATTTATCTGAGTGAGAGATACCTTCGGCATAGAGGTCTTTGATTTCCTCCCATTTACACTGAAACCCCGTCCTAGGGTCAACAGGGTTTATAGCGGCGACCATTTTTTGTTCAAGATCTTTGTTCTTTGTATCTAGATAGGCGACGGAGGAAGGAATATTTCTATCAGTAGGATTTACATATGCAACAGCCGCATAATGGTCTTCCAACTCATCAATGTTGACCATTATATTTCCTACTACGCTACCTTGGTATGTTCCAATCCACTGACCTTTCATTAATCAAACCTCTTTAAACATATTCAAAATGAATTCTATAATATCGATTGCCAACTGTATCAATGGGGCAGGATAAATCAAAGCCCATGTATTTTTTTCATATAGTGAAGGTAATTATATGAAATTTCAGCCGAGTGCGACGCTTTTTGTTGTAAGCTATGGAGAACCCACAAAATTGCCTGCAGGTCTGCATCTCTATCTAAATATGCAAATGTTCCGATTTCAGGTGTTATCTCTTCCATACCCGGTTTATTAATCTTCATTCCTTTCATTGCACGAACTATCACATATTTACCCGCCACATGGATTATATTTGGGCGCCTGCTAATAGGTATCTCAGGATGTTGGTCATAGTAGGTCTTCAAATGTTCCAAAATGGTTGCCCCTTTGAGGCCATCACTGGAATAAACAATTTTATAGGGCCAGTCGTCATACCCAGTAATCTGTACCCCTAGAGACAATCGGCCATCAAGACTTTTTGTTGGTGGTATTGAAGCAATTCCAGCCAAAGCATCAAAGAGTTGGTCCTTGTCAAGGCTTGACTTGATTGAGGCTATACCTAGAGTTCCCTCGACAGGAGAAAAGGATTTGCCACTACCATCTTGGTTGTGAAAATCAAATTTAGGGGTTGTGTCAGTTGTGACAATGATATCAATTTGCTTTGATTCGGCGCCCTCATCATCAAACAAAAACCCCCCAAGGAACACATTGCATTTGGAAGGTGCATGTTGTTTGAGAAATTCTAAATAAACCTTCTCACGCGCTAAGCCGATATCACTTGTATTAGCAAAAATACTAGCGGCAGCAGCCTCACCTCGAAGAACCTTAGCTACATCGAGGTAATAATCTCGTAGTCGATCAAAGAAATTCTGTGCCATTTAAAATGCCTTATAAGGAGTTCAGTTTTCATGCAGGCGAATGTCCGCTTGGTCCAGCGTCACGCTGGCTAGCGGGGGCTGGCGGCTATATTGCCTCCATCTATGGTGATGATGCTCCCTGTGGTTTTTTCCGCCAATGCCAGGTTGAGGAATCCTTGCGCCACATCGGTATCATAGACCTCCTGTTGCAAGAGGTTGTTCTTGAAATAGTCATCGGGTGAGAGTCCGCGTGCCTCCGCCCTTTCTTTCAGCACCTCTTCAGAGAAAAGGGCAGTGCGGATGCGGTCTGCATTGATCGCGTTAGACCGAACACCTTCCGCCCCATAATCCAGCGCATACTGTTTGGTGAGCGCTACCACTGCCGCCTTGGGAAGTGCATAAGGACCAAAGTTTTTACCCGGATTGAATGCCGCTTTAGAAGCATTGAACAACAGAACGCCTCCCGTTTTTTGTATCAGAAATCTTTGTAGAGCTTCGGAAGCCAGTATCTGATGGGCAAAAAAGTTCAACTCAAAGCTGGCGCGCAGTGTTTTCAAATCTACCTCTCCCATTGCGCCTTGCACAGCATTGCCCGCATTGGAGATGAGGATATCAATGCCGCCAAAAGTCTGCACCAACTGTTCAAACGACTGGCGCACAGCCGATTCATCGGTCACATCCAACACCTGGGTCGCCACACCGACTTTGGATTTTTTACGTATTGCTTCAGCGACCTCGTTTAAATTGGTCCTATCCGCCAGAAAAAGGTTGGCCCCCTGCTCGGCAAACAGTTTGGCACTGGCTAGACCGATGCCAGAAGCGGCTCCAGTAATATAGACAACCTTACCCTGAAGAACCGGCGCCTTGCTCTTCCCCAGTTTCGCCTGCTCCAGAGACCAGTATTCCATATCGAACAGGTCGCTGGAGTCCAGTGGCGCATAGTCTCCCACCGAAAAAGATTTATGCAGGATATCAATGGTGTGCTGATAAATATCCGCTGAGATCCGGGTTTCTTTAACCGTTTTTCCAATTGTCACCAAACCTAAACCAGCCACCAGCAATACCCGGGGTAAACGGTCCAGCTCTTTTTTATCCACTCCCTTCGCAGACTTGTTAGTCTCGAAATACTGATGATAACTTTCGCTATAGGCATTCAGGGCCTGGGAAACTTCTTCCCGCAGCTTATCCGCATCCTGCCATTGGTTCAAATTCAGGAGCAAAGGTTTTTGTTTTGTTCGAATCACATGATCGGGGGTGGCGGTGCCAACCTGAGACCATACCTCACACTCCTTGCTGGATGCAAAGGCCTGGGTATCGGCACGGTGATGCAAAATCCAATCTTTGCCAGACAGGTTTTTATACAGTCCGCGGAGAACAGGGGCCAGAGCATTCAAAAGGGTTTTCTCCCCGGCTTTCAGGCTCGGGCCTTCAAGAGGGGTGAGCGGCTTAAGAGGTTTTGTCTGGATATATTCTTCCGCAAGGTTTACCGCATGAATGTGACGGTCGTAACTTTCTTTCGCCGTATTACCAAAAGTGAACAGGCCATGATTGATCAGCATCAGCCCTTCCACATCCGGATTTTTTTCATACACTTCAGCAGAGGCTTTGGCGAGGTCAAAACCGGGCATAATATAAGAGACGATACCAATGCTATCTCCATAAATTTTCTGGCAGATTTTCTCTGCATCCGGCTGGTTGGCAATGATCAAACTGGCATCGGCGTGCGAATGATCGATAAACTTATGCGGCAGGAACGCGTGCAGAAGCGTCTCCACAGATGGATTCGGGGAAGAGGCGTCCAGCAGATGCGTTCTCTGCTCATTGACCATTTCCTCATCGCTTAACCGGTCCAGGTTTCTCAGTTTCTGCAGGTGATCCAGCAAGACTCCCGGAAGCCCGGGAGGCTCCAGCGTATCCAGATCCCAGCCGCTGCCTTTAACATAAAGCACATCCACCTCTTCGTTCACCTTGTTGCGGGTGCGCGACTTGACAGAGGTGTTGCCCCCGCCATGGAGAACCAGTGAAGGGTCTGCCCCGATCAATCGTGACGTGTAAACCCGAAGCGCGATGTCTTCAGCAACCCCACTATATTTTTCAATAGCCGCTTTGGCATCAGAATCATTCCATTTATTTTCCATTATTCTTCCATCAGAATTGTTTCAAGTTAAGAACCACCGGTTTCCCGATATAATTTGTAACCGCTTAGCACTATGACCCCAACCAGTGCAACAGGAGGGAGCAACCAGAAGTAAAAAGGGTACCCGAACACACGCATATAATACCACCAGAAATTAGGGGCATTGACGGCAAGGCCATTATCCAGCACCACGCTGATATCGGCTCCCAGAAACCGTTCACCCTTTTTTGCCATAGAAGCCATTTGCGCCATTTGAATTTCATCACCCAGGTTATCAAAAACTACCGCCACCTGTTTGAATTGGCCGATCAATTGAGAATACTTTGGTGAAAATAAAATCTGATTATGACCGTGACTTCCAAATTCCTTACTCATTTCATAATAGTAGCGGGCAATATTGACCGTTACGGATGGCAACTGAATTAAAATTCCTGCCACTAAAACTACCAAAATAGGAATTTTAACAGCATGCATATGCTTGCGCAAAAGAAAGCCGGCAGGCAAAATCAAATAAGGGATGACCACCAGCATTAACCGAGGCCCCCAACTCATTCCCCCTTGCCAGCTCCACCAGGAGGAAAATAATAGCAAGTGCGATATAATGAGCCAGCCAAAAAGAATAGCTATTTTCCTTTGTTCACGCAGTAACAGCATGAATCCCAGGCACCCAAACAGAGTTAATGGATTGAACAGGAACAGGGATTTTCCGGGAGAAAATAGAAGGCCAAAAAAACCAACCACAAATTTTCCGTTGAACTTTTCATACCCGGTTTCTAAAGGGTCTGCGAACCGAACATAATTATAAAACATGATGAGAATCAGAACCGTGATAACAGGAATCGCCGGGCGGATCAGATCCCTGGTCAACTCTTTAACATTTTTTTCATCCGATTCGGCCCACACCATCCATTGGTACATTATGAAACCCGGTATGGCAATTAGGACAACCAATTTGCAAAAAACAGCTAGAGCCAGAAATATTCCCGCCCAGATCAGATCACGCTTTCGCGTCAGGGAGTTTTTACTGGTCACGCAGTATACGGCTAATAACAGAAACAAAGTAATTGCCGGCTCGCTCATAAAATCTTCGGAGTAATACCAGGCAATGGTGGATAGCCCAAACCCCAAGGCTAAAATCAAACTGATTCTTGGATTGCAATCTAGCCGGTCTGTGGCAAATCGAAAGACCATCAGGCAACAGAAAGCTGTCAGTATAGTGTTGATCATGCTAACAGCAAATTGCGTGGCCATGGAGGCCTCAATACCTAACAGGAATGATAAAACTTTACCTAAAAGATAAAAGGGAATCGCCAAAACGCTCATGCCCAATCCATATTTCGAGTACTGTGGACCAGGGATATCATTTAAGGTAACCATTTCGGAAAAGCTCACGCTATGGTTTTCGACCATGGCCTCGGTCAGGAGGAACATAATTTTTCCATCTGCCGACTGGATAGATCCTTGCCCCGTCAGGGCATAGACAGAAAAGAAAAAAAGGAAAAGCGTCAAATGGATTTTAGACTTAGTCATTGCGGGACAGAAATTCTGGCAAGAAAGTGCTTGGAATGAGACACCCTAACTCCTTGTTTAACATAATTATTCGGGCCGGTCAAAAATTGGTCTTTTGATTTTGGCTTTTTCCTGTTACAAAGCCTATTAAATAAATTTTAAGGTAATAAAATGCTTGCCCAAATACATGTGACATTTAAGGAGGGTGTTCTTGATCCTCAGGGGAAAACCGTCCACCATGCTTTGAATGATTTGGGATATGAGGAAGTACTGGATGTAAATATTGGTAAATATCTGGAAATCAAACTTGATTCTGCATCGGAGGAGGAAGCCGAAATACGGGTCCGGGAAATGTGTGAACAGCTCCTGGCAAATACGGTAATTGAATCCTTCCGTTTCACACTTGTTCCTACTGATTAACACTCCAAAACGAATCGAACTAGAATAAAATGAAGTGCGGCATTGTTGTATTTCCCGGGTCCAATTGTGACCACGATTGTTATCATATCTTAAAGCATGTAATGGACCAGGAAACTCACTGGCTTTGGCATAAAGATGAAGTGAATCTTGAATCCTTTGATCTCGTGGTTCTGCCTGGTGGATTCTCCTATGGAGACTATCTTCGGGCCGGGGCCATCGCCCGATTTTCACCAATCATAAATTCCATCACACGCTTTGCCGAAGAGGGAGGCAAAGTGCTGGGTATCTGCAACGGATTTCAAGTGCTCCTGGAATGCGGGTTGCTACCTGGGGCATTGATCCAGAATCAGTCACGAAAATTTATCTGTAAAAATGTTTTCGTCTGTATTGATAATCCCGATACTTCCTTCACACAGGATTGTGGAGAAAACCGTGTTCTGGAAATACCTATTGCTCACCATCAAGGGAGCTATTACATCGACCCCTTATCTTTGAGCGAGCTTGAGGAAAATGGGCAGGTTATCTTCCGGTATTGCGATACCAGCGGAAATGTCTCTGCAGAGTCCAACCCCAACGGCTCTGTAGGCTCCGTGGCAGGGGTGGCTAATAAACAAAAAAATGTAATGGGAATGATGCCACACCCGGAACGTTGCGCTGACCCTTTGCTGTCGAATACAGATGGCCAAATCATTTTTCAATCTCTTATTTCAAATTCCTGACACTGTGGATAAAACCAAAAAAAATCGACCCGGCCCCGAGATCACTCCTCAAATCGTTAAGGAGCACGGTTTGACCGTGGAAGAATTTCGACGCATCCTTGACCTGATTGAACGCACCCCGAACCTGACTGAGTTAGGCATTTTTTCTGTCATGTGGAGTGAACATTGCAGTTATAAAAGCTCCCGGCCTTATTTAAGGAAATTACCCGTTGAAGGCCCAAGAGTCCTGCAAGGTCCAGGGGAAAACGCCGGGGTCATAGATATTGGCGATGGCCAGGCTGTCGCATTTAAAATCGAAAGCCACAACCATCCTTCATTTATCGAACCCCATCAGGGCGCGGCCACCGGCGTGGGCGGTATTATGAGGGATATTTTCACAATGGGCGCAAGACCCATTGCCTTGATGAATTCATTACGCTTTGGCGAATTGTCCGAACCTCGCACAAGATTCCTGCTCAATGGTGTTGTCGATGGTATCTCCAGTTATGGAAACTGTACCGGCGTTCCCACCGTAGGCGGTGAAATCTATTTTGATGCCTGTTATAACGGCAATATTCTGGTCAACGCATTCTGCCTGGGTCTGGTTAATTCAGATCGAATCTTTCTCGCTGGTGCAGGGGGAGTGGGTAACCAAATTCTCTATGTTGGCTCCAAAACCGGACGCGATGGGATTCATGGTGCCAGCCTACTGGCTTCTTCCGAGTTTGATGAAACCACGGAAGACAAGCGACCCACCGTACAGGTAGGCGACCCTTTTACAGAAAAACTATTGATTGAAGCCTGTCTGGAGCTGTTTAAGTTTGACTGGGTAGTGGGTGTACAGGATATGGGAGCCGCTGGACTCACTTCATCTTCCTTTGAAATGGCACACCGGGCAGAAACCGGGGTATTTATGGATTTATCAAAAGTCCCTCTGAGAGAGGAAGGCATGATCCCTTACGAGATCCTACTGTCAGAATCTCAGGAACGCATGCTATTCGTGATCGAACCGGGTCATGAAAGTGAGGCCCTTGCGGTACTCGGCAAATGGGGACTGGACGCAGCAATCATCGGCGAAGTGATCGAGGAACCCTGCGTACGTATTCAATTTGAAGGTAAAGAGGTGGTAAACCTTCCCGTCTTTCCCGTTGTGGATGGTGCCTTGGACTTGAAACGGGAATCAAGACGCCCAAAATATCTCGATAAAGTTGAGCATGTGAACCTGACCGAACTTCCCGATATCTCAGAGGGGAACACTGCTTTGAAAAAACTTCTGGCCTGCCCAAATATTGCCAGTAAGGAATGGGTCTTCGAACAATACGACCACATGGTGCGCCTGAATACGCTGGTAATGCCCGGATCGGATGCTGCTGTCATACGCATAAAAGGTACGCAGAAAGCGATAGCTATGTCTGTCGACTGCAACAGCCGCTATTGTTACCTTGATCCTTATGAAGGAGCCGCCATCGCTGTTGCCGAAGCCTGTCGGAATGTAGTGTGCTCCGGTGCACAGCCGATAGGGCTGACAAATTGTTTGAATTTTGGCAACCCCGAAAAACCCGAAATCATGTGGCAATTCCAACAGGCAGTAGAGGGTATGGGTGATGCTTGCAGGTTTTTTGATATTCCGGTGGTCAGTGGTAACGTCAGCCTCTATAATGAGACAAAAAGGGATGCGATTTATCCGACTCCGACTGTTGCGGTTGTGGGCTTGATCGAGGATCATAAAAAGATCATGACCCAGGGGTTTAAAAAATCCGGGGATCAAATCGCTCTCATCGGTTTTACCATGGAGGAGCTGGGAGGAACCGAATACCTGAAAGTCATGTTTGATCGCAGTGAGGGGAAGACTCCCGTTCTGGATCGAAAACACGAAAAACAGGTTCAGGACTTTTGCCGGGAACTGATCCAAAAGGGCCTCATTTCTTCAGCGCATGATTGCTCAGAAGGTGGGCTGGCAATCGCCGCGGCAGAATCTTGTTTTTCATACGGAGGAGAGACTTTCGGAGCCACGCTCACACTGGAATCCACACTGAGAAATGACACACTGTTGTTCGGGGAAACCCAGTCCAGGATAGTTGTTTCTTTTCCCGAAGAACGGATCAATGAAATAGAAGATTTGGCTATGGCGTTTCCAGTCGACTTCTCCCTGATTGGAAAAGTAGGCGGGACTCATTACACGATAAACGTCAATGGAAAAGAAATTGTTAAACAAGAAATTAATATTTTAAAAGAACTCTGGAAAACTTCTTTGGGGAACTATGCTGGACAAGTTACATGAAGAATGCGGAGTCGTAGGGGTTTACGGTCATCCTGAGGCCGCCAATCTGGTTTATCTAGGACTCTACGCATTGCAGCACCGAGGGCAGGAAAGTGCAGGCATAGTTGCCAGCACTCATTCCAAAATGCACCTTGAACTGGGTATGGGGCTTGTCGCGGACATCTTTGATCCCGCCAGGATTCTTAAACTACCGGGTCCTTTGGCCATCGGTCATAACCGTTATTCCACTGCAGGAAAAAGCGAGCTGGTCAATGCCCAACCTTGCATGATCAACTATTCAGCGGGGTCATTAGCCTTGGCTCATAATGGCAACCTCGTAAACGCCCAGACAATCCGAAAAGAATTGGGCACTAAAGGAGCCATATTCCAGTCCACCAACGATAGCGAAGTTATCGTGCATTTAATGGCCCAGTCAAAAGCCGAATCATTCGTGGACCGGGCTGCCGAAGCCTTGAGGCAAGTCAGCGGTGCCTATTCATTGGTCCTGATGACTGAAACCGAATTACTGGCCGCACGCGATCCGCACGGATTTCGTCCGCTATGTCTGGGAAAGCTCGATGGTGCCTACATCGTTGCCTCAGAAACCTGTGTCATGGATCTTATCGAAGCAGAGTTCATTCGAGAGGTCGAACCAGGAGAGTTGATTCTTGTAAACAGCGATGGAATTCAATCTTTCTTCCCTTTCAAGAAAACTGAAAGCAAACACTGTGTGTTTGAACATATTTATTTTGCGCGTCCAGACAGCTATATGTTTGGGGAGCATGTGTACACAGCACGCAAAGAAATGGGTAAAGCCATGGCGCAGGAAAGTCCTGCCGACGTCGACCTCATAGTTCCCGTGCCCGATTCAGGGGTTGTTTCGGCAATGGGTTTCTCTGAGGAAATGGGCATCCCCTTTGAAATGGGTCTCATCCGCAATCATTATGTCGGAAGAACTTTCATCGAACCGCAATCGCAGATCCGGCATTTCGGGGTAAAATTAAAATTGAACGCAGTAAAATCAATTATCAGTGGTAAACGCATTGCTATCATTGACGACTCCATCGTTCGAGGAACCACCAGCCGCAAAATTGTAAAAATGCTTCGGGATGCAGGAGCCAAGGAGGTTCATCTTCGCATTTCAGCCCCACCTATTTTGCACTCCTGTTTTTACGGCATCGATACACCGAACAAAGAAGAATTGATCGCCCACAAACTCAACCTTGAAGAAACGTGCAAGTATTTGGCGGCAGATTCCCTGGCCTACCTCAGCCTTGAAAAAATGATGACCGTTTTGGAAAACGGAGAGAAAAAATTCTGTTCCGCCTGTTTCGATGGCAATTATCCTGTCCCGATCATCGATAAAAAACTAGACACCAATCAGCTGGGCTTATTCACTGACGATAATTTTAAGTAAGTCTGGCAGGACGGAGAACCTCCGCTGCGTTGAATCTCCTCACCTTTTCTCATGCCCCGGGGCACTAAGAGGCTCGACCTGCGGTGACACTTCAGCGCCTTCTAATATTTCCCCCAACTCATTGAGTCCTTTTCGGTACTGTGCCAGCGACTGGTCCAGCTTATCCTGCGACTCCAAAACCTGGCGGTAAGTATGACGAATCTTGTCGTAATCGGTCTTACTTAAAAGAAGCTTCTGATTACTTGCAGATACGGGTGAGGCAGGCGACTGGGTTTGGGTTCCAGTCCCTATTTGAGCAAGGGGTAGCTCGGATTCACGGGAAAACCCGGTAAAAATTTTCTCCAGCGCTTCATCCAGAGTTTTCTCCATAGCGATGCTGTCTTCATAACCAACGATAACGCGCTTGAGTTCTGGAATCTTACCGGCATCCGCTTTCAAATATAAAGGTCGCACATAAACCAAAGACTCTTCAATGGGTATGACAAGAAGGGTTCCCTGAATAACACTCGATCCCCGCTGATCCCACAACGAAATCTGTCTAGAGATTTCAGCTTCCTGATTGATCCGGGCCACCATCTGACTGGGCCCAAACACCAACTTCTGCTTAGGAAATGTATACACATCCAGCTTGCCATATTGTTCGCCGTCACTTCGCGCCACCATCCAGGCTGAAAGATTGCTCTTTCCTCTGGGGGTGTAGGGAAGCATGAGAATGTATTCTTCATGATCCTCTTCAGGCAATTTCATGATGGTGTAATAAGGCTGCATAATTTGTCCATCAATTTCCGGTATTTCCCATTGGTCCTCTTTGTTATAGAAAATCTGCGGGCGTTTCATGTGGTAGGTGGCATAAATAAATGTCTGAATCTTAAACAGGTCCGTAGGGTAACGAATATGGCTTCGCAAATCTTCCGGCATCTGGCTCAGGTCTTGAAACAGGTCCGGAAAAATATTCCGGTAAGTCTGGATGACCGGGTCAGCCTGATCAGCAATATAAAAATTCATCGAACCATCATAGGCATCAATAGAAATTTTGACGGAGTTACGCACGTAATTTCCGAACCGAGGAATTTTCGGGGAATAAGGAAAATTATCACTCACTGTATAAGCATCATAAAGCCAAATTAGACGTCCCTCTGAAATCACCAGATAGGGATCATTGTCCAGACGGAGGAACGGGGCGACTTTCTGTACCCGGTCGGTGATATTACGGTATAGCAAAACACGGCTATCACTATTAATGTCCTGAGAAAAAACAATTTTGAGAGCTTTGAACCGGGCCGCCAAAACTAGTTTCCGGAAAAAAGACCCGACTTCAAAACCACCTTTGCCTTCATAGTTCTTGTATACATTTTTTTCCCCTTGAGGGTAATCAAACTCCTTGGTTCCAGTGTTCACAAAAACGTGATCATTGGCCAACTCTCCAAAATAAATTTCGGGACGTGTTACCACCAGATCCATATTTGATTGAGGAGGAATATCTTTAATGAACAACACGGGGAGCCCTTCAGGAGTAACCTGATTTACAGGGCTCAACGAAACACCGTAGCCATGCGTAAAAGTCAAATGTTCATTAATCCATGTGCGGTTGGGCAAGTTTGAAGACAGTAGTTCTCTCGGAGATAACAATGTCTGACGGTACTCTCCGTTAATTTTGTATCGATCGTTGTCTACGGAGTGAAACTGGTAATAGGTTCTGATTTCCTGAATCTGACCCAGAGTATCGAGAAGCGGCTCCTGATCCCAGAGCCGGATATTTTTAATGGTGGTCGCGTTACGTCGAATACTATCAGCCGTCAGGGATGCTGACCCGGATAGCTCATGCGTCTCGGTTTTACTTAGCCCATATGCGGTTAATGCACCAGCAATGGTATGTTCAATAAAGGGGGTCTCCTTGACCAGTTCGTTAGGCACCACCACAAATTTTTGTAATAACTTTGGATAAAAGTTGCCTACAAAAAAAACCAGTGCCAACCCCACACCTGAAAGCATTATTTTTTTCATACCCGGCCGGATAAGGCCTAAGAATGAAAATGCGGCAGAAACCAGGGAAGTAAAGATCAAAAGATAAAGGATAGGAATTTTTCCATTGGCATCGGAGAACCCGATCCCAGCTATTAAACTATTTCCCTCTGTCAAAAGCTCGTATCGCTGCAGGTAAAACTCACTTGCAAAAAGCAGGAAGAATAGTCCTACAAGCCCCGAAAGGGTACGCCGTGCATCAGGAAGAACCACCACACCTGTCGGGCCAACATAAATAAATCGTTTGAAAAAATAAACCAAACCCACGCCGATGGAAATCACGATCATGGTTTCCCACAACAAGGACTTCACCAGCATCCAAAGAGGCAGGGTAAAAAAGTAAAAAGAAATATCTTTACCAAATATGGGATCAACCTGGCCATAAGGAGAAGCATTAAAAAATTGTAGAAGAGTTTCCCATTGTTGTGCCATCACCAGCCCAGTCATGACGGCCAAAACCAATGGAACAACCAGAATCAGTAGTTTTAAATTACTGGCCATAAAATCAAGCAACGGTACTTCTTTCCGAACCTGATCTGACAAGAGGATAGGCAAATGGGAGGTTTTCTTGAGCACCTGATGTAAGAAACCATAGGTCAGCAGGAAAAACAAAGTTCCCGTCAGCATTCCAAACCCCAATTGCGATAACAACACCGTCCATAAAACCGAGGTGATGCCATGACTTTCAAACCACAACCAGTCAATATAAAAAGAAAGGATTTTATCGGCAAATATCGAGCCGGCAAAAACTACAGCCGCTAAAATGAACAACCATTTTTTCAAAGTTTCCATCGTTTTACCTTATTTCCCTTTCGCAGTGAGTTTAACCAGCGAGCACCACGGTTATTAAAGATTGTTTTTTAAAGAATAGCCCATCGGGTGTTTTTAAGCCAAGATTATTTCAGGGTTAATGTGAAATACCATGGTGCTATCATAGCTACCCTCTCCAACAATAGCCAGAGTTGTACTTACTATTTGAATTCAAGTATATTGGTCTTCTTTAATAAAATGCACTAAGGAAAAAGAACAAGATCCATGGATACCGTTAAAGAGCAGATGAACTTAATTCGAGGTTTCGAGCTCCAACTCGTCTGGCATTTATTTCCTCCCGGAGGCAGAATCCTGGAAATTGGTGCGGGTTCAGGCTATCAAGCCAGCCGGATTAAAGAACAAGGT
>JABHBK010000052.1 GCA_018673915.1 Nitrospina sp. | reverse complement strand
GTGAAGAATATCCGAGCGCTGAACGATGATTTCTCTTTAGATTCTTATGTGCAAAGCGAACCTCCGGAAACCTTATTGGCTGCTGTAAATGTAGGTAGAGAGAAGTTCGGCTGGACCGATGAAAAATTTGGAGAGATCATCCAGTACTAGTCAGCATATTTAATCCAAACTTAAAGGCAGTCCCCAGACAATTTTGTCTTGGGGCTGTTTTTTTTTGAAGAATGTTGTTCGAGAGTAATTATTTCTCGAACAAGGCTAACTCTCCTTCCCTTTGAGTATTATCGACCACTCTCCCTGTATAAACCCCACTTTTCAGGCATCACCTTAAATATACGGTTTCACCGAGATCTCGAACTATGTGGGTAGGGGAGGTTTTTGCCTTCCAAACTCTTAAAGAACGGAGACTACCCATGATTAATTGTGAAACCTCATCCTTCAGAGCAACAACACTCAATGATCAAACCATTGCCTTTCGATTAGAAGGGGAATTCGGCAAGGATATTAACAAAGAGTTGAGAGAGGAAATCATGTCTGCATTAAAGGACTTTGGGCAGAATGTGATTATTGATCTTACCAGAGTAGACAGCATTGATACATCCGCGGCAGCACTTCTTGTTGAATGTATCCGGGTTAGTGAAGTCACGAATACATCATTCAAAGTGATCGGCATAAACAACAAGGTCAAGTCAATATTTGAAATGCTGAAGCTTTCTACCATATTTAACAATCTTGAACTCTCTCAAATTCCAAGAACAGAAGATCATATGTTGTATCGATCAAAATTTGCCTGATTGGTTTATTCCAAATCATTCAACTCTTATCAGTATGAAAGGAAAGTCAATGAGTGGTTATTTAACTAGAAGGGACACCATTGCGGTAATGGTCATGCAGGCAATCATTGTGAAGCGCGAGGTGTTAAGACTCACACCTCAGCAGGCGGCCTTGTCTGCCTTGGAGCATGCCGACGCATTGCTTGAAACCATGGGAAGTCAGCAAAGGAAAACAAGAAAACCTTCATCCAATCCAATGAGGATCAACGGGAACATTATAAAATTATGAAAACTTATATCAGGAACTTCCTCGTCACGGTTTTTGTCTCAATACAACTTGTAGTCGGGTTTGTACCACTTGAAGCCTCTCAATATAACGAGGATGTTAAATCCGGTAAACATTTTACTATCAAGAAAATTAATCCAGCCAGCCCCTTTGAAAAGGAAGTCACTCTTGAACTTGATCATGAGATTTCTTATGCGGCATTAATAGGCTGGTTTAAAAGAGACAAGCCAAGAACCATACCCAAATTGGATGTGGATTGGGACATCAGCTACACCAAGCGTAGCCAGATTGTCTTGAAAGGAGATTTTCGTGAGGGACAAAGGTACTCCCTGATATTTAAGCCGGGATTCGAAATTGACGGGAAAAGATATAGGGCTACAAAATCCAGCTTTGTGATAGAGCCGTTATCCACCATAGGGTTCTTCAATCAAAATAATGTCATTGAGAGAAACAGTAAGCAGCTTCTTCACTTAAACCTGAAGAATATTGATCGGTTCACCGTCCACTCCACAAAAATCCCCCCCATATATCTTCCGTTTGCACTGGATCAGAGCATCGAATGGAAAGAAACCTTAAAAGCCTTAGATTCATACCAGGCAGATATTGACCTTAAAAACCTCCCCAGTGAATTCAGAGAACTGTGGGGACAGTTGGAAAAGGACAAACAAATTTTTAATTTCCAGAAAAGTTTTAAGACGAAGCCATTCTCCATCCCTTTGACATTCAGGCGCGAAAGTAATGATGGTTCGATTCAATTAATAAAAGTCAAAAGTGAAAGCCCTGAACTCGAGGCAGAATCGTCCTATAGGCTAGTGAGGATTACCGACATAGGAATTACCTACAAACATTCAAGCAAAAATCTGCTTATCTGGCTGACTTCGCTGCAGAAAGGAACACCGCAGGCAAATCATAAGGTCTATGCCTTGGATGATAGGTCTCAGATCTTTTTTCTTGGTAGCACCAATTCAGACGGGGTCATTGTTATTAAACCTGGAACTTACAAGACTATGGTGCTCAAGAAAAATGGTGGGTATCGATTTAATGAGAGTCGATTGGAGTTAGGCTGGATAAAGGGATTAGTTGCTTTGTCAAATGATGATGCCACTTTCATGGAGATTTCGAAGGGTGATGAGTTTTACCCAGATGGAATTGATAGAAGCAAAATTAAGGAAGCTCCTGGAGAAAATCTAAAAGCAAATGTTTTTACGGAGAGAGGGATATATAAACCTGGGGATACGGTTCACTTTAAGGGGACATTGAGACAATACTCCGATGGAAGTATTGCCCCTTATAGACATGAAACTCCTGTCAGAATTGATAATCCCAAGGGAGAGACAGTTCTACAATCTACATATATACCCAATGAGTTTGGAACCCTGTCTGGTGATTTGGAATTGGCTATGCACTTTCCATTGGGGACCTACACAATATTCATGGGCTCTGAGGATGCCTATGTCACCACTAGAACATTTGAGTTGCAAGAGTTTCGTGCTCCTAAACATAAGACCCATATTACTTTTGATACTGAAACACGAAGGGACAGGGGATTTGCGAATATTGATCAGGAGACAAAGTATTTAAAAATAAAAATAGCAGGTCAATACTATGTCGGCGGTCCGTTGAAAAATGCCCAGGTCAGGTGGAAGATATTTCATGGAAAGACGAATTTCAAAGTCAGCGGATACGATGATTTTAGGTTCGAAAACAGAGAGGCAGAGGAAGAGTTAATAGAAAGCAGTGAAACAATACTCGATAAAAATGGAAATGCGGAGTTTAGTTTCCCTATCGGTTCTATGGTGGCATCAGGGAAAAGAAGTCTAGTTGTCGTGGCCAGCGTCATTGATTTTGATGGTCGTGTTGCCACAAGTAAAAATGTTTATCAAGGTAAGCCGGATTATCTGGTCGGAATGAGTAAGCACGCTCAGACAGTTAAAGCTGACATGGATTTACCAATAAGGTTTGTGGTTGTTAAAAATGAAGGAGCACAAAGACAGGTAGGAATGGTCAGAGTTAATATTTTAAGGAAAGGTTGGAATTATATCCGCAAAAGAAACGAGAGAGGAGAAACTTATTGGAACTATCAGAAGTTGTGGAAAAAAGTTCTCTCGGTAGAGCACGAAATAAATAACTCTGACAAACCATTTGTTTTTACAAATTCATACAGTGGAGACTATTTAATCACCACGTCTTTTTCATCACAGGGCAAAGACTTTACCTCTGCAAGTATATTAACGGTTGAGAATGGCTACAGTTCATATGGCCGAAGCAATAAGGAGAACCCTTATGAGAGGATGTTCCTCATTTCAGATAAAACCACATATGTTCCTGGAGCTACAGCAGGGATAAAGTTCCTCCCTGTTCAAAAGTCACCTGCGTATCTAGTGACAATTGAAAGAGAAGGTGTGTTGGATTATTCACTTCTTCAAACAGAGGATGACAAGCCTAGCTTGGAAGTTCCGTTAAGCAATGACCATACGCCAAACATTCATGTTTCAATTTTAGGTGCCTTACCCAGAAGAGACTTTCCTTATTACCCATCATCTATTGATGAGGGGGCACCTAATTTTCAGTATGGCTCTATCAAGCTCCAAGTATTGAAGGAATCAGACAACCTGAAAATTGTAGTAAATAATGGGGTGGACTCTATTTCTCAGAAACCTTCATCTACAGGGACTCTTCAGGTATCGGTTAAAGACAAAAGTGGCATTGGGAAATCAGTTGAACTGGCAATTGGGATTATTGATGAAAAAGTATTGGCTTTGACTCGTTATAAAACCCCTGATCTTTCTTCATTATCCAGAGTTGATATTCCTCTTGGCGTGGGCACGGCTGATCTTCGTTCCTGGTTATCAAAGCAGACTCCGCTAAAGATGATCTGGAATAAACCACTTACTGGTGGTGGAGGACTTGAAAAATCTCCAGCTTCTAACACAATAATAAGATCAGACTTTAACCCAGTAGCCTACTTCAACCCATCTGTTGTTACAGACTCTAATGGAAACGTGACAATAAAGTATGAACTTCCAGATTCAATTACTTCTTATCGGGTTTATATCGTGGCCTGTGATAAAGGCAATGGATTTGGTAACACAGAAATTCCGTTAATTGCATCCAAAGATTTCTATATAGAACCGGGGCTTCCTAGATTCTTTTCAAAGGGGGACAGGTTTGAATTTCTAGTAAAAGCTGTCAATAAAACAGAAGTGAGCTCTTCGCTAGAATTCATGTCAGACGCAACAGATAACCTGAACATTTCCCAGCAAGGTGGTGATTATTATTTAAGTGCCATGGATTCTACTCAGGTGAGAATCAAAGGTGAGGCTCTATCTACAGGAGTGGCCTCAGTTGATTTGTCTGGAACCATTCAAGATAAAACAGACGCGGTTAAGCTGGAGGTCCCGGTCCACTCAGGCCATACCATAGGAACTGATGTGCTTATAGGTTCTTTTAAGGGTGATAC
>JABHBK010000029.1 GCA_018673915.1 Nitrospina sp. | reverse complement strand
CGTGTTCATTATAATACCAAAAGGCCACATACGAGCCTGGGGTATCGACCGCCAGCACCAGAAACGATACAGATTCCAAACACAATTATGACTTATGAGAACTGAATCCTAAATCTGGTATAAATAGTGGGGTCTGGTCATGGGTCCAAGAGACCTCCCAAGCTTACCCCATCAAACAAGATTGTCCGAACCGTAAAACCTGAATAAATCAGGCGGGGAAAAAATGATCTTTATATTTATTAGAGTTGCCGCGGTTTAAAATATTCCATCAAATTGCAGGTTTGCTCTTTTTTCTTTTCAAGAGGTTTCTCTTTCTTGGCATTCTTTTAGCGACTCTCAAAAACCTTTCAGCAATCCCTTGCGAATAAAGATCACCACCACAAGGAGTGTGAGAGAAAGTGCCCAAATAACCAGGTAAGTCACCATTGATTGGTTGGCCTTTTGTTTTTCCAGCCAGCTACGCGGTTTCACGCCACGAACCCAGAACACAATCTTTGCGGCCAGATTCACGCAAACAATGTTGACCGCCAAAAGCAATGCCGCGCCCACCGCCAGCTTGGGTTGACCAGCACCAATCATCAACCCTAATGTAGCCGTTGGAGGTAACAAAGCCACCGCCACCATCACTCCCACTAACACACTTGCCAGGCCTGTTGTCAAAGAAACCACGGCGGCGGCTCCAGAAGCTAAAGCCAGGGCCACCGAGTCTAACCCTACATCCGTGCGAGCCATCAATTCATGGCTATCTAAATTGAGTGGATAAAGCATTCCCAAAATCACTGAAAGCAATAATGCCAATGCAACTCCCACTATCGTGGTTTTTATCGCTTTCCACATCAGAGGCATATCGCCCAAAGCCGCCCCCAGCGCCAGCGCAATATTTGGCCCCAAAAGCGGTGCAATGACCATAGCTCCTATCACTACTGCAACATTGTCTTCGAGTAAACCGATGGCCACCACCACCGTAGATAGAAAAACCAGTAAAAGGTAGGTCGAATCCAAGTGAGCATTTTTGACGATATCGTTATACAGTTCTTCTCTTGTGGTGGAGACCGTTTCCTTTGCTTCTGCATCAGAGGTTTCAGCTTCCTTCCTTGGGAGAACTGCTTCCAAAGTTAGAACAAGAATCTTCGAAGACTCCCCCAATAAACCCTGCAAGGCATCTAACAACGATTGCCTGTTTTCATCGCTGACAAGCATGCGGATCAACTGCCTCCCTTTTTCATCGGGAGAACCTATCCAATTGACCTCAGAATCGTGTTGCTCTGCAATACTTATTACCGGCTTTAAGTTTTGAGCAGAAGTGATCACTTCAATTAATTTCATGAAATTTTATAAACCTTTGAGGAATGAATGAGGCGAGCAAAAAACCTTACCGACCAAACAAATCTTTATTTCATTTCGACCGGGCGTAGTCCGGTTAATTCATCTTTTTGGTTTGCAGGTTGGCAATGTTTCGCAAAACCTGATCATTGCATTGTACGCAAAAATGTCCTTCTCCAGAAGATATCCAACATTCCTCTTCAACCCAATCCCGGGCTTCTTCTTTGGTTTCACAAAATTGCCCCAACTGTACACAATCTTTAGCAATTTTAATCTGGCAGGGAATCGCAAATTCCCCCTTCTCATTCTCTGTATATGGAAGATTATCTGACATTGTATTTTCCTGTCATATTAGGGGCACCCATAAAGTTAAAATTCTTCGGGGCCCTCACTAATTATTCATCCAGAGGGCATTTGGTTTTACAACAACCCAAATCCCTCCGATAAAGATCAGATAATTATAGTAAACCCTGCTACATTATTAAAGCTTGGAACCCTCTCATTGCAGAATGAAGTAACGGAATCCTTGCCAAGCCCTTCTGGATCAGGTAGAAATGGGTAAAATTTTCAAAATTTACATATGCAAATACATCCCGCCAATTATTATGCGAAAACATTTTAGCCGTAAATTAATCACTCTCGCCTTTTTACTGTTTTTCTTCAGTTGTGAGGGAAATAATGACCCCTCAGAAGATCATTCTTCCCCGTCTAAAAATCCCCAGGAACTGATCAGCAATGCCGCTGAAAAGCAAAGAATTGGAGCTTATGACGAAGCCATTGCTATTCTGCATCGAGTGCTGGAATTAGACCCACAATTTGTTCTTGCTTATGTCCAGATGGGGCGGGTCTATAGTGAAGCAGATCGAAGAAATGAAGCAATTGAATCATTTGAAAAAGCTCTGGGAATCGAACCCAAAAATTTGCAAGCCCGAATAGGGTTGGGAGACATTTATTCGAAAATGACCCGGAACGATTTAGCCGTAGCAGAATTCTTAAAAGCTGAATCCCTGCAACCGGATGACAAAGAAATTCTTTTTAAAATCGCTTTGGAATACTGGTACCACCAGAAGCTCAATGAAACAGCCGAATATTACAACAAGGTACTCGCGATTGACCCTGACCACACACAGGCTCATCTAAATTTAATAAGTGTCTACGAAAAACTGCAGGACTGGGACAAGGCATTGAAGGAGATTTATATCTCTAAACAGCTTGGAAAGAAAAATAATAATGCCCAGACCATTGCCATCGCTGAAAGAAAACAGTTATTTATAAAAGGCCGAATGAATATGACCGATGAAGAATATAAGAGAAAAAGCCAACCACCGTTTGAATAAATATAATTATTTTTCTGTGGCCTTGTGAATATTTTCTTTTAGTGAAGAAGATTTATTCGGGGTGGGATCAATCAAGGGCCAGATCAAGATAAAAACGATGAATCCGGCGACCACAATTCCAATCGCGGAACCAATCCAGTCCATCAAGCTATATTTTTCTTCGTCATTACTCAAAATTTTTACCATTAATTCTTTGAGAACATTTAGTTTTAATTCTTCTGGAATTGCTATCCCAGGACCAATTAAAACACGCATTCCGGACGACACATCTGCCTCTGAGGGGATCCGATAACACCTTAATTATTCCCACCACAAGGCTCCCTCGAACCAGCGCATAAAATATTCCCCAAGTTATTGATTGAGAACTTTCATATATTTAAGCCTTGGCATAAACGTAGGTGCGAGCCTTTAATCGACATTGAGCGCATAATTTTTCTATCAATTTGTAGCCGGGAATATTATTTATCTGCTCGCCCAAGATTAAATAATCAAAATTATTTTCTGCAATCTGATTATTTTCGAAAAGGCCCGGCCTTGAGGAAACAATATCCACTTGGGCACCCTTCTCTTCAAATAAATAAATTAAATTTGTTTTGATTAAATAATGGTTTATATAAATTTTATTTGCATTATTGGATATTAATAACGAAGATAATTTGTCTGCTTCAAAAGAAAATTTTTCATATTTATTTATATACGCATTAAAATTAAAAACCAGAAAACCTATTAAAATAATTGCACTGCCGCCCAGCAACGTGCCATTTTTATCTGCTGGTAGATTCTTCATTAAAGATCCCAACAAGAACAAAATTGGTACCACTAGATGGACCCATGTCCTCGGAACAGCAATAACAGAATGAATTAATAATATGACAGGGCTTATAAAAATAACGTAGGAAGCCAGCTTGTTCTCCACATTTATCTTTGGCCTTGTTAATAGAAAGGCACTTAGAAAAACAACTAACAACAAAACCCATTCTGAATAAAAAAGAATTCCAAATGTTTCTGTGAAATGCGCAAATAGTGACCCCAGCACCTCGTACCTGGGTATTACCTTAACACCCTGATTATTAGACATTGAACTGAACCCAGAAACAATAAAAATTGGGGAATATAAAATAACAGTAATTGCGCCGGTTATAAACACAGACGTAAATAAAGTTATTAGTTGCTTAATATTTCTACGATATAGAAGAGTGAATGCTAAAAACGTTGTAAAAGCAAAATAGGGATATAAAAATGATGGCAGACTATAAAGACCCATTACGGCACCAAACGACAAGTAAAACCAATACTGCTTAACATCATCATATTTTGTTGATCTAACAATCTGAACCGCCCCATAGAAACAAATAACAGAAGACAATATAACCAAAGAGTACCCTCGAGCCTTAAAACCATAAAAAAGAACTGGATACAAAAAGCTAAATATCGACATCAACCAAAGCGCGATACGGTCATCAAAAATTTTTCTAAACGTTAAATAAAACACAGCAACAGAAGCAATCCCTATTAATAGGCTGGGTATTCTTAGGTTGAGAGTTTGGCTAAATGGAAAATAATAGGTTAAGTTAGTCAGAATAGAATGCAACACTTGGTTATTGGGCACTGGGTAGAATGATATGGATGTTAAAAATCCCTTTGAAGTGAAATATATATATGTCCAAGCTTCATCATATGTTATCGGGTAAAACGCGTAATACAATCGACATACCAAGCTTGCCAGGAGTACCATGCATGCGATTATTAAATATTTCTTTTCAATCAATTTAACTTCGTCCGAAATATTTGACAGCGCTAAAACTATTTTTTCTGTATTACGATGGAGATTGCCAGAATAATTAAAGATCAGGGAACCAATGATTATTGGCAAAAAAGAAATCAGTTTGATTTGAAAAAATACTTTTGAAGTAATTAGGTTTCGAAACTTACCTTCTGGATCGGGTATCCCTACAATATTTGATACGCCCACAAAATCGGATACTATAACAATGAAGCTGTCGTATGAGATTGAAAACAAATAGCAACCCATAACGATGCCAGAAAACACAAGAACTAGTCCTATAGCTTTGATTAAATTCATGCCCTTCCTTAATCAGATAAGCGGCCACAAGGTGACACTCCGCCAAAAATTATCATAAGCTAAGCAATTCTTAGCATTTTATTTTTAATGGTAATTAGGGTTATTTTTTGTTAGCGAACTAAAATTTGAAGGAATCCATCTGGGAACCTTTCGCATATATTCCCGATACGACTCGCCAAACCTGTTTTGCAAGTCAGGTTCCTCCCAAAATGGAATGAGAATCAGGCACAACCCAAAAAAAATCAGAAACCACACTCCCAAAGGAACCGAGCCAAAAATCAAGGCTTCTCCCGATAAAACCAGCCAGACACCAACCATCATAGGATTGCGCACAAACTTATAGGGTCCCAGGAGCACTAGTTTTTTAGGCGGATCAAACGGGGCCGGGGTTCCTTCACCATGCTCGGTGAATATTGAAACCGTTTTCCAGCATAGTCCTACTCCGATAAAAACAAACAACGCTCCTGCCAAAGACCTACCTTCACTAAAACTATACGGAAAACTATGCAGCACCCCTTCTGGCCGGGAACACCAGATCAGAAACACAGGAATCACCCCCATCACATTCAACGGGAAAATTAGAAAAGCTTTGATTAAAGAAGGGGAAAACTTCATGAAACCGATACCGTTTTTTAAAACTCCTTACCTGCTCCAACGTTTAACCGTAATCAAAGACCATCAACACCATAAAACCAATGGTGACTATGGCTGAAAACCAAACCATAAATTTAAACATGATCTATTTCCTTATAAGACTGAAAAAGTAAAAGAAACATACCAAACCTGTATCACAGGATGCCTCTCAAAACATCGACATTCGCAGTTGTATCGTCAATCAAAAGAATTTTCATTCCAACGAAATCATTCTTAATTGTAATAGTATAAAACTAATATCTGAGACATCTTATATCACTTCTTCTATTCTAATCACTTAAAGGAATTTCTTCATCGAATTTTTTTATGCATTGCGAAATTTCCAGGAAATTCGACAAGGTATTGGGGAGAGGTCGGATAGGGAATCTATGGTGGAAGGTGGGGAAAAGCCTCATTATTTCAAAATACAAATAATGAGTATCTCCCCTCCAAAGAATGGAGGGGAGATACTTTTTTTGCAACCTGACTGAGTATTTTTAAGCACTCACTGCCGTTCTGGGGGTTCGGCTTTTAAACCGCGTTCTTTTTCCGGGTTTTGCTGAAAAGAATTTCTTCCGGTTTTGGTTTTTTCCCGGTTTACCGGAAGACCCAGCTGCAGAGTGACCACCATTGCGCCTACCATTAAATTTTTTACCCGCTCCAATTCCACTTACGCGTTTTGCAGCAATAGATTCTGAATGGTAGGGATGGTCATCCACCACATTCACCACTCTGTTAATGGTTTTTTCGATTTGACGCAGATAACCTTTTTCACCGGCATCGCAGAAGGAAAGGGCTACGCCGACCGCCCCTGCCCTTGCTGTTCTTCCAACACGGTGGACATAGCTTTCGGCTTCATTCGGCAACTCATAATTGATAACATGGGTGATACCATCCACATCCAAACCCCTTGATGCGATATCAGTAGCCACAAGCACCTGTACTTTTCCGGCACGAAACTTTTGTAATGCTTCCATACGTGCAGATTGGGATTTATTACCATGTATCGCGTCCGCCTTGATTCGGGCACGACTTAAGTTTTTGACAATTTTGTTCGCTCCATGCTTGGTGCGAGCAAATATCAAAGCTTTTTCAATACTCTCATCCTGCAGTACAGATTCCAGCAAAGCTCCTTTGTTTTCGCGGTCCACAAATAAAACACGCTGATCAATTTTTTCTACCGTACTGGCTGGAGGATTCACAGAAACCCGCACTGGATCGTTAAGAAAATTCTTCGTTAATCGAAGAATCTCATCGGGGAGCGTAGCAGAAAACAGCATCGACTGACGATCTTTGGGTGTCATGGCGTAAATTTTCTTGATGTCAGGCAGAAAACCCATATCCAACATGCGATCTGCCTCGTCAAGGACAAGCACCTTTATATTGTCTAGACGAAGATGCCTCTGCTGATACAAATCTATCAACCTGCCTGGAGTAGCTATCACAATATCTACTCCCCGCTTTAAGGTATTAATTTGCGGCTTTAGACTTACCCCGCCAAAAACCAGTGCCTGCTTTAATTTTAAGTGTCGCCCATATACCCGAAAACTATCACTGATCTGCAAAGCCAGCTCTCGAGTGGGTGTCAGCACCAGCGCACGCGGGCTCTTGGAGCCAGAAGCTGAAGGATTCTCTGACAGGAGATGCAATATAGGCAAGGCAAAGGCTGCTGTTTTCCCAGTCCCGGTTTGGGCGCACCCTAAAAGATCCCGACCCTGCAAAAGGTGCGGAATGGCCTGGTGCTGAATCGGCGTGGGATTAGTATATTTCTCACTTTGAACAGCGCGACAAATTGGGTCACTGAGATTGAGGGCATCAAAGCTCGCAGTTGTTGATTCCATTAACATATTTTTTTCCTTTTGGTGGATGCTGGCTCATTATAAAGAGCAACAGACGGTCCTTTAGATCGAGCTCAAAACCTATTTTGAGAACTTGAACTATAATTGATAAAAGAGGATTTGAGCTTAAATGAGAAAACGGGGGAGAAAATCAGACAACCGGGGTTCCGGGAGGCTACTCAATCAAAAAAATTACCAGTTTCGGCAATACACCTGTCATTCTCTAGACGGCTAAATCGCTTAAAGTATTGTTTCATTATAAAACAGGGACTTATAAAAAGCCAGTTCTTTTTTAAACTCCTTTATAAGAAGAAGATTTGTAACATTCTAGCCTTGCTCTACCATTTATCTTTGCCCAACGCCTAATATGATAATTTGCCCAAAATGCCAGTTTGAACAACCCGACTCGATAAACTGTGCGCGATGCGGTGTGATTTTTTCCAAATACCAATCCTATCTGGACCGATTGGAAAAAGACACCGCCGTAAAAAATGAAAATAAAATTGTAATCGAAGAAAAAAAACATAGTGAAAAAATACTGGGGGGTTTTCCATATTTACGGCAACCCTGGAAACCAATCACAACCCCCGCATTCATTTTTCTTACTCTTTTGTTTTTTCTTCACTTGATCTTTTTCCCCAAAACAACGCTGTATAGGGATTGGTCATTTTTTACCGGCATGATCCATAATGTAAACCTCGTATTTCATGAGGCGGGGCACCTCCTCTTCGGCATTTTCGGCAACGACACTCTGATGACGATTGGAGGAAGCCTGAATCAATTGCTCATTCCCTTCGTCGTCTTTGCATCCTTTTTTTATAACAGGGACAGAGCGGGAACAGGCTTTGCCCTGATCTGGTTCTTTGGTAATTTTATTGATGTGAGTATTTATATGGCAGATGGACGGTTCTTAAAACTTCCCCTAATCGGGGGATTAGATATGGAGGCGCACGACTGGCGCAATTTATTCAACCACTTTGATTTATGGAGTGTTGACCAGACACTCTCAAAAATAATATTTTATTTGGGCTGGGTAGGCATTTTTCTGACGTGGGTATGGCTATATAAAAATTGGCGCAGCAACCCCAAATAGCTCTAAAAAGAACTTGATAATATCAGCAACTTAAAGGAAACTTTAAGAAGGATTTCATAAAAAACTTTCAACTGGAGAAGGCCATGACAGGACTTCCACAATCGGATCATCCAAAAGAAAAGCTAGGGGATTTCATGACCACCCCTGTAATCAGCATTGATGTGAATGCCACCGTTAAAGAGGCGGCATATTTAATGAGCACAGAAAATGCCAGTGCCATTCTTACAACCGAAAACGGGAACCATGTGGGAATCATTACTGAAAGGGATTTTACACGCAAGGTAGTTGGAGCAGGCCTCCCGTTATCCACTCCCGTATCTGAGATCATGAGCTGTCCTCTTTATACCCTGGACATCAATAACCATATTCTTGAAGCTTCAGAACACATGACTGACAAAAACACCCGACATATCACAGTCACAGACGAGGGTAAGGTGGTGGGTATTGTCACAGTAAAAAATACATTTGCCTATTACATGACTCTGTTTGGCCTGGAAAGCTATGACCCCACTACCAATGCAGACTGAGGTTTTTCTCAACTGGCAAGGACCTGCTCTCTAGCAGGTCGGCTGTAGAGACCATCTTCATCTCTTCTTCTTTTGTTTTGAATCGATACGCTTGAACACCAATCTTTACCCACATTTCCTTCTCGTTCCAAACTAAACTTATTCACTTCATTACATTTTGGGCAGTGAATGGCAATATTCTCCTCCAAAGCACGGGAAACCAGGAACCTCACTTCAGAAGTACATTTTTCGCAACAATAAACAAACGAGGGCATATCAGATATTCTGCAAGAAAAGCTACGAGGGCAAATATAAAACCAACTACAAAATAAATTCTCCTACAATATAATTTTGGTGGCGCAGGAAATCAAGCTTATCATTAAAAAAAGAAAAATTTTTTTAGGAAAGCTGTGAAAAAATGATCGAAGCTGCAGAACTTGTAAAAACTTTTGTAATTTTACTTGCCATTATAGATCCCATTGGTAATCTTCCTGTCTACATTTCCCTGACCTCAGATAAAACCGATGCGGAGCATAACTCAATAATTTTTAAAACCTGCTGCGCTTCGGTAGCTGTGCTAACTTTTTCTTTTTTATTCGGAAAATATATTGTTGTATTTTTTGGTATTCAAATGCCGGCCTTCAAATTTATAGGAGGCGTTTTCCTGATCTATATCGCTTTCACCATGCTTACAAATAGCAAAACCTCATATTTATTATCTGAAGAAAGGGATAATAATAATGATATTGCCTTTATGCCCTTAACATTCCCCCTATTCATTGGACCCGCCGCCATAAGTTCTGTAATCATTCAGTCCAACGAATTTTCACTATGGTCAACTAAACTAATATCTATTGCAGAATTTGTGCTGATAGGCATTTTGATCGGGATTTCTTTAAAGCTCGCGAACAGGATTTTAAAATTTCTGGGTAAAACGGGAATCAAATTCATCACTCAAGTTATGGGTCTATTGCTGGGTAGTCTGGCAATAGGAATCATCGCCGATGCATTAAAAATTCTTCTTCCAGGTCTGTCTTGAGCCTGCCCTGGAAAAAAACAATTTAACCCTGGAAAAATGGATCCCATTACTTTCACCACTGTCAGCTTCGTTGTTATTGTTCTCCTAGCCTTTTTGGTGAATTACCTTCTTGAGCCCAATATCCGGAAAAATGCCACCAATGTTGTTTATTTCGCATTTGCTCTAGTATTGATTTTCTCTAGTTTTAAAATGCTTTATACGGGTGAAATGGGATCGTTTAACATTCAGGAGGGAGAAGTGAAAATATTTATGGATTCCCACCCTCTGCAATTCTGGGGAAGCTTGATATTCCAATTGTGCTTAGGCAGTTTCATTCTTTACTCTGTCTATTTGAGAATTAAAAAGAGATGAAGATTAATACAGTTTTCTTGCCAGCCCTTGTTTAATTAGGAGTTTTGGGGAGTGTATTGCCTATTTTTGCAATGGGTGGCACAATCATTTTATGAACCATAAATGGAAAGTTTGGGTTGCCAATTTTTTATTCCTTGTAATTTCAGGAACGGGGCCGGTTTATGCTGAGGTCGATAAAAGTTCCCCCATCGCGGACTCTCTGCCCCCTCTCTTTGAAAATCTAGGCGCTACTGCGATCGGATTTCCAGCCTTCAAACCCCCACCTAAAACCAAACCGCTGAATCTGATATCGGTAATATCTACAAATCGGAAAGACATTTTAGTTTCTCCTGCGACTCACCAACAATTGCTCAATGCCATTGA
Organism: Nitrospina sp.; assembly: GCA_018673915.1. Lineage (GTDB taxonomy): Bacteria > Nitrospinota > Nitrospinia > Nitrospinales > VA-1 > LS-NOB. Next base: position 9,821 of record JABHBK010000029.1, on the reverse strand, counting down.
GATAGAAGACCAGAAACGAATCGAACAACTTCTCATTGGGATAGACATCAATACTCAGGATAACCGAGGCATCACAGCCCTTTATAAATCTGTATTTCACAACCGAGAAAAATTAGTCCATTTATTTCTGCAAAAAGGAGCGGATACTAACCTTCCCGACCATGAGGGAATGACCCCCCTGCATATTTCGGCACTTGAAGATCTGGATAAACTGGTACCTGTACTCCTTGATCAGGGTGCCAAACTGGACGCAAAAGATAATTACGGTTACACCCCTCTTCATTTGGCTGCCGATCAGGGCAGCGCCAAAGTCGCTCTGTCTTTAATCGAAAGAGGAGCCAATGTAAATAATCGTGCAGATTGGGGCAACACTCCACTACATTCCTCAATCGCCCAGGGAAAAATAAAACTCGTCAAACTTTTACTCAAGCAGGGCGCAGATATCAGCGCCAAAGACAAGTTGGGCCGCTCGGCCTTACATTGGGCCGCGGAAAAAGGCCATCTAAGTACAGCAAAGTATTTAATTATCAATGGAGCTGATATTCACCAGCAAGATAATGAAGGACAAACACCGCTTCATGAAGCAGCAAGGTGGGATCAACTAAAAATCATCAAACTTTTTATTTTTCACGGAGCTAGCGTCAATGCTAAAGCAGCCGACGGTCGAAGCCCACTTCATATTGCCATCGCCAACGGCAATATGGATATCGCCAACTTGCTAAAACGCCATGGCGGCAAATTGTAGAAATCTCTTGAACGAATAAAAATCCGCTCTAACCCTCTCTAAATTTCAAATGAAAAAATCTGCAATTTGTTTTTTGCTTTTCACGGTTATCTCTTGTACCACCTTGTTTGCCATGAAATATATTCTCTGGGCAATGTTCCAATGGGGTGGTAGCAGAGCTTTGGTTCTAGCCTTGTTGTTTATCTCCATTTATGTCGGGAGCTTTATTGCTGTCACGAAAAGTTGGACCCCGTATCAACAATATGTCTCGCATAACACCCTGAAATGGATTTGGGTTCTAGGTATTGTGCAGTTAACGGTCTTAGGAATCCTTTATCACTTACTACCGCAATTTTTTCCCGCCGTCATCGCTGACTTTTTCTTCGCCTGATACCAGATTGATTTGATTAAAGCCGTTTCCATATCAATTTCTAGATAACACTTTACAAGGCAATATCATGCATGGGGTTCTTTGGTTTCTCCCTCAAGAGGAATCAAAGCAAAATTCGATCCGCAACCCTGATTTTGGCTAAACATCACCATATCGTTATATCGATTTTTCAAAACCTTTTTCTCCGTATAATCCGCCGCATAAGAATCAGTTATAAACAGAGCAGCATTGATGATCCCAAGAGGCGGGAGGAGGATTCCACCCACTCCCAAGACAAAGTTTCGCATGTCTCTTTCTGTGGAATCGACGGCTGCCAATTTCTGTAATCTTACCCGCGACTCTTCCAACTCATATTCCAGTTCAGGACATTTTGCGGTCTCATCTTCATAGGAGGCAACCAAAACCTGACTTGCGGCACATCCAGATAATGAAATTAAAGCTATCAATCCAGCCACCAGCGAGAGCTTACCTTTCCAATAGGACCGGCACATCAACACAGAAAAAAGGATTTACAGACTCCCTTAACACCAACTTGCATGACATCCACCTGCTCTAAAATTTGTAAAAGTATTCTTTCATTTTCTACAACCAAGAAAATGAGAAACCCGCTACAAAATATTCTGGGTCACCCCAAGCAAAGAGCAAAATGAATACCACTGACGCCGATCTAAACAACTATTTTAAAATCATATAGTTAAGACCCAGTTTATTATGTGTTTTGAAATAAAAGAAAATTTCTTCATAAAACAATTTCCTCGTCCCCCACAAAAAAGCGATTAACAATTTAACCTTTATTGTTAATGGTTATCCTTTTTTGTAAATTTTTGGCAGGTGAAAATAATCAACTGTGGGAAGGCAATACAGGGGGTCTTACATGAAGCAATTTTGCCATTCAACAAAAACTCTGTTTAGAAGATGGGACTATTTGGGTTTGCATTGAGCTTCGAGTTCTTCGAGGATTACTTCTGAGACAACGAGGTCTTTAATATTGGTTTCACATTCCTTCGCTTTAATATAAATTTCGCCGTCGGAATCAACACGAAAAACTATTCGGTCTGTAATATGTTTGCCAACCGCTGAAAATTCTTTGCGCAGAGAATTGGACACGGTTACTTTTATCTCGGCATTTTTTGAGTCGTGAAGTTTGTCGGCAATATCCTGACCACAAGGAAGGTGCGAACCCTGGTTAAACCAATACACGGTGCAACCCAAATAAACTTGGTCCAACACTCCTACAATAGCAGGCCCTATCTTGCCACTGGGAACTTTGCCATCATCTTTAACCAAAGTTGCCCAAGCAATGAACATCATCACCGCCACCAATATAATGGTGACTACTGGCGATCTTTTCTTTTTTGCTGGAGCCCTCGCGGCAGGGGTCTCTGAATTTCTTTTTCTGCGCCTTGATGGACCTTCAGTTTCTCGAGCTTTGCGAGCCATTGCGAAAGGTTCTAAAATATAAATCAGGATAAAGCGGGACGGGACCCCCGGCATTTGCCGAAAGCAGGTTCTCCCCGATACTTGTCACTCCTATATTAATCTATTCTTCAAAAATTTGAAATATCGGTATAAAAAAAATTATGGAAATTGCAGGTTTTCTTGGATAAAGCAGGATGGAAATGCCTGGAAAATCTTTTTCAGAAAGGAGATGATTTATCGTCACGCTTTCTCAAAACAAGTTGAATTTGCGCCACTGCTTCTTCTAATGTCTGGTCAATTAGAGCTCCGAGATTTACTGAAATCAGGTTGACCCTGTAAATTAATGTTTCGGAGTTTAATCTTAGTATTTGTAATAATTTTTTCTTTCGCTTCAACCTTTTAATAATGGATCTGTTCAATCGCATGATAAATTTGCCCATCTTACTCAGTCCATGGCTTTTAAGGGAGTAATCGTAACCTCTATCCTGACGTTCTAGTGAAATTACTTCGGCTCCAGGCAATCCTGAAGATAACTCACCCAAATCATAAGAAACCGGAGACCATGATTCAGACTTTCCAAATCGGAAAGTGGCCGCATGTTCTTTGTTAAATATACTCGGCCACACCCCCTGTTCATACAGGTCCTCGTCGGGAACCACAATGATCATCACTCCACCTGGTTTCACCAACTGCCACCATTGTGTCAAAACATTGGGTACATCCCCCATATGTTCCAGTGAATGGCTACTGTGAACACAGTCATACGTTTCAGGACTAAGATAACTCAAAATATTCTGGGCATCCCCTTGCGCCCGGTCAAACGGATCTGCGGTGGGAACTACCAGGTTGTTACCACAACCAATATCCAGGACCTTTCCCGAAAAATATTTTTCAAGAAATTCCAGGCCCCGTATTTTTTCTGTCTTAGATGCCTCATCCATAAATTTCGCACATCCTATCATGGAATGCTGGACGCCGTCCCAGAAGATTCCCAAAATAAAAATAGGTTGGATTATTTTTGTATAAATTATCAGAAAATTTACATCTCTAATCTTTTATTAAAAAAGAACAATTCCCAAACACTTTGTAAAACCAGCTTTTACTAAAAATGTTTAAGGGCTAAGCATCTTGGTATGGACCTTGCTTTTACTTTATATAAGAGCATTGCCCGTTTATTAACTCCATAGGGAGGCCACATAAAAATCATGACTTCCGCCAATCAATTCGTAAGTTTATACCGTGTTCGATCCATGGTTGCAAAAGCCTGTTGCCTTGACCGACTAAAGGAAGGCAACCTACTTGGGGCTCTAATCATGGCCAAGTTAGTGATCAAGTTTAAAATCAGGGCCATAAGTTAAGGAAGCTCAAAAATTTTACTTTATTTTGAACCCATTTTTTCTTCTTCCTGTGTTTAACAAAATATATAGGCAGATTCTGGGAAATCTTTTTCTGCCCAAAAGCTGGCAGAATGGGTTTAAAGTCACCATATTAGTTGTGGATTACCCCTGTATGAAAAACTCACTATTCTTCTGCCATAAGGAGGAAACAATGAGAGAAATAATTAAACTTAACACTCCGAGGAACAACCCTCTACCCACAAGGAAGGTTCGCCCCCGCAGGAAAAAATATCTTGAATTGAAACGCCAGAGGGAAACCGATGCCATTGTAGAATTTACACGCAACCAATTAATTGACAGCTATGACGGATAGTTTTTCATAGGTTTAATTTCTTATTTTTTTATGAATTGAGAGGGACCACTTCGATTCTGTTTAATGCTTTTTTTCTTTCCAATCTCATTGAAAGGTTGCAGCTTGCCTTATCTAGATAAAGCTTGTCGACCCTCTAAAACTATTCTCCAGACTTTAAAATTCAAAAAAATAAATTGGTTAAATTAGAATCGTAAGCTATAGTTAGGTATTCCTATACTTTACAGGTAATTATAGGGGAGGATTTCCTGTTATGAATTTTTCAAAAAAAATTTTATTGGTCGAAGATTCGCCATTTCAAAGAACAATTTGCGTATCTCAATTGAAGCAAGTTGGATTCGAAAATATTGAAGTCGCCGATGACGGTAACGTCGGCTATTCCATGCTGGAAGAAGGCGATTTTGACCTGGTCCTTTGCGACTGGGAAATGCCCGAACTGAATGGAATTCAACTACTCAAAAAAGTCAAAAAAAATGCTGCTCTTCAGCACATTCCATTCCTCATGCTCACCTCTATTGATGACCATGAACGTCTCCAGGAAGCTATTGAAGCAGGAGCCCTTGACTACATTGTCAAACCAGGCACCCCGGACCTGTTTAAAGAAAAACTGGGAAAGCACATCTGAATCCCACGCTATATTTATTAGCTCCGTAGCCCAAGAATAGCAAACTCCCGCCCCACCCAAGTCTCTCAAATGTAAGGATTCGAAGTAGGTTTCGACTATCTATAAATGCATTCTGACTTGATCTTAATATAAAATAAAACCCTTCCTTTCAACATAATCAGTGAGGCGAATCATGCGGATCACCACACACTATATATTTTCCATTATCATACTAGCGATTTACGGAGAAAGAGTCTGCCCAATTATAGAAAGTATTGGCCAACTGGACTGGACCATCAGGCTCTCCGTTGTGTTCACGGTATTGTTTTTCATCCGCCCTCTTTTTGTTAAATGGGTTGTTTTAAGAGCCGAATGGCAAAAACAACCTCAACGCCAGTTTCTGCTAGAAGGCTCATTATTCCTTGTCGGCGCATCGCTTTTAGCCTGGTACAACAGCTACGAAAACTACGCTGATACAGTAAGTAGTGCAAAAGTGTTCCTGGGATGCATCACGTTTGGATTCTTCACTGCCTGCGATATGGCTCTTGAACGGCAGAAAATCATTACCAATAATGAAGTCCTGGTTGATCATAACGTTGAATCCACAAAGGTAGTCTTCCCCATCACTGCCAAGCTCACAGCGGTTGCCGTGTTCTCATTAATATTCATGACCAGCATCATGTTCCTCGTCTTTCTCAAAGACCTGTACTGGTTCATTGATCTTGAGCAGGATAATTATGGACAAGGAAGCCTCTCCTTCCTTAAGGAGCTACTCTTTTTAGGCTCCGTTATTCTTGCAGAAATGATCAACCTGATTATTTCTTTCTGTCGGAACCTGAAGCAATTTTTTCAAAACCAGAACGCCTCAATGGAAGCGGTTTCTAAAGGCAATTTGGACCAGCATGTGATGATAAGTAGTCAGGATGAATTTTCAGTGATGGGACGCTACACCAACTGGATGATCGAAATGCTAAAAAAACGCAAACTTGAACTTGAAAAAGCGCGTCGAGAAATCGTCGTGAGACTTGGTCGCGCGGCTGAGTACCGCGATAACGAAACCGGGATGCATGTCATACGTATGTCCAACTATAGCGCGGCGCTCGCACGATCAGCAAAACTCCCTGAAGAACAATGCGACCTCATCCTGCAAGCCAGCCCTATGCATGATGTCGGTAAAATTGGCATCCGCGATAATGTCCTTCTTAAACCTGGAAAACTTGAAGGCGATGAATGGGTCAACATGAAAACACATGTCGATATCGGTGTGTCCATTTTATCTGGCGGCGATTCTGAAATTATTCAGCTGGCACAAGAGATCGCTGCTACTCATCATGAAAAATATGATGGTACCGGTTACCCGAATGGATTAAAGGGAGAGGAGATTTCCATCACCGGACGCATTGTCCCTATTTGCGATGTGTTCGATGCGCTAACCTCTAAACGTCCCTATAAAAAGGCTTGGACAGTTGAAGATGCCATCGATTTAATGAAACAAGAAAAGGGGAAACACTTTGATCCGGACTTGGTAGACAAGTTCATCTCGATTTTGCCAGAGATCCTGGAAATCCGCGAACGCTATTCGGAAACCTCTTTGGAGGCAGTAGCATAAGCGTAACAATCTTTTGCGCTTACAAAACCTCGCATAATTCTTTAGCTAAAACAGTGGAAAAAGGTAGTTTTTGCCAGATCCCGCTTTGAGTTTTTTCATGACTTCTGCCGGATTCCATTAATTTATCAGGATTTATTGCCGTTACGAAATAATAGACGGAAATACTAGATGGAGTTTGAGATGAAAATTCTCGATGAGATTAAAAAAGTCCCCAGAGAAACACCTATACAGGACGAAAAGAACCGTCCCAAACGGTTGCGAAAATCTCTTCTGTTTCATCACCAAAAAAAACAGGATGAGGAAAAAGACTTTCGTCATAAATATTTCGCAGGACGCATCCCCCGCATCGACGAAGAAATCTAGCCACTGACTCCAGCAGGATAAAGCTTTATTCCAGCATTACATCTTCCGCCATTATGCGGCTAATCTAAAATTTCCAATACCTGTGCTGGCGGACGACCTAAAGCGGCTTTGCCATTTGCCAACACTATGGGGCGCTCGATTAAAATGGGGTATTTGATCATGAAATCGATCTGGTCATCATCAGATAGGGAGGAATTGTTCAGTTTACACTCGGCATAAATGGATTCCTTCTTACGCATCAGGTCACGCGGCGCAATTCCCAGCTGTCCAAGAATTTCCCTCAGCTGTCCTGCGGTTGGCGGGGACTTCAAATATTCAATGATGGTTGGCGTGATGCCGTGTTCTCTCAACAACTCCAACGTCTGGCGCGATTTTGAACAATCAGGATTGTGGTAAATAGTTACGGACATGAGTGTTTTCTATATGATTAATGTCAGTTATTCTATGTCAGGCAATACAAAGATACAAGGCGGACAAGGAAAATGAGGCCCATAGCTCCAAAACTACACCTTGGCGTCGTGAGCATCCTTTGACCAACCGCCATCCGGACCACAACGGATGCAACGTATTCTTTTGAAAATTTCATCCCAGTCTGCATCTGTGGCAATGTAATCCAATATGCAACGCAGAGCCTTGTCCTTATCTCCCAACTTGTATTTTTCCGCCGCAAATTCCAACATTTTTACCAAGTCTTGCTGAACCTGGAACTCGACACCCGTTTTTTCACCTGCCATAGGCTCAATCCTCTTATCTATTGCTACTGTTTGAAGTGGGTCAATACGCCGATTGGCGTTTTTCGAATTTATACGAATGCAAAATTTTTCTCGCCTCTTTCGCTAAAGATTTCAACCCCGCATTGTCCAGGTTTCTCCAGCTTTCTGCTCCGTGCTCCTCCGGTGCCTTTTTCTCATAGTCTCTCAATGCCAATACCTTGTTTTGACGTGCCAGATATAATAATCCCTGATAATGAATGTGGGCAATATTTTTTGGCTCAGCCTTCTGGTTTCGTCGAAATATTAATATCACATCTTCGCTATATTGTTTAGCCAGGTCCCGAAGTCGATCTCGCGTTACCGGTCCAAAAAAAGGTTCCCCAGCTCTGGCAGGAACAATGCGTGCAGGATCAACCTTCAGTAAGGTTTTACGAATCCCTTTCGGGTCAAACGGAAATGCATGCACCCTGTCTATTTGAGTCGTGCGATTTTCGATCACCCGTAAAGATTTGGGGAACACCAGCATCTTAACAGCGCTGTCCGATTTTCCCGCGTCCATCAAATCAACATCGGCCCAGGCCGTGAATACAAGCAACGAGAAAAGCCACCCAATAAAAATTTGTATATAAATCCTGTTCATTAAAAAGTCTCTATTTCAATACCACCAACATAATAAATTTCTAATCAAATATTATACAGACTATGATCATTAAAAATTTAAGAATAAGATTCACTTTACTTTGAGACTAATTCATATTTTGATACAATCCCACTGGCATAAAATCCAGATTTGTTACTATTCATACATAGTGAACCTAGATTGATTTTGAAAATTCTTAATAAATCAAAACATATATTCGTACTTCTCTTATTTGCTGGAATTTTTGCTGTCGTACCCCCCGCCCATTCTGAAACCTATATAGGGTTTGGGATGGGAGCATCCATTCCAGAAGATTTCAGACACGTTTCACTCGGCGGAACAGCCGCAGCGAATTATGAAGATTTGAATGGAAATAATTCTTTTGCCTATGGCATCAAAGTGGGACATTTTTGGGAGCATCTTACATGGCGCGGATTAGAGTTCGGCCTGGAAATGAATTATTTTAAGCGCGATCTGGATGCTACAGCGAGAATCGTTGATTCTGATTTTGGCGGCGTAGAATCGTTAGGCTTTCGAATAAACTCTTTTCAAACCTTAGGACTAATCCCCTTAGTGAGGAAAAGCTTAGGCGCTTATGAACCCTATTTGGGAATAGGGTTGGCAGTAAGCTTTTTAGATGCGGAAGAAGTAATTCTTGGGAACACACCTGTCAATACAGTCAAGGTTGCCCCTGCAATCTCAGACCTGTTTGATTTTGGGGTAATTATGTTGGCCGGACTCAATTATAAAATCTCTGAAAGATTTAAAATATATAGTGAATACAAATATTCCCAGTCTAATTACGATGTACTTCTAGAGCGTGGTTCTAGCACTAATTTCAATCTCGCCTTTAACACCGCCGACCACAATTTTATGATGGGTCTAACCTATGATTTTAAAGCTTTTTAAATAATTCTTTTCGGCGGTTTGTTTTTTACCTCCACCACGAATCGTGGGGCCAGCGGGCGGAATTGTAATCAGTGAGCAACACCGCCGACCTACTAATTACGAGTCGTAAATTGATATTTTTAGGAAGGTATTGATTTCAGGCTGGTTTCACTTATCTGCATTATTATCAGTATGTTTGAGGCACTCCATAGATTCTATTATTTCCATGAATTCTGCCCTACTTGCAAATTTCTATCGTAGCTGATTTCATTCTTAGGCAACGGTCTATCAGGACTCTTTATAAATTTGCCTGAGAATGGGGCCGTTGTTTTTCTTCCAGTCGAAGCGTTTTCTGGCCATGTAAACGATGTGGTCGGTCGGCACCAGAATCATTTTATTTTCCGGATTTAGAATCGGATTTTCGCCTGCTTGTCTTTGGATGCCCAAAATCTCTACGGGGAGGTCAAGCTGAAGAGTCGCAATTTTTAAACCCCCGAAGCTGAACTCCTTATCATGTCCCTCCCACGACCCTACTGACGATTGGCTGATATAAATTTGGTTGCCGCCAGAGTTTGTTGACAGTTCGCTATAAACTTTATATAAGCCGGGGTCTTCCAATTCCTGAACCAAGAGCCCCATTTGCAGGTCGGTGGTGCTGATGCCGCCATCAATACCGAAGGTGCTGAGGTTACCCAGTGTTTCTGCTCGACTGCAGGTCATGACTGTGGTGACTTGCGACCAGTTTTTTTCGATGAGACCGGCT
>JABHBK010000050.1 GCA_018673915.1 Nitrospina sp. | reverse complement strand
GCGTGAGGATTCTATTTGGAAAGGTGTAGTAGCAATAGTAATTGGCTTCTTTCTTATTACTGAGATACGAGGATATGTTACCCCTTTACTATTGACAATTTTTTCTGTATTTACCCTGATTTTATTGTTTACAAGATCAATTGCACGCTTTCCAGCACTAGTATTGCTGCTTTTCGTATTTGCAATTTCCTTTCAAAATAATTCTCTGAGAACTCTGGTGGGATTATCGGTAAAGACTAGTCCTAAGGCAATTGCAGAAATAAATATAGCCAAAGATTACATGAATTGGAAAGCCTCCGGGGAGTACTCGCGCGAATCAATTGTTGGCGATTTAAATGCTGAGAATTATGAACATAGGCAAGTAATATATTCGAGGATGATTCAACTCCGAAGGTCTCCAGAACTTAGCGGTGCCACAGGTTATATTAGGAATTTTATTGAGAAAATCGCCATTCGGCTTAGTATAAAGCGATTTGCTTTTGGACTTGCTGATAGGTATGCGACTTCAAATATCGATAACACCATTCAATATGTAAATATAAGAGAACTGGTTGCTTACATACCCAAGGCATTTCAAATTGGATTTTTATCGCCGTTTCCATCTCTATGGTTTTCTCAGGGAAGTAAAACAGGGTCTATAGGCAGGGCAATATCGGGTTTTGAGACTTCAGTCATGTATTTGATTTTGATTGGTTTTATATTTGTTATCTTTATGGAGATTAAAATCTTTAAATTATTAGCTCCTGTTCTTATCTTTTCGGTGATCATGATATTATTATTAGGTCTGGTAGTTCCTAATGTAGGAGCAATATATCGTATGCGCCAAGGGCTTTTTATCCCTTTTTTCATGTATGGAATATATGGATTGGCGCTCCTTTCTGTAAAGATTAAGGATAAATATCAAAATATGAATATTCCAAGTCCTGCTAGTTGATTTTTTATTTTTAAAATTGACCCTGTTGACATTGAGGTTTCCAAGACCCGAGGTAAGAGAGGTCAATATCTCCACTTCCAATCCGAGTAATATCCTCCTTATATCAAGCAAACACAGAGGGTAGAAACCGTAATACTCTGGCTTTGCCTAAAAGAAATCTCAAATGTACTATAAACCAAATGTATCTCTAGCTAAAATGTACTCTTGGTACAGATTCGTTTGAAGATATGCAGACAATTGAATCAAGTACGTGTGGACAGCGAAGAGGATTATAATAGGGCTGTGGAGGATATAAATAATCCGGATCGCATTTTACTTCTGGTTCAGCGTGGACGGCAGGGGTATTATGTGACTTTGGAGCCTAGATAAAACCCCTATTTTTATATGACGGTAAAACAGGAAATCGAAACCCTCAAACAAACGATCCAGCGGTACGACCATCTCTACTACGTTAAAAACTCCCCAGTGGTTTCTGATCAGGAATATGACGCGCTTCTTCGTCGTTTGAAAGAGTTAGAAGCCGCTCACCCGCAATGTGTCACTCTCGATTCTCCTACGCAGAGAGTAGGCGGCAAAGTGGATGAGCGATTTAAAGCGATCGTACACCCGATCCCTATGCTCAGTCTCGACAATACCTACAATTTAGATGAGGTGCGAGCGTTTCATCAGAGAGTGCTTCGAGGTCTTCCTGATGTTCCTGAAGACTCTATTGAATATGTGGTGGAATTGAAATTCGATGGCCTGGCAGTGGCACTCACTTATGAGGATGGTTTGCTGGTGAGTGGTGCTACTCGAGGTGATGGATTTCAGGGCGAGGACATCACTGCAAATTTAAGAACCATACGCTCTATTCCCTTAAAGATTGATACAGAGTCTTTCAAACGCATAGAAGTTCGTGGTGAGGTTTATATGCCTAAAAGGGAGTTTGAACGCATCAACGCCCAGCGTGCGGAAGAAGGGGAGACTCCCTTTGCCAATCCCAGAAATGCGGCTGCTGGTGCTTTGCGTCTCCTTGACCCCGCTATCACTGCAGAACGAAAGCTAGACATATTTATTTATACCGTAGGTTTTCTCGATACAAATCCTTTCGAAACTCACTTTGAGATGCAGGAAAAACTTTCTGCATTACGGTTTCCGATTAATGAGTACAACCAGCTTTGTAGAAACTTTGAGTCAACCCTTGGCTTGATTGAAGAATTTAGGGAAAAACGAAAAGAGCTCGGTTATGAAGTAGATGGTTTGGTTATTCAGTTAAATTCATTGGCTCACCGCAAAACACTGGGGGCGACTTCCAAATTTCCCCGCTGGGCAGTTGCCTACAAGTATGAAGCGGAACAGGCCATAACTGAAATCGTGGATATTGTATGCCAGGTTGGAAGGACCGGCTCCATCACTCCTGTCGCCGAATTGCAGCCTGTATTTGTCTCGGGATCTACAGTCAGCAGGGCCACTCTTCATAACGAAGATGAAATAAAACGTAAAGACATCCGTGTTGGCGATCAGGTGGTGATTGAAAAGGCCGGCGAAATTATTCCTAAAGTGGTTCGGGTTATCGAGTCCACTGAAAAGAGGGAAACGGCATTTAAGATGCCCATTGCTTGCCCGGAATGCCAGGCTCTCATTCATCGTGCAGAAAACGAGGCGGTCTGGCGATGTGTGAATAGTGCCTGCCCGGCGCAGTTAAAAGAAAGACTTCGATACTTTGCTTCTCGAAAGGCAATGAATATTGACCACCTTGGTCCAGCGGTGATTGAACAATTGGTTGATTCTGGACAGGTCAAAAACTTTTCTGATCTTTATATTCTGAAAAAGGATGAAGTAGCGTCTCTGGAACGTCTCGCGGATAAATCCGCACAGAACCTGATTGAAGAAATTGAGAAGAGCAAGTCTGCCGGGCTTTCCCGTTTTCTGCATGCTCTGGGGGTGCGCCATGTGGGGCAGCGTACGGCGACTCTTCTTGCCAGGAAGTTTCGATCTCTTAAAAGATTGCAAGAGACGGACTATGATGAACTGGAAAAGATTGGTGAAATAGGACCTGTCATTGCTGAAAGTTTAAAAGCATTTTTGGATCGGGATACTAATCAGCAGGAAATTGTAAAGCTACGGGAACAGGGCATACTTATGGAAGAACTGGGGGACTTCTCCGAAACGGAGGGGTTGCTCGAAGGAAGGCAGTTTGTCCTGACGGGGACTTTGTCCCGATTTACCCGTGAAGAGGCCAAGGAGAAAATACAATCTCTTGGCGGACGAGTTACCTCAACGATTTCTAAAAAGACTGATTATTTGGTGGCAGGGGACTCGGCGGGTTCAAAACTGGAAAAAGCCCGTCAACTTGGAATCAAAATATTGGATGAGGAAGCGTTGCAAAAATTAATAGAGAGCCACTAGGCATTGGGCTGACTGGCAATATCTTTCGCTGATGATTAACCCGCTATCTTGGCTCAACGAGATTTTGCCAGTTCTCTCCCACCGGCGTGGGGTCGTTTGCGTGGTGGACGTCCACCACTGGGTCTTTTACTACTATGGCTTTTGGCTTTTGCTTTGGGTGGGCCTCGGCGTTTTCTAATGGGAGGCTTCCCTTCTTTTTCTTCAAGGAATAATTCTTCTTCAGGCCAGGATACGGGAATTTTGTCTTTCAGGTATTCTTCTACCCGCTCCAGGTGTTGAGCGAATTCTTCACAACAAAGGGTGATGGCGGTACCTTTGTTTCCAGCCCGCGCTGTTCTTCCTATTCTATGGACATAATCTTCTGCATCCTGAGGTAAGTCATAATTAATGACATGCGTGATATCGTCGATATGCAGTCCTCGCGATGCTACATCGGTGGCAATGAGGATATCCAGTTCGCCATCCTGAAACTTTTCCAATACCTTGATCCGGGCTCTCTGGTGAAGGTCTCCGCTAATTTGTCCGGCGTTGAATCCGTTATGGTTCAGTTTCCACTCAAGTAGCTCGCATTCAATTTTAGTGTTGCAGAAAATCAAAACTTTTTCCCCAGCCTCTTGTTTCATCAAACCAAGGAGGAGGTTGAACTTTTCATGCTGTCCAACATGGTAGAGAATCTGAGTGATCTGGTCGACTACAGCTTTTTCAGGCTCGATGGCCACCCTGACGGGATTGTTCATGTGTTCATAACACAATTCCATCACTCGGTGGTTAAGAGTGGCTGAAAATAGCATGGATTGACGTTTGTTATAGGGAGAGCAGTTCCTGAATAAATAACGCAGATCGGCAATGAAGCCCATATCAAACATGCGGTCGGCTTCATCGACCACCAGAACTTCCACTGACTTCAAACTAAAAAATTTTTGCTTATAAAAATCGATCAACCGACCAGGTGTTGCAATCAGGATATCCACCCCAGCCTTAATCTGGTTTCTTTGTTTATCGTAATCGACTCCTCCAATTACGCAAACCGTGCGAAAATCGCAATGTTTTCCCAAAAGCAGAGCATCTTTTTCGATCTGTCTTGCCAGTTCGCGTGTCGGTGCAATGATCAATGCCCGAGGGCCAGCCTTTTCCTTGGGTGCTGGGGGGGGATTGTTTTCCAGGAGTCGGGTAAAAAGGGTAATTAAAAATGCCGCAGTTTTCCCGGTTCCGGTTTGTGCTTGTCCAGCCAAGTCTTTTTTCCCAAGAGTGATTGGCAGGGACTTGCTTTGAATAGGCGTGCAGGTCTCAAAATTTGCATCGCGAATGCCCTTTAAAACTTGCTCGGGCAAGGGCAGAGATTCAAAGTTCAATAATTCCAAAAGATGCTCCAGGTGGGCACTTTTCACATCGGGGTGTGAGAGTTAGGGCCTTTAATTTCAAGTAGTTAAAAATACTTGTCGATGGTCGAGATCATTATGAGGGGCCTGCTCTAGATTTGCAACTCAAATCTCATTTTTCTTGACTTTTCAGGAGGGGAAATGGTTAAATCGGCCTTCGATTTTGGTTCCGGTAGCTACCCCGATTTTCAGCCCGCCTTACTTTGATTTCAAAGAATTTTCCCTTTGATTTTCAATGGTTATTGTTGATAAAGGGGCTTTACCGGAAATTTGAAACGAAGCAGGGTAATTTAGGAAATATCAATTTTTATCCGACTTTGATCGGATAATCTGGCATTGAAAGATTTGCGGGAGTTTCCCCGTTTTGAGGTGATTGAGTGATTCAACATGATGTCGTGATTATCGGTGCGGGGCTAGCCGGAATGCGCTGTGCTCTGGAAGTGTCTAAGGATCTGAATGTGGGTATGCTGACCAAAGTCTATCCTTCCCGGTCTCATTCTGGTGCAGCACAAGGGGGAATTGCTGCTTCTTTGGGGAACTCTGAACCGGACACCTGGGAAGAACACATGTACGACACCATTAAAGGTGGCGACTTCCTCAATGATCAAGATGCTGTCGAAGAGTATGTCAAAGCCGCGCCCCGAATCATTTATGAATTAGAACATATGGGTTGTGTTTTTAGTCGCACGCCGGATGGAAAAATTGCCCAGCGCAGTTTTGGCGGGCATTCCAAACCACGCGCCTGTTTTTCTGCCGACCGCACGGGCCATGCAATCTTGCATGCTCTTCATGAACAGCTCATGAAGAATGCGGAATCCGTAAAAATTTATAATGAATGGTACATGCATGCGCTGATTGTTGATGGCGATCGTTGTAACGGTGTGGTGGTCAGTAATATCCAGACTGGTGAAGTGGAAGTGATACAGGCCAAGGCTGTGGTTTTTGCCACAGGCGGGTATGGCAGGATATTCAAAATTACTTCCAATGCATTTGCCAGCACCGCTGATGGAGTCATGGCCGCGTTGGATGTTGGCATCCCAATGGAAGACCCGGAGTTTGTGCAATTTCATCCATCGGGCTTGTATCGGCAGGGAATTTTATTTTCAGAAGCGGCGCGAGGGGAGGGAGCCTACCTCTTGAATGGAAAAGGTGAGCGCTTCATGGAAACGTATGCGCCGTCTCGAATGGAACTCGCTCCCCGTGATATTGTGGCCCGAGCCGAACAGAGCGAAATGGATGCCGGACGAGGTGTGGATGGAAAAGACATGATCCACCTGGACCTGCGCCACCTGGGTAAGGACCGGATTATGGAACGCCTGCCACAAATCAGGCAACTGGGTATCGATTTTCTGGGTATAGATTGCATTACAGATTGTCTGCCTATTCAACCTACCGCGCATTATTCGATGGGTGGCATTCCCACCGATAAATTTTCCCACGTCATTCTTGATGAGAAGGGTACTCGGATGAACGGATTTTTTGCCGCCGGTGAATGTGCCTGTGTTTCAGTTCATGGCGGAAACCGTCTCGGAACAAATTCTCTTCTGGACGCCGTTGTGTTTGGAGAACGTGCGGGCAAATCCGTTCTAGAATATGCAGTGGGTATTGATTACGGAAATGTTAATGAAGGGCAGGAAAAAGCCAGGGTACTGGAAAAATTTGAGGATGTTTTTCAAAGAGATGGATCAGAAAGCTATAACGACATCCGTGATGAGATGAAAGAAATTATGATGAGCCATTGTGGTGTTTTCCGCGATGAGGAAAGACTCAAAGTTTGTCTTGAAACCTTGAAAGGTCTGCAGGAAAGATTTAAAAAAGGTAAGGTGACCGACAAGGGCAAAGTTTTTAATACAGAAATTTATGAAATTCTAGAATTGGGAAATATGCTGAGCGTTGCCCAGCTCATTGCTACTGCCGCTCTAAGAAGGAAAGAAAGCCGTGGCGGTCATTTTCGGACAGATTTCCCGAAACGTGATGACGAAAACTTTCTCCATCATTCAATGGTCTTTGCTACACCCGATGGACTGGAAATAAAACCAAAACCAGTTATTATCACCAAATATCAACCTGCAGAAAGAACTTATTAATGGCGACTTTCAGGATCAAGCGCTTCAATCCAGAAAAACAACCGGAACCTTATTACGAGGAATTCCAACTGGACATTCCATCGGGGGCTACGCTTCTGGATTGCATGAATCAGATCAAGTGGACTTTGGATGGAAGTTTGTCTTACCGGATGTCCTGCCGAAGCGCCATCTGTGGATCCTGCGCGGTCAAGGCTAACGGACACGCCCTGCTGGCTTGTCAGCGTCAGGCTGAACACATTATCGATAATGATGAAACCATCACGTTAGAACCTTTAGGCAATATGAAGCCGGTGAAAGACCTGGTGGTGGACTTCACTCCGTTCTGGGACAAGATCAACAAGGTCAAACCTTATCTGGAACCGAAAGAAGCGCCGCCGGAAAAAGAACGGCACCAATCCCCGCAAGAGTTCAGGTTGATTGATGATTCGAGTACCTGCATCATGTGCGGGGCCTGTTACTCAGATTGCAATACACTGGAAGTCGATGACAATTTTCTGGGACCTGCGGCCCTGGCCAAGGCACAACGATTTGTAGGCGATTCTCGTGACTCCCAAACTCTTGAGCGGGTCAAAGAACTCAGCGAACCGGGAGGCATCTGGGACTGCACGCATTGTGGCGAATGTGTAGAGCGTTGTCCGAAACCGGCTCGTCCGTTTGACCGGATCAAAGAAATTATGACCGTGGCCCTGGATAAGGGTGTGACCAATAATGTCGGAGCCCGACATGCCATGTCGTTTTTTAATTCTGTAAAAAGAAGTGGCAACCTGAATGAGAACCGGATTCCGGTCGAGTCGATGGGGTTTTTCAATATCCCCGGATTGCTCAGTCTGGTCCCAGTTGGACTCAGGATGCTTTTGAAAGGTAAAGTTCCCCCAGTCATTCACCACTCTATTGAAGAAGTGGATGATGTTAAACGAATTTTTAAGGAGTTGGATCAATGAAGTTTGCCCTGTTTACAGGATGTGTTGCCAAAGGGGCGACTCGTGAATTGATGCTTTCTACTACCAAGGCTGCCGAAGGTCTCGGCTTTGATTTCATAGAAATGAAAAGCGCTTCCTGCTGTGGTGCCGGGGTTGTTTCTGAAAAAAGTCCCCTGCTTGCTGATGCGCTCAATGCACGATCGTTTTCCATTGCCGAAAAACAGGGGCTCGATATTGTTACTATTTGTTCCACCTGTCAGGGTACTTTGAAAAAAACCGAAGCCCATCTTAATGAAGATGCCAATTATAAAAAGCAGGTTAATGACATCCTCGAAGAAGGTGGACATCAATATAACGGTAAGACCCGCATTAAACATTTTGCCAACATCCTTGCAACGGAAGAGGGAATGGCAAGATTGAAGGAACGTATAAAGCGACCGTTGACAGGATTAAAAGTTGCCGCGTTTTATGGCTGTTATGTTCTGCGCCCCTCTGGGCGCTCGGACTTCGAAAGCCCAGATAATCCCACTGGTATGGAAGATATTTTTGCAGCTCTGGGCGCAACACCCGTTTATTATCCCAGCCGCGTTAAATGTTGTGGCTTCCCCATTGTTATGATGAATAAGGATGCCTCTCTGGGTATGTCGGGCAACGCCTTGCTGGATGCAATAGAGCACGGCGCCGATGTTGTTGCGACCGGTTGTCCTCTCTGCCACCTGAGTCTGGATTCATACCAACCAGAAATCGAAGTCCTGCAAAAGACCAATAACTCCATCCCCGTATTACACCTTCCCCAACTTGTTGCCTTGGCATTGGGCTATTCCCCCAATGAACTGGGTATGGATAAACACATCGTCTCCACCCTCAAGATAAATGAAATCCTAGCCACCTCTTAACAGGGGCGGCATTGTTTTAGATTCTGGAAGAGCGAAGAATCTGGCCTCTGGTTTACCTCAACACTTAAGAATGAACTTCCCCTGTGTTTTATTTTTCCTTTGATGTGGGTATACAAAAATAGCACCATTGACAGAAAATTTATTGACGCAATAGTTGCTCGAGTGTGGTCGAGTTGTGACAGTGGGACGCTATAATTATTTTTAGTAACTTTGAATGAAAGTTCAGCAACACTAAATAATAATCCTTCAATAATTTGGAAGTAAAACAATGGGGGGGAAAGAAAAATACAAATTATTGGTCGTGGATGACAATCAGAAAAACTGCCAGGTTGCGAAACGATGTATGGAAGATTATTGCGATATTGCAATAGCTTTTGATGGTGGGGGAGCCATTTCCCAAATAAATAATTTTAACCCTGCAGTGGTTCTTCTGGATATCAGGATGCCTAATGTGACCGGCGATGACCTGTTGAAAATGATTAAAGCTTGGAAACCAGAAATTATTGTCGTCATGGTTTCTGCCCATCTCACCCCGGAAATTTCTAAGGCTTGCATGCAGGACGGTGCTTCCGCTTGTTTTAATAAACCCATCAATTTTGACCTGCTCAAGGAAACGCTCGCGGAATTACTGAATCCTTAGTGCAGATACCCTCTGTGGGTTCAAAGTTTCATTTCGTTCTCAAGTTTGCAAAATAAACGGACCAAAGTTTCTGAACCATTTTGAATTCATCTGAGATCAATGGATCTTCCTCCATCTTTTTCCTGTGACTATCATAAATTCTAATGAAATTATCAATGCCTGTCTGAACTTCAGCAAGATGGTCATTCATCGTATTCAGGCGTGAAACTAAAAGTTTGTTGAGCTGGATATGAAACTTGTTAGCAATGACAGGATTTAAAACCTGGAATTTGGCGGCATCCAGTTTTAATAGAGCAACCTCCCCCTTTGCGATGACATTGGTCAACCGGGTTGAGCTGGTAATGATGGGACTTTCTCCAAAAATGGCACCGGATACCAGTTTATTCAAATCAATATCGGGTGCCTGGTTTTTAGTGATCCTGACTTCACCTTCAACAAGAATGAATAGAGCTGAACCCATTTCGCCTTGTCGAATGATATATTCTCCATCATGGTAGCTCAATAGAGATTCATCCATGTCGAAAAGCTCTTGAATTTCTTCCTCTGTGAAGTCATCAAAAATGGGGAATTGGGGAATCGCTTTTTTTGTGCTCATGGTAGTCGGTTTCAAAATTATAGAAAATAAATGTGCAACAATTACAAAGGCCAAAGTAGCCAAATTTCAACTAGGATCAAACAATTAATAGGATGTGTAAATCCCTCATTCACGGGGGAGGTTGCTAATTCATGGGTTTTCAATATATTTCGTTGGAAAAATCTGGGGTCGAGATAAAAAAAATGACGTTACAGCTCGAAGGAGGAGGCTAGTTGTTATGTTTTGCCGGACGAGTTAATATCGTTCTGTCAATGATTTAAGGGATAGTATGAAGACTTCTTTCAAAAAGCAGAGTGCCGTGCTGATAACAGGTGTTGTGGTTTTTCTTGCATTGCTTATCATGCCAGCACCGGAGGGTTTGTCCTCGGATGGACAGTGCATGCTGGCTGTGACCGCCATCATGGCGATCTGGTGGATCGGCGAAGGCACCTCGCTGGCGGTGACGGCTCTGTTACCTCTCATCTTATTTCCGTTGCTGGGCATCCTTCCCAGTAAACAGGTTGCTCCCAATTACGCCAACCATCTCATCTTCCTGTTTTTGGGTGGATTCATGATCGCTCTCGCCATGGAGAAATGGAACTTTCATAAACGTCTTGCTTTGTGGATCATTTCTTTAATGGGAACAGACCCACAACGCATCGTACTTGGGTTCATGGTTGCCACCGCATTTTTATCGATGTGGATCTCTAACACCGCATCGACGATGATGATGCTCCCGGTTGCCATGGCGGTGGTGCGACAAATAGCTATAGACGCATCCTTAAACGGAGAGAAAAATCCTGATTCACAAAAGACCATTGAAAATGGATTAGGATTGGTGCTCATGCTGGGTTTGGCCTATTCCGCCAGTATCGGTGGAGTGGGTACTCTCATTGGCACTCCTCCTAATATTGTGTTTGCAGGTTTTTACAAAAATCTATTTCCGGATAATCCTGAAATTAGTTTTTTTCAGTGGATGATGCTGGCGGTTCCCATTGTGATAGTTTTTATTCCGTTGGTGTGGGTGTATCTGTGCCGATTTGTATCGCCAGTTCCTCTGAAAAATATTTCAGCCGGAAGCCATGAAATCATTCAACAGGAATTGGATGATTTAGGTTCGATGAACCATGCGGAAAAAATTGTGGCGGGAGTGTTCTGTCTCACTGCCTTTTTATGGATTTTTCGCAAGCCTATTTTAATGGGGGAGTTTGTAATACCGGGTTGGTCGGGGTTGTTTGCTCATCCTAAATACCTGCATGACTCCACTGTGGCCATGGCAATGGGGGTATTGCTTTTAATCTTTCCTGTTAATGGAATCAAAGGGTTGGATCTTCATGGCAAGCGGGAATACTTTGCGCTGGACTGGAACACGGTGCAGTCGAAAGTTCCATGGGGCATCTTGATATTATTTGGCGGAGGGTTTGCCTTGGCGAGTGGGTTTGGTGCGTCCGGACTTGATAAATGGATCGGCGATAAACTCACAGGTGTTGCGGGTTGGCCTTTGTGGTTGATGGTGCTGGTCGTCTGTCTTTCTGTGACTTTTTTGACAGAGTTGACCTCCAACACAGCCACCACCACCATGATTCTTCCCATACTAGGGCTTTCAGCAGTAGCGGTAAATATTCATCCTCTGTTATTTATGGTTCCAGCTACGCTGGCTGCTTCATTTGCTTTCATGTTACCTGTGGCAACTCCGCCGAATGCCATTGTATTTGGCAGTGGTTGGGTGGGCGTGCCGCAAATGTCTCGTGCCGGTTTCGCGCTCAATTTTATTGGCGCGGGTATTGTGACCGGTACAGTTTTACTTTTGGTGAATGCTCTCTTCATTTAAAAGCGAAGATTAAGTCCTAGAAAAATAAAGAGTTAGAGTGGGCATCTTTGGATGGTTGCTTTAGGGCTGGCAAACTGGTATTTAGTGGTGGTATGAGCCCTACCAATTTTGTACATCTTCACCTTCATACTTCCTATAGCTTGCAGGATTCTTCCATCCGTCATTCTGCTCTATTTAAAAGGGCAGAAGAATTTGGTATGCCTGCGGTCGCGATGACCGATCATGGCAATATGTTCGGGGCGGTCGAATTTTATAACATGGCTCGTAAACACGGCATCAAGCCTATAATCGGATGCGAGGTGTATGTAGCCCCTGAGAGCCGACTTGAAAAATCTTCCAAGGATGGGCTACGCGATGCGTCCTACCACCTGATTCTTCTTTCTGAAAATGAAACCGGCTATAAAAATCTCATTAAACTGGTTACCAAAGCCTATCTGGAAGGCTTTTATTACAAGCCTCGGATTGATAAGGAACTGCTGGCCGAACATTCGGAAGGACTGATTGCTTTGAGTTCCTGTGTTCGTGGTGAAGTCGCTCATAACGTGAACCGTGAGAATGTTCCACGCGCCATCAAGGTGGCTAATCAGTATGCTGAGATCATGGGTGAGAACAACTTCTTTCTCGAATTGCAGAACCACCAACTGGAAAATCAAGACCGGATCAATAAGGAACTTATAGGAATTGGCAAAAAGCTAAACCTCCCGGTAGTGGCTACCAATAATTGTCACTATATTGACCGGGAAGATTTTCGGGCACATGAAATTCTGTTATGTCTTCAGACGGGAAAAACCATCAGCGATCCCTACCGCATGCAGTACCCGAAAGACGAATTTTATTTTAAATCCCCGCAAGAAATGATTGAGCTGTTTAAGGAGACTCCGGAAGCGATTGAGAACACCTTGAAAATTGCTGAGCGCTGTGAGCTTGAGCTGGAGTTTGACAAACTCAATTTGCCGGATTACCCAGTCCCGGAATCTTATACCCTTGAGACTTATCTCGAGGAGCGTTCCCGCGAGGGGCTAAAAGAGCGATTTGAAGAGCTGGATAAGCGCAAGATTCAGTTTGATAAGGAAACCTATGAGAAGCGGCTGGATCGGGAGCTTGGGATTATCAAGAAAATGGGATACCCCGGTTATTTTTTAATTGTATGGGACTTCATTCATCACGCCAAGAAAAATGGGATTCCTGTCGGACCCGGTCGAGGTTCTGCAGCGGGAAGTGTGGTGGCTTATGCCCTCAAAATTACCGATATCGATCCTCTGCAATACGATTTACTGTTTGAGCGTTTTTTAAATCCGGAACGGGTAAGCATGCCGGATATTGATATCGACTTCTGCATGGATGGTCGAGATGACGTGATTAAATATGTTACCGAGAAATATGGCGGAAACCAGAACGTGACGCAGATCATCACGTTTGGGAGCATGAACGCCAAAGGGGTGATCCGCGATGTCGGACGGGTTCTGGATATGACCTATGGGGAGGTCGACAAGCTGGCGAAGCTGGTTCCCAATAAATTGAACGTTACGCTAAAGGACGCATTCAAGGAAGAACCTCAATTCGAAAAACTGCGTAAAGAAAACCCGAAAGTCGCGGAACTACTGGATATTGCCAAAAACCTGGAAGGTTTGCAGAGGCATTGCTCGACGCATGCGGCAGGAGTGGTCATTTCATCGAAGGCTCTCACCGAGTTTTGTCCCCTTTATAAAGGCGGGAATGACGAAGTCGTGACTCAGTATGCCATGGGAAGTGTGGAAAAACTGGGTTTGCTGAAAATGGATTTTCTGGGATTAAGAACCCTGACGGTGATCGACAATGCTTTGAAAATGATCAAACAGTCGAAAAATATCGAATTGGAAATTGGGGCCATTCCTATGGATGACCCTGCGACCTATAAACTCCTTTGCGATGCGAAAACACTTGGCGTTTTCCAGTTGGAAAGTTCGGGAATGCGCGACCTGCTTAAGAAATTAAAGCCGGACTGCTTTGAGGACATCATTGCACTTTTGGCGATGTACCGTCCGGGTCCCCTGGAAAGCGGCATGGTGGATGATTATGTCAAGCGTAAGCACGGAACGATGCAGGAAAAATATGACCTGCCGCAGTTGGAATCCATTCTCAAGGAAACGCATGGGGTCATTCTGTATCAGGAGCAGGTGATGAAGATTGCCAGCGTACTGGCGGGGTTCAGCCTGGGTGATGCAGACTTGCTGAGAAGGGCCATGGGAAAGAAGAAGCCGGAGGAAATGGCAGCCCAGCGTGAGAAGTTTATGGCAGGGTCGAAGGTGAAAAATATTAATGAAAAGAAATCGGATAAAGTTTTTAATCTGATGGAAAAGTTTGCCGGGTATGGTTTCAATAAATCGCACAGTGCGGCGTATGCACAGGTTTCTTATCAGACCGCTTATCTAAAAGCCCATTACCCATTGGAATTTTTTGGTGCTTTGATAACCAGTGATATGGATAACACCGATAAGGTCTTGCGCTATATCCATGATTGCCGTGAAATGAAAATTACTGTGCAACCTCCGGATGTGAACCTCAGTGATCGCGATTTTTCTATTTTTGAAAATAAACTTGTTTTTGGTCTTGGGGCCATTAAAAACGTAGGCAGTAAAGCCATCGACAATATTATTGCGGCGAGGAAGGAGCTAGACTGTTTTGAATCTTTGGAGCAGTTATGCGAGAACGTTGATATGCAGTTGGCAAATAAGCGCGTATTTGAAAGCCTGATTAAAAGTGGTGCTTGCGATTCTTTGGGGCAAAGTCGGGCCAGAATGATGAGTGAACTTCAGGCGCGTATGGAACAGGGGCAGGCCAAGCAAAGGGCCAAGCTGTTGGGGCAGTCCAGCATGTTTGATTCGTTTGAGTCCGATACCAAAGAAGATGAGCCACTGGTCGGAAATGTGATGGAGTGGAGCGATGCCGACCGGCTCAGGCTGGAAAAGGAAAGTATTGGATTTTATATCACGGGACATCCGTTGGATAGTTTTATCCAGGAGTTGTCCTGGTTCACCGACGCAACATCGGCCTCCATTGCGGAAGCTGGGAATGGGAAGTCCGTCAGTCTGGCAGGAATCCCGATCAAGCACCTTCCCAAAACTACGCGCAAGGGCGATAAGATGGGAATCATCACTCTTGAGGACTTGCAGGGATCGGTCGAGGTTATCCTTTGGCCGGAAATTTACAGTCAAGTGCATTCGCTATTGATAGAGGAGGTACCCCTTCTGGTAAAAGGGGAAGTGGACTCGGAAGGTAGCTTGCCGAAAGTGATAGCCAAAGAGGTCTTCCCACTTGCTCAGGCGAAACAGCATTTCCACGGACAGGTCATGATCCATTTCAGAACCCTTGGCCTGGAACGCGAAACTCTAGTGGCGGTGAAGGAGATTCTCTCTTCCCACAAGGGTAGCAATGATACTCGCCTGCACTTTATCTTCCCGGATGAGAAGGAACGTGTTGTCACTGTGGCAAATGAACTGAGGATTAATCCCTCCGATGAAGTGATTGAACAGATCCAGGCCCTTCTGGGAGAAGATGCCATATTGTTTGAATAGCAGGAATATAAGGTGAATAACTGATTGCTCACATCTTTCTGGGAGTTACCCTCAAGGTTGTGCAATAATGCTTTTTCGCCTAAAACAATTAATTTTAAAGCACGGCAGAGGATATGGAAGTTAAAGAATTTTCATTGAAATATTGTAAGGACGTCCTTCCCAACGGCTTGACCGTGGTGACGGTTGAAATGCCGCATATCCACACTACCGAAATTTCCATGTTTGTCCGGGCGGGGTTACGATTTGAAAATGAAAAGAATAATGGTATCTCCCATTTTTTGGAGCACATGATGTTTCGGGGGAACCGGAAATATGCCGATTCTATTTCTCTGAATATGGAGTTTGAAAAAATTGGTCGAGACCTTCGTGCTTCGACTCTTGGTGAATACACACAATATGGTTTCAGTCCACATATCGCAGAGTTGGAAAAAGGGATGGAAATTTTCGCAGAGTTTTTTCATTCCCCGACATTCCCCGAGATTGAGGTTGAGCGTGGGATCATTCTTGAGGAGTACTATGAGGACCTTAATGAAGACGGCGTGAATGTGGACATCAACAACCATGCCTG
>JABHBK010000048.1 GCA_018673915.1 Nitrospina sp. | reverse complement strand
AGGAGAAGTTCTTCAGTGCATGTTGTTTGAATCAACTGCTTCCGATGCAAAATTGGTAGCTGTCGAATATTTTATTGCCAAAGATCTTGCCAGAAAGAATGTTCCCCTTGTTCAATGGAATCGAGCGTTCCACGATCATCAAGTTGAGATAGATACTGGCCGAGTAGTAATTCTTGATGTTGAAGATCCTAAAAAAGTGAAAGCTCTTGCTGAAGCTGCAGCTAAAACCGATGGCGTGATCTTTCATCTTTGGGGAAAAGATCAAGTAGTTCCTGATGGAACAATAACCACACCGACCTCTCTTGGTCACGTTTTTAGAACAAAATAGCCAAATAAACCACAGGGAGGGTTTTTATTTGCTTTCCCTGTGGTCTCTATTTGCGAATTGATATCAAGGAGCATCATTATGGTGGGGAGCAAAATAAGGTTCTTGGGATTTTATTTATTGTGTATGGGGTTCTGCCCTTTAGGAGTTGAAGCGGCTGATCCTGAAGTTCTGAAACCTCGTGTGCCCTCTGCTCAAATGGAAGAAGCCAGGTCTTGGAAGAATCCGTTCCCTTCAACACCGGAAAACATTCAAATAGGGAAATCGTTTTTTCATGGGAAGGCGTTTTGTAAGACTTGCCATGGAAAAGACGGTAAAGGAATGGGGGACATCCCAGGGCTAACAGGGAAGCTTCCCCGGAATTTCACGGATAAAGATTGGCATGCTGCCCGTATGGATGGTGAGCTCTTATGGGTATTGAAAAATGGAAGCCCTGGAACAGCCATGGTTTCTTTTATCCCTCAAATCCTAACTGTGGATGAAGCTTGGCACGTCATTTTATATGTAAGGTCATTTGGCAAATAAGCAGTCCTAATGATTAGGGAACAATATTTTTCTAAAAGCCCACTTTTGTCTGACAGCAAACCTCTTTTTAATTATCAGCAGTCAGGTAATAACTATCTTTATTCACAAGTCCATAGTTTAAAAGTTAAGTTACAGTCTCAAAATGGTACTAAAGTACGATCTTATTACTTCAGAAACAGGATTCAATAATGTGAAAAAAAATGGCCCTAGGGTTAATGGTTTTATGGGTAATCTCAGCCAGCTTTATTGGTTACAAAGTAATATATGGCAATGCAAAAAAGGTCGATACCAGAGTGGGAATCACGTTGCTTCCGGTTGAAAGAGATTTCGTCTTAAGTGAAATGAGATTATTGCTGGAAGGCCTTCAGGGAATTATATCCGGACTTGCTAACGATAATTTTGAAGAGGTCAAGGTTGCTGCAAGGGGGAGTGGCATGGCAGTGGCACAGGATGTAAACCCTGCATTAATACTAAAGCTCCCATTGGAGTTTAAGACTATAGGAATGGGTGTGCATAAATCATTTGATATTTTGGCTGATAATATTAAAGGGAAAAGTAGCAGAGAAATTTTAAACGAAGTTAATTCAATTATGGACTCCTGTGTAGGATGTCATGCAACGTACAAATTGGAGGTAGAAAGGCAGTAGCTAATCCTAATCATGGGCGGAGTAAAAACTTACCACTCGGGGTAATAAAAAAGATTGTTGGATCATAGTCCATGTTTATCCTCCGAATCTTGGCGTGCAGTAAAATAAGGCAGATTCAGACTATGATAAAATTATGATAGATGTTTCCCAACGAGGCGGATTTAATAGAATTGATGGAACATGCAGAGCACTTCAAAACACCTAAAAACAAAGCAGATAAGGGAAACCAGCCTGAAATCAAGAACTTCCGAAAAACGTTAATTTAACACTTCTAATCCGTTGGTCGTAGGTTCGAGAATCCTACCGGGCTTGCCATATAAAAAAGGCTTACAGGAATTGTCCTGTAAGCCTTTTTTATGGGTGTCTATTTTTCAACAAAACTCTTCTAGAGCCTGTGTTATTCAACTTCCTGAGGGGTTGCCGGGAGGAGGGCCTTAAAAAATTAGGGCTCACTCTCCGACAAACTTAGACTTTATTTTACGAGAACTTTTTATTATGCAGATGATTCTAAGTGTTATTAGAAATCCACCTGAAAGCGAATCACATTAGAGGTCAGGGTTCCATTATCTGCCCCGGCTCCGCTGGTGAAATCGGCATTTACATAGTTGTACATGATGCGCGACATGGGGTTTAATTCCCAATTCAGCCCGACGGTCAAACTTTCTTGCTCTCCCCCCGCAATGCCTGCGCTGGCATCATTCAAGTCCAACTCGGCATAACGGACAGCCAGTTGTAATGCACCCATGCCATGTCCTTTTGACCATTTTTTATTCCAGCTAAAGTTCTGGTTCGGTCTGAATCGACCGACTGCACCTTTTTTGCGAGAATAATGTCGATTTTCACCAGTCAGATACCAACTTCCTTGTACATAGAAGGCATCCAACTCTCCGCGAGTATCCACCCCTTGATCTACCTGAGTATTCACATACTCACCTTGAACGCTGAACTGGTTCCAGTTCACTGAAGATTCTAGACCAACGATATTGTATCTCTCAGCGACAATCGCCCCGGTGGTCAACAATGCACTACCGATTACTTCTGAATCACGCGCGCCATTAAATGTCACTGAATTATCGGTTGCTTTCTCATAACTCCAACTGGCTCCCAAATGCACCCAACGTTTTCCATCTTCACTGATATAAGGCAACCCGGTAATACGACTGGTAACATTCCAATCGCCATCAGTCCTGAAGTCTGGGGGCCGTTCTCCCGTTTCTTGATTGAGGAAAGTGAACCATGTGAGTCTTTTATCAAAATGTTGATTAAAAAATGCGAAGCCCGTATTTCGAGTTTTGAAGAACGTATTGGTCAGGGAACGCTCAATAAATGTTAGATATTTAGAACTGGTGATCGAATCTAAGGAAGCCGGTCGTTTGAAATGACCCACTTGAAAAGTCCCCAGTACAGGAATATGAGGAATGGCAATATACATATCTTTGAATGTCACACCTTTGGTACCGCCATCTACATCAATATCCCATTTAAACTTGACCGTGTTATAGAGCATACCAGCCATGAAAAAACGGGCACGACGAAAACGAGCGCCGTTTTCTTGATTGCCGATGTTCGATGCGAATTGTGAGTCTTCGCTAAAAAATCCCCAATCGTGCATGATGCGTCCACCCGCTTGAAACTGAAAAGAATTATCTCGGGTTCGCATTTTGAAGCCATTCTTAAAATAAACAAGAATCTCTTTTTCGTCCTTCTTGTACCGCGAGCTTTCTCGTTTT
>JABHBK010000047.1 GCA_018673915.1 Nitrospina sp. | reverse complement strand
TTCTTTCCGGTCTGGCGAAGAAAAATACGTTTCGCCATTAAAGTGTTTAGTCGAAAATGTCGAAAAACACATCAAGAACGGAATCGTGCCGTTAGACCGGAAAAAAATACAACGCCCGCCTCGTCGGTGTCGCGTGCTACATCTTGACCACGTACTTTCGCCGTAAGGCAAAAGCGGGGTCGAGATAACAGGACCCTAAAAGGGCTTCAAGTCGAAAACCGAACCTTCGAAAATTATTGGACCAGGCCGCAAACCATACCAATAAATTTCGAGATCCTATTCAATACGATGGGTTATCCCGGTTACAGGTTGTCTCCTCTTGATGAGTTGTCCTAGTAAGGCCCAAACAGCATGTCGCTGGCGGGGCGGTTCGTTTAAATTAAATTACTGATATTCTGTCCACGCTCGGTTTCCACAGCCGAAGCATCATCCTCTCTTAATTCAGAAGGCCGAGGACCTCGTAAGGGATTATTATCTACAGCCTCCCGTAGCGGCTCAACTGGCGGTTCAACCGGGTCAATTTCTGGCGGCGGTGATTCCAAAGCAGGTTCATTTCTGACCCGAGTTTCTTCCTCTGCCGCTCTATCATCCTGAACACGTTGCTGAATTCTGGCATCAACTTCTGGTCTCTGCTCCAAATTTTCCGCAGACCTTTCCTCAGGCGATGGAGGATCAGCATTAAAGCTTGCTTCAAGGTTTGCCCGGCTCTGAAAACCGGCTCCCCCATCCTCAGCCACATCACGACTACTGGGAGTACCTTCTAACGGCCGCGCTGGGTTCTCTTGCTCCAACTCAACCGCCTCCTCATTCACTCGCTCTGCCCCCTCTGCAACACTGTCAACCCGGGAAGCATTCTGAACCTCATCGATCCGGTTAGGATCTGCCACGTCATTGCCCGTTCTAAATCCATCTTCCACCTGTTCGGATGCACTTGGAATCCCACCTCTGGGATCAATCCCAAATTCTCTGGCTACTTCCAGAGGCCGGAGGTTCTCTTGGTCAACTTCCGCCTGCTGCTCCTCTGTCGATGTTTGATCCTGTATTTCTACCTCCTGGTTCTCATCAACCCTAGCTGACACAGTTTGGTCCTGCTGTTGGGCTTGCTCGGCTACTTCAACCCGGTCTTCAGCAATTACTCTACGCTCAGCCTGAGACGCTTGCTCTGCCTCATCATCTTCGCTGGTTTCAGCATTCCTAAATTCTTCTTCGCTGTCTTCCAAACGGCGTGGGCGCGAACTTTCATCTCGAGCCTCTTGTAAACCACGTAGCGCACTGGTCACCTGACCCTGGTCCAAAGGAAAATTGACATCTTCCATGGCTTATTCCTTTCTTAACAAACGCACTTTAATGTTTTTTATTTCCGATCCTTGGGGGGGCGCGATCTTGCCTCCAACCTCAAAAAAACCCGTCCCCGATTAAAGTTTCAGATTTATTTTTCGATAAGAGAAAAGATCAGAAAGTGTCCTTTTCCTGGAACAACTTCCTATAAAACCTACCTCTACAAAATCAAGATGCAGGTCTACACATTCTCTATCGGCTAAAGCTCCTGAAACTTTAGTTTAAATTTTAGACTTTTTTGTAAAAATTTTGAGACTCCCCAACTCACCTGCTGGAAGAAAGCAGACCCAGACCCCTAAAATATTGAAAAATAACACTTAAATATTTTTGGGCCATTAGCCAGGTTTTCTTCTCAAGCTTCCATTTTGGAAAGTGCTTCTTGCCAATTTTCATAAAAAGGAATCATTTCATACTCCAGCAAATCGGCTAACAAAACCCAATCCTGATTTTGGTTGGCCTCCAGCATTTGGGTCATTAAACCCGTCAACCTTTCCTGCCGATCTTTCAAGTCCTGTCCTTCAAGTTCTTTATTCCGAGAATTAACAACAGTCTGAACAACCTGGGAGATCCAATCAATGCCATCCAGAATTTGCAGGTAAAACTTGTGCGCCTCTTGCTCGTTGCCCATGCGAAATAAGTCTGCGGCCTTTTGAAAACCAGGAATCAGCTTTTCGAGATATTCCTTTGCGTTGCTAAGGTTATTGGCCATCAAATCTTTCAGATCGGCCAGTTCCAACTCAAGTAATTCAACGCTTGATACAGCGGACATTAAAGTATCTGGGGCACTGGAAGAAACTTCCTGCCCATCCAGCCAGACTCTTCTAATATAAGTACCTGAATGGCTTTTTACAATCTCGTCCAGCACTTCCTTCAGGGTTTCTCCCTGGAAAGATGATTCTTCCGTTTCCGCCCCATTAATGGAAATTCTCATTATTTCTCCTCAAAAAAAATTCATGGCACTAGCCGTGGAGGCAGATAGCAATGGCTCGTTGTACCCCAGCGGGGTATAAAGGCATTGCTCCTTTCCAACGGAGGTTCACCGTGCAATTTTAGTCTGCCAGCAAGGGCATTGCAACCAACAGTCTTTTATTCCACCTGCATTGACAAGCCGGTTGAAGAGCTTTATCTTAGATTGATTAACCCATTAACCTTGGATGCGAAATGGTTGACCCCGTAAGTGGTGCAAATTTCAGCCAGTTACTGAATTCGATCAACAGAAACCGATCCAGTTTGCAAGGCTCTTTGGAGCGTATTGCTTCGGGTCGAAAACTGAACCAAGCAGGAACCGACCCTGCGGCTAGCGCATTATCTGCTCAGTTACAATCAGATATCAGTGCCCTGACCCAATCTGTCCAGAATGTGGAATCTGGCACCAATTTTGTCCGCACCGCTGATGGGGGACTGGCTGGTATCGCTGACTTGGTTAATCGGGGTCGGGAATTGGCCATACAGTCTAGCAATGGCACACTCAATGATTCGCAAAGAGAGACGTTGAATCAGGAGTTTGGTCAAATCCAGAGCGAAATTGACCGCATTACAGGCTCCCTACAGTTTAATGATAGAAACCTGCTGGACGGTACCTTGGGGCAAAATGCAGACCCTGTAAATATTCAAGCCGGGACCGGGTCAGGACCAGACAACCAAATCAGCCTCAATGTGGTGGAAAGCACCAGCACCCAATCCTTAGGAATTGCTAACTCAGATGTTTCAACGGCTCAGGGTGCTCTACAAGCGGTTGATGATTTTGAACAGGCTTCCCAAACCCTGAGTGCGGCTCGGGGGCAAGTGGGAGCAGTCGGCAACCGGTTGGCAAGTACCGCTAACAGCCTGAATATTCAGATAGAAAACCTGACCCAGAGTGAATCCGGCTTGGCTGACACTGACCTGGCCGAAGAAATCACTAACCTCCAGCAAGGATTGTTGCGGTTTGAAACATCGATCCGAGCGCTGTCATCCCAACTTCAGAACGAACAAACCAGATCCCGCCTCCTCGATTTCACCGTCTAGCGGACAACCACCGCTGGCAACACGCAATATCTCAATCTGGCTAGCTAATGGTTATCTCGGCTTGATAGAAACTATGACCCCTCCTGACCATTTTCTTCATAGAGGTCTTGACCGACTTATCCCGAAATGATATTAAAGGGGTTCCTTAAAATACAAAAATCATCTGCTGTTTAATTCGGAGAGGAACCTATGGAAGTCAATGAAATTAGAGTAGAAATTAGAAAACACCATGTGACTCCTGGGATCAATGTCCTGGATCTTGTCATTGACGCCAATGGAGAACAAATCCGAAAGCAGACCCAGCACAAAGAATCTGATCAGGCTTTCGAGAAATTTGTTAAGGATATCACCAAGGTCGCTCAGGAACTCGCAAACGCCCGCATCGAATAATCCCTTAGCAGGATAGAATAATTATCCCTCTAAGCAGGTGTAATTATTCTTCCACAGTTTAAAAGGGTAAAAGCCCAGGAAAGAATATCGCGTATTCATTTCCTCAAGGCGTAGCCTTGTGGCCCATTAGCCCCCGCCCGGGAGCTACACCGGTGGATTTGTAATTTTAAGTTTTTTGAGTTTTTCGACCAGGGTGGTACGGTTGAGGCTCAATAAAGTTGCCGCTTTGTTTTTGACCCAACCGGTTTTTTCCAACGCTTCGATGAGAAGTTCTTTTTCGAAATCTTCGACAAGTTTTTTCAGGTTGATGCCCTCATCAGGAATTCCCACATGGAAGGATTGCTTTAACGATTGTTGAAGAAGCTGGGCCGGATTTCCTGTCGGCTCCGAATCATTTTTAAGAGATGTCCATTTTTCTTTGGGGACTTCGCCCAAAACTTTATCTGGCAAATCCCTTGGGGTGATGGTCGAACCAATGCTCAAGACCACCATGCGTTCCACGAAATTCGCCAACTCACGAATGTTGCCCGGCCAGGAATAGTTCACCAATATGTTCATGGCTTCATCACTAATAGTTTTGGTGCTTCCCGCCCCATTGAACTGATTGAGAAAATAACCCGCCAATAGCGGAATATCTGTTTTTCGGTCTCGCAACGGGGGAAGTTCGAGAGGAATGATATTGAGACGGTAATACAAATCTTCCCGGAACCGCCCTTCCTCGATGGCTACTTCCAGATTCCGGTGAGTCGCAGTAACTACACGGATGTCGACGGGTGTGGACTTTGTGCTCCCAATACGATCGACCTCCCTTTCCGCCAAAACTCTAAGCAGTTTCACTTGCAAAGGCGGCGGCATATCTCCTATTTCATCAAAAAATATGGTCCCCTGATTCGCCAGCTCAATACGACCAATACGAGCGTTCACAGCACCTGTGAATGCGCCTTTTTCATATCCAAATAACTCACTTTCAAGCAAGTCATGGGGAATGGCAGCGCAGTTAACAGCGATGAAAGGTTTGGACGCTCTTGGGCTATTTAAATGCAAAGCCCTGGCAATCAGTTCCTTTCCTGTTCCGCTTTCTCCGTATATCATTACGGTGCTCTGGGAACCCGCAGCCCGTCCCACAATGTCAAAAACCTCACGAATCTGCGGGCTTTCACCAATAATGTTAAAACTTTCTGTGTCGAGTTTTATCTTCATAATCTGGGGACATTATAACCAAAACCATAAAACTGTCAAGCTTTTCAACATGTTAAAGGCATACCATTGAACATGAAAAAACGTCAAACATTTAACATCTTCCAGAATACTTCCAGCCTAAAAACAAGCTCAACTTGATGGATAGTTTGACACAGGCTAGTTAAATTAAAGCGAAGGGGGCCCTGAAACCACTTTTGCAACAAACCATTCGCGATATTTAGATTTTTTCTGGGTGATTGAGCTACGAGCCATAGGGAACGACATTCTCATGCTCGTTGGGGTCATTGCGGGAAACAATAGCCAGGGCCGGTTCACTGTCAGACAGGTTCACAGGTTTATGCGGCACACCGGGAGGAATATATACAAAGTCTCCTTCTTCATTGATCACCGACTCTTTCAGGTTTTCACCAAATTTTGTTTCGACCCTGCCCTTCAATAAATAAATTGCCGTTTCAAAATCTTTATGATAATGAGCTTTAGGTGACCCGCCCGGAGGAATCACTACAAGATTCATCGACAGTCCAACAGCCCCGGTGGTCTCGGTAGAGATGCCAACATAATAGGGCAGGTTCTGTTTTGTCGCGATGGTTTGATCAGGACGCACAGTAACCACTTTTTTGGTTAAGTCCAGACTCATGAAATACCTGAAAAATTCTGTATTTTTAAAATAAACCCATCCTCCCCTTATCAGGGGGATTGGGCAGGAGCTTGTTCATCAGCCGAGCCAACCTCTTGCTAGCCCAAACATGATATTGCAAATTGCCACCGGCGACTACGCCGGTTAGATATCGATGTAGAGGCCGTCTTCTTCAACAGCCACTTTATAGGTGGGGGTGGTATCGGAGCGGTTGAATTTACAATATCCTTTTCTAACATTCCAACCACACTCATCTTTATTACAAAAGGCGAACAATCCTTTTACAACACCCTTTCCCAAGCTTCCTTCGCAACAGCGACACTGGTCGGTAATGCAGTAGAATTTCCCTTCGACCTGAAACAGGCCAAGAACATAGGGGATCTCTGTGTAAAGGTGTTCAAAGTGAATTTGTTTCCCGGTTCCTTCTGGCGGGGCGTCACAGATATCCGAAATTTTGAGTCGAGACATGATCAATCCTGAGGAAGGTAAGGACCAAAACGGTCGCGGTAATATTTTTCCAGATCCCAGCGGAATTTACCTTTCAGGTGAGGAAGTTCCTCAGCAACCTTATGGTCTAAAGCAACGTATTCTACAGATTTCTTCTCAATATCTTCCTCCCTTTTGACATTTGGGTCTAAATAGGAGTCCCCCATTGCGGATGTCCCTACAATGAGTTTTTGACCTCTTTTGATCCACTGGCCCAGCATGAGCCTTTCTTCTTCAGTTCCTGGTTCTATTGCCATAACAACTTTCTATTTTTAAAAAACTTTTATTAAATGAGCTATTTCCCCTACAAACATGGTCTGGGTTGCATTATCAGGGGGCAATAAGGTAGCATAAGTACCAATCCATTTTCAATTTATGTCATTAATTCATACCATTCAGTAGAAAGATAGAGGAAATTTATGCCTTCACAACAGCAATCGGAAAAAACTGCGGAAGAACATTTTCAGGATGGCCTGGCATTCAGTAAGCTGGGTGATGACCGCAAGACTTTCGAATCTTATAAAAAAGCCATTGAACTGGACCCGGATCATTTCCTGGCCCATTTCAATCTGGGGATACGTTTAGGAAAACTCCGTATGAACCTGGAGGCTAGCCAATCTTTTCGGGAGGCCTTACGCTTAAAACCTGAGGCTCCTATGGTTCATTACAGCCTTGCGGTGGTCAGCAACTTTATAGGCGAGATGGAAGAAGCCTTCAAACATTATAAAGAAGCCATTCGTATAAACCCAGAATTTGGCCGAGCACACAGCAACCTGGCGATGCTTTATTATGGGATCAAATCTGGCAAGGAAACCATTCATCACCTTGTTAAAGCTGCAGACCTTTTCAAGCAGACAGGGGATGAGTTTATGGAAAAAAATGCTCGCGACCTGATTCAAGAATGCGGTGGAGAATTCAACCTTACTCCTGAAGACTGCCAGACTCTCTGAGGATTGCTCTTTATGGATTTTGATGTCGCGATTATCGGGGGAGGTTCTGCCGGCTATTCAGCTGCTTCTACCGCTCAATCGCTTGGAGCCCGGGTAGCCATCATCGATCCCGGCCCTTTGGGAGGTTTGTGTATTCTCAAGGGTTGTATGCCCACCAAAACGATTCTGCGTTCATCGGATATCATGGCATTGATGCGCCGGGCCGAGGAGTTTGGTATTCAACCTGTTGACCCCCAGGCCTGCCTACCCGCTATCAACGACCGCAAAAATAAACTCATTCAAGATTTCGCAGATTATCGAATCCAGCAATTAAAAGACGAACGGTTTACCCTCATTCAGGAACGGGCAGAATTTATCTCTCCCCATGAAGTCCGCGTGGGAGATCAAACCCTAAAAGCAAAATCATTCATCTTGGCTACCGGTTCTGTGATTGCAGATTATCCGGTTCCGGGACTCAAGGAAACCGGCTTCATCACCAGCGATGACGTTTTGCAAATGCGGGAAGCCCCAAAGTCGGTCATTGTTCTAGGTGCTGGCGCAGTGGCTGTAGAATTGGCTCAGTTTTTTTTGCGCATTGGCGTAGAGGTGTCACTTTTGCAAAGAAGCCCGCACATTTTATCCAAAGGTGATGAAGACCTGGCCCGACCGGTTGAACACCGTTTCAGGCAGGAAGGAATGAACCTTTATACCGGAACAAATATTCTCAGGGCAGAGAAAGAGCAAGATGGCGCTACCGTTTACTTTCAGCATGAAGGGGAAGAAAAAAGTGTCCGCGCCCAGACCATCCTTCAAGCCCTTGGGCGTAGACCAAATATTGATGGGCTCGACCTCGAATCCGCAAACGTCGAAACTCATAATGGCCGCATCTCTGTGGATGCAAAAATGAAAACCAACCAGCCTCATATTTTTGCTGTGGGTGATGTAAATGGGATTCATGAGGTGGTTCATATCGCCATTCAGCAGGGAGAAGTAGCCGGGTATAACGCCACACACCCTGAAAGTGAGCGAGAGGTCGATGATCGCCTCAAATCCTCAGTGGTGTTTACCGACCCGGCAGTAGCCAGTGTGGGGTTGAGCGAAAAAGAATGTCAGGCCGGTAATATTGCATACCTGGCTGCGTCCCACCCTTTTGACGATCATGGCAAATCGATGTGCCTGGGGGAAACGCATGGACATGTGAAACTGCTCTGCGATCCGGTATCAGGAAAAGTTTTGGGAGGACATATTGTAGGACCGGAAGCGGGAGAACTGATTCACGAACTCATCACGCTCATGCATTTTGGCGGCACAGTTAAAGACCTTGCGGGAATACCGCATTACCACCC
Organism: Nitrospina sp.; assembly: GCA_018673915.1. Taxonomy (GTDB): domain Bacteria; phylum Nitrospinota; class Nitrospinia; order Nitrospinales; family VA-1; genus LS-NOB. The sequence continues at coordinate 194,133 of JABHBK010000047.1, read as the reverse complement.
AACCCTGGCAGAAATTCTGACCTATCCCGCCGAAGAACTTTCCAACCAGCTATCCAGCCGCTAACCAAAATATTTGGAAAAGCAAAACTTTATTGACTTAAATCCCTATTCGGAATAGAGTTTGCTACCAATCTAATGAAAAGCTACAGCCAATTTGCGAACAAAATTTGGCTATGGAATATCTTTTATTCATATAGGAGGAAGAAATATGAAAAAGGTCGCGCTGATTATCGCCGGGGCTGTGTCTCTGGGTAGCTATGAAGCTGGAGCTTTAACAGAACTTCTTTACGCTCTGGATAAATTGAATAAAAAATCCAATGAAGAAGGGAACGGGAACGCCTATGAGCTGGATGTCATTACCGGCGCTTCCGCCGGGTCGTTAACAGCAGCCATGGTCGCGCGGATCATGATGTACGATTACCCTAACTTAAAGAAGAACCTGCATGACGCATGGGTGGATAAGATTGACATCGTCCATCTTCTGGAAGATCCACCTGAAAACGCATTATTATCAAAAAATATAATAAGGCAAATTGCCAGGGAGTATCTAGCTTTACCTACAAAGTCTAATGGCCCGGCAAGCTTTGCCCCTTCTGGTGACAAACCGCTTCGCACCAGTTTTGCGATGAGCAATATGAACGGGATTGATTATGAAATTCCCTATCAGGTCCCTAAAAAAGGCTCCATGTTTCCCACAACATTCTTTTCTGATTTTGCCCGCAACAAGTTTTTTGCGAACAAATTTAAAAACACAGAGGAATGGAACCAAATGGTTTCCGAAGCCATTGCCAGCGGAAGTTTTCCTATTGCATTTCAAAGCGAACCGGTAAAGCGGAAACCTGAAGATTATCCCGGGTCAACCCAGGCGATAAAAAATCCTGATTTTTTCAAAGACCCTTTGGCATTTATTGATGGAGGCATGTTCAATAATGAGCCTCTAAAAGAAGCTATCAAACTTGCTAAAGAGGCGGATGAAGAAGAAGAAAATCCGGATCGTATATTCATTCTGGTTGATCCGAACGTTAATAAGTCGCGCTCACATCCGGACCCGATTTCTGCCAACCAGCCTTTCAAAGAATATTTAGTGAATTGGGTCAAAATGGCTTTAGGAGAGATTGACGCCAAAGACTGGATGCGAGCAGATCACACGAACAACAAAATAGATTGGGCAAAAAACTATTATGGAATATTAGCATCTCTCATTAACAGCTCAAGCCAAACTGAACAGCACGCAATCTCACAGACATTAAAAGATCAGGCAAACGCCATTATCGATAAAAAAAGAGAATATAACCCCACTAAATATGCGGACGACAACCAAACAATTTTAAAAAGGGACCTCGGAAATATCATAAGAAGAAATCAGAGATTTCACAACACGTTGGCTATTCCGGCTTTGAAAGAAATTCTCTCCTATAGCATATTTATTCTCGACAATGCGGCAGGGATCAATAACAAACTCAATATCCAGTTTGCCTTGATCGGTTCAAAAAAAGAGCAAACTGCCGGAGATGAGTTATTTGCTTTTCTTGGTTTTTTTAAAAAGGACTGGCGGGAATATGACTACCGAAAAGGACGAATCAAAGCTCATGAATTGTTAAAGGAGTTCCTCGCCCCCTACGAAATGGAGATGAAACCTGGCACCTCAGATTCAGTTGAAGACTATAAAATTCCTACGGAATGGGGAAACTTTTCTGAGGCCAGATTAAAAGAAGCAGATACTAAACCTCGCGTATTACTTCGAGACAGGGTCATGCACCTATTGAAGGCCGAATTGGCTACAACCTTCGGCATGAAAATAGTTTGGTTTTTCTTTAGCAGCAAGATACGAAGTATGATTGGCAAACAACTTGAACTGGTTGAAGAACCCCCTAATCCAGAGTCATGGATGGAATAGTTTTAAATTTTTCACCAACGCGGTCTTCAAGCAGTGAGATGACCTCTTGGGTGGGATTAAAGCTTTTCTAGATTATCGACCAGGCGATCCATTTCCTCACGGGTATTCAATTCCGTTACACACACCAGTAGACAGTTTTTTAAGTCCGGGTAATAGGACTCTAAGGGATAGCCTCCGATAATACGCTCCTGCCTCAAGGCATTTAGAACTTCCTCAGCGGGACGGGGGCATTCAAGGACAAACTCATTAAACGTGTCAGTAGAAAAGCGAATATTGAAATTAGGAACATGGGCCAAACGGTTTTTTAAATAGTCAGCTTTTCTCAAGTTCAGCACAGCCAGTTCACGAAATCCCTGTTTTCCCAAGGTGGACATGAAAATGGCAGTTGCCAGAGCACACAAGCCCTGGTTGGTGCAAATATTGGAGGTGGCTCGCTCACGCCTAATATGCTGTTCCCGAGTAGACAAGGTCAGGACATAAGCCCGCTGCCCATTCTGGTCCACTGTTTCTCCAGCCAGGCGCCCCGGCATTTGTCTTAAAAATTTTTCCCGTGTTGCAAAGAAACCTACATAAGGTCCCCCAAAAGAGACCGGCAAACCTAACGACTGCCCCTCCCCCACCACAATATCTGCACCATGCACTCCCGGTGCCTGAAGGATACCCAGCGATAACGCTTCCGCTACAGCGACGATCAGGAGAGTGCCATTTTCAGATAGTGTTTGCTTCAACGAGGCATATTCTTCTACCGTTCCTAAAAAGTTTGGCGATTGCAGTACTACGGCAGAAGTATTCTCTGACAGGTTCGCAACAATGTTAGAGATATCTGTTTTTCCTTTTTCGTTAACAGGGATTTCCTTAAGGCTGAAGCTGCTTCCCCGCGTGTAGGTTTCAGTCACTTTTCGATATTCAGGATGGACCGCCTGGGATACCAGAAATTCTGTGCGGCGGTTGACCCGATTAGACATTACCACCGCTTCGGCAAGGGCTGAAGCCCCGTCATACATGGAAGCATTAGCGATCTCCATTCCCGTCAACATACAGATCAGGGTTTGAAACTCATAAATGGCCTGGAGAGTTCCCTGACTAACTTCGGGCTGATAAGGGGTATAGCTGGTGGCAAATTCACCGCGGGAAATTAAATGATCGATCAAAATTGGAGAAAAATGGTGGTACGCTCCGGCTCCCAGAAAAACGGAAAAATCTTCTGCCGTAGCATTTTTTTTCTGGAGCCGCTTAAAATATTCAGTCAACTCACTTTCAGACAGACTCTCAGGCAAATCCAGCAAGGTGTCTGCTAGTTTTAAAGAGTCTGGAATGCTATCGAACAAGGCATCGATATTTTGCACACCGATATCGGCAAGCATCAGCCTGATATCCTGTTCTGTATGAGGGATGTACCGCATAGGTCAGGGTCAGAGGAGAGGAAAGACTTATTCCAACTCCTTTTCGCATTGTTCGATATAGGCATCTGGGTCGAGAAGCGTTTTAAGATCTTCTTCGCTGGAAAGTTCAATTTCAACAATCCATCCTGCACCGAAGGGGTCAATATTAACCATTTCCGGGTTGGTCTCCAACTCCTTATTCACTTTTGTGACTTTACCGTTTGCCGGGGCATAAAGATCAGATACGGTTTTCACCGATTCCACAACTCCGAACGGACTTTCCTTTTCGAGTTGGGTCCCCATTTCAGGCAGTTCGACAAAAACAATATCACCTAATTGTTCTTGCGCAAATTGGGTTATACCGATCACAGCACTCTTGCCATCAACACGTATCCATTCATGTTCAAGCGTATACAATAAATCTTTGGGGACCTCCATAATGCCTCCGATAAAAATAGAGATTATTTATTTTTTGACGCGTGTTGGTAAAAAAGGCGGCTTGACCACCTCAGCGGGTACACTCAACTTTCTGATTTCCACGTCCAGTTGCGTTCCCGGTTCTGCATATTCAGAGGATACATAACATAATCCGATCCCAGTATTCAAGGAAGGAGAAAAAGTTCCACTGGTCAGCTCCCCTACGGGAGCCCCATTTTTCAAAATCTGGTAATGTGGGCGCAGCACTCCTCGACCCAGCAGGCGGATTCCTACCAGTTTGCGTTTGTTTCCTGCATGTTTTTGTTTTTCAAGCTCTGCCCTCCCTATGAAATCCTTTTTGCCTAATTTAATGACCCAACCTAACCCAGCCTCTAGTGGTTTAGATTTCTCATTGATTTCATTACCATAAAGGGCATATCCCATTTCCATTCTCAACGTATCCCTAGCTCCCAAGCCAATGGGCTGAAGATTAAAGTCTTTTCCGGCATCAAGAATGGCCCTGAAAACAGGTTCGGCGTGATCCGCATCAATATAAATCTCAAAACCATCCTCACCGGTATATCCGGTTCGTGCAATGATGCTTTCACAATTGTGAATTTTTGTTTTTTTAAAATGGTAATATTTGATCTCACTTAAAGAGATTTCACATAATTTTTGCAACAAAGGCTCAGAGTTTTTTCCTTGAACAGCAAATTGTGCAGTCTCCAGACTGGTATTTCGAATCTTTGCATCGCAAGAACCGGCATTTTTTAAAATCCATTCATAATCTTTGTCCGTATTTGAGGCATTCACACAAAGGAAATAATGATCTTCAGAAAAACGGTGAACCAGTAAATCATCCACCACACCGCCATGTTCCAGGCACATCAGGGTATAAAGGGCCTGATTGTCCTGCATTGAGTCAATATCATTAGTCACCAGTTTCTGAATCAAGCTCTTGGCAGAAGGTCCCTGGATCTCGATCTCGCCCATATGACTGACATCGAAAATACCCACACCATCACGGACACATTGATGCTCTTGAATGACCCCTTGAAACTGAATGGGCATTTGCCAACCCGCAAAAGGAACGAGCTTGCCCCCTAGCTCTTTATGAATAGCAGTCAATGGGGTGGTTTTCAGGCTGGAAGAAGTCGACATATTCAGAAAATCTGGTATTTTGAAAAAAGTAAGTAAGTCCTGTGTATAACCAATTTCAATGTTGAGCGCAAGGTATTATAATAAAGTCAAAATGGAGAGGGTTCTTTTTGTATGGATTCAATGAACGGTCAAAAAAAATATGATGCAATCCTGGTAGCAGGAGAGGGGAAAGCCAGCTACAAGGTTCATCATCAGAACAAAGCATTTTTAACAATTAATGGGAAATGCTTAATCCATTATATTGTCGAATCTTTGCAAAAAGTAGAAACCATTCAGGATATCTATATTGTAGGCCCAAAGAAAAAACTGGATCAGGTGTTTCTTTCAGGACGCGTTGATTTAAACTCTCCCAAACGCATTCACATTGTTGAACAAAGAACCAACCTTTATGAGAATGTCTGGCACACTTTTCTCCAGTCCTTAAAGGATAAAAACGGAGAGGCACCAAACACAGATACTCACCGTGATAGAGCCGTATTGATTGTTCCCTGCGATGCACCCCTGATAACCCCACAAGAAGTGGAATACTTTCTTGACCATGCTGACATGGGAAATTTCGACCATGTCCTGGGAATAGTTTCGCGTGAAACATTGAAGTATTTTTATCCCAAGGAAGGAAAACAAGGTATAAAAATGGCCTATCTTCACCTGAAAGAAGATAGCTTCCGGATTAACAACCTGCATCTGGTTAAACCCTTGCGGATTGAAAATCGGGAATACATTCAGAAAATGTACCAGTACCGCTACCAGAGAAATTTCAAAAACCTGGTCCTGTTCGGATTATCCATTTTTGGGAAAGACAAGGCCAGGCATTATAAAAACTATATCGGCTTGCAATTATGCCTGTTTTTCGCCAATCTGAGACTCGATTCCCTGGTAAATTATTTTCGCAATTTTAATCCCAAAAAAGAGCTGGAAAAAATAATCGGCACCATCATGAAAACCCGTTTTATGGCTTTGGATGTTCCCTACCCGGGGTCAGCCCTTGATATTGACAACGCTAAAGATTATGATGCTATGAAAAACCGGTTTGATGAATGGTGGAAATATCTGCAGGAATATAAAGAACCCCTGCCTGTTAGCCCTAAACATATTGAGGTTCCTCCCACGGCTCGCACCGAGAAAGTGGCGCGGCCTTCACCCACCCACTGATCGTTATTCCTGTTGTTAGCAAGGACTACCGGCGCGGTTTGCCCGAAAGATAACCCGTAAAACCCAGCAATCAATCCTAATATTGGGATGTAAATGCTTTTTGGACAGTGAACAAATTATGAATCAGGATCGATTAAGAAATTTTTCTATTATTGCCCATATTGATAATGGCAAGTCTACCCTTGCCGACAAACTTATTCTTGCCACATCAGCAATTCCTAAAAGGGAAATGAAAGAACAGGTATTGGACAATATGGATTTGGAGCGAGAGCGCGGAATCACCATTAAAGCTCAAACCGTTCACCTGAAATACAAGGCTAACAATGGAGAAAATTATAACTTCAACATGATTGATACTCCCGGCCATGTAGATTTTACCTATGAAGTATCCCGTAGTCTTGCAGCCTGCGAAGGAGTTTTGCTCGTCATCGATGCAACGCAAGGCATTCAAGCTCAGACCATCGCCAACCTCAACCTGGCAATGCAACATGACCTGGCTGTCATACCGGTTATCAATAAAATTGATCTGCCCAGCGCAGACCCTGAATTTATAAAAGAACAATTGGAAGATGTGCTCCAGATAGAATCCAGCGAAGCAATTCTGGTAAGTGCCAAAGAAGGAATAGGTATAGACGAATTGATGGAGGCTGTAGTTCGCCAGATTCCTCCGCCAACCGGAGAGGATTCAAAAAAGCTGCAGGCGCTACTCTTTGATGCATGGTATGACGCATACCGTGGAGTTGTCGTGTTGGTAAAGATTCAACAGGGAATTCTTAAGGTAGGTGAAGAAGTTATGATGATGGCAACGGGAAACCAATTCTTCGTCGAGGAATTGGGTACGTTCAACCCCAATCAGGTGCAAAGCTCCCAACTTGGCGTCGGAGAGGTGGGCTACCTTGTCGCCAATATCAAGCAATTGGATCAGACTAAGGTGGGAGATACCATTACTCATGCCAAAAATCCTACCGATAAACCCTTGCCCGGTTACAAAGAAGTCAAACCGATGGTTTTCAGCGGACTGTATCCCATTAGCGGTGAAGACTATGAAGATTTACGCGATGCGTTAAAAAAACTAACATTGAATGATGCATCATTTTCATATGAGGCAGAAACCTCTACGGCCTTGGGGTTTGGCTTCCGGTGCGGTTTCTTGGGATTACTACATATGGAAATAGTGAGAGAGCGCATTGAACGTGAATACAATGTCGATCTCCTTACCACTGCACCCACTGTCATTTATAAAGTCATTACCACGGATGGAATTACGATGATGATCGACAATCCCACTAAATTAAAAGATCAAAAAAATATCGATCATCTCGAGGAACCCTACGTCATAGGAACTATTATCGTTCCGGAAGAATATATCGGGGTAGTGATGGCATTGGTCCGCGACCGCAGGGGTGTTCAAAAAAAGATGGAATACATGAATCCTCAAACGGTATTGCTGGAATACGAACTGCCATTTAACGAAATCGTTCTGAATTTTTACGACCGCCTCAAATCAGGCACCAAAGGTTACGCCTCCTTCGACTATGAATTTATAGATTTCAGGACATCCAATCTGGTAAAGTTGGACGTTCTTTTGAACGGAGAACTCGTTGATGCATTATCGTTGATCGCACATAAAGATAAAGTTTTCTATCAGGGCCGCGACCTGGCAAAAAAACTGAAGGAACAAATACCCCGTCAAATGTTTGAGGTAGCGATCCAGGCGGCAATAGGCAGCAAGGTCATTGCGCGTGAAACGATCAAGGCACTCAGGAAGAATGTATTGGCAAAGTGTTATGGCGGCGATATCACCCGCAAGCGCAAACTATTGGAAAAACAAAAAGAAGGTAAGAAAAAAATGAAAAAGGTAGGCAGCGTAGAAATTCCCCAAGAAGCCTTTCTTGCAGTGTTGAGGACTGATGACTAATAATATCAACGAAGCAGAGGAGAAATCCTTAACACCCAAAAAGAGCATTGCCCGCGAGTATACCGAAGCCATTCTTATTGCCCTGCTTCTCGCCCTGTTGATTCGCACCTTTATTATTCAGGCGTTTAAAATTCCCTCCGGCTCCATGGAAAACACGCTCCTTATCGGAGACCATATTCTGGTTTCCAAATTCTCTTATGGAACGCATATCCCTAACGAAATTCCTTTTCTCAATATCAAATTGTTTGACGATATCATTTTATTTTCCGAAGTTCCTGAAAGAGAAGACATCATCGTTTTTAAATTTCCTAAGGATGAAAGAAGGGATTTTATAAAGCGCGTGATCGGCCTGCCAGGAGATTTACTGGAAGTTCGGAGACAAAAAGTTTATATCAATGGCAAGCTTCATGCGGATACTCACGCCCGCCATACCGACCCCGTTTCAGAAGGTTCCCTGGTTCCCAGAGATGATTTTGGCCCCGTTCTGGTTCCAGATGGCTATGTCTTTGTTATGGGCGATAATCGGGAAAATAGTCAGGACAGCCGTTATTGGGGATTTTTAAATGTTAAAAAAGTTCGAGGCAAAGCATTAATGATTTACTGGTCCTGGAATCGCATTGAAAACTGGGTCCGGTTCGATCGGTTCGGGAAAATTCTGGACTAATCAAGCATGACGAATCCATCCTCATCAATAAAAAAACTACATTCTCTCCTCACTAGCAGCAAGGCCGCGGTCCTGGACTTTGATGGTCTGCTGGCTGACTCTGAACCTTTCCACTACCGGGCTTATAACGAAGTTTTTGAACGTTACGGGCACACCTTGAATAAAGAGGAATATTGGGTCGAGTGGACCTCGAAGGGAAAAGGAATTGCGGGAGAAATCGAACGCCATGATCTCAAACTGGATGTTGACCCTGTTGACATGAGAAAACAAAAGTTCGAGGTCTATTCCCGATTTTGCCAGAGTGGAGAAATCAAACTGTTTCCGTTGGCCGGGAACATGGTAGAAATGTTATCGCTCAAACATAAATTGGCCATTGCCTCAGGGTCCTGGGCCAAAGATATTCGATACATCCTCGAAAATGCTGGTGCATCAGATTTATTCCCGGTTATTCTCGGCAAGGAATCTGCCTCCAGAGAGAAACCGCATCCCGATATTTTTTTAAACGCGGCTGAAAAACTAGGATGCGCCCCTTCTGAATGCTTTGTTCTGGAGGACGCTCTAAAGGGACTTTATGCGGCTAAAGAAGCAGGAATGCCCTGCATCATTTTGCGAAATCCTCTGAATCAGAATATAAACTTTGATGAGGCCGACCTGATTTTTGAAAGCCTGGAAGATTTTGTTTCAGCTTTGAAGGCCTGATATATTTCTCAGAATTGTAGTTTTAATGCTTCTCTTTTTCTAACTCTGCTTTAAACCCGGCAAACACCTGCTGAATGGGAGGAACTAGCTTTTCCTTCAACTCATCAGGCACCCAGTTGATTTTTTCCACAGGCCAGTTTTCCAGAGAATGAATATCGAGACCGGCTTTCTTGTAGGGACCTTCCAAACTTTCCTCAAAACCATAAATTAAGGCGTTTTTATAAACCAGTTCATAAAGGTCGACAATATCTCCGCGATCATGCAGACCTGACAAAAAATGTTCCATCATTTTCGCAATGATCGGGTTGGCATGCTCTTGAAAATCTTCACTGCAGGCATTTTGCAGGGTACGGTAGATAATTATAATATCCTGAAGAAGGTATTTAATTTCTTTTGGGTCTTTGACCTCCGGACCTTTTTTCAAATCAAAAAACTCTTTATATTCTTTGAGGATCCTTACCGTATCGCAAATGATAGACTCTTCCCATGGGGTATGATTCCAAACGAAGAAGGCCCTAAGCCATCTCACCGTTTCGGTAGTGTCTTCCATGTGCAGAGTTAGGCTTGGTTTTGCCGAATTACTGTAGGGAAGGCGGCCACCCCACATATTCAGCTTCAACTCCAACTGCGGTGAAAACGCCTCTTTGAACACATCGCAATAAATTGAAACCAGCTTCTCCAGATTTGCATGCTTGTCCAATGGGGAATTCTGCGGAAGGTTAACGATGCAATAGAGCCTCCAGATGCGTCTTCTTGCCAAGCCGTTAGGATGGGCAATAAGATATGTACCCCCCCAGATTCCTGAGCTGATGGGAACATTAATCTGGAGAGTCTCCTGCATTCTCCTGGAAGCCTCCGTCGCGACATTCTGGTACATCTCGTTCAGGTGGTACAGGTTGATTAAGTTGTCATCCGCAAACACAGGAGTTTTAACTAATTCTGACATACGCCTTCCGCAAGAAACTATATGGGAGATTCAAGGATATCTAATTCTCTCTAAGATCAGAAAATAACAAAAAAAATTCCACCCCCGAACCGGAGGTGGAATTTTCAGTTTAATCCAGTAGCCCAGATTAAATTAATTTACCTGCACCACACGAACGGTTACAGAATCTGTGACCGGTGGGTTATAAGGTACATGGTTGCCCTGTGCAAAAAGGGCCGTAATGGTGTGCTGGCCTTTGGCCAAGTTAATGGTTTTACAGGTAGAACCATCGCCCATGTGAATATGGGTGTCATCCTTGGCAATCGGCTGGCTCAAGTCTGCGGGAATATTTGTATCTATAATCAGGTGATGGTGGCCTTTGCCATCATTCACACCTTTTTTAGCAGGCTCTACTGTATAACCATTGGTGGCCATACAAACTTTTAACGGACTGCTAACATTTGTCAGCGTAGCCGGTTGAGTAATTGTTAGTGCTTTACCTGTGCTGGAATTAGACGCTGTAGTACTTCCAGTCTGACCCGCACAACCCGCAAAAAATACCGCTACTAACAATGCCATAATTCGAGAAATGATCTTCATAAACCCCTCTTGGAAAAAATATTTTTAATGAAAGTGATTTCTTATTATGGATCAAATTCCCTGCAAAATCAATCAAACCTTTCCCCAAAACCCCTATTTAGCCTATATAATTCAATAGTTTTCCAATTTGAATTTAGTATTTTTAGAATAAAAAATTCAAGGACAACCCGAAAAATGCAAGTTATAATCTCCTGATTAAAGACAAACCTTCCACGCATTACTTGTACGGGAGCCAATAATCTTGAAAAGTTTCCAACATCTGCTACTAATCATTTTGCTAAGTGCCAGTATGCTGACAATCAGCCCCGGAGCTGGCCCATCGCATTCTGCGGAGCCTTCTGTCTGGAAAAATCTTGAGAGCGGCTTGGATTTAGGAGTTTTTCAGGCCTCAAAAAAATCTGCTTTTAGTGACTCATTAATCCGTATTTTAAGAGCCGACACCTCATTTTTTGGTTTGAGATTATTAAACGCCTCATCCAAAGACCAGGGTAAACGTCAGTCTGTAAAAGATTGGGTAAACAAGAATGGGCTGGTTGCCGCTATCAATGCGAGCATGTACCAAAAAAATATGATGTCCAGTGTCTCTTTCATGAAAAACCGGCAACACACCAATAACACCTGGGTTTCCAAAGATAAAACCATCCTCGTTTTTGATCCCGATGAAAAAAATTTACTCCCAGTGCGGATCATTGATCGGGATTGCGAAGATTTTAATACGCTTCGAAAAAAGTACGGAACCTTGGTCCAAAGCATTCGCATGATCTCCTGTCATGGAGAAAATATGTGGGCGCAACAAAAAAAAATGTCGAGCATAGCCGCCATTGGCTTGGATCATCAAAACCGAGTCTTATTCATTCATGTTCGGTCGCCATATACCTCTCACGATTTGATAAACATGTTACTTGAACTTCCCATCGGCCTGAAGCAAGCCATGTATGTGGAAGGCGGGGCAGACGCCCAGCTATTCATTAACGCCGGGGAAAAAAAATACGATTTTATCGGCAGTTATTCCACCGGTTCCAGAGAGCATGATGAAAACACTTATTCTAAACCGATCCCCAATGCACTGGGTCTGGTTCGTCTAAAAAAATAGGGGCGTTACAATTTGACAGAAAAAAATAAAAACACAATCCAATGTCGATCCCGTTTACGCATACTTTCCGGAGATTTAATTGCCCTGGGACCGGGGAAAGTAGATTTACTGGAATCAATTGGCAGGGAGGGTTCTATCTCCCAGGCAGCCCGGGAAAGACATCTTAGCTATCGGCGTGCCTGGAATATGGTGGACACCATGAACCGGTGCTTCAAAGAACCTCTGGTCATCAGTGTTACCGGGGGTAAGGGAGGGGGCGGAGCAGAACTGACTCCTACAGGCAAAAGGGTCATTAAGCTCTATCGAGAAATGGAAAATAATGCCAACGTCGCCATCCAGACCGAATGGAAAGCCCTAAAAAAACTCCTCAGTCTGGAGAACCTCCGGGGGTAACTAGCAACCACTAGGCGTGGAGGGGTAAACCAGCCATAGCTTGGTCAAGCTGGAAGAGAGCTATCACGGTTTGAAGAACCTCAGGCTTTTATCTTCCTCCCACCGTTCACCCAAAAAAGCTATTTTCCATTGCCATCGGCGAGTCGCCGGGCAATAATTTCCAGCCCTACGAATTTTATCGACAGATTATCCCCCGCAAGTTGGCTGTAGGCATCTGTTTCATCTTCGTATTCGTGGAAATCAAAATGGGAAACATCAAAACCAATTTGGCGGACATCCTGAATCAGGGTTTCGCAAAAACTATCTTCTATCTCTACCAAAGTTTCTAAGTAACCGTGAGTCAACTTTTTTTGGTACTCCGGGTTTCGGGCACGTTTTAAAATCTGGCATTCCAAGTCGGTGTCCAGAATCAACAGGGAACCCTCCGGCTCCAGTGCCTCTTTTGCCCATCGCAGAAACTGCTGGCGTTCTGCTCTTTGTAAATGGTGCAGAAACTTGCTGACAAGAATACATCCAAAATGTTTACCCAGCGGGCCGTCTGGAAAATCGACATTAAGGACTTCGATATTTTTCTTGCCAGATTGTTTGGCAAAATGGATCAGTCCTTTAATGATGAATGGCATGTTGTCAGCCAGAACCAACCGTGGGAAGTCTTTAGGCCAGTCATGAATTAACCGGAACCCTGCAAGCCCAGTTGCTACATCCATCAGAGGAGCACTCAAATCATGCGGTACTAATTCCATCGGATTATCCCAGGGAAAGTTCTTGGTCTCGGACAAATAAAAGCTATAGCTTTCACCAAGCAAGGTAGTCCATTCCGGATCATTATAAAGAAAGGGGTCATTTTTAATCAGGTTGCCAAGTTCACAGAATAAATAGGAAAGTTGTTCATCAACTTGCTCCATCGGTTGAGATAAAGCGGTGCCGTCCTTGCGAAGATTGAGGTGGATGTGATCAAAGTTCAAATAAACTGCTGGACGCTCATGCTGAACATATATCAAATCTGCCAGATCAATCAATATTTCAGGATAAACCGTGCAGATAAGTAGATTAAACATTCCCTGATTGTGCCGACCCGTCTCGGTATCCGGAAATCCCAACTTTCCATTTAGAAAATGGAAAACGGATTGGACCCGATGAGCCAATTCCGGGGACTTATTATGCTCCAAGCCGAGAAACTTTCGTCCCACATTGGTAAGCAAAGGGAGCTGGTCGGCAGATTTTATAAAGGGGGAAGACACGTTAAACCTTTTCCAAATTGAGTCTAAAGGATTCTTTTATAACAGGGGTGCGGAGGGGTTTCAACCGATTAAGTCATTTGGGGAGAACCCCTGACCAATAGGCGTGGGGCCAGCTAGCCGCATGCAAGGCAGATAGCGATAGCTTATTATGCCGCCAGCACTGTTTGAGTACAGTAACAGCTATTGCTTATTTCCCCAAGGTGTAGCCTTGTTGTACAATTCCCAACGGGCGTAGCCCGGTTAGGGCCAATCCCATCCTGCTCGTCCGAGCAGATAAAATGCTAGGAATAAGCATGGAAGAAAAAATGGCACCGCCTGAAATGTGCTTACATCCATCAAGGAATTTATCGCAAATATTGACCGAAGCCCATAAATAATAGCTAGTACTTGGGCTAGTCTTTTCTTTCCCTGAAGCAAGTAATAGGTCAGCACTCCTAAAAGAAGTACAAAAGCTAATAAAGAGAGGACCGCCGTTAACCCCAGATTGAATGGGGGAATAAAATACATGGCAATAGCAAGATAAACCACGTTCAGACCCAGGAACCCGTAACCTGCTTGTGTAAACTTCCGGGCCCGGAGGTCAATGGCCTCCGCAGGATTTGATTTAAGCTCTTCGTTTTCCATTTTTAATGTAAGATAAGTTTGCGCGTCCATCACTGCAGTTGCAGATTCATTTGCTGTATGCTAGCTTCCTGCTTTTAGTTTAGCATTAAATTTTAAACCCGGTTAACTTCAGTATGCTTCCTGTAGACGAACAACTTAAAGCTATTCGGAGAGGCACCTCCGAAATCATCGACGAAAAAGATCTTGCCAAACAACTTGCATCAGGGAAACCCTTGAGAGTGAAAGCTGGGTTTGACCCTACAGCGCCCGATTTACATCTTGGGCACACGGTATTGCTGCACAAGATGAGGCAGTTCCAGGAGTTAGGCCATGAGGTCGTTTTTTTGATCGGGGACTTTACCGGCATGATCGGCGACCCTACTGGCCGTTCTGAGACTCGTAAGAATCTGACGCCTGAAGAAGTCAAGGAAAACGCGAAAACTTATCTTCAGCAAGTTTATAAAATCCTGGATAAAGACAAAACTACCATTGCCTATAACAGTGAATGGATGAACAAGTTCACTTCGGTAAACATGATCGAGCTAGCGGCACATTATACCGTTGCCCGAATGCTGGAGCGGGATGACTTTCAAAAGCGACTCGCAAAAAACCTGCCGGTTTCTATTCATGAGTTGATGTATCCCTTGATCCAGGGGTACGACTCAGTAGCTTTGAAATCTGATTTGGAGTTGGGCGGCACGGACCAGAAATTCAACCTTCTTGTTGGTCGCGACCTCCAGCGGGCATACGAGCAAAAGCCTCAGATCGTCCTCACCATGCCTTTGTTGGAAGGAACCGATGGCGTGCAAAAAATGAGCAAGAGCCTGGGCAACAGCATTGGTGTTTTTGATGCTCCGCAAGACATGTTCGGGAAAATAATGTCTATCTCAGATGATTTAATGTGGCGCTACTTCGAGCTGTTAAGCCAGGTCAATGCAGAAGAACTGGAAACCATGAAAAAACAGGCCGCATCGGGAGCTCTGAATCCTAAAAATGCCAAGATGAATCTAGCCAAAGAAATCGTTGCCCGTTACCATTCTTCGGAACTTGCAGAAACCGCTCTGACCGAATTCGAAAATGTGTTCAAGAAAAAAAATCTACCGGAAGAAATCCCGGTTGCGGAAGGTTGGGGAGATGATTTACGGGGAATCTGTAATATTCTGAAAGACTTTAAGTTGACCGACAGCACCTCGGCTGCCCGGCGTCTTATTCAACAAGGATCTGTAACGGTAAATGGAGATAAAGTTTCTGATGTAAACCAGGAGTTACCTGGGAATCAGGAATATCTCATCAAAGTCGGTAAGAAGCGGTTTCTGAAAATTCAGCCAGGATGATGAGAAGGTTTAAACCGAATCGGGTTACCAATCCCCATTTCAATATTGCTTTTCACCACAATCGCGGTCGCGGTTTTCTTTTGCGTAGCGATGACCTTAATTTCCCCTAGCACAAAAGGTAAGAGAGGCGTCTTATCCCTCTTTTCCAATGAAGGAAAGATAGGTTCATTGCTCTTTTCAAATATTTGATACCAGGTATTTTCATCAATGGTGGGAACAGTATAGACCTCAAATTTGTCGCCGGGCCGCACCTCATCCTCCCAACCTTTATCGATGTAAATAATATGATCATGCCCGATGGCTATCTTGTCTCTCTTGGTCGCAATAATAAAACCTTCGATGGATTTATTTGTCTCTGAAGAGAGGGAAGTCTGGTCCTCAAACTTTTGATAGGGCATGAGCAGGTTTCCAATTTCTATGCTTTCATACGATTTCACAGCACGGGCAGAAGAATACTTCTCCCCCGCCTCGGTGATCTCAAGCACACCATGAATCAGCACCCGATGCCCAATAGGTTTTCCAGGAGGTTGATCCGCGAATTCCCTGGAACTATGTCCGATCCTTCGGCCAAACTCCGCCTGGGTAAATTCTTCCAGCCTTTCATATTTCCGCCCCGGTAAAACAGGATGATAGATATAACGGTCCAGTGTGTAAACGGTGAACCGGTCGCCTTTTTCTATCCCTTGTCGCTTACCGATATCCACATAAACTTCATCGGGACCCGATGACCCCAGCTTTTGCTCAAACAGTTTGGCAACCTTACCTACAGGATCTAAACCAGGCGTGATGTATCCGGCATTGGCATATTTCTTTTCCCGGACAGATTTCCGATCTGAAGAGTAATAGGAAGTTTTCGCTTTGGAATCTGTTTTCGGATAGGATTGACTACCAGAATTTGCCAGAAGTGTGCCCTTTTCGTAGGGAAGAATCTTCATTTCCGGAGTGATCCCAGCTACCTCGTGTTCGAGAGTTACCTTTAAGTCCTCTCCCCATGCAGACTGGACACCCCACGCGCCGGAAAACAAAACCGGCACAAAAAATAAACCCAATGAAATCAGCATCTTCATAAAAGAACCCCACCAAAAAGTTTAGGCAGTACAAAAAGACCCGGTTTAATTATACTTATACCTCTTTGCTTTCATGCCGGGGTATAAGCTCTCACTCAATTCCCCACCGGGGGTGCCTCGGCAATGAATCAAAAAACATGTTACTAATTGAATACAAATATGTTACCGCATTTTTCCTCAAATTTGCACAATTTTTAATAAAAAGGCCCTAACTTGGCCATCGACTTTGAAAGAAAGGGATTAGCCCTTGACATGGGCTCTCGCCGGTGAAATAATCCTCCAAACCTTCCCGTATTATCTCCGGTTGTCTAACCATCTGTTTTGGTAGGAGTAAGGCGGGATTTTCGCATTTTATAAGATTTTTTTAGGACAGATTCATGAAAAGAACTTTTCAACCCAGCAACATCAAACGAAAACGAGTACACGGCTTCCGTAAACGAAGTTCTACCGTTGGGGGAAGACGCGTGTTAGCCAACCGCCGGCGAAAAGGCAGGAAGCGCTTGACGGTCTAATTGCAGAGAACCTCTGCGGGGAACATCGAGTAGATGCAAGATTTCTCTTTCAAAAAAACCGAACGCCTGGCCAAACGGCCAGAGTTTAAAAAGGTCATGGATGAAGGGAAAAAAAACAGGGTAGATAGATTGTGCATTATCTTTTCCATTCCTAATGAATTAGGTAGGAAGAGGTTGGGGATCATCGCCTCAAAAAAAATAGGAAACGCGGTTGCCCGAAATCGAGCAAAGCGAAGAATCCGCGAGGTTTTTCGCCAGATCAAACATCGCATAGAGCCCGCTCTGGATATCGTAGTTATATCAGGGAAAGACATGGTCACGCTTCCCCACCGGGTGATTGAAAAAAAACTTTCAAACGCCCTTCTAACCGAAAGATGAATTCAAACACCAGACCCAAGGCCAGAGCAATCCATCCTCCATGTTAAACCAGATTTTCCTTAAAATAATTCGTGGTTATCAACGGTGGATTTCGCCCCTGTTTTTACCGGCTTGCCGGTTTCATCCCAGTTGCTCGGAATATGCTGCCCAAGCTTTAGATCGTTACTCTCTTTTCAGAGCAACACGACTAATTATTAGCAGACTTTTAAAATGCCACCCCTATCATGATGGTGGGACAGACCCTTTGAAATAAATTGAAGGCTTAACAAAACAGGATTCGGTCGGAGATTCAACTTGGAAAATAGATTATTGCTTGCGTTTGTTCTGTCTCTGGGGGTATTTGTAGGCTGGGGCTATTTTCTGGCGCAAGTTCAAGGCCCTCTGCCGGTAAAAGAACCGGGAATGGAAGATGTCCCCGTTGATGCCCAGGCACTCCCACCCAGGGCGCCCGGTTCCACACCTTCTGTTTTGCCGCAGTCCAATTCTGTGCAACCCGTTACCCCAATTCCGATTCCGGCTAACCCTTTTCCTGGAGAAGAAGTTCTTATTCAGGTTTCCACCGGAAAATCACATTTTGTTATCAGTAACCGCGGCGGGGTATTGAAACAACTGGAATTGCCAAGATTTAAAAATGATAGTGGCGACATTATCGACTTGATTAACAACCCCGACCACCTGACCCCAGCGCTGGCTCTGCGAGCCAACGACCCTGAGATAACATCCATTTTGCAAAACGCTCATTATGAGGCTTCGACAACTTCCATCGTTCTGGATGAAAGCATTCCTGAGGGAAAGCTGACCCTGACCTTGAACCACTCGTCAGGAATAAAGGTCACTCGAACTTATGTCTTCCACTACAACGATTTCATGGTGGAGTTGGACACGCAAATTTCTGCCCCATCCCTGGCTGCCAGAAACCTGCAATACGATGTTGTGTTAGGACCCGGCATGGGAGGAAAAATTGCATCGCAAACGGATTACATCGTCTTTTCCGGTGCCACGGTATTCGTAAATAATGAACGCATCGAAAACCCCCCTGAGGATATTCACGATACGGTCTACTACAAGGGAGATCTTAAATGGGCAGCTTTCCAAAATAAATATTTTGGGTCTGCACTCATTCCTCAACAAGGAACCAAAGCAGGGCTGGTTCTTAAAGAAAAAGACCAAACCTTTGTCGGACTGGAATTCGAATCCGTTCAATCTTCCGCCAGTGCACAGTTTATGTTTTATGCCGGCACTAAAGAGCTGGAAATTTTGGAAAACAAAGGCCACCACCTGGTAAGGATGATTGATTACGGCTGGTTCGGTAACAAGTTTGCGTTTCTCGTTAAACCCCTTCTTAAAGTTCTGGCCTATTTCTACGGGCTCACCCACAACTATGGCTGGTCGATCATCTTCATGACCATCATCATTAAGTTACTGTTTTTCCCGCTGACCCATAAAAGTTTCAAGTCCATGAAGGGAATGCAGAAGGTTCAGCCTTATGTGAAAATTATTCAGGAAAGAAATAAAGACGACCGGCAGAAAATGAATGCCGAAATGATGGAACTGTACAAAAAACATAAGGTGAATCCAGTTGGTGGTTGTTTGCCCATGCTGTTGCAGATTCCCGTATTCATCGCCCTGTACCACGCCCTGTTCTTTTCCATCGAACTTCGCGGTGCACCGTTCATGTTGTGGATCACTGATCTTTCCGTGGCGGATCCCTATTATGTTTTTCCCGTTGTCATGGGTGCCACCATGTTCCTGCAACAAAAGTTGACCCCATCCATGGGCGATCCCATGCAACAAAAAATCATGATGTTTCTTCCCATCGTGTTCACCTTTCTGTTCATTTCGTTCCCATCTGGACTCGTCATCTACTGGACCGTCAACAATATCCTGACCATCTCCCAGCAATACTACATTTACCACGTTGCCAAGGATTAATCGCTAGGCGTGAGGCCAAATGCTAGGGCTCCTTTTGGCAAGAGATAACTATCTCGGCTTAATGGGCTTTTGCAGTCTGCTTTTATCTGCTAATGTGATGGGCAATGAACGATACCATTACAGCACTCGCTACGCCCCCCGGTGAAGGCGGACTCGGCATCATACGAATAAGCGGCAAGGACGCTTTAACCATTGCCGTAGCCCTGTTCCATTCCGCACCGGGCAAGTCAGAGCTTACTCCGCAAAAAGTGGCATTCGGCGAAATCCGCAATCCGGACACCGGACAATGTGTGGATGAAGTCCTGCTTACTTTTTTTAAAGCCCCAAAAAGTTATACCGCCGAGGATGTCATAGAGATCAGCGCTCATGGCGGAACATTAATCACGGCAAAAATTCTAGAATTGGTTTTAGCGCAAGGAGCTCGGTTAGCCCAGCCGGGGGAATTCACCCGCCGTGCGTTCACCAATGGAAGGCTCGACCTGACTCAGGCCGAAGCCGTCGCCGATGTCATCGAGTCCGCTTCCGACAGAGCGCTCAACTCTGCCCTGTCACAACTCAAAGGCGGACTCTCACGCAGACTCAATACGCTGCACCAAAATTTATTGAACGCGCAGGCCCAGTTAGAAGCCTCAATAGATTTTTCAGAAGATGGGCTCACCTTCGAATCGCGCGACACCACGCAGAAAAATATCCAACAGGTCGAGCAAGAGTTAAGAGGGCTGGTAGACACCTTTCGCCACGGGAAAATTGTTCGAGAAGGAATGCGGGTCACGCTGGTCGGTAAACCCAATGTCGGCAAGTCCAGCCTGCTCAATGCGCTCCTGCAACAAGACCGCGCCATCGTCACCCCCATCGCCGGGACAACCCGCGACACGCTGGAAGAACGGGCACGCATCAAAGATATCCATATCGTCATCATCGACTCAGCAGGACTGCGGGATAATCCTGAAGTGATCGAAGAACAAGGCATACAAAGAACCCGCGCGTCTCTCGAAAAAGCCGACCTGGCATTGGTGATCTTCGATGCCTCCGAACCGCTTGATGACAACGACAAACTGCTGATGAAAGAAGTGGGGGATAAACCAAAGCTGGTGGTGCTGAATAAATCCGACCTGCCCTCTGCCTGGCAGTCCGACCAAATCCAAAATTTTTTAGTAGAAGAACATCCTCTCACCCTGTCGGCTAAAACGCTCAACGGATTCGGTGCGTTACAAGAAGCCCTCTACCAAAAAGCCACGAGCGGAGAACGCGCGGGAGAATCCCCCATCATCACCCGCGAACGTCATAGAGACCATTTGCAACAAGCGGCTCATTCCCTGCACAACGCTGTGAATAGTTTGAGTGAAGGTTTATCCGAAGAGCTGGTAGCGGTTGATGTCTCCCTGGCAATGGATCATTTGGGAATCATCCTCGGTAAAACTTTCGAAGAAGACCTGCTCGATAAAATATTCGGCCAATTCTGCATCGGCAAATAGCCGCGAGCCGGGATAAACCCAACGTTCTTTATGGATTGGTTTTGACTAGAGGAGCTTTATTTTTTTGGGTTCCGCTTTGCCGCATTTTTTGGAAACGATTACGTTTTTCGACAAAATTAATGGCGGCCTCGGATTTGAAAAGATCGAGTGTTTCAGTTTCGTTTTCGTTCACAGGCTCTAACGCCAAATCCATGTATTCCCTGTTTTTCGGGTCCTTTCGAACCTTTCGATAAATCAGACGTAATCGAATCGCAAGCGTGATCCAGCACACATGCTTCCAAATGATTTCTGCAAAAAACTTTGGGTAAAAAACAAAAGGGGATTCAATCGGCAAAGTAGGGCGCCGGTCTCTACGGGATTTACGGCGAAAATATCCGCCTTCGAGGGGGTGGGTTTTTTCGATGTGCACACAACCTTTAAACCAGGTTATTAATGCCATAACCTTGCCCGGGCTGGTGCCTGATGCAATCGCGCGCCTTATAAGTGTTTCGATATGCTCATACGTATAATAAGCTTTCCACGCTTCGCGACAAGCTTCTTCCCAGGTCTCTTTCGACATTTTCGGATGCGCAGTAACGGCATGATTCGCATCGTATTGGTTTAAATCTTCATCCATTGCAATTCCGGCAGTGTGTAATTTCTGATGATCTTCCGAACCGGGAAATGGAGTAAGATAGAAAAATTCCAGCAAATCTACAGGCAATTCTCTCTTAATAATTTCGATGTCGCGCAAAATTGATTCCCGCGTATCGTTGGGGAAACCCAATATATAACCACAACAAGTTATCACCCCCACCTTTTTCCAGGCGAGTAGCATAGTCCTATAATCGGTGATTTTATTCTGCCGCTTGCTAGCACCCGCAAGCGAATCGGGATTAATATTTTCTAATCCAATGAAAACTCGTTTGACACCAGCACGCTTGGACTTTTCGACAAAGTTTGGCAATTGGTTGCAAAGTGTATCCACTTGAAGGGTAAAGCCAAGTTTCATTTTCTCGACTTCACGCAACTCAATAAACTTATCTAAAATTATTTCCCAATCTTTGTTTCGCGCAAAATTATCATCGGAAATAAAAAACGATTTTATGCCTTGCTCGACATTTTCACGAATTATATGTTCAATGCTTTCGACCGAGCGCTGCCTTGATTTCTGACCTTGCACATTTATGATCGTACAAAACGAACAGGTAAAAGGGCAACCGCGTCCGGCGTCCAAACTCGTTGTTCGACCTGCCGTGAGACGTATTTTCTCTGTCGGAAGAAAAGGCATTTCGACATTATTGATGTCTGGCAAATCTTCTAAAAAGTTATAAACAGGTTTTAGTTCATCGTTCACCGCATCCAACAATACTTGTCCGAATCGACCTTCGGCTTCACCTGCAAATATTGATACGCCAATGTCTAACGCCTTTTGAACGTAAACATCGCGCTCCTTGATCATCGCCATCGTGCCCGAAACATGAAAACCACCAATAGCAACTTTGATTCCCCGTTCACGCAAAGGAATAGCAATATCCAAAGCATGCGGAAATTGATTAGATTGCACACCGACAAGCATCAGCATCCCGTCGTCTGCACTTTCTATAAGAGAAGCAATTTTTTTCGAATTGATGTGGGTATTTGCTTCGTCAAAAGCATGAATTTCCAATTCAACGTTTTTTCCTAAAACCTGCTCCTTATTGCAATCCAACGCTGAACCGTAAAGGCAAGCCAGTGTATTTGCTGGCATCGATGAGCGAAACCATTGAATCACGTAACCCTCATCGTCATAGTGCGAAGGCTTGAGCAGAACAATACTGAATTTTCGTTTTTTGTTTTCCAATTTTTCTCAGGGTAGTGTGAGGAATGGAGAACCATTTTCACACATTATTACCAACATAGGTGAGATTTAAAACGACGTGAGGAGTATTTGACTCTTTCCAACTCAAATATTTTCAAAACCTTGCATAAATAAGCAGCGGAAATACTAGTAGACATGGAGTTTGGCATCGCTTCCTGTGAAAAATAAGGAAACACCATTTAAGCTCTCTTTTTAGGAGGAGGGGTATTAACTGCAGAGTGCGCTATTGCAGTTGCCCCTGCGGCTAGCAGTTAGACCATACCGACGGCGGGGTGTTGCATTTGCTGGCGCTGTTCTTCGGTGACTTCGAGTTGCGGGAGATGATTCGATCCGTATTTATCGATGTAGAGGAAGATGTATTCGCGGACGCAGGTTCTTAGATCCCATTTCGGATTGTGCTTGCGTTCGAATCCGTCAAACACATCTAAAGCTTCCTGAATGCTGAGTCCATCTTTGGTGGTGAAGTAGTAGTCGAGTGCCAGATCCCATTCCGGATTTTTGTAGTAAGTGAGGCCATACTTCTCCGGCTCGAACGCTATCGGGCTATATTTACCCAGAACGAAGGTCATGAATCCGAGTGAGTGAATGTGCGCTGAGTTTTTCTCGACGAAGGCTTTACTGTCATCGGCTTCTGCTGAGGTCTCTCCGGGGAAACCAAAAAATCCCATCAGGTGATTCCAGATCCCCGCTTCGGACGACATGCGCAGATTGGTTTCGATGGCACCGAGTTCGGTGGCTTTGTCCATGAGTTTGAGCACGCGTTGGTTGCCCGACTCATAACCAAAATGCAGATATTTGCATCCCGATTCCGCTACATCTTTCCAGACCTGTTCTTCCAATAAAGATTCTTCGAACCGCATATGTGTGGTCCATGCGATATCGAGCTTATCATCGATCAGCTTACGCGAAAGTTTCTGGAACAATGCCGGGGGATAAGACTCATCGGTAAAATGGAAAAACCGGGTGCCATATTTTTCTTTAAGGAATTTGATTTCTTGCACAATGTGATCGACCTGTTTGGTACGGAACCCTTCGACGTAACCCTGAAAATGGTCACAGAAGGTACAGCGCCCCCAATAGCACCCGCGCGTCGCAAGATAGGGCAGGATGAGATTGGGCACAAAATATTTTTCCAACGGCAGTCCATCAAAATCCGGCGGAGGCAGTTCGGCCAATGCTTCGGAGCAAACTTCTTTATTTGTGTGGATTCCCGTGTCGTCTTTATAGATGAGGTTAGGCAGTTGTGCAAAGTCCTCGCCGCTTTTCACCGCCTCGGTCAATTTGAGGTAAGCCGACTCGCCTTCGTACACCACGGCGGTGTCGAACCACTCCCACAGCCCTTCCATCTCGGGCAGGGTATCGCGGATACGGGTGATGATGTTCCCGCCCAGAGTGATATGCGTTGTGGGGAATTCTTCTTTGATCATTTTGCAGAAGGTGAAGGTGGCGATAAGTTGTTTTTGTTGCACCACCGAAATGCCGACCATTCTAGGGCGTTCGCGCTCCATCACCGGTCGAATCAACATGCGGTAAACATCGCGATAGACATTGATCTGGTCGTCATCGACCGCTTCCAGAATTTCTGACGACATGAACGGTTTGTAGACGATATCGGTTTCTATCGGAGGAAAACAGATTTGCGCCGGATAATAACCGAGCGAGATCAGCGACATGGTCTGGTGCAGGCAGTTGGTGGCCCACTCCAGCTGATCAATATCGTAAAAGGTATTTCCGCGCAGGATTTTCTTGGCCTTTTCCACATCTTCGGAAAACTGTTGAAACAATTCCGGGGTGCAGGTGAGCAGCTTTTCCAACAACTCCTGCTCTTCTTCATCGAGGCCACGCTTTGGTTCCATTTCCTGAAGGTAGCTGCGTTCGCTATTTATGCGTTGGGCCACATGCTCCAGAAATTTGGGACTGAAAAACAGGTCATACATCTCAACATTGACATCGAGTTGTGAGACCTCATGACCCGCCGGGCGCAGAACCGAGGCCAGTGAAGGCAGGCTCAGGTAAGGCTCGGAAGGTAACCAGTCCGGTGGAAATAAAAGTAATGACCTCATATAAAAATGATCTCTCAGTTATTCAAAACTTTTTTCAATGGCAATCAGCCGAGACAACTTTTTGCTAACAGACGTGATATTTAACCTTAGACTTCGTGCCCCGAAGGGGTAAAAGCTTATTGCAATTTGCCTCCCCTGCGTTATGTCCCCCTCATTTGCCTTCATGCCCCGAAGGGGTACCAAGGGGTTAGGCTCGGCAAAGGACTTGCTCCTCTTCTTCTGCCGGGGGCTGTTTGCCACCCAGAGATTCTTTGCCAAACTTATCGAGATAAAGTAGAAAGTGTTCCCGCGGTAAAGTTCCCCAAATATGCAGGGTTTTAAAAAACTCTTCTGCCATGCTGATGCATTCGCTGTTCATCTCCCCCGCCTCTTCTCGCGACATACCTTCTTTCGCGACAAAATCCAGGTTCATAGCTATATTCCGATCTGGGTCATCAATAATGCGTTCGATGGAAAACTTTTCCGGATACTGGTAGCAACTGGAATCGCGATTCAACAGGAACACTCCCGGCCCGAAAGAATGGATGGAATCCAGATTGTCCCGAAGAAAGTCGATGGTCTCCTGCGCCTCCGGGCGGGTTTCGGTGGGGAACCCGAAGAACAGGAACGAATGGTTCCAGATTCCCGCCTTATGGCTCTTCATCAAAACGTCTTTTTCCACTTCCTTGGTAGTCCCTTTATCGATGAGAGCCAGCACCCTGTCATTGGCGCTTTCCAGCCCGAACATCAGGAAAATGAATCCGGCTTTTTTCATTTTCGCGAACAACTCACCATCCATCACTTTTTCAAATTTCAGCAATGCCAGAGAACGGATTTCTACCCCGCGTTCTATCATCAGTTCCGAAACATCGTTGAGCGAATGCGGGGACACCGCCTCATCGGAAAAGGTGAAATATTTTGTATTGTATTTTTTCATCAGCACTTCCAGCTCATCAACCATGGCATGGGTTTTCTGTTTACCGTATCGATGTCCATAAACGAAGCTATGTGTGCAAAAAGTGCACTTGCCCCAATAACAACCTCGGCTCTGTAAAACAGGAATGATCGGATAAGGAGATAGATAGCTATGCATCGGCAGCCCATCAAAGGTCGGGCCGGGAATTTCTTCAAACCTGAGTTCCACCCGTTCCTTGTTATGCACCACTTCCCGCTCTTCCAGATGGATCAAGTTAGGCACGGTCGATAACGCGTCTCCGGCTTTGAGTGCGGTGAGCAATCTATGCATAGGCTCTTCCCCCTCAAAGGTGACAATACTGTGGCAGAAGTCATCAAAAAACTCAGGGTGACCGATCAACTGGCCGGCGTTAACACTGAATATGGGACCACCCAGGGTAATATGCAGGTGCGGAAACTTTTCTTTAAGTTGTCGAGCCAGGGTCAGTCCCGGAATGATCTGCGAAATTCCTATAATGGAAATGCCGACTACATCGTAGTCCTGCCAATTTTCACTCGGAATCAAATTGCTCTCATATAAATGAATGAAGGGATTGGTCTTCTTGTCTCGGGTAGCTTCATGCGCCCTGAAGGTGGACTCTTCCGCGCGGGTTCCGCTTTCAAAGGTAGACAAACTGAAAACCGCCGGGGCGTGCGCATCGGAGACCAGTTTCAGAGCAGATTTAATCACCATATCCGCCTGCTGATAGCTGGGAAAATCGAAAAACCGTTCCGGCGTTCTGAGAACCGATTTGGCCTCCTCAACTCCCGCAATGATTCGGTCGGAAAATTTTAATCCCATCGCCAGCACATCCAGATGCGACTTTTCCTTCATCGACAATGAATCCTGGCTTTTGAGAGATTCCATACGTTGAGACATCAATTTTTCAGCATTTTGCAAAAGCGGCGCCGACAAAAAATGCTCGTAAGAAGCTATATTGAAATCTCTTTGCTCCACATCCCAGCCTTTGGCCCGCAAATAGGAGGTCAGGTAGGGTGTGCTTAAATACGGCTGAGTGGGATACCACTGCGCCGGAAAAACTAATAAGGTTTTCATGATGGATTAAATGATAGCATTTTTACTCTCCCAAGCCCAATGAGATAATAATTGACAACAATTTTCTGGAAAGTATAATTGCCTGTTTAAACGACACATAAAGCTTTTACCCGTAGGAACAAGCGAATTTAGCGGGACAAGGCCATCCTGAAACCGGGTTTTCCCAATATAGCAAAAAGGGCAAAAATTTCACTTTTCCCCGTGATATTTTTTTGATGGGGAGCAATGAAATTTCCCGTACATATTTTTGTCCATAAAGAGGTTTGAACATGCTCAGAATAAATCTTAAGTTTTTGATCGCGTTGAATATTTTCCTGGGGGTAGCACTTTGCGCCTTCCCTGTATTAGCAAAAGCGATCAAAGCCACTGAAACTGAAATTTCCCTGGTCGATGGAGTCGCCGTAGATAAAAAAGGCAATATTTATATTTCCATGCGCGATCACAACATCATCAACCGAGTAGACACCAATGGGAGGATGACCCGCTTTGCCGGTACGGGTGAGTCCGGGTTCAGCGGAGACGGCGGTAAGGCCACCGAAGCACAATTGAAAATGCCCGCAAATTTAACCTTTGATAGAAAAGGCAATCTATATATAACGGATCGAAACAACCACCGGGTAAGAAAGGTGGATACGCGAGGAAATATCACCACTATCGCAGGCAATGGAACCGCTGGTTTCAGCGGTGACGGAGGAAAAGCCACCGAAGCACAACTCAATCTGCCTTCCGGAGTTGTGGTCGATGATAAAGGGAATATTTATATTTCCGATCGTTCCAATGACCGAGTTCGCGTAGTCAACAAGAAGGGAATCATCACTACCTACGCAGGCAATGGAATAGATCAGTTTAAGGGTGACTCAGGCCCTGCAAAGAATGCTTCCTTGTCCAGGCCTTTTGGATTGGCCCTGGACAAAAGGGGAAATCTTTATATCGCAGATCGTGGAAATAACCGCGTTCGAAGAGTTAATGCTCAGGGAATCATCCACACAGTTGCCGGGGATGGCGGCTTCTTTTTCATGGGTGACAACGGGCCTGCTTATCGCGCCAGCATAGCCGGACCAACTGGGGTAGCGGTGGATGACAACGGCATCCTGTATATCGCTGACCGAAACAATAACCGGATACGCGCAGTAGACACTCAAGGAATGATCCGTACTATAGCAGGAACCGGGCAACAGGATTATAACGGGGATGCTGAAGTCGCCCGCGATACCAATTTACATCTGCCCTTTGGAGTTGCTCTGGATCAGAATGACAAACTGCTGATCATTGACCGGTCGCATTATCGCATTCGCCGGGTAGACCCAAAACGCGGAAGCATTGAGACCGTTGCAGGGAATGGAGTGAAGATGTTTGCCGGAGATGGTGGCCCTGCCGCCGGGGCAAAACTGAGCTTTCCTCACGGAATCGCCGTAGATAAAAATGGCAACCTGCTTATATCTGATAAGGGGCACTACCGGATTCGCCGGGTTTCAAAGGATGGAACCATTAATACCATTGCTGGAAATGGAATCCGAGGAAATATCGGCGATGGTCTACCCGCGCTGAAAGCCTCCATCTACGGGGCTACCTCCCTGAAGCTGAATAATAAAGGAGAAATATTCATCGTCAGCCCCAGCGGTTTTACCAGTGTCATTCGAAAAGTCGATGAAAAGGGAGTCATGCGCAAAGTGATGGGCACTGTTGATAAGGTGTACCTGGATTCTATTGCCCAAAGTAAATATAAAGGCAAGGTTCAAACCGGGGAACTGGCAATCATCACCACATTTTCAGACATCGCCTTTGACCACAAAGGCAATATGTTTATCTCTGACCGACTAAACCATCAGATCCGCAAAGTTTCTGCCCAAGGCAAAATCACTACCATCGCCGGGACAGGAGAGTCTGCCTACTATGGGGATGGCGGTCCGGCCAGAGAAGCCTCTTTTCGAGACCCTAGTTCTTTGACCACTGACAAGGAAGGAAATCTTTATATTGGCGATGGAGCCAATAACATGGTCCGAAAAATAGATACTAAGGGCGTTGTCAGCACTGTCGCGGGAAACGGCAAACATGAAAACTCGGGAGATGGTGGACCTGCTTTGAAAGCAAGCATTAAAAATATCGACTACCTGGCTATAAGCCCGGCGGGAGAATTACACATTGTTGGAATGAACTCGCATATCGTGAGAAAAGTCACCAAAGACGGTAACATCGTCGCTGTGGCGGGCAAGGGCTATCAAGGCTTTTTTGGCGATGGCGGCCCGGCAACCAAAGCCATGCTAAAAAGCCCTACTGCAATCGCCTTCGACCAAGCAGGGAATTTATACATTTCTGATATGGGAAACAGTCGTATCCGTAAAGTAGACACCAACGGAATCATCACCACCTTTGCAGGAACCGGAACTTTTGGGTGGGCGCAGGATGGAGAAACAGTAGAAATTTATTTTCAGAATTTTCCTTAACCGGCCATTGGCTGGTGGCTACTGCAATAGCTTTCGCTGGCGAGAAACCGTTTTTCTCGGCTCAAGAAGCTCTTGCTCTATGTCCTCCCCCTGATAAGGGGATTGAGGCTTTTTATAATGAGCAACAACTTGTTAAGCCGAGAGCATTATTGCTTGAAAAAAACTTATTGCCCATTGGGTCCAGCGAGTTATGCTCATCACTTGCCTTCATGCCCCGAATGGGGTATCACGCTGGCGGTAATTTTTGGAGATTTTAAATGAAACAACCTAACTTTGTAACAGGATTAGTTTTAGTATTTTCACTGGTGTTCAGCAGTCAGGTTCTCGCGGCAGAAACCGACGGTCTTGCTGGCATTCTCAAAAAAATAGACAGTCTGACCTGCACCCAACCTGAAAAGCTTCCGGGGTTTTACGCTAAAAACCTGGTGATAATGGTCGATGATAAACGTGCCTTGTTGGAAAATAGAGTAAAGGACTATCGGCAAATGATGTCCGACTTTAGAGATATGAATTGCCAGACCCAGCGTCAGGTTCTCAGCGGGAAAGTGGGCAAAGATGTCAGCTATGTTCTGGTGGATGAAATTATCAGCATCACCTCCAAATCAACCGATACCGATGAGCGACAACACAGCGTTTGCAGTTATATGTTTGTTCGGGAAGGGTCACAATGGAAAATATCTCTTGAACATTGCTCCAGTCTTCCTGATTACAGCATAGGACCCGAGGACGATGCCTTGTACTATTTCCATAATCCAGTTTACTGATTCCTCTCGCGAGGGAGACGGATAACAGAGGCAACAGGTTCGCCCCTCTGCTCAGGGTGCAAAGGCAAAACAGAGTATCGCTGGCTCATTGACTCCACCTCTCTAGCATATCTGGTTAGAAATTTCTGGAGCTACCCATGAAGAAACCGGCAGAAAAAATTATTGCACATGTTGATCCGGATCTTCGCGATCTGATACCCGGCTATCTGGAAAACCGCCAAAAAGATATAACCACCATAAAAAAAGCACTCAGTGCGTCTGATTTTGATAAAATCCGGGTGCTGGGCCACTCCATGAGAGGATCAGGAGGCGGCTACGGTTTTATGCCCATAAGCAAAATCGGAGAAGCCTTCGAGAAAGCGGCAAAAAAAAATGACCCTGACCAAGTTAAAAACAACCTGGCCAAGCTTTCAGACTTTCTTCAACGGGTAACTCTGGTTTATGATTGATCTTTGTTCTTCCCGATCATATAAATGGCTAATTATAACTTCACGTTCTCCTTTACCCTTTAAACTGTGTTGAAACTTAGCAAGGGACTCATCGTTTTTTTTCTCGCCGTTACGGGAGTCTGCTCCGTTTACGCTGGAGAAAAGGACTGGACCTTTTGGCAAGAACGTTTTTCACCTTCACCCCAAACAACCTCGGTTGTCAAAGAAGTTCATGTCACCGCAACATTGCCGGATTATCCCTGGGTTAAAGTTTCTGGATACAAAAATCGACCTGTAGAACGTTGCATAACCTGCCACGATGGCATTTCCAATGTCAGTTCTTCCCATCCACCTGAATTCGGTTGTTCTGTTTGCCATGGGGGTGAGCCTGAATCTTTAGATAAGGAACAGGCGCACGCTACCCTGATTTATGACCCCAAAGCTGGAACTGGAAAACGGAATCCTTCGAGCCTAAGTGTGGTGGAACAGTCCTGCGGACAGTTATATTGCCATGCAGGTCACGCAGATGAAGACAGAAACCATGTCGCCCGGGTCAAAAAATCCATGATGAATACTATGGCGGGTGTGATCTCTGGATTAAGATACCAATGGGCGGGGCAAAGCCAAAAAACAGCGCGCTACGGCACCCTGTCAATTTCCGATGAGGATGGAACCGTTCCTCACAAAGAGGGTGCTCTGGATAAACTGGAAGAAATTCCATTCCTTTCCACCATGACGATTCCTAAATCCACTTTAAAACTATCGGTCCCCGTCTCCCGGCACCCGGCGGACCGTATTTTGCGGCAGCAATGTTTCCAATGCCATCTGGATTCGCCACCCGCTGAAGGTCAGTACCGTTCACAGGGATGTTCTGCCTGTCATTTTGAATATTCTTCCAGTGGACTCTATGAAGGCAACGACCCCACAATTTCCCGCACAAAACCGGGGCATGCCCGGTTCCATAAAATTCGCACCATTCCTGCACGTTCCACCTGTGTTCAATGCCATCGCAGCTTTGATTTGCAAACTCTCGGTTCTGCATCCGAACCTCAGGAAGAACCAGACTCGTACGAGGAGAACGAATCGGAAGAAATTTTTGGCCCCCTTCTCTCTGAATCAGATATGACCAACAAAATTATTCGCCAAGAAGAAGAGCCTGTCCAAGACTCTGAGGTCATGGAGGATATAACCGAGCCAGTCGAAATTCCCGCCATCGTTAATCTGACTAAAGATCCCCCCTTGTATGTCGGAAAGGGA
Organism: Nitrospina sp.; assembly: GCA_018673915.1. GTDB lineage: Bacteria > Nitrospinota > Nitrospinia > Nitrospinales > VA-1 > LS-NOB. Next base: position 162,504 of record JABHBK010000047.1, on the reverse strand, counting down.
CAGGTCAAGAATGATGTGCATACAGCCAGAGGGATGGACTGCATGGATTGCCATACACAACTTGATATCATGGGTGATGGAAATCTTTATTCCAAACAACATGAAGCCGTAGAGATTCGGTGCGAGACCTGCCATGGAGACAGTCGTTCCTACCCATATATTTCGCAGATTGTGGATCCTGAAGATTCAGCAATCCGGGTCAGCAAACATTATAAAAATGGTTCAAATAAAATGGGAGATTGGATGGCGGTTTCTGAACGTAACCGGAAGATGACCAATGTGAAAGTCCAGGATGGGCGTATGGTTACCATTGGAAAGCAAACTGGGAAGGCTCATGAAATCCCTTTAGTGAAAGATCTCCTCGATGCTCATTCCATTCCTCAACACCAGTCCCGTTTGGAATGTTCTGCTTGTCACGCACGCTGGGTAGTTCGTTGTCCAGGATGCCATCAAAACCTCACAACCGGCCAGGACCCACTTCAGGCTCCGCTCCCCCTTTCCCATTCGCTAGATATCGGAGAACCGTCGCTGATGATCGGCCCTCGAGGCAAGGTAGCACCCATGCTGACCCAGCCCAAAAGGCACTTGACCATTCTTGATGAAAAGAAAAACCCTATTCCCGTTCTGGGACAGATGGGAGCAAAACGGGGCCATTATCAGCAGTGGACTTTCACCAATCCTCATGGCACCTCGGGGTCCAACCTGGCTTATGCGCTCAACCCACATTCCATTCAAAAACAGGCTCGTTCGTGCACCAGTTGCCATTTGTCTTCCAAAACTTTAGGATTAGGAGATGGCGACCTTAGGATAGGAAAAAATTCCACAGGAAAAAATGATTTTGTGGAACCCTTGAACCGTTCAGATATAATGCGGAAGGCCTCCCGGTTCGAACCACAAACCAAGGTATCCATGCGAGGTGAAACCCTTGCAGGAACCCATCAGCCAAAAGCCCGGACATTTAATCAGGAAGAAATTAACAGAATTTTAAGAATTGGAAACTGCATACCTTGTCACGACAGTTATAGTGACCCCATTTACGAGGATATCAAAACCAGCTACAAGTTTGAGAGCACTCTGGATCACCGTCGATTGAGAGAAAAAATATTGGATGCGAGGCAAATTCCGGAATGAATCGTTTTTTAAAAATTTCAGCTCTGCTTATAGTGACAGCAAGCTTTTGGTCTTTCCCTTTCCTGTCTTCAGGACAGAATGTAGAAAGTAATAACCCATTCGGATTTGTTTGGGATGAAGACCGCAAGGATCCTCTGCCGTCTTCACCCCCTGGACCTGAAAAGAAACCAAAGGGACTGCTTGACCTATTCAATCAATTCAAGGATGACTCTCAACCTGAACTCGAAAATATTACAGAGTCGGAAATCGAAAGCGATACCTCAGCAGTTTTAGAATCCAAGAGCATGGTTCAAGTTCCCCAATCGATTCCCAAAAAAGATTATGACGCGGCCGATTTTGACGATCCTTTTTACCGGGTTCGGGGTTTTCAGGGAAATACAGAAAAGGTTTTGCAGCCCGGCACCACTTTGGATGGAGTCCAGTTTCAAAACTATGGGGATTCTGAAAAGTTTATTGAACGATTTTATCGTGAGTCAGGGTTTTCCATTGATAAGATATTTGGCAAAATTAAGTACCTGGAAAAAAGAGGCGGATGCTACACCTGCCATCAAGGCATTGAAGAAATAAGCTCCAACCACAAGTTTTCCTGCGTTCGGTGCCATGGCGGAAATCGCAGGGCACGTTCTCTACCCAAAGCCCATAAAGGACTGGTGTCGAATCCATCCTCCATGGAGAACGCTCCCAGATTCTGCGGCAAATGCCATGACAACCATGTCAAAAAAATCGGACGCTCATCGATGGCCACTGCTAAACGCATCATCAACATCACCCGTTTTGGCTGGGGCGCGCAGCCCGAAGATGAAATGCCTCATTCCTTATACCCCGGAGAACAGGAACAACCTTATCCTCCCACGGGAGAGGAACATGCAGTAGATGGCTTTCTTAAAACCAAATGCTTGAGATGCCATTTGGATGCACCCGGCCCACACCGGCCCGGGGATTACCGGGCAACGGGATGTTCTGCCTGTCATATGGTCTACACAAATGACGGGATTTCTTTATCACACGACCGAGCAATTCAAGCACTGCAAAATAATAATAAAAAGCAAAATCGGTTTAAACGAAAGTTCGCCAGCAAGTCCCTGAGCAATCGTCGGGGTTATCCCCTGCTTCACAAATTCACTACCGCCATACCCAGCACCCAATGCGAACATTGCCACAATAATAATGGCGTAGGAGAAGAGTATGAAGGCTTATTCGCCAAGCCTTCCCGGCCTCGCTCCACTCCAAAATCCATCAGCGATGAAAAGCCAGTTTTATATGGGAAAGAACATGAGTTCCTCGTTCCTGACATTCATCGTGAAAAAGGCATGCATTGCATCGACTGCCATATTGGGGATGAGATGAAACCTGAGATTGAACCGGAAGCCCTACGCTCCGCAGTTCAAATTCGCTGCACCGACTGTCACGGAACGCCCTCGAAAAAGCCCGAGGGATTACTATTGATTGAATCAGATGCAAAAACCAAACAACTATTAAAGAAAGCAAATTTGAACCCAAATTTGAGAAAAAAAATCCGGGCAGGAGATACCGTATTAGTGAACTCCAACTTCTCTCCCATGATGCATATCAAGCAAGCAAAAGACCAATGGGTTTTATATTCTAAAGTAACAGGAAAGAAACATATCATCCCTCTTCTGAAAAATATTGAACCCTCCGTTGCACACCAGATTCCAAAGCATATAGATGAAATGGAGTGTTCAGCTTGTCATGCCAGATGGTCAGCGGGTGAATGGGGAATGCATCTTATACGTGAAAAAACATTCGCTCCGGAAAAATGGAAAAACTGGAACCTGTCTGATCCGGACCTGCAAGAACAACTAGAAGGGAATGAAACGGAAGGAATGATCAACTGGCTCACTGCAAAATCGCGACCCAACAACATCGAAGGAGATCGTGTACCAGGGTACTGGTGGTCCGTGTTTGCAGAGACGGGATGGTCCGATCTGATAATGGGTAAAAATAATCGCGGGAAATATTCAATTCTTAAGCCCCGTTACCAGTATTTTATCACCGATCAAAGCAGTCCATTGGGGCTTCCGACTAAACGCGCAGAGCCTCCATTGACATTAGAAGGAGGACCGGGCCTAATCTGGACCTCCTATTCCCCACATACTATTCGCAAGACCGTGCGCAGTTGTGAGTCCTGCCATCAAAACAGGTTGTCCGCAGGGTTAGGCGACCCTCTACGGCAGAGCATTGAAAATGCAACTTCCTTTATGGATGAACTTCGATTTAATAATGGAGTTCTCCCCCGGTTCCAACTCAAGCAGGGAGTGACGCAAATTGGGGAGCCTCTGCAAACCGCTTTGCCAAATGAAGAAATTCGTTTTCTCAATGCAGAAGAAATTAATGCATTACAGGAAACGACAGATAGCTATCGGGCATACCGTTTCCTCAACCTTCGAGAATTGAGTTTTCCTCGCTTGCTTTCCAGGCATGAATTCCCTTATGACAGGAGGCATCGAGCCCAGGAAAATATCATGGGACAACCACCACTACAGGATGACCTATATTATAATGTGGAAAAAAATCAGTTTGTAAAAGTGGCGCCCGAGATTCCTGCTGTCGACAATTCCCAAATTCAAGAGAAAGTCTCCCACCGGGAAACTGCTCCTCAAGAATCCGCACCCCCACAGGGAGAAATCGGGAAGAAAAATAACATCATAGAATTTTTATACGATATTTTCCAAGATGTCGAAACACAACAACCCGAAACTGATGAGCTACCCCTGGAGCCCTTACCGAACCATGAATCCTTACCAATCTTTGAACCATGATCCAAAGAATTCTCACATTATTTTGCCTCGGTGGACTGCTTTCCCTCTCTCCACTCTCCGCTGAAGCAAATGTTCTGGAAGAAAATAACTGTGGCTCCTGCCACCGATTGAGCAGTGAGGATACTGATAAAACTTTTTCCGGGCCAGACCTGTATTATGCCGGTAACAAGTTCCAACCAGAATGGTTGAGGGAATTTTTGAAAGAACCTACCGTCGTCCGTCCCGCCGGATTCATCACCGACCCTGGGTTTCTACAGGGAGCTTCTGAAAATTTAGACCCTCACCCTTCTTTTCCAGATGAAAAGGCCAACGTTTTAACGAAAAGCCTTCTGGGGTTAAAAATTTCCGAACAAACACCGGTTGTCAGGAATGCTTTATCGAAGGGACAACGCGCAAAAATAAAATATCAGTTTGAGAGAACTTTCGGATGTATCTCCTGCCATCAAAGTCTGAATCTTGCAGGGAAAGTCCGGGGAGGAATATCAGGCCCATCCCTGGTAAACGCAGGCAACCGGCTCCAGGCCGACTGGATAGCAAGCTGGCTTCAAAAACCGGAAACATACATGTCAAAAAGTCGTATGCCTCTATATAAGATGGAATCCGATACCCAAAATCTATTTGTTCAATTTCTCATGACGCTAAAAAAGGAAAACATAAAATAACCGAATGATTAGAAACAGCAAAATTATTCTCGCCGGAATTGCCGCAGTTTGGGTCGGATTAGGCGGATGTGGGCAAAACCCAGAGAAACAATCCGCAGTTCAACTCAAGCCTCCCATACAACAAGAGGTTGAAGAAACCCGTCCGCAATTTTCGCAACCTGTGCTAGCAACGGTTACAGAAAAAACCCGAAAAAATTATCAGTGGTATTGTGCCCAATGCCATGGCATTGAAGGAAAAGGAGACGGTATCAATGCCAAGCTTTTAACGGTACCTCCCCGCAACCATACGAAAGCCAGTTATCTGGAAACCCGTACCAATGAGCAACTTTTTGAAGCCATCAAGTTTGGAGGACTTTCAGTCGGTCGGGCTCCCTGCATGCCAGCCTGGGGACATACTCTAGATGAGGAGAGCATCCATTCTCTGGTGCAATACATTCGTGAGTTATGCCAATGTGAAGCTCTCTAGTACCCCTCGGGGTATGAAAGCAAGTTAAGAGAGATATCACATGAGTAATGACGCTGGACGTCGAATGTCACAGCTTCACGCCTAGGGGTGCTATAATCATTTTTTTCTGATAATAAGGAAGCCCTTTTCTCTCTAAAACTAAAAAAGTGAGATCCAATTATGATCGAAGTGATTCCATTCAATGGCCTGCTTTATGACACCGCCACTCATCCTCTCATAGAGGTCACTGCTCCCCCATATGATGTTATCGCTCCCGCACTTCAGGAGTCTCTCTACCAAAAGAACCCGCATAATGTTGTGCGCCTGATTTTAGGTAAGGAGTTTTCCACCGATTCCGAAATGGACAACCGCTACACCCGTGCCGCAGACACCTTTCAGCAATGGCTGGAGGAGGAAGTTCTTGTACGGGACTCCCAACCTGGGTTTTATTTATACAGCCAGGAGTACGAGTTTGAGGGAGGGAAATTCTGCCGGACAGGTTTTTTTGCCCGCGTTAAAACTGAAGCATTCGATAAGGGCAATATACTTCCACATGAATTCACGCTCGCCAAGGCCAAGACCGATCGCACCCGATTGCTCAATGCCTGCCACGCCAATTTCAGCCCCATTTTCGGTTTATATTCAGACCCCGAAGGCAATATCGATTCCCTACTCAAAGGCGAAGGCAACATTGAACCTTTGTCTGTCATTGATGACGGCAGTGTTGTACACCGCATCTGGCGCTTGAAGAATTCTGCTATATGCCAGGAAATTTCAAACCAGATACGCGACAAAAAAATATATATCGCCGACGGTCATCACCGTTATGAAACTGCTTTGGCTTTCTCTGAATCAAATCAGGACAAGGTGGAAGATTGCTCCCATGTCATGATGTTTCTGACCAACATGGATTCGGATTCTATGTCAATCTTCCCCATTCATCGTGTAGCTAAAAGTCCGGAACCGTTTGACCGGGAATCTTTTCTGCAAAAAGTCGGAGAATATTTTGACATTGCCCCCTGGTTTGGCCCATTAAATGGGGCTGAAGTCAAATCCCGGCTAAAAGAACTGGGGAAAAAGCAAATTACCTTCTGCGCATATATGGGAAAAGATCATACCTACATTCTGACAGTTAAGGACCCGAGAAATGTTCTCCCCCTTTTAGACAGCAACGAGCCCAAAGACATGCAGGTTCTTGATGTCACACAACTCCACGCCATCCTTTTTAGGCACATCCTCAAAATCGACACACGGGAAAAAGACCAGCAACAGTATGTTTCTTACAAAGTAAATTCCGAAGAAGGGATGGCTATGGTAGATAAGGGCGAATACGATGTCGCATTTTTCATGAATCCAACTCTCATAGACCAGGTACGTAATTTGGCCGAGAAAGGAATACGTCTGCCACAAAAAGCCACCTTCTTTTATCCCAAACTTTTATCTGGACTGGTCATCAATAAGTTCGGACCATGAAAATAATATCCACGGAGTTTATAACCGGGGCCGTTTCGGCCAAACAATACCCAAAAGGAACGCTTCCCGAGTTCGCTTTTGTCGGTCGTTCCAATGTAGGCAAGTCCTCCCTTATTAAATCCTTGCTCAACCGGAAAAAGCTGATACGGATCAGTTCCTCCCCCGGGAAAACCCGTGAAATTAATTTTTTCAGTATCAACGAAGCTATGATGTTTGCCGATCTTCCAGGTTACGGATTCGCCCGAGTCACCCCAGCGCTACAAAAAAAGTGGAAAAAGATGATCGAGGAATACCTAACCCAACGCGAACCTCTCACCGCTATTATATTTATCGTTGATATCCGGCGTAAGCCGACCGAATTAGATTTGACCCTGAAAGAATGGCTGGAAGAATTGGATAGAAAATATATCCTGGTGATTACCAAGGCCGACAAGCTTTCTTCTTCGGAGCGCGGTAAACAGACCAAAATAATCAAAGCCGCCTTCATGGGGAAAAATGCCCTGGATTTTACTGTCTATTCCAGTAAAGACCATATAGGAAGAAAAGAGCTCTGGGGCCAACTGCAAAAATGGGCTCGAGAAGATAAACATCAGGTCACTGAAAACAATGTCGATTTGTGAACACCTGCGTGTCTTGAAGGAAATATAGATTTATGCAGCGTCGGATTCAAAAATCCCGTGTAAATTTCCTGATAAATGTGAGTCTTGTCATCGTAAGCGGTTTAATTTCACTGTTTCTTTTTGACTGGGCTTTCATTAAGTATGAAAACACCTTTCTTCAGAGCTCATCCAAGGATATTCGGGTTTTAGAAAATGAGACTTTCGATTTAGCTTCCCTGGGTTTTAAAGAAAAAACCGTATCCGCCTCTAAAAATCCCGATACCATTCGAATATTAAGTATTGGTGACTCCTTTGCCTATGCGGCCGTTCCCACACCCTATACTTACAGTGATGTTCTCGAATCATATTTAAATCAAACGGGAGAAGGCCATAGTTTTGAGGTTGTCAACTTAGGAATACCTGGCATTTCATTTCCTGAATACCTGGCTCAATTCAAATTCTGGTCATCAAGACTGGATTTTGATGGAGTGATTTTTAATTTTTATACGGGAAACGATTTAGTGGATATGGAATGGGTGCCCTATTCCAAGAAAGAAGAAATCAGATTTAAAAATGGAGAATTCTATATTGGAAAAGGCACCTGGGTACCACGCCTCTATCCATTCCGGTTCCTGGATTATGCCAAGGCTTATTATTCCATGTATGTACCCAAGGCGCGGGAATTCCTATCCTCTGATTCTCAGACAATAAAAAGGGCTGACCTGTTCGCCTGGCCTCTTTCCAATATTTTTATTTCGGGTGATGGAAATCTGAAGCTTCAGCCTTTTTACATCAAAGCCATGCGTCGCGCCTCCATTGCTTACAGGCTAAACACTTTCGAAAAAACTAGAAATGGCTATCTCTGGTTATTGGCGGTGATGGATTTGGCTCAACAAACCATCGAGTCTGGAAAGTTTGCCTTGATCCTTAATTCTCCGTCCAATCTGGCATTTTCAAAAAATATTCAGGAGTTGATCAGTGAGTTGGAAGGTATTCCGGAAGATACTTTAGATCCGCATTTGCCAGGTGCCGTGGTAGCTTCCTTAGCTGAAATGCGTCAGTTTAAAGGAGGAATTATAGATCCTTTTGATTGTTTAGCAAGCTATGTGGAGGCCGGCAAAGAATTATACTTTTCAAACCATAGTGATACCCACTGGACCCGGGACGGCAACGAAATTATGGGAAGAATTTTGGCGGATCACATTTTAGAGGATTGGTTAAAGTTAAAAAGAAATGAAAAATTTTCTACTTGTTCTGATGCAGAGCTTTCACCTGAAAAGAAAATGTCAGGTGCAGACATCACCCAATCTACCTATAAAGCCTGGCTAGCGGAGCAGCCTTAACAACTATGAGAAAATTGAGGCGTAGAAGATCAAACAAAAAAAACCCCTTCCCTGAAACAGGAAAGGGGATCGGTCCACGCCCATTGGGAACTTGGAAAAGCCCATCAAGCCGAGACAACTTTTTGCTCGCAGACGTGATATTTAACCTTTGCTATCGTGCTCCGAAGGGGTAAAAAGCTATTGCCATCTGCCGCTGACCGGTTAACCCCAGAGCTCATCCGGAACTTCCAACCGATCAACTTTTGTACCCTGACCAATATGCTTATCAAGGATTTCATCCACATCTTCCGGCTGAACTTTTTGGTACCAAACACCATCTGGGTAAACAACAACGACAGGGCCCACACCACAGGGACCTAGACATCCGGTATTGGCAATCATGCATTTTCCAAATAAGCCTTTTTGTTCAATTCCCATAGAAAGCTTCTCAAAAATGGCATTGGAACCGCTTTCTCCACAGGATCCTCTAGGATGTCCCGCTGGTCGGCTGTTTGTACACACTAAAATATGATAACTTGGTTTCGGCATCAATGAATCTCCGTTCAGGTTTGATAAATGATCCTCGCCGCAAGCGGACAGGTATTCTAACTAAAGGCTTATTTAAAAATACGTGGCAAGCCACGGAAAATAATACCCACTTGTGGGATTAAAATCCAGAATGCTACATTAGATGTTAGACAATGGAAATAGTTTTTTTTAAATGACAGATTTCAAACAAAAATTAGATGAAAAGCAATGTTCCTCACATGGGCGTTTTAATGGGGACTATTTGAAAACCTGTCTGGAACCCATCGTTAAAGAACCCATTTCCCGCCTTGAGATCATTACATTGAAGGGTGATGCATCGGACCGAAGTTATTTTCGGGTTAATTATTTACTCAATAGTCGACCCAAAGAAAATCCATCAATTGTCATAATGCAACTTAAAGAGCCTGCCCCAGAAAAAGAACCCGACTTCAACCGCATGCAAAAATTCCTGTCACATCTAGATATGCCGGTTCCAGAAATTTTATACTACGATGCCAACCAGGGTCTCCTTTTTCTTGAGGATGGGGGCGACACGCATTTGGCGGATCTGGCCCAGAGCTCCCCAAAGAACATCCTTGTTTGGTACCAGAAAGCCATAGAACTTATTGTGGCCATGCAAACCCGCGTAACAAAAAATATGCGGCCCTATTGCCCTGCCTACTCCTTGCAGTTCGATGTTGAAAAATTAATGTGGGAAATGGACTTCATGATAAAACATTACATCAAGGGCTTCCTGAACCAGGAATTAAAGCCAGATGTCGAGACGGAAATCAGAGCTACACTGACGGGGCTCTGCCAAACCCTGGCCGAAGAAGAGAAGGTTTTTGTTCACCGGGACTATCACTCAAGAAACCTGATGGTCCGAAGGGAAAACCTGATGCTCATTGATTTCCAGGATGCCAGAATGGGTCCTCGCCAATATGATCTGGTTTCCCTTTTAAAAGATTCGTATATTGTTCTGGAAGAAGAAACTAGAAATGAATTGCTGAGCTATTATCTCCATCGCATTGAGCAGGAAGGGGGTCGGAAAATTCCCCGTTCCGCTTTTCTTAAAATTTTTGACTGGATGTCGGTACAGAGGAATTTAAAGGCCATCGGCACCTTCGCATCTCAATATATGGAACATAAAAATGAACGATACCTGGAATACATTGACCCCACTTTGCGGTACATTCTGGATGTGATCCATTCCCGTTCAGACTTGGAACCCCTCGGCCGGGCTTTAAAGCAGGCTATACCCGGGCTCAACACAAGCTCTTGAAACACAATTAATCTGCCATGATGATTCTCAAGAAATATGTTTTATTCCAGTTCGTAAAAGTCTATCTGCTCACTACAGTCGGGTTGATTGGGATTTATTTGCTCGTTGATTTTTTCGAGCGTTTGGATGAATTCGTATCAAGAAATGCACCGTTCATTGATCTCGTTTCTTATTACCTTTACAAAATTCCCTTCATAGCCAATTACATGGCGCCTCAGGGTGTGCTTTTGGCTACTGTCATCACTCTCGCCTCGCTTGCTAGAAACAACGAGTTTACGGCAATGAAAGCCTGTGGAATTAGCATAACGGGGATCACATTTCCAATCATCGGCGCGTCAGTTTTTGTTGCCTTATTAGTGCTGGCCAACAGCGAGTTTGTTGCCCCCGTCACCAGCCAGAAAATGAATTATATTTTTCTCTATAAGGTTCGAAATCAAATGACCTACGGGAAAGTTCCCGAAAAAGACCTCTGGCTTAAGTCCAAGGACCAATCTATTTGGAGTATAGATTCCTTTAATCCAAAAAGTTCCAAACTTCATGGGGTTATCATTTTAATTCCAGATGCGGGTTTCGGAATTAAACAGCGCATCGACGCCCGAACAGCAACCTGGGTCGTTGACAAATGGAACTTTATAGATGGTTACGTTCGCCAATTTGATAAGGACGGATTGGTGTCCACCGAATACTTCGAAAACCGTTCGTTTCCGGTTTCTGAAATCCCGTCCGATTTTGCCAAGGTGAGTAAACTGCCTGAAGAAATGAGCCTGCGAGAAATGTATGCAACCATTCAAGTTGAGGCACGGGAAGGTAAGGACACCTCGCAAAAGTGGATCGAGTTACACCGTAACTTATCCTATCCTTTCATCAGCATAGTCTTAGCCTTAATAGCCATTCCCTTGTCATTAAGGTCCAGCAGGCATGGAGGACTCCTGTTTTGTGTGGGGGTAAACCTGGGAATGGGGTTTGTATTCTCTTTCTTGTACGCCATCAGTATATCTCTTGGCCGCGGCGGAACCTTTGGCCCCATCCTTGCAGCTTGGGGTCCCAACGTACTGTTCACCGCCCTTGGATTTTATTTACTGCTCACTCTGGATAGTGAAAAAGCTTTCCCGATTTAAAGTCTCATGACAAAAATCGCTTCCATTGATATTGGCTCCAACACCGTTCGACTTCTGATTCTTGAATCAGACGGGAACCAGAAATTCAAGACTCTGGCTTCCCGAAGGGAAATCACCCGCCTCGGCGAAGGGATGGATACCTACGGGAAACTAATGGAGTCGCGAATGTCCGATACTTTTTCAGCTTTGTCCAGGTTTCAACAGGACTGCGTCGATCATGGGAACCCGCCTCTATTCGCTGTAGCTACCAGTGCGGTGCGAGAAGCTTCTAACGGACAAGAGTTTGTCCGCCAAGCCCTGGAAAAAACAGGCATCGAAATTGAAATTATTTCCTGGGAAGAGGAAGCCCGCCTTACTCTGGAGGGAGTGTTCTGGAAAATACCGCATGAAAACCGCAGAATACTCACCCTTGATATTGGAGGCGGTAGTACCGAGTTCATCCTTTCAGAAGGAAAAAATATCGCGGGCTGTTGCAGTAGTTCATTAGGAGTTGTTCGCCTGACAGAAAAATTTATCAGTCAGCATCCGGTGGATGATACAGAATATAAAAACCTGACCACACACTTAAAAAATGAATTGCTAACCATCCAGAAAAAACTCTCGTTGTTTATGCCACAGGTTTTTATTGGAACAGCAGGAACGGTAACGACACTTGCCGCTTTAAAAGAAAATATTTATCCTTATGATCCCGATAAAATTCATGGGGCGATATTATCCAGACAGGAAATCCACGCCCTGAATCAGGATCTGAAAAGAAAATCTCTCAACGAACGGCTGGCTTTAAAACCTCTTGAGCAGGGACGAGAGGATTTGATCATTGCGGGAGCCGCACTCGTCCTGGAAACCATGCAGACGTTTCAATGCGATCCATTGCTCGTCAGCGAGTACAGCTTGCGTGAAGGAATCATCCTGAAAGCCTTGGGGTCCACGGCTTCTTGAATCGAACCTCATATTTGCCATAAAACCCTGACTAAATAGACGTTGAAGGCCAATAGAATTTGACTTCAAGGGTCATTTCAGATATGGTTTTTGCTCATCATGACTACTAAAAAGAACACAGCAAAAAAACTGGTTTCCATCAAGAAATCTCCGAAAAAGCTAGGGCATCCCATGAAAGGCCGGGATGTCATTGTTAAAGCCCTGGAAAATGAAGGGGTCAAAGTTATTTTTGGCTATCCGGGTGGAACTTCCATGGAAATTCATCAAGGGTTGACCTTGACTAAAAAAATCCGCATGGTCTTGCCTCGCCACGAGCAGGGCGGTTCCTTCGCGGCGGGCGGCTATGCTCGCTCTACGGGAGAAGTTGGAGTCTGTATGGCGACATCGGGTCCCGGAGCCACAAACCTGATTACTGGAATCATTGATGCCAAGATGGACTCCATTCCAATTGTTGCCATCACGGGTCAGGTCGCAAGCACATTGCTAGGCAGTGACGCATTCCAGGAAACAGATATCATGGGTGCCACCTTCCCCTTGGTCAAACACAGTTATATGATTCAGAATGTTGAAGAAATTCCGCGCATCGTTCATGAGGCGTTTCATATTGCCCGGAGCGGCAGGCCCGGACCGGTTCTGATAGATATTCCTAAAAATATTCAACAGCAGGAAGGGATCGCTGATTTTGACGTTTCATTCGATTGCCCCAGCTATAAGCCCAATTTAAAACCCTCAGTACTGCAATGCAAAAAAGCAGCTCATACTATCCAAACCGCAAAACGTCCGATCATTTATGCGGGGGGTGGCATTATCAGTAGTGGGGCTTCAGAAGAACTGCGCGCCTTTGCCAAGAAAACCGGCATCCCTGTAACCACTACCGCAATGGGTTTGGGGGCGTTCCCCTCCAACGACCCGCTTTCTTTGCGCATGTTGGGAATGCATGGAGCGGTTTACGCCAATATTGCTATCAACCATGCCGATCTGGTTATTGCCATGGGAGTAAGATTTGACGACCGAGTCACCGGTAAATTGGCAGAATTTTGTAAAAATGCCCAGTTCATCCAAATTGATATCGACCCGACAGAAATTAATAAAAATATCACGATCGATGTCCCCATCCAAGGTGATGTCAAGCAGGCGTTAAAAATTCTCACCGGTTATGTGGAGCCTAAAAAAGATATCAAGCCGTGGGTAAAACAGGTGAACGAATGGAAAAAAGAATTCCCTCTGGAATTCGAGCTTAAAAAAGGAGAAATTGTCCCGCAATCTGTAGTCAGCGATATCAATAAACTCGCGGCTAAGGATGCTATTTTTTCTGTAGGTGTCGGCCAGCACCAGATGTGGGCGGCTCAATTTCTGGATTTTGACATGCCCAATAACTGGTTATGTTCATCCGGTTTAGGTGCAATGGGATTTGGACTGCCCGCCGCGATGGGAGCCCAGGTTGCGTTTCCAAATCGTCAGGTGATCAACATTGAAGGAGATGGAAGTTTTCTGATGAATATTCAGGAACTGCAAACTCTGAAAATAGAAAACATCCCGGTAAAAAATATTGTTCTCAACAACGCCCACCTGGGAATGGTGGCCCAATGGGAAGACCGTTTTTATAAATCCCTTCGGGGTCACACCTTCATAGGCGATGCAAATTTTGCTGAGGTAGCGAGTGCTTTTGGAATTAAATCGGAGAGCATTTCCGATCCTAAAGATGTGGTTCCGGCATTAAAGCGTATGCTCAAACATAAGGGGCCTTATGTCCTGGATGTTAAGTATCCCTACAATGACAAAAGCCATGGTCATGTTATGCCCATGATCCCGTCAAACCACACTTATCTGGACACCTGTCTGGATGCTTCCACCTCGCTCCGCGACTATTGGAAAAAGAAAGGCCTACTCGAAGACGAGTAGCCTACCCCCCGTGGGTGGCAGAAAAGATTGGCTCTCCACCCTCACCTTAGCGCTTCAAACTATATTCCAGATACGTACGTTCAATATTCGCATCCAACCAGTCCAGGTTTTTCCGGTCATTATATTTTTTCTTTAAAGCCGGCCTTACCACGTCCTGAGTTTCCTTGAGAGACTTGCCCTGTTCCAACTGTTTGAGAACCATGCCTTTTAGATTAAGCATATAATCTTTCATTGCCAGGTACACGGGCTTGCCGCCGGGATTACCATGACCCGGAATATATATTTCCGCATCCAAATCACCCAGATAGGTCAGGGCAGAAATCCAGTCCTCTATATAGGCATCCCCCATGTATGGAATTTTGCCGTTAAAAACCAGGTCGCCGGTAATAAGAGTTCTTAACTCCTTAATATAGATAAACAAGTCTCCATCCGTGTGCCCGCGAACATGGATCAACCTTAAATGATATCCTCCCACGAAAATTTCCATCCTTTCCTTAAAAATCATATTAGGTGGAGTGATGGTGGTCTCGTCCATTCCGGGAATTTTCATGGTCTTGAAAAAGTCCAGATGATCCTTGCCCGAAGAACCCATCAGGCTCTTGCGAACATTTTCGTGGGCAATGATGGCCCGACTATCTTTGAAAACCTGGTTACCAAAAGTGTGGTCTCCATGATAATGCGTATTGATCGTATAAAGGATGGGCAGGTCTGTTCGCTTGCGAATTTCTGCCAAAACCTTGCCAGCTTCTTGAGGAGTAACCCGGGTATCAATAACAACGACTCCCTCAGAGGTAATGAGAAAAGTGGTGTTAGAATCTACTCCATCGCCATTCACAACGGTAAAAAGATTCTTCCACACCTCAATAGTTTTGGAACCCTCCGCACTACAGATACCTGCCAAAACGCTAACGAAGAACCCCACACCAGCCAGCCATCTCAATCCCTTTAATGCCATATCGATCCCCTGTTGTTTTTATACTCAGTTATGGAAACGGCGCATGGTAGCATTTCCCTCTTTAACCGACAAGGGAGAGATTAAATCAGCATTTTCGGGCGCTCCGTTCAAATAGGGTCACAAAACATGCAGAGCTTATAAGTCGCGACCCTCAATGCCCTGCCTGCATTTCGGGTATAAACCTTGCCCCCCTTTAACCTATTGATTATTTATGTTAATTTAGTGGAATGGATGACTTAAATAAAAAGAAATACGATTTTCTTTTGTTCCTTTTAGAAGAAGGCGACGCCATGGTTTGTCTCGATGCGAGACATACAGAAGTCGATGTGCCGGCCAGCCATAAAAACAATTCATCCCTCAATCTGGTATTTAATCTTAGCTTTAGGCATCCGATTGATATAACCGAAGAAGGGATATTCGCTTCTCTGGCCTTCAACGGCAGGCCTTATAAATGCTCCCTGCCCTTTGTCGCAGTTTGGGCCATTTATGATCCCAACATGAAGAACGGGCAAGTGTGGGAAGAAAGCATCCCCGAAGATATGAACCTGGCAGAGCAGGTGCTGGAAACGCAAAAACCCCTGACCAAGCTGAAATCGGTGAAACCCAGCGGCAAACCCCAGCCACAAGTTCAGGAGCCCCAATCTGGGGAGCCCAGTTCTGGGGAGCCCAGTGCTGGGAAGCCCAGTGCAGAAGAGCCCAAAGTTGAGAAAAAGCGCGACCGCAACCACCTTCGCGTCATAAAATAAATCATGCCCTTTACAAAGATTTAGGGATAGATTAAACTCTCTCTCTGCAAGATTTGGGATTTAAAAAATAATGGTGGGCGTAGCTCAGTTGGTAGAGCTCTCGGTTGTGGTCCGAGTGGTCGCGGGTTCAAGCCCCGTCGCTCACCCCATTTTTTGGCTACTGCCAATGTTGCCATCCTGCGTTATATTCTTCAGTAGCTGTAATATTCCCATCTATTATCTTCATGCCTCGCAGGGGTTCCTCTTCAAAGCCACTGGTTCCCAACTCTAATCAAGGTATAGCCCTTTCAAAGCCCCTACTTGTAAAATCGCTCTTAACTAGATATTATCTGCTAAAATTTCTTCTAAATCGAAATCAGGATATTCCAATGAATCAAGAAAAACTGAAAGCCTTGGCTAAAGACCTTAATAAGGAGCCTCCCAGAAGTCCGAGAAACATGCTGGGAGGATATGTCATCCTCTCTCGCTGTTTAGACAAGTGCCGATCTTTTCTATTAGGGATTAACGGCGAATACAACTTTTGGCCATGCTCCTTGTGCAGTTATCTGGAAGCATTTTCAGGTGTGGACCATGACGAGTTCAAAGAGTTTGTAGCTACAGGCGCAAATGATGATGCGGTTGCAAACTGGTTTGCATCCAAGTCAAAAGTTCAGGATAAAATGAAAATAATTCATTGGAATAATAAAATGAGGGATATGCGAATAAGTGAAATGGATGATGATGCTCAAGAATACATGGAATCTTATATTCCAAAATATGTTCCCAATCACCGTCCCGTTTATGTTTTGTTTGATGTTTATGATTTAGAAGAGGGACGACTATAAACGAGAAACATTTTTTTCTATTTTGGAAAGGTGAAATATAACGTCCACTACCGACCCAAAGCGGACATATAGAAGGAACATCTTTAACCTACAAACGTTTTAAATCATCATGGACTGGATAGAAGTATTCAAATTTGGAATCGATGTTCTGGGACTCCGCCTGCCGAATTGAAACCTGGCAACCCGAAATGGGTGTAAAATAGAAGAAAGAAAATGGCGATTCAGTCTGAGTAATAAAATCTTTGAAACATCACTCTTTAAAATAAAAATTTTATATCAAGTGGCGAACCGGGAACAAATTACACTTCTCAAGAGTTCCATAGCGAGATGGAATATCTGGAGAGATAGCAATCCGCACATACAGCCCGATTTTGATCGCGTTGACTTCAATGGCATTAACCTGAGCAATGCCAATCTCAGAAAAGCTAATTTTCAAATGGCCTTACTCAACGGCGCCAATTTGCAGGGCGCGAACCTCACCAAAGCCTTTTTCGCCGGTTCGGATTTGCGCGGCGCAAACCTCAGCGAAACCGATTGCCAGGGAATGAAGTTGAATGACGCAGATTTAGAGGGATGCATCTTCCGGCAATCTAACCTGAGAAATATCGATTTCAGTGACCGAGATCTTCGCGACATCGACTTCAGTGAAGCGGATCTTAGAAAAGCCGATCTGCGAAAATCTAACCTTGAAAAAGTAAAGTTCTTCAAAGCCGATCTGCGAAAGACCTTGTTCACGGAAGCCAATCTTACAGAGGCGTATCTGTCTTCGGCGTGGATGCAGGGGACCGACCTGCAACGGGCCAACCTAAGCAAGGCTATCTTCCGTTATACCATCAACCTGACCCCTGCCCAGATCCAATCGGCAAAGATCGATCGCAATACCAAAGTTCCTCAATACCTGAAGATCCACTGGACTTCTGAAACCGATTTCCATTGCGAAGAAAAGTCAGGATAGACTGTCGACCATTTGGTCCCGCAGAAGGTTCGGTAGGAGCGATTGGTAGCCTGGGAGAAGATTCTGGCTAAATTTCCAAAGCCGATTCAATGGTGGAAAGCAATTTAATAGAATTGATAGGAAAAGTCAGGGTGTCAAAAAGTTTATCGAGATTTGTTAATTCAGTTCCCTCGTCCTTTTTGACAAATGTTACAAGCGGAATACCGGCTGTTTCAGGGTTGTTTTTTAATTTTTCAATTACACCCAAGTCAGCTTGATTGTCTGAGCTTAAACCTAAAAAAATGAGCTTAGGATTTTGGATAGAAGCAAGCTTAAGTCCTTCCTGGCTGTTTTCTGCAATGGACAATTTGATAAAGGGTCGCGGCATCATTATATTCTTGAGTGTTTCAACAACCTCATCTTCAGGGTTTATATATAGGATATTCAGACGTTCTATGTTTTTCGATGAAAGGTCTTGATCATTGCGCCCCTTGATAGATATCGGGATTGAAGTCGAAAAACAACTACCTTTACCGAGTTCACTTTTTACGCTCAGGCTGCCACTCATTAATTCAATCAGGTTTTGACATATATTCAATCCGATTCCTGTACCCTCAATTTTAGTTTTTTCTGCTCCCAGCCGATTAAATTTTTCAAACAGGGTATTCATTTTCTCTTCCAGAATTCCTGGCCCGGTATCCCGGATATCAATCCTTACCTGACTGCCGTCTGTCGTTAAACTTAGAGTCAGAGTTCCTTTCAGGCTATTATATTTAATTCCATTCGAAAGTAAGTTGAGTAGCACTTGTTTGAGTCGCAGGGAGTCTGCCAACACATATAAAGACTCATGACCTTTAGTTTCATCTATAATTTTTATGTTTTGTTTTTCCGACGTTGGGCGGATCAGAATAAGGCTTTCCTGGATAACGGATATAAGATCAATTTTTTCGATCACCACCTTTAATTTCCCAGCTTCTATAGCAGACAAATCTAGAATGTCATTGATTAACTCCAGAAGATGATTGCCCGCCTTAAAAATCTGATTCAAACTTTCTATCGATTCTTCGCCCAAGGGTTCATCCGAGTCTGTGGTCATTAACTGGGTATAACCAAGAATGGCGTTCAAAGGGGTCTTCAGATCATGACTCATTTTTGCAAGAAAATCGGATTTTGCCTCATTGGCTCGTTCTGCAGCATCCTTCGCTTTCATCAGGTTATCTATCAGGCGTGTGTTTTGATCCAGAAGCATTTTTCTTTCGAGCGCGTTGGAAATAGCGGTTAAAACGGTCTCTGCAATATTTTCATCTTTAATAACATATTCGTTTGCCCCTAGCTTTAATGCATCCAGGGCAACAGAGATTTCTTGATTTCCAGTAAGAATGACGATGGGAATATCTTTGCCAGATTTTCTAAGAACTTTGATTAACTCCAGACCGTTCATTTCCGGCATCTGGAAATCCGATAAAAGCAGGTGAAAAGAATCATTGATGGTAGCTAGAGCCTGATTCCCATTCCCTGCTGTTTCGACTTCATAGTGGTTTTCAGAAAGAATGCTGGACAATATGCTGAGAATCAAGGGATCATCATCGACAATAAGAATTTTTTTTCTACCCACCGGAAGAGAATTTTCCTCAGGGTTATTTTGTGAACTCGATTGCATAGTCATTTGATAATTATAAACCGAAGATTCCCATTTAGTATTTAATATTCTTGTCGTGTCAGTGGGTACTTGTAAAGTCTACTCAAGCCATTTACTATTCGTAAAATAATCTCTACAAATTCCAAGCAATAAATGGATAAAAAAGAAAATCTCTCAACCCACAAATGTCCAAAGTGTAAAGAGGAACAGCCTGTTTCGGATTCCTGCATTCATTGTGGAATCATTTTTTCTAAAATCAAAGCAGCGCCAGAACCCTCCAAACAAAAATCGCCTCCACCCTCCACTCCTCATAAAAACATAGGTGAGAATATATTTTTTTGCTCCATGTGCGTTATTTTTGTTTCGGTTCTTTTTGCCAGAAGCATATATTTTTTGGAATTCTCTGAAGATTGGGATATTTATTTCAGAATATTGATGTTGCCTGCAATGGGGTGGCTGACTTTTGCAGCTATCCCCCGTGCCGCCAGTTTGCTTAAAAAGTTTGAGGATGGCAGTGACACAAAATGGGGATTGGATGGTTTCGAAGTCTATAAGAAAAAAGCCATCTTCGTTTTTCTTACCCTGGGCTCAGCGATGCTTTTGTATGTTTTCTACGCTGTGCTCAGTGGCAGTGTGGAATGTTTCTCTGGCAGGAACCGCACTTGCCATGAAATTTATGATTCGATTGCTGATACCAGAGAATTTTGGGCCACCATCTTAATTACTTATTTTGTTAGTTTGATCCCTTTAACCGTAGGCTATATGGGCTGGCTAATTAGAGGCGAACGGGAATAAAACTTAATAATGATTTTTATTTATCAAGAGTCAGGTTCGGGTGAATTAAATCCGGTAGGGTCTCGGGGTAGCCCTTCACCTGTCCCCGTAAATGCATATAAAAACTCATAAATAGGAAGCGGGAGTTGAGTGGCTACACCGGGCAAAAACCTCATCAAAAAATTCGTCGCCAACCAAAATACAAGCAGCATCATTATGAGTTCTATAAACATTTGCATGTACTTATCCATGGCCCATTATAACACCTTGTTGTTATCAGGTTGTAAGGCCACCTTCCCTTGCAATACACTGCCCCACTCCAACCCTCAAAACTTCTCATTTTTTCATTAATGCGGTATTCTTCACCTATGCAAAAGAAACCACTAGAATGGTTACTAAGGACGAGAAACAGGGAGCATTGTCATTGAGTCAGTCAAAGTCAGAAGATAATTGGTTGCAGGATTCCTTGAATGAATCTACTTCTGAAGTATTTCAGATGACACGGGAAGAAGTCCGGGAAATAAAGATATTAAAACGGAAGGGCTTTAAAGAATTTGCAGACGCATATTATGAATATCTCCAACTGGAAAAAAAAGAAGGCTCATTGGATTACACTCTGAAAGAGTATTGCGAAGAAAAAGGTATTAAATATCGGTTCCCGAAATGATCGGGGATTTATACGACAGGCAGGCTTTTCTTAAAGGTTTCCATCAGAACCGTTGCATAAGAAGGCTTTTCCCGAATCAGTTCATGGGTATAACCTTTTTCCAGATACTCAGACACCCCTTCTAATTTTGACTTATCAACAGACTCCAGACCTGCAAACCCCATGCTCCAATCCTTGAAGTTTCTTTCCGGAACGGTTCCGTCATAGACCAGGTGCAGGCCTTCATACCGTTTATCTTTACGGATAGTATCCAGCAAATCAAAAATAACCTGCTTCTCTCCTTCTAGAATCTGCATAAATTCTTTGGTCCGTTTCTGATAGACAAGCAGACCCGTGACATCCAGGCGGGCATTCTTTTCTCGGGCCACCTTCAACATATCCAAGATGTCTTCATCAAACATTTCTCTTACTGCCATACTGCAATAAAATAGTTCGTGCACTGGACTCGACTCTTTTCAAGGGAGAAAATATTTTATTATTATAACCGAAAAAGCCTCTACTATCACAAATGACGGGATCCCAGCCCCAACGCGTTCAAAACTATCGATTTAAATGTTAGGATCAGAAGTCTCGATTTTTGCAATAACACAAACTTGCCATTGTAGGGAGAACTCCAATTGAAACGGATATTGTTTTTGGGTTATGGATTGTTCGCATACGCCACCTTTTTAGCCGCATTCTTATATTTAATCGGGTTCATGGGGAACCTGTTGGTTCCTAAATCGATCGATTCGGGAGTGGAGGGAAACCTCGGGACTTCATTGGCGATCGATTTCATTCTTATCCTCGTCTTCGGACTTCAGCATGTGGTTATGGCCCGTCCAGCCTTTAAGGAATGGTGGGTCCGATTTGTTCCCCGGCCCATCGAACGAAGCACGTATGTACTCATTACAAACATAATTTTTTTCATTCTTTTCTGGCAATGGCAACCAATCACGACAGTGGTTTGGGACACAAGCGGCGGGGTTTTGGAGCCGACCCTATGGGTGTTGTTCACTTTGGCGTGGGGGCTTATTCTGGTTTCCAGTTTCTTGATCAACCACTTCGATTTGTTTGGGTTGCGTCAAGTCTATTTATACTGGAAGGGGGAGCCCTATACGTATCTGAAGTTCAATACGGTGGGGGTTTATAAATATATCCGGCACCCGTTAATGGTAGGCTGGATTCTTGCATTTTGGCCCACACCCGTGATGACCGTCGGGCATCTGTTGTTCGCTGTTATGATGACTGCTTATATTCTCATCACGATTCCCTTGGAAGAAAAAGACCTTTTGCATTTTCTCGGTGAGGATTACAAGAATTACCAGCAACGGACACCAAGATACATTCCATTTTTTAGGAAATAACATATGTGAAGAGGTCACTTCCTGGCTACAATCCAGCAAGGCAAACCAAACTTTTAAAAACCTATAACTTTTTACTTTAGCGCTCTTTCTTTTGGTATAAGTAAAGTATTTAGCTGGTAGAACTTTACCGATTACGGACCAACTAAAATTTCAACCACCCTTCGAAAAAAAATGCAGACCTCCAAAAAACTACTATTTACAACATTAGCCGTGTTTTTTGTTATCGCTTGCCTTGAGCTAATTGGGTTTACAATTCTCAAGCTAAAAGACCACGATAAAGGGATCGATTCAACATCCATTCACAGGTTTTCTAAGTACCGACATTATGAACTAAA
Organism: Nitrospina sp.; assembly: GCA_018673915.1. Classification (GTDB taxonomy): domain Bacteria; phylum Nitrospinota; class Nitrospinia; order Nitrospinales; family VA-1; genus LS-NOB. The sequence continues at coordinate 140,103 of JABHBK010000047.1, read as the reverse complement.
CCCAAATTACCGAGGCAGAAAGCTTAGAACTGGAGGGCAAAAAACGCATTCCAGTGATGGGTTTCGTCGTGACTCTAGTATTTCCATTAAAAAACCCAAAGATGTCATCCGTATTTTTTATATGGGAGGTTCGCAGCTTTACGGGTCAAATGCCTCCACAATAAGTGGTTTTCCTTTCCATAGGGATTTGTTGAATAGTGAGGGAATCGATAAAATTTCGGAGAACTTATTAAACCAAAAACTTAAGGACTCTAAAACTGCATTCAAAGTTGAGGTGATTAACGCAGGGGTAGTAAGCTACCAAACTTTCCAACATTTATTTTATGTCATGGAAAAAATTTACAGGTATTCCCCGGATTTTATTGTTTTCCTTGACGGACATAATGATTTTTACATCGCCGACCCTGACTACAATCACCTTTTGGATTTCGAAGGTGCAATGGAAGCTGATTTAGCTAACAAACTTAATGAAAGAAGTTTCATATTTGCCACTTATGTAATGGCACGATCATTATCTCGGTTCAGCTATTTTCTATCAAGCGTGGAAAAGTTACTTCATCAGGCAATAGCTTTTAGCTGGGCAGAAACCATTACAAAGGCCGCACGGGGTCAAGGCCCATCAGACATACCAAATAATGCATCAAAAGAATCAGTAACCATCACCCCGGATAATTTAGACGTACATTTTCCTGTTTACGCCCATAATACTTTTATTCGCTCTTATAAATTAATTCAGCAACTGGGAGATCACTACGGATACAAAACTCTGGTTTTCCTCCAACCTGAAGTAGTGTTTGAAAATTTGAGCAACTTAGATAAAAACGATGTCTTGATGCGGGAAATATCAATTAAACAACATGAAACTTTCAAAGCCATTGGTGCCCGAGGGGGGCATAACTTAAAAGTCAGGAGAACCATCAGAAAGATGCTACCAAGCCTGTTCCAAAAGTATGACATCCCATATTACGATATCGCAGAAATTGCTTCTCAAGATGAAGAAAAAACACCGCTATATATAGATTACACACATTTGACACCAGAGGGCGCCCGCAGAGTTGGAACTAAAATGGCTGAGCAAATTTTCCCACATATTCTCCTTAGATTGAAAAGTAACCCACTAAAAGTTAGCCTTGATAAAGCTACAACAGCAGGCCCTAACTAAATAGACCACCAAACAGGATACATTCTTTACCTTAAATACTGGTGGTCGGCGTTCAAACTTCACATTTTTCCACCAGGCGATTTTAAATTTACGGGTTTAAAGTTATAGACTATTTTTTTGAGGACTATCAGGATGGAAGACGAAGAAGTTTATGAAAAATACGGCGACACTCCGCTCTACTTCTCGCATTACTATAATTTTTTATTCGTTTTTAAAAGTGCCGTTCTCGATAACGGAGACCAGGTCTTTCTTCATTTAGGTGGCAATATGGAAAAGGTTTCCGCATTGGTGGTCGATGCCAACGAACCCATGACCTTGAATGAAAATGGGGATAACGAAATCGCCTTTATAAAAAACAAAGAAGTACTGTGGAAACAAGACCTGGAATAAGAGCCTCGACAGCTATTTATTGCAGTTGCTTTTTCCAAAATGGCCAAATTTAGCAGTTGTCACACAAATATGCCCACCCTTCCCCGGTGACCAACTTTTCTGGCGGTGCCTCACCGACCAGACTTTGACCTCATATAAGGATTTCACACTGGCCTTGACAGCAGTCCTGTGGTTCCAGCCGTAAAAATTGTCCGGCAGCCCTTTCCATCCGATGACGATATCCTTTTCATAAACCTTGTACCAATCCACATTATCAATATCCTCAAGAAACTTTACTCTTGTTTCCATATTCTGAGCAGATACGATTGAAACGGGGAAAACCCAAAGGCCTAAAACTAAAAGACCCACCCTAATCATTTTCCATTTCTTCATGGCTATCTCCTTTAAAAACTTATCTTCATTAGAAGGAATATTAGTTTCTAAAAATTAACCACCCAAATCAAAATAATATCTTCACCCTATTTTAAACGCTCACAAAAAATCTCATAAACATAAATATCTAAATGTTTTTAATGCCACTCTTATTCATTAAATTTACATCTCATTCTAATATATATTTATAAAACTATCCAGATTCTTTTATCGGTTCCTAGATGAAATGCTGCTATCTTGTTGAATAAAAAATCTTTATGGGGATAAATTAAAAAATAACATTTTGGTCCAGATCAGTTATTTTTCTTGTCTTTGTTCGGTGGGAAATTTTTGGAAGAGCCAAGACGTTTGACGACATTAAACAACAGTCCAAACATTACGAAAATAAATAAAGCTCCATACAGGATATAGGTTTCGTCACTGGGTTGCATTTACCTTGCCTCAATCAGAACAATATTATTTCTTGATTTTAGGATGAATGATTCTCTCGAAAGGTTCTGAACCAGTTGGTTGTCTTTATCAATTTTACCGGCGGCCTTTTTCAGCAGCCTTCCTGGGATGGCAAAATGATGCGAAGCTTCTACGGGAAAAACGGACTTGGCATGTACTCCCAGCAACACCATCCCTATCACTTCCTGGTTGGCATTGAACAATGGGCTTCCGCTATGCACAGGGTCCAGGTTCATCTTAAGCTGAATGAGTATGGATGCGGTATCCGCCACGGTCACGCCTTCTATCAATTCATGCTGGTCTTCCATAGTATTTGTCCACGGGTACCCCAGGGTAAATACGGATTCATCCTTCAAACCTATTTCTTCTGCGCTCAGTTTCAATGGCAGGAAATTAACCTTCGGCTTTTCTTTCAATTCCAGGATGGCCAGGTCATGAGCAGGGTCGGCAAACAATACATTCGCTTCTATATCATCTTCATTGGGGAATTTTACATTTATCTCATCCGCCTCTTTGACCAATTGGTGATAAGTAAAAACGTGACGTCCATCACCGATCAGAAATCCGGAGCCCAGCTTCGTCACCGGCGTATTGAAGATCAGGAAGGCCAGCATAATTCCCGCAAAAACAAAAGTACCTATAACCTTAAGCATATTAGACCTTCATTAGTGTTTAATGACTTCATCAAAAAAACCGCAGGCTTTTTCGGCTCTACAGTACATAGTTTTACGTCGCTGTAATACCTTGATACCCTGAAAAATGTGAATTCGCAGGGTAATTTTTCGAAATTTTGTTGTTCCAATCCTTCGAAAAGACAAGTAGAATACCTAACTTTAGCGAACTACTTAGAAAAATTTCATAGTATTTCCTTAGATAAGACCTCAATAAACATTGATTTGGGGCTCCTGTGGGTTGAAATTCCGTGGATCACCCCATAAAATAAAATAGGCGCCCGTAGCTCAGCTGGATAGAGTTCCGGACTTCGAATCCGTAGGTCGCAGGTTCGAATCCTGCCGGGCGTACCACATACTATGCAGCCTTACTGTTTTATGCGCAAGAATTGGAACTGCCTTGTATAGTCAGGAGCGGAGTGTCAACTCAAATGAATTTTTTATCACCTAGGATAGCTGTATAAGGAGGTTAGGATGTTTAATATGAAAATACGACAACTGATCATGCTGACTGCAACAGCAACCCTGTTTTTTTGCCAAAGCGCTTTGGCGTCCACCGCGATGGACTCTATCGGCACCGGCAGTTCTGGCAGTTATAGTCATGGAGCAACAAAAAGCGAGGGCAGTAAAAGCAAAAAAACTATTCCCCATCATATTTCCGGAAAAAAAAGCCATTATAAATCGGAAGGAAGTAAATCCTCTTCTCATCATGGGAAATCAAAGGGACACAGCTACAGCCATAAAAAACCGGAGGGAAGCTCCAATAAACATCACGCCCGATCTCGTCACAGTTATAGCAAGGGCCATAAATCGGGCCATGGTGGACACAGCAGCAAATGCCCATTCTCACATCTATTACGATTCAAGGATAAATTGGGCCTGACCGAAGTCCAGATAGCAGAAATTAAAAGACTACGTTTTGAATATGGCAAACAGAGTGTTCGCAACAAGGCCGAACACAAGATTGCCCATATGGAGTTCGACAGGGTGGTGCATGCTGAGAAGGTAGATGCCCAGGCCATTCGAGCTGCAGCAGGGAAAATTGCAGAAACCAAAACTAAAAAGATCATGGCAAAAGCAGAAGCTAAAATTGCTTTGCTCAATCTGCTGACCGATGAACAGCGGAAAAAAGCACATGCCATGCATTCCGCCCACTAACAGCGGCGGGAATTGAAGCAGATAGAAATAAAACATTTATTCGGGGCGTAGCGCAGCCTGGCTAGCGTACCTGCTTTGGGAGCAGGGGGTCGGAGGTTCAAATCCTCTCGCCCCGACCAGTAAAGAAAGGACTTATGGCTTCGGCTGTAAGTCCTTTTTTTTATGGGATGTAGTCAAATTACCGGACTCACCGGAAAGAAACTTGAGCTTCGTTAAATTCTCAAACATCGCTAAATATTATGTCCACAAATTCGGTGGGGTCTGAAGAAAAAGGTAAAACCAGTGGGTTTTCATTTTCATAGTCTATTTAGCCGGGCACCCTAACAAATTCGGGGCAACTGTTCTCCGCTTAACATGTCCAGCATTCGGGAGGTTCCCACTTTTGTTTTCAAGATCACCGTTTCTTGAGGCGCTTCATTAACGGTACCGATAATTCTGGCCTGATTTCCCAATTCACCTTTTTGCAGGACCTCCAATGTCCGTGTCGCATCTTCGGCTTTAACCAGGACCACAAATCGACCCTCATTCGCGACATAAAAGGGATCCAATCCTAAAATTTCACAAGCTCCTTTCACATCTTCCCGGACAGGTATCTCAACTTCGGTGATATTTATGGAAACTCTGGAAGTTTCTGCCATTTCGATTAAAGCCGTAGCCAATCCCCCCCGCGTCAGGTCTCGCATACAATGAATTTCAATATTGGCATCAATTAAACTTAGGACGAGGTTTGAAACTGCCGCACAATCGCTCTCAATTTGATTTTCAAACCCCAGTCCTTCGCGAGCCGCCATGATGGCTATTCCATGCCTCCCGATATCGCCACTTAGCAAAACCACATCGCCCGGTTGAATACTATTCGGATGAATCTTTAAGCTATGTTCTATCACTCCCACACCAGATGTATTGATAAATATCCCGTCTCCTTTTCCTTTATCCACCACCTTGGTGTCTCCCGTAATAATTTTAACACCCGCATGCTCAGCAGACCTTGTCATGGACTGAACAGTGTCCCAGAGTGTTTGTATTGGGAGACCTTCTTCTAAAATAAATGCCGCTGTGAGATAGAGAGGGCGAGCACCACACATGGCAAGATCGTTCACGGTTCCATTCACAGCAAGACTCCCAATATCCCCGCCGGGAAAGATGAGAGGGCGAACAACGTAGCTATCAGTTGTGAAGGCAAGCTTCTCTGAATGCAGGCTAAACACGGCCCCATCATGCTGCGTTTCAAGCTCGGAATTATTGAATGCGGGTTTGAATAGCTTTTCAATCAACTGATGCGTCAGTCTCCCACCCCCACCATGCGCCAGAGTGATAACAGAAGATGCGTCTATTGGAAGAGGACAGCTCAACTCACCAACCGAAAACTTTCCTTCACTCTTATTCATGACTGAACCGACTGATAACGATAATAAGCCGCGCAAGCCCCTTCCGTAGAAACCATGGTGGCTCCGAGAGGAAATTCCGGCGTGCAGGACTTCCCAAAGGCTTGGCATTCATTAGGTTTTTTGATGCCCTGTAATATGAGACCGCTGATACATTCCGAAGATCTTTCCTGACTATGAATTTCGCACGAGAATTTATTTTCCGCATCGAACTGGGCGTAGGGCTCTCTAAGACCCAATCCACTTTGTGCAATCTCGCCGATCCCACGCCATTGTCTGGGAACAATTTGAAACACTTCTTCAATGATTTTTTGAGCTGACAGATTGCCCTCTTTCAAAACAGAACGGGAATATTGATTTTCCACTTCAGCGCGTCCTTCTTCTAATTGCCTGATGCATAGATATATACCTTGCAGAATATCTAAAGGCTCAAACCCGGTAACAACAATAGGAATACGATAATCCTTCGAAATGGGCTCATATTCCCGGTATCCCATCACCGTACAAACATGCCCGGCCGCTAAAAAACCCTGGACGTGGTTTTCTGGAGAATCCAAAATGGTTCGGATCGCCGGTGGGACAATGACTTGAGAAACTAAAAAAGATATATTTTTTATATCATTCAATTTGGCTTTGTAAATGGCCATGGCATTGGCAGGAGCTGTTGTTTCGAATCCGATCGCAAAAAAAACCACTTCTTTCTGAGGATTATCCTGAGCAATTTTAAGCGCATCCATAGGAGAGTATACGATTCGAAGATCGCCGCCTTTAGATTTCACCGTTAATAAATCCTCCTTGGAACCGGGAACACGGAGCATATCGCCGAACGAACAGAAAATCACATCGGGCTGCGCTGCTATATGAGCGGCTTTATCAATCAGAGCAATCGGGGTAACACAAACAGGGCATCCTGGGCCATGCAACAAAGAAATTTCTTTTGGCAATAAATCCTGCAAACCATATTTCGCTATGGAGTGCGTTTGACCACCGCAGATTTCCATTAGGATCCATGATCGGGTAGTGAATTGCTTAATGGCATTGGCGAACAGCTCGGCTTCCCTGGAATTTCGATATTCGTCGACATATTTCATTGCCGGTCGCCCTCAGAGTTGTCCAAAGCATTCAATTGATTCAGCGTATCAAAAACCCTATGAGCTTCTTCTTCATTAAGGATACTGATGGCAAATCCGACATGGACGATCACATAATTATCAATTTTTGCTTCAGGAACATATGCCAAGTTGACTTCTTTGAGGAACCCTCCAAAGCTGACTTGACCGGTTCTCATTAAAGGATCATTCTCGGAAATGCTTGTTATTTTACCGGGTATTGCTAAGCACATCGGATACCCCCTTTCTTTTTTCAAGCCAGGAAGCTGCAAATATTTGTCCCAAGGAAAGACCACCATCGTTCGGCGGGATTCTCTGATGCCAATAAGGCCGAAAACCTTCCCGGCGCAACTGATGCACCGCTTGTTCAGTTAAATATTTATTTTGAAAACAACCACCCGACAAAACCACTCGCTCTTCCCCGACACGTTTTGCTACAGACACAATAGATTTCACAAGCGTATTATGAAATTTGGTCGCCATGAGATTTAGACTGCATTTTACTGAGATATCACCCAATAATTCTTGAACCATGGGAGCCTCATTCAGTTCGTATCTCAGGTTCAAGTCATAGTAGCCGCTCTTGTTTCCCTCAAGAGTAGATATTTCAAACTCATCTTCGATTAATCCCACCGGATAGAAACTTTCAGAGGAGCATCCCTGCATTGCAAACTCAAGCTCCATGGCCGCTTGCCCCTCAAAAGAATTGGTCTGCCGAATATTGATCATAGAAGCCACTGCATCGAACAACCTTCCACAACTGGAAGTCATAGGGCAATTAATTTTCTTTTCAAGCATGGTTCTAAAAATGGAAATTTCTTCAGAAGAAAATAATTTCAGGAGTTCGGGTCGCTCAAAAACTGTTTCTCCTAAAACCTCATAAAGAAGCCCGAGGGCGCTTCGTCGAGGTTCGTGAACCGCCGTATCACCACCCGGCAACGGAAACGGACGCCACCGAGCGACTCGATGAATCGATTCCGATGTGATATGAAAAAATTCGCCTCCCCATATCGTCCCATCCAAACCGTAACCCGAACCGTCCCAAGCTATTCCCAATAACGGTCCTTGAAGATCATGCTCCGCCATACATGAAAACAGATGCGCGACATGATGTTGAACCGGAATATTAGCACTCTGATTTTTTTCGGCCCATTGAGTCGATGGATAATCAGGGTGAGAATCACAAGCGGCTACGCCGGGTTTAGCATCGTAAAGCTTTGTCATCGAATCAAAAGTATCTTCAAAAGCCGATGCAGTCTGCGTATTACCCAAATCCCCTATATGCTGGCTCACAAAGATATTGCGCCCTTTCGCCAGCGCAATAGTATTTTTGAGATATCCACCCACACCCACGCAAGGAGAAATTTCTTCTTTAACAGTTATAGGTAAAGGCGCGTATCCACGAGCGCGGCGCAACACCTGTCGAGAATCCAATACAACTCGAGCTATCGAGTCATCCACATGCCTAACAATGGGCCGATTGTGAACAAGAAAAAAATCCGCAACCCCTTGTAGACGATTCAAGACCTCATCTTCTTGAATGCAAATCGTTTCTTCGGAAATATTTCCACTAGTTGCTATAATCGGGAAATCCAGCCTATCCATCAGGATGTGGTGCAACGGAGTGGAAGGAAGCATCACCCCCAGATAGGGATTCGACGGTGCCACTTCGGGAGATATCATAGCCCCTTCCCTTAGGGGGTCTGCACTCAGTTTGCGTTGCAATAATACAATCGGTGCTTCCGGAGAAGTCAATATCTGTTCTTCCAGCGAAGACAATTCGCAGGCCTTCTTAACGCTTGGCAAATCAGAAAACATTAAGGCAAAAGGTTTTTCCTTTCGATGTTTTCGATTGCGGAGCCGACGAACGGCCTGATCGTCGCAAGCATTGACCATTAAATGAAAACCACCCAAACCTTTAACAGCAACGATGGCCCCATCCCTCAATGCACTTATTGTTCTCTCTAACGCCCCTTCCATTTCAGACAAACAAATTCCATTATTATCCCAAAACTCCAAATGCGGACCGCAGTCGAAACAGGCATTGGGTTGGGCATGAAATCGCCGGTCCCGAGGATTCTCGTATTCCTGTTGGCAGGCTCGACACATCTGAAATTGTTTCATCGAGGTATGCTGGCGATCGTAGGGCAAAGATTCGATGATACTGAATCGGGGCCCGCAATGGGTACAATTAGTAAATGGATACAGGTATCGCCGATTCGATGGATCAAATATTTCCTGGAGGCAGTCAGCGCACGTGGCCATATCCGGTAAAATCTGCGCCGATTTATCGCCCGAGTCTTCACTGGTCTTTATTATAAAATACTCACAACCTAAAGGTTTAAGGTGAGAAGACTCCACATCTTGGAAAACGGCATTAGGGGGACTTTCCTTTTCCAAGCGCATCCTAAATTCATCCAGGGCCTCACGACTTCCTTCCGCTTCAATGGATACCCCCTGAGGTGAATTTTGAACCCAACCTTTCAATCCAACTTCATGAGCGAGCTGGTAAACAAATGGGCGGAAGCCAACGCCTTGTAATAATCCCTGGAGGGACAGTCTCACTCGATGAAGGGTCGCGGTCATAACATTTATTCTTCCACCTCTACGCTGTCCAGCATTATGTCCTGAGCGTATGGGTCGTCCAAATCCGTCAAAATTTCGATATCCAACTGTGCTTTTTCGGCACAGCCTCCTCGTGCCGCGAGAACAAAGTGTTCTCTAAAATGGTCGGCAGAAATATGAGAAAGCGCCCCGAGCCTGACTTTAACCCTGGTGATCTTATTAGCCTGTTGTTCCTCTCCAACTGCATTGATCTTCCGCATCAAATCCACCATCAACGATTGTTCGTGCATAAAGCCTCATCAAGATAAAGAAGAAATAGTTTGTAAAATTTCGCCCACGACCAATTCCATCGCTTGTTCAACTTCAGAGGACAACACTTCACCAGGTTGAAAGTTTTTTCCTTCAATACCATACAATTGAAGGTGGCCGGGGAGTTGACTCAAGGTTCGCGCCAACTCAATCGCTTCCGCTACCCCAAAATTATGCGTGGAGCAAGAAAAGAATTTGGACGGGATGGGCTCCTTGGAAGCATCCAAACGGTGAATACTTCCGACAGCTGCTCCGGAAGATACCGCATCGACAATCAAAACCCGGCCATAACCTTTCCAGGCATCCATGAGGGAAGTGCCCTCCCCGCTCTGCTCTTTAACACTGACACGATCCAGTGCCATATTATTTATTTTTCGGGCGATCAAAATTCCCACAGCATCGTCGCTGCGATATAAATTGCCAACACCAATGACTAAAGATGTGTAATCAGGTTCGCTCAATGTCTAATTTCAAAAAATGTGTCGCACAGGAAATGCACGGGTCATAGTTGCGTATGGCTTGTTCGCATTGCCAGGTCAATTCCTCTTGCGCCAAATGTATATGTTGAGGGACAAATTTCCACAAATCATTCTCAATGGTTTTTTGATTTTGAGAAGTCGGTGGAACAATCTTCGCATCCAATATTTTCCCCTGCCCATCCAGTCGATAATGATGGTACAAAATTCCCCGTGGCGCCTCGGTGCAGGAAAACCCGGTCGCCTCTCTTGGCTCAACGGACACAAAGGGCCGCTCCGGTTTTTCATAAGACTCAAGAATCCTCAATGCCTCGTCACAAGCATAAAGCACCTCGATGCTTCGAATGACGATACTCTTAAAAGGATTGCGGCACTCTCTTCCCAAACCTGCCTCCAGCGCGGCTTCCCGAACCATGGGAGATAGTTGATCAAAATTCAAACTATACCGTGCCATCGGCCCGACAAAATAAGCTCCGCGTTTCTTTAAAACTGAATGCAAGGCGTTGGAATGCTCGACATGCTCTTCCTGAAAGTGCTGCTCGTAATCCGAACAATCGATATCCAATCCCTCGCTGGAAACGATACGGCCCTCATTAAAAGGGTATTCTTCCGGATGGTGTAAAGCGACAAACTCATAATCTTGCTCGAACTCAGGAAACGGCAGTTGAGCCGTCCAACGTACCGTCTCCAGAGCCGCGTCACGCGCCCACTTAAGAGTTTCTATGAGCGGCTCAAAATCTTTTTTGGAAAATACTTTATAAAATCCACCGACTCGGACATTGATGGGGTGAATTTCCCGACCTCCCAGTAATGAAACAATCTGGTTTCCGGCTTTCTTTAATTTTAATCCGCGCTCAACGATTTCCTTATGATCTTTGGCCATCTTAATAGCATCCGGATAACCCAAAAAGTCCGGAGCGTGCAACATATAAATATGCAGTGTGTGGCTTTCAATCCACTCACCACAATATAGCAATCGGCGCAAATCACGCAGAGGACCCTCCACCTTAACACCCAAGGCGTTTTCCATGGCATGCACCGCGCTCATCTGATACGCCACCGGACAGATTCCACAAATCCGCGCGGTAATATCCGGGGCCTCTTGAAAATCGCGTCCTCTCAACAATCCCTCAAAAAATCGAGGCGGTTCGAATATCTTGAGTTTCACATCGACGACGGCATCGTCCTTCATTTTTATATAAAGGCCACCCTCGCCCTCGACCCGCGCCAGATAATCGACTTTAATGGTTTTCTTTGTCATGCAATTCGCTTTCTTTTCGGAATGGTTCAGCGTAGGCGTTGAATCCTCGAAACGTCCGGACGATTTCGTCATCATCTGCGCCCAGTTTTTTTAACTGGGTACTTAACGAACCAGTATTAGTTGTTTCCTGAGGGCCGAAGCACCCATAGCATCCCCGGTCATAAGAAGGACAAAGTGCCCCGCACCCCGCATGGGTGACCGGACCCATGCACATCTTTCCTTGCGCCACCATCACGCAAACCGTACCGCGGCGTTTGCATTCAATACAGGTACTGTGTGCCGGCGTATTAGGTTTACGGCCGTTTATAAATGCGCTGATGACTTCCAGCAACTGCATTTTGTCAATGGGGCATCCGCGTAATTCAAAATCCACTTTTATATGATCAGAAATCGGAGTGGATTTTTGCAGTGTATCGATATAGTCGGGAGTCGCATAGACAATGGAAATAAAGTCATTCACGTCCTTGAAATTTCTGAGAGCCTGAATCCCCCCAGCCGTTGCGCACGCGCCAATGGTGATGAGGAATTTAGAAGATTTGCGGATTTCATGAATACGCTCCGCGTCATGAGGGGTGGTGATGGACCCTTCTACCAAAGATAGGTCATAGGGCCCTTTCATAACTGCACGAGATGCTTCCGGGAAGTGGGCAATTTCGATTTCTTGGCTCACCGCCAGCAGATCATCTTCGCAATCCAAAAGACTCAATTGACATCCGTCACAGGATGCGAATTTCCATACTGCGACTTTGGGTTTTGATTTCCGAGCCATCATTAAATCTCTCGAATTCCAAAAAATTGTTTAACCTGATCGTAACGAAACACAGGGCCATCTTTGCATATGAAAGCCGGACCAAATTGACAATGACCGCAAAACCCAACCGCGCATTTCATATTGCGTTCCATTGTGATAAAAATTTGGTCCTCTGGAACACCACAATGTTTTAGTTCGAGCACAGCAAACCGCATCATCACCTCCGGCCCACAGATCATTGCAATGGTGTTCACCGGATCAAAAGTAACTCGCTGAACCAATGTGTTGACCACTCCAACGTTTCCATGCCATTCACTATCCGCCGTATCAACCGTCAACTTGACCTGCACGCCATATTTTCCCCTCCATTCTTCAAATTCTTCCGTGAAAAGCAAGTCCTCCGGTTTACGAGTGCCATAGAGAAGAGAAAGCTCACCGAATTGGTCGCGTTGCTCTAATAATGCATACAAAGCAGGCCGCAACGGTGCCAAACCAATGCCTCCCGCCATGATGACAACATCGTATCCCTTTGCCAACTCAATCGGCCATGCGCTGCCAAACGGCCCACGCAAACCCACGGTCTGATCCTTTTTCAATCCGTGCAGAGCATGCGTTACCGTACCCACATCCCGGATGGTGTGAATCATACTCCGGCCGCTAGGTTTAGGACCACTGATCGAAATGGGAACTTCACCAACACCAAACGCATACAGCATATTAAACTGACCGGGCTGAAAAGCCCTAGCACCAGAATCGTCTTTAGGAATCACACGCAAACTAAACGTGTCATGCGTTTCCCGGATAACTTTCTCGACACGATAAAGCTGCGGGGTCATGGGGCTTTGAATTATAGGGTCCATTTTCACAGCCATTAATCTTGAACACCGTAAACATCCAGGAGCTGTAACCGCGTCGCCTCCATAGTTTTTCCGATAATGGGGAGAAGTCGATTGAGGAGTGCATACCCAAGGGTATGATCTTCCTCGCATTTTTTCCTGAGACACTTTCCATCCAGAACAATCGCTCGTGTCAATTCGACCGCTTGCGCGTCAAACTGGCAATGATAAGGTGGCACCAGCCAAGCCCATCCCAAAATTTCTCCATCGGTGACAGTTTGTACCGTAATAGGTTTTTTTCCCGGAGGGCAAATCTCCAAAGCTACCTTTCCTTCTCGAATGATATAAAAACGGTTCGCCTCTTCATCCTGCCGATAAATAAACTGGCCAGCTTCAAAGCGGACATTGGAGGCGCACCCGGTTATCAAGGCAAGATATTCGGCTTCGAGATTTTCAAAAAAAGGATGATTTGCAAGAATCGACTCAAGAGATTTCATGATGTTTCCCTTTGTCTTAAGTTGGTTTTGAGGTTTGAGTTTCTGAATCGCGTATCTGTGAGATTTCTTCCGTCAAATCGATGGCAGGCGGACACCATGTGATACACCGACCGCAACCGACACAACCTGATGAACCAAACTGATCCTGCCAACTGGCGAGTTTATGAGTCAACCACTGACGATAGCGCGACTTTGTTGAAGCTCGCACCTCGCCACCGTGCAAATAAGTGAAGTCCATTGTGAAACAGGAATCCCATTTTTGCCAACGCTCAGCATGGGTCCCGGTAATGTCCGTAACATCTTCCACTGTAGAACAAAAACAAGTCGGGCAGACCATCGTGCAATTGGCGCACGATAAACAACGCTCTGCGATATCATCCCAGCGTGGGTGTTCTAAATTATCGTAAAGCAATTCTTTAATATGGGTTGTGTCCAAAGTCCGGCCCATTTGCCCGGAAGTTTTCTCAACCACATCTTCCGCCTGCCTTACTTCCTCATTCTGCGCCTGCTGATGGGTGACCTGCTCCAAACAGGCAGCTCCCCTATCACTTCCCACTTCAACCACAAAATAGTGGCGGTCTGTATCCAGAATTTCAGTGAGCGCCAAATCGAATCCGGTGTCAACTTTCGGCCCTGTATTCATGGAAACACAAAAACAAGTTCCACCAGCCTGACCACAATTGACCGCAATAAAAAAAGCATTTTCTCTGCGAATCTGATAAACAGGGTCGACATATTTGTCATTAATAAAAACTTTATCCTGAATGGCAATCGCATGCATTTCGCAAGCACGGACACCCAGAAAAGCAAACTTTGGCGACTCCAGTTTTTCAGGTTTTATCTTGAAATCATTTCCTTCTGAATCGGCACTCCACAATCGTCGCTCAGGCGGATGCAGAAACTTTTTCCAGGAATGCGGCCCCACGACATAGCCGAACAAAGCCTTATCCGAACGCCTTTTCAAACGGTAGATACCGCCATCCTGCTCATCGGTAAACCCTTCAGGAAGATCCTTTATTGACTCCAACTTTTCATAAACAATGGCTTCCTCACGAACCGTAGGGCCAACAACCTGAAATCCCATCCTGGTCAATGTGGAAATAAGTTGGTTCAAACCTTCAGGGTCAATGATCACAGGTTTGTTCATGAATTAATCCGCCGAAATATGGGTTCCAGTTTTTCCTTCCGTGGCCGGAAGCAAGTCATAAAGGTTAGCAATTATCGCCTTCTTGCCGCCATTTTTCACAAAATCAATTGCTGCCTCCACCTTGGGTTTCATGCTTCCTTCCATGAACTCGCCCTGTTTCAAATAGTATTCCATTTTATCAACGGTGATATTTTTAATGGGTTGGAGTTGAGGCGATTTGTAATTCAAGCAGGCAAAATCAACTCCCGTCAAAATAATTAGTTGCTCTATTCCCACTTCATTGGCAAGAAGAGCGCTTGTCCGGTCTTTATCGATAACCGCTTCGACCCCGTTTAGTTCTCCATTCGATCCTCTAACTACCGGAATGCCTCCCCCTCCACCCCCTATGGCTATGAAACCTGCCTCAAGAACTTCATGGAAGATTTTCATTTCCACTATTTCCAAAGGATTCGGAGAAGGTACTACGCGGCGAAAACCCCGACCCGCATCTTCTACCAACTCCCAGCCTAGCTCTTCGGTCAATTTTTGCGCATCCTTTTGAGAATAAAAAACGCCGATGGGTTTTGAAGGATTGTCAAAAGCCGGGTCTTTAGGATCCACAACAACCTGCGTGATCACGGCAAAGGATCTTTTGTCAATCCCCCGTTTCTGGCAAACGTTATCAAAAACATTTTGCAGAATGTAACCGATTCTTCCCTGGCTGTCGGCAACGCAAACATCCAACGTGATTTGCCGGGGAAACTCAAGTTTGGTGAGTTCTTGCTGAAGAAAAATTTGACCGACCTGCGGCCCATTTCCATGCGTCAATATTATTTTGTTATAGCCCTTTTCAAGAAGGTCCGCAACACCGTTCATACTCTTTCGAGCGATTTCAAATTCCTCCTTTTGATGGGCGTGAACCTGATCCGGAACATTGAGGGCATTGCCTCCAAAAGAGATGAGTAAGCTCGGCTTGTGATCCAAATCATTCATTCTATTTCAATTCGAACTCAAACGACATTATCTATGAAAGGCTTTAAAATTGTTTCCAGATTTGGAGTGCCCACCTCTTCCAACTCATATGTTACCCGAACAGATGGTTTTTGAATATTGATCACTCTTGCCAAATCAATAGGGGTCCCAATAACAACAAGATCACAGTCTGACTTATTGATGGTCTGTTCCAGATCCCTGATCTGTTCGTTGCCGTACCCCATCGCCGGCAGAAGATTGCCTATCTCAGGATATTTCTTAAAGGTGTCGACAAGGGTTCCGGTCAGCCAGGGCCGAGGATCAATAATTTCTTTC
The DNA here is from genome assembly GCA_018673915.1 of Nitrospina sp. Taxonomy (GTDB): domain Bacteria; phylum Nitrospinota; class Nitrospinia; order Nitrospinales; family VA-1; genus LS-NOB. The sequence goes on along the minus strand of JABHBK010000047.1, from coordinate 124,277 downwards.
GCTCCATATTGTTTGGCCGCCAGCGTACCCGCTCCATACTTCATGCCACCATGCGTCAGGGTGGGGCCATCTTCCACCACCAGCACCCGCTGACCAGAGATCGATTTTCCCTGCTCGGCATGGACGGGGGAACAAGCTTCGATAACCACCGCTCCCGCATTGCAGGTATGAATATTTTCTTTCACAAATTGGACGGCAGAATCTTCTGCCGTATCCATCTTATTAATGATGATGACATCCGCCCTTTTAAAGTTCACCTCTCCCGGATAATAAGACAGCTCATCTCCTGCACGATGGGGATCAACCACGACGATTTCCAAGTCCGGCAAATAAAAAGAAAAGTCGTTATTACCCCCATCCCAGATAATAATGTCCGCCTCTTTCTCCGCTTCCCGCAAGATGGCTTCATAATCGACGCCCGCGAAAATAGGGAATCCCATGGCAACATAAGGTTCATATTCTTCCATTTCCTCAATGGTGCATTCTTGTTTTTTCAGATCGGCAAAACTGCAAAACCTTTGCACTTTTTGTTTGTCCAGATTTCCATAAGGCATGGGATGACGGATCACACCGACTTTTTTACCGTGGTCCTTAAGAATCCGGGAAATTTTTCGGGAGGTCTGGGATTTACCGCACCCGGTGCGAACCGCACAAACCGAGATGATTTTCTTTTCAGACCGGATCATCGAACCCGAAACACTGAACAGCCAGAAGTCGGCTCCTGCGGAGATAACACTGGAAGCCTGATGCATCACATATTCATGGGAGACATCGCTGTAAGCAAAAACCACTGCGTCGATGGATTCATCACGGATCAAGTTCAGCAACTGGTCTTCAGGCAATATGGGAATCCCCTTCGGGTAAAGTCTTCCCGACAAACTGGCCGGAAAAGTCTTGTTGTCTATTCCGGGAATTTGTGTTGCGGTGAAGGCCACCACTTCATAGTCCGCTTCATTTTTAAAGCGGGTGTTGAAGGCATGAAAATCCCTCCCTCCCGCTCCCATGATAAGAACTCTATTTCGTTTCATAGGCTCCAAACCAATGCAATAGTTCTCTTATATATAAGACACCACCCAAATAGAAATATTCCCCATTAATAATAATGGGGTCGGGCAGCAGAATCTTCCTCTATTGACTTGCAATATCCTTTGCGGAAGAAATCGCCTCAAACCGGTTTTCTGGATTCACGGCGAGCCTCATGGCGCGTATATCTAATTACTAAAGATACTCTCAATTTCATGGAATACCCTGTTGAATGGGAATATATTTGACAAATCGGATATCAAATTAAATAGAGCTGCAGTTAAGTGGAAAGAATCGAACGAAACATCAATGAAAATAGTGGCTAATTAAATACAACTCGATATGTTTAAAATTCTTAAAAAAACACAGTTAGCCCCGCAAGTGTTTTATTATCTCCTGCACGCACCTGACATCGCCAAAAAAGCGCTGCCTGGCCAATTCGTCATCATTCGGCTGGATGAGACGGGTGAGCGCATCCCGATCACCATTTCAGATTTTGACCCGATCGATGGAACGCTCACTTTTTACGTCCAAGCGGTGGGGAAGACTTCGCTCGAAATGAGTCTCATGCACGCCGGTGACTTTATTTTGGATGTTGTCGGGCCATTGGGGAATAGCAGTCAAATCGACCTCTTTGGAACCGTTGCTCTTGTTGGAGGAGGATTCGGCATTGCCGCAATCCACCCCATTGCCCGTGCATTGACGCAAGCGGGAAATAAAACCATTTCGATTTTAGGGGCTCGAACTGAAGAGCTGGTGATCCTCGAAAAGGAAATGCGAACAGCTTCAACAGACGTTCACGTTGTCACCGATGATGGGAGTCACGGTGCAATAGGCCTCGTCACGGATATCCTGCAAATTTTGATCGATAAAAAGGAACCCATTAATCGCGTCATCGCTATCGGCCCTTTAATCATGATGAAAGCGGTGGCAGACTTGACGCGACCTCACAAGATCCCGACTTTCTTAAGTATGAACCCTATCATGATTGATGGAACAGGCATGTGCGGCGCCTGCCGGGTGACAGTGAACGGTGAAATGAAGTTCGCTTGTGTAGACGGGCCGGAGTTCGATGGCCATGCGGTCGATTTTGAGGGATTGCTCAATCGACTGAAGACCTACATCCCGGAAGAAACTGAAGCGAAGGAGAAATACTTAAAGGATACTGCAGGGAAGTGCCGGATCGCGGAGGTATCTCAAATATATGGCTAAAAATGAAAAAAGCAAACAACGATATATAGCACCACGGACTCGGGCTCCAGAACAGAATCCTGAAGAGAGAAGCAAAAATTTTCAGGAAGTGAGCCTGGGGTATACGCCAGCCATGGCCCAACTCGAAGCCTCGCGTTGCGTCCAATGTAAAAAACCCAAATGCGTGATCGGATGCCCCGTGCGGGTTGCCATCCCGGACTTTCTTGAACAGGTCGCCAAAGGCGACTTTCTTGAAGCAGCTCGTATCGTCAAAGAATCTAACGCGCTGCCCGCTGTCACAGGTCGAGTCTGCCCGCAAGAAGACCAATGCGAAAAACATTGCGTCATCGGTATCAAGGGCGAACCCCTGGCGATCGGAAAGCTGGAACGTTTTGTCGCGGATTACGAACACCTACACCAAGAAGTAAACACCATCGAAACAGCACCGCCCACCGGAAAAAAGATCGCCATCATTGGAGCCGGGCCGGCAGGATTAGCCGCCGCGAGCGATCTTGCGAAGCTGGGACATGAAGTCGTTATCTTTGAGGCTTTGCATAAACCCGGGGGCGTTTTGTTCTACGGCATCCCGGAGTTTCGTCTTCCAAAGGAAATTCTGGAGGCTGAATTGGATTACTTGAAGCGCCTGGGGATTGAGATCAAAGTCAATTACGTAATTGGAAAAATCAAAACTCTGGACGATTTGATGGGAGAGGATGGGTTTAACGCCATCTTCATTGGTACCGGTGCGGGACTGCCTTATTTTCTGGATATCCCCGGTGAAAATCTCAATGGCGTATATTCAGCCAATGAATTTTTGACCCGGATCAATTTAATGCACGCCTGGGAGTTCCCGGTGTTCGACACGCCCATTCATCACCACAAAATCTTTGCCGTGATCGGTGGTGGTAACACCGCACTGGACGCTGCCAGGACTGCTCTTCGCCTGCCGACGACCGAAAAAGTGATGCTGATTTACCGGCGTTCACGAGAGGAGTTGCCCGCGCGACTGGAAGAAGTCGAACATGCCGAAGCTGAAGGAATAGAGTTTCATTATCTTGAAAGTCCGACAGAGATAAAAGGTGCCAACGGTTGGGTATCCAAGATTGTCTGCCAAAAAATGGAGTTGGGTGAACCGGATGGCTCCGGTCGAAAACATCCACGACCCGTGGAAAACAGTGCCTTCTCTATAAAAACCGATGCCGTTATTATCGCCCTCGGCAGTGGAGTCAATCCGTTAATTGCAAAAAGTGCTTCCGATTTAAAGACGGATAGCCACGGACATATTGAATTAGCCGATCCCAATATTAATTTAACTTCCCGGCCCGGGGTATTTGCCGGAGGCGATATCGTCACCGGAGCCGCAACCGTTATTTCCGCAATGGGGGCAGGTAAAAAAGCTGCAGAGGGAATTCATCAGTACATAATGAGTCGTTAACCAGGAAAGCATCTACTTATATCTAATGAACCCTTTATCTCATTCCGAAACGGCCCCACCGTCTCCTGGCGAATTCTGGCATACCCAGAAGGAAGCTGATTTATTTTTAAAACTAGAAGCAACATCAAAAGGTCTCTCCAAGCAGGAAGCTCAATTACGCCTTAAGACACATGGCCCAAACCAACTTCCGCAGGCTGAGCCCCCTGCATGGTGGTTAATTGCCATCCGGCAATTTCAAAGCCCCTTCGTTTATATTCTCGCCGTAGCCGCAATCGCATCTTTTGTCATTGGCGAGTTCATTGATGCCGGATTCATCGTTGGAGTACTGTGTCTGAACGCCACCATCGGCGGAATCCAGGAATGGCGAGCGGAGCAAAGTGCCCAGGCCTTACAGAAGCTATTACAAATTCGCGCCACGGTGGAACGCGATGGTCAGGTGTTTGAAATAGATGCCGAGCAGGTGGTTCCTGGTGATATCGTTTGGCTGGAGTCCGGGAATCGAGTGCCAGCCGATCTACGCCTGTTAAGGACACATGGGTTAGAAATTGACGAATCCCTATTAACCGGAGAGTCTCTACCAGTATTAAAAAAATCAGGATGGAGCGGTGAAGGTTCTGAACCTGTTGCGGATAGATTAAATATGGGATATGCCGGTTCCATTGTCATACGTGGACGGGCTAGAGGAATTGTCATTGCCACCGGCATGCGAACTGAAATTGGCAGTCTGGCAAAGGCCATGATGGCAACAGGACAAGGCAAGCCTCCACTTATTATTCGTATGGAACGGTTCAGCCAGGCTCTGGCCTGGTTTGTGATGGTGGCCATCTTTGTCGTAGGCATTTTGGGGATTCTGTTTCAAGGCTACGGAGTTTTGGACATGTTCATGTTCAGCGTGGCATTGGCAGTTGCCGTGATTCCTGAAGGACTGCCTGTCGCTCTCACAGTTGCCCTTGCAATTGGAACCAAACGTATGGCAGAACGTGGTGTCATCGTGCGCCGCCTTGCCGCAGTTGAAGGTCTGGGAAGTTGCACCATGATAGCCAGCGATAAGACGGGAACCTTAACCTGCAACGAACTAACAGTAAAAGAAGTCCTACTGCCAAATGGGTCGATGTGCCAAGTCACTGGTCAGGGGTTTGCTCCCAATGGAAAAATAATATTCAATGAACACAGTGTAAATTCCATAAACGAAGTTGAAGGATTGGAATCGTTAATATCCGCTGCAGTGCTATGCAATGAGGGCGACCTTCACGCACATAATGGAGAATGGTCGCATCGTGGTGACCCAACAGATATTGCTCTACTCAGCCTGGGACAAAAAATCAAAGTAGGGCAAGAACATATGCTGGAAAATTGCCCACAGGTGAATCAGATTCCATTTGAGCCGGAATACCAGTTTTCCGCTTCCTTCCATCAATTACTCACCGGAGAGATCAGGACCTTTGTTAAAGGCTCGCCTGAACAAGTCCTTTCAATGTGCAAGGAAGCAGAGGGAGAAAACAAGCACCACTCCATTCTTCAGGCCGCCGAGGAAATGGCAGCTAAAGGTTTCCGGGTACTGGCATTCGCCCACGGACCAGCACCCAAAAACTTGGACCCTCATCATCCCCCTGCAGAACCCACTGAACTTGAGTTTTTAGGATTCACGGGGATGATTGATCCTCTGAGAGAAGGTGTACCAGAAGCCATTGCCTCCTGCCGGGAAGCGGGAATTGATGTAGCGATTATCACAGGAGATCACCCACTGACTGCTTTAACGATTGCCAGAGATATTGGATTAGATCTCAATGAGGATCAAGTTGTTACAGGAGCCCAGTTACAAAACATGAGCCCTGAAGAAATTCAGGAGATTGTAAAAACTGCCCGTGTTTTTGCGCGCGTTGCTCCTCATCAAAAGCTGGACCTGGTCAACGCGATGCGGGCAACGGGCCACTTTGTTGCCGTCACAGGTGATGGGGTGAACGATGCCCCAGCACTTCGAACAGCAAATATCGGTGCCGCTATGGGGCAGTCCGGAACCGACGTCGCCCGCGAAGCCGCCGAACTGGTGATCAGCGATGATAATTTTGCCACCATCGTAGGAGGCGTAGAAAAAGGCCGCATCGCTTACGAAAATATCCGCAAGGTCATCTTTATGTTGATATCAACCGGTGCGGCAGAGGTTGTCGTCGTCACTCTCGCAGTGGCCACGGGTTTCCCTTTACCTTTAACCCCTGTACAACTGCTTTGGATGAATTTGGTCACTCAAGGAATTCAGGATGTTTCAATGGGATTCGAACCCGGCGAAGGAGATGAGTTGCAACGTAAACCACGTGCTGTTGACGAACCTATATTCAATCATCTGATGATTGAACGGTCCGCCATCGTTGCCGTTTGGATTGGGGGGTTAGCCTTTATTCTTTTTCAGGTATTGCTGGGTTCAGGAATCCCGCTGGAGTCAGCTAGAAACATATTATTATTATTTATCGTATTGTTTGTGAACATCCATATGTTCAACTGTCGTTCAGAAACCAAGTCAGCCTTTAAAACACCCCTGATGCAAAATCCCGTTTTACTCTTTGGTGTCTTAGGTGCATTCCTCAGCCACGTTCTGGCTATGTACCTTCCAGTCGGACAACTGATTTTAAAAACCCAGCCGGTTGATGGGAAAATATGGCTATTGGTATTAGCGCTCGCATCAACCTGCATTTTGTTGATGGAGTGGCATAAACGGTGGTGGAACAAACGCCAAGTAAAAAGAGAAAAACACCTCTTTTAAAACACAAAATTTTTCTTTCAGACAACCCATACATATCAGTAAGGAGGGCATAGTCTGGGACTCCTACTTGGGGGTAGAGGGTATTTGAATCAGTGTTGATGAATCATTGTGTCAAAAGTGAGTCAAACTGATAGACACTTCTTGGCGTTTATCGACTCAGATTGACACAGTTCGCAGCGAGCGTTCCCACAAGTCCAATGAATATAAGAGTTAACATTTAAGCACCTGCTTTGGGAGCAGGGGGTCGGAGGTTCAAATCCTCTCGCCCCGACCACCAACGAGCCGTTGGATCCAGTGGGAAACCACTTGGGTTCAGCGGTTTTTTGTTTTTCTATCCCCACCGGACGGGAGTCCGGTCACCGTAGGGTCAACTTACCGTCAATAGTGGATTCAACCCCTTGATGGGGTGACAGGAACCTAGAGCGTCACTTTTCCCTTTGAAAGCTGGCCCATTTATTTAGACATTCCTATATATTTTCAATAGCTGATAGGATATAAAAGAATAATACACTTGAAAATAGCCCAATTTCCTTAGAAAAAATAAGGATTAACAAAAATTTGGAATCGTTAATAATGTTTACCGAAGAACTATAAACCAAATATGTCTCTAGCTTAAATCAACTTTTTGTCCAGTTTCATTTGACGACATCCAAAGAACCACACTGATTGAGGACATCATCAGATCAGATCGCCATTCATCATGCAGGTTCATGTTTTAAGAATAAACAATATTTCACTATATGGTTTAGGTTAAATTTTTATAATTAATCGTGTGGTTTCGTTAAGGGTCTGCCCTTAGTATTCCGGAGGAGAAACAATATGTTAACCCTACAACGGGTACAAGCTGTTCGGCCGACGCCAATCATTGATAGTAACAGAACGGTCTTACCGCCTGATGACATTGTGTATCTACACAACGAGCATGTTGGGCCCACAGTGGCTGGGTTCGCGAACTTATCCGCGGGTGACGAGATATTCATTTGTGATTTTAACGTAACGCCCGAGCTTGCTGCCGACAACATCAAGGTAGAGCTTGAAGTTCGCCTTCCTGATGATTCTGTCTTGTTTTCTGGAACAGCTATGGGGCAGGGTCAATCACCCTTAACTATTGTTGCGAAACTCACAGCGAAACCGCAAAGATTTCAGAAATTCAGTAATGATAAACTTCGGTGGTTTGTAAAAACAGTAGGAGACTTTGCCTCACTGGATACCTCTGACCTGGATATCGAGCTTTACTTTCTTACCCTTCACGACGGGCCATTGGATTTTCGTTTCAAAGGGGTGCCATTGACCGCTTTGCGTGATTTGTCTAGTGTCAATGAAAGTGTTTCAGGCGCGTCCCTACCTGAAGTACACCAGGTCGAAAGGATTTTCGAACAAAATCCGCCTATTTACGATGCTCGTTGGGGCCTGCCTGATTTCAGCATGTTTACTTCTTTTCCTACAACTCCGGGTTCGATGACGCTTGAGTTGTATTATAATTGGTATGTTTATTCGCAAACAAACAGGCCTAGGGCGACTATGAACTGTTATGACACGGCATCTCTAACGCAGTATTACTTTAGTTTACTCGGCTTTGATACGACAAACACGTGGGGTTTTATGTCCGCTTTCGGGTACCTGCATCAAAGAGGTTTGATAGGGATAGGGCAATGTAACAATCCATTTTTTGACAACCCGGAGTGGACACGCGACCAGGTTGTGGATCAAACTGATTCAGGACGCTCAGCATTCGCTTTCCATGCAGCGGTTGTATTTGGGGGTATGGTTTGGGATGCCTGTATAGGCCCTAGCTTTGCTTCAACCGAAGATTATTGGGATGAGTCAGTTGATACTGTAACGCCATCTCCTCCCAAAATGCCCGCGGGAACGGAGGCTGATTTGACTTATAACCCTGGCGTCACTTTAGTCATTGGATCAAACAGTTCTAAAGTTGATATGGCGTTCTCGCCAGTAGCGGAATTTGCTGAGTTAACCGGTTTTGATTGGGGCGCTCCAAGTGCGCCCACTGGGATTCGACCTTTGCGGTCTCCACTTGAATGTCCTGCGATTAAGGAAGGAGGCTGGGACATAGGGTATGAAGAATTATTGCCAGGCTATCCCGACGCACGTCGATTTTGGTGTTTGCAGCGGGATGAAAATGCTATATCGCTGTCGATCTTTGTCGCTTCCGATAGCTCCGAGACTTCCCGGCACCGGTTCCTGGGTATAGGTTGTATGCATCAAATGCCAAGCTCACCCTTTGCCCGCGGTCCTGCTGAGCTGGGTGAATTCAGCGCGGTTCTCGAAGATGATGGCTACCGTCGCTATCTATGGGTCCATGGCAACACGGTTGTCGATTTAAAGGCTCATTCAGCCGATAACGAATCTCTTTCCCTTGCCCGTTGGGTTCAGGAAATGATTGCTGATCCGGCGACACTAATTTCATTAGAAAGCCCATCCCCATTGAGCGTGGACGTTTCTGCCACGGAGCTGAGGGTAAATGAAAAAGTTACGATAACCGGTGGAAGCCAGGTCGCAATCGATATCGATTGTGTCTACAAGGGCTTGCGCTACGCCCGCTTAGCACCCGGCTTGATCACACTTGTCGCCGACGCTCCATCACAGAACACGTTGAATGTTTGTATCGTTGACAGGGAGACATCAAGGTCCGAGTGCCAACAGGTGGCAATCACTGTTCGCGATGAGTGACGAATTCTGCGAGCAATTGGTGTCCCAATCCAGGTTTCCCCTATTTAGGAGAACGACCCTGAATATTTTTAACCAAATAGAATATTTAATATAAAAATCTCGAACTAAATTACTTGATGTGGGTATCAGGCACTATGATAAGTTTATGATAGAAATTTCTTATCCAAATAGAAATCTTGGAATTAGCAGAACTAACAGAACGGATGTAAAGTCTTTAAAATAAGTGCGATATAGAAAACCAGCCTGGAAAGTGGCACACCTTAACTAAATATTTTCTCAATGGCCTCTGAAAGAGTTTCTACGGTTACTGGTTTGCATAAATATTCTGTTACCCCTTCATTTTTGGCAACTGAAGTTTGATTGAAGTCATCGTGTATGCTCATAAGAATAAAAGGAATCTCTTGTAAGCTGGGTGTCTTTCTAATGGCCTTAAGCAAACCTAACCCATTCAATTTAGGCATTTCCCAGTCTGAGATAATCAGGTCTACGGGATTTTCTTCTAAATAGGCCATAGCTTCAACACCATTGGATACTCCGGTGGCATTTTTAAAACCAAGAACTTCAAGATTCTCAAGAGCTAATTTGTTCATGACATCAGAATCTTCGACAATTAAAATTTTTAATGTTTTTTCCATAGTGTTTTATCTGCCTATTTGATTCCGGGTTTGTTATTCACAAACAAATTGTAAACGCTTTTTTAGAAGGAATCAATCTACCCGATATTCATGGCCAAATCTATTCTGGAATAGTAATTAATTTAATAGTGGTGGATTCAACCTGATTCCAATCTTAAGTGAGTGCGTAATTCCTGGCTCTGGCTTGGACGCCAAATTACTTGATCCAAAACATAATGGTGCATTTGAAGACCCGATGACAAACAAATGAGTGCAAGTATTGGCGAAATCGCAAATAACGCTAATCAGGCTGCAAAAGTATCGATGGAAGCTGTCGAGGTCGCGAAAAGAACCAATGAGACGATCAGCACGCTTGGTGGTAGCTCCAAAGAGATCGGTGAAGTGGTTAAAATGATCACTTCCATCGCGGAACAAACCAACCTTTTGGCCTTGAATGCAACCATCGAAGCCGCCCGAGCGGGTGAGGCCGGTAAAGGGTTTGCGGTGGTAGCGAATGAGGTGAAAGAACTGGCCAACCAGACAGCACAAGCCACTGAGGAGATCGGCGGCAAAGTCCAGACGATTCAAACCGATTCGAACAATGCGGTGGATGCCATTGGTGAAATCAGCAACATCATCAATAAAATAAATGATGTCTCAAGCACCATAGCAAGTGCTGTGGAAGAACAAAGCGTGACCACCAATGAAATGACGCGTAATGTTTCGGAAGCCGCCAAAGTAGTGGGCGAAATATCTCAAAACATCTCCGGCGTCTCAGCAGCAGCTGAAGAGACGACGCAAGGCTCCAGCCAAACAAAGGACGCCGCGAATGAACTTTCAAAATTCGCAGTCGACCTACAGGGTCTTGTGAACAGATTTAAAATCTAATGGAGTTTTAGAAGAAACCATTCTCTCACCTGTCTATCTCCCAAAAAAACCCAAAATATCAACAGATCATCGAAAAGAAAATCCGTTATCAAATTTTGGGGCCGCAGTATTACAGACATTGTCTCTTTTCTGAGCAAATGCTGTCTCGATTTCCTTATAGTTAGCAACCAAGGCATTGATGATGCGCATTGATTGACAGAATAAACCCAAAATGGCAAAATCAAAACCAAGCTAAATTGGCAACTCACCGGTCATCATAACTTGATATAATTCCATGAATTTAAATACCCCTTTTAAATACCCCTATTGAAAGTTTTTATTTTTAGAAATTAGCAGAAGAAGCCACGGAAGCAATGGGAATAACCTCACTGTTGACAAAGGGATTGAAAACCTAAAAATTCTTTTCCCCTAACTAAATATTTTTAGTTTTATTTACTATATATGACCGATAATAATTCAAATAACGGCTTAGGAGACAGGGTAATCCGCTATCGCTGGTGGATAATTTTCGCGACATTAACCTTAGTCTTTTTAACAGCATCAGGAGCGCGTTTTCTCGAATTTTCTACCGACTACAGGGTCTATTTCAGCAAAGATAATCCGCAATTAGTTGCTTTTGAAACGCTGCAAAACACCTACACCAAAAATGACAATGTATTGTTTGTGGTGGAACCCAAAGATGGCAAAGTATTCACACAAAAAACCCTGGCGATCATAGAAGAAATCACCCAGGCTTCCTGGCAAATTCCTTATTCCTTGCGTGTCGATTCGATAACTAATTTCCAATACACCTGGGCCGATGGCGATGATTTGGTTGTTCAGGACCTTGTCGAAAACGCTGAAGCGTTTACAGATAAACAGCTAAAAAAAGTTCAGGCGGTGGCTCTTGCTGAACCTCTCCTGCTGAACCGGCTGATCACAAAAAAATCAGATATCACCGGGATTAATACCACTATAAACCGTCCTAATAAAACCAACACCGAAACACCGGAGGTTGTAGCATTTGTCCGAGAAATGAAGGACAAGTTCCAAAAAAAATATCCGGACATTAACATTTATCTGACCGGGGTTGTGTTCATGGACAACGCTTTTACCGAAGCTGGTGAAGGAGATATGAAATCTCTCGTACCCTTCATGTATGGCATTGTTCTTATTATTATGGCTCTCACCCTAAGAACATTCTGGGGAACTTTCGTTACCATTCTGATCATGGGGTTTTCGATTCTAACTGGTATGGGTCTTGCGGGCTGGTCAGGAATTCTTTTAACCTCAATTTCAGCCAATGCGCCAACAATCATTCTCACCCTTGCCGTGGCAGACAGCATTCACATTCTGGTCACTCTGTTTTATGAGATGAGACATGGAAAATCAAAATATGAGGCTATCAGAGAATCGTTACGCGTGAATCACCAACCTGTATTCATAACCAGTGTCACGACAGCTATTGGCTTCCTCAGCCTGAATTTTAGCGATTCACCGCCCTTTCGCGATCTGGGGAACATTGTTGCAATGGGTGTGATGGCGGCTTATTTCTATTCCGTTTTTTTTCTGCCAGCAATGATCGCTGTTTTACCCCTGCGAGTGAAGGCGAGCTCTTCTTCTGACAATGGATTCATTGACATCATTGGTGATTGGGTTATCCAAAGGCGGAATATCCTTTTTTGGGGGATGCTAACGGTCATTGTCCTCCTATCAGCCCAGATTCCAAGAATAGTAGTCGATGAAAGATTTAATGAATATTTTGACACTCGCTATCAGTTCCGTGTTGATAACGATTATGTAATAAAAAACCTTTCTGGATTTGAGTCCATCGAATACTCGTTAAATGCTGGGGAATCAGGAGGCATCAGCAATCCTGAATACTTGACAAAGGTCGATGAGTTCGCTCAATGGTACCGAAAACAGCCGCATGTAATGTATGTCAGCACATTGACTGATACTTTAAAACGGTTAAACAAAAACATGCATGGCGATGACGAGTCCTTTTACCGTCTTCCTGATAAGCGTAACCTGTCGGCCCAATACCTACTGCTTTATGAATTGTCGCTACCCTTCGGATTGGATCTGAATAACCAGATCAACATTGACAAATCTTCCACCCGGTTCACGGCTATACTGGAAAGCGTTTCAACCCAGGAAGCATTGGATCTGGAAAATTCTGCTCAGGATTGGCTGCGAAAAAATGCGCCCTCTGAGATGACTGCTCACGGAGCAAGCCCTTTGATTATGTTTTCGCATATTGCCAAGCGCAATATTAACAGCATGATGACCGGAACCCTTGTAGCGTTGTTGTTAATATCAGCAATTTTGATTGTAGTGTTAAGAAGTTTTAAGCTGGGACTCATCAGTACTGTCCCTAATCTGGTTCCAGTTTTTATAACTTTTGGGATATGGGCTATATTCGTGGGTCATATTGGCCTTGCTGTTTCTGTCGTCGCCCCCGTTGCCTTGGGGATCATTGTCGATGATACCGTGCATTTTCTGAGCAAGTACAGAAGAGCTCGGGTGGAGATGGGGAAAAATGCTGAAGAAGCAGTCCGTTATTCCTTCCATACTGTGGGAACCGCGTTGTTCCTAACCTCGATTATTTTAGTCTGTGGATTTTTTGTTCTGACCTTTTCGGGGTTTCGAATAAATGTGCACTTAGGCTCCATGACCACCATTGCAATTTTATGTGCACTTGTCGCAGACTTTCTGTTTCTGCCAACTCTATTAATGAAATTTGGAGGACGGGGCCCTACCCCTTTGAGTGCAAATGGATAAATACCATAGCCTGGGGAAAATTGGGCTGTATTCCTATAATTCAGAGTCCCGCTGATTGAACTCAAAATTTTAAATTAATTTTTCACTTCGGGAGAAGTTGTTATGAATTTTATATTAGCGTTCCTGATTTTTACATTATCGTTTGTCGGGATTACATTTGCTGAATCTCCTGAAGAAAAAGGGCTGGCGATCGCCCAGGAAGATGATAATCGAGACAATGGGTTTAAGAATTTCACTGCAAACATGGTGATGACTTTAAAAAACCGACAAGGCGAAGAAAGCACTCGCAATATTCGCAATAAAACTCTGGAAGTCAAAGACGATGGCGACAAATCTCTCTCAATTTTTGATCGTCCACGTGATGTGAAAGGAACCACCCTCCTCAATTATACGCATAAGGTCGGCACCGATGATCAATGGCTATATTTACCCGGCTTGAAACGTGTCAAACGAATCAGTTCTGCCAACAAGTCAGGTTCTTTTATGGGCAGTGAATTTGCGTACGAGGATGTCACCAGTCAGGAAGTAGAAAAATATTCCTATAAATGGATCCGTGACGAAGATCATAAAGGAGAAAAATGTTTTGTCTTTGAACGCTATCCAGCTTATAAAAACTCAGGATACACACGGCAGGTCGTGTGGCTCGACCAGAAAGAGTATAAAGTTCTTCGCATTGAATTTTATGACCGTAAAAACGCTCCGTTAAAAACGCTGGTTCAATCCGATTTCAAACAATACCTCGGAAAATACTGGTACCCGGGAACCATGTATATGGAAAACCTGCAGACGGGGAAAAGCACACTTCTTACCTGGACGAATTATAAGTTTCGCACCGGATTAAGCGAGAAAGATTTTAGCAAGAATAGCCTCAAACGAGCCCGTTAAACATGCATGCGTCCGATTCAAAATGTGGGATATTGCCGTTCCTCATTGCAATAATGTTCTTCATCACAGTTTCTGATTCTCAGGCGCATGAGTTTTCCGGTTTTGTAGGTGCAGAAGCACGGTTATTTCCAAACAGCGCCCGATATCTCGGGCAGGAAGATCAGTCCGCTTCCTTCGTAGCCCAACCCGAGTATTACCATGAGTTCGAGAGCGGCAGCAGTTTTACCTTCGTTCCCTTTTATCGAATCGATAGTGCCGACCGAGAGCGCACTCATTTTGATATCCGAGAACTCACTTTTCTCTGGCTTCAGGATGATTTCGAACTGAGGCTGGGGTTCCGAAAAGTTTTCTGGGGCACCACCGAAATCCTGCATCTGGTGGACATCATCAACCAAACCGACTTGGTGGAAAATGTTGACGCCGAAGACAAACTCGGACAACCCATGGCCAATATATCCTTCTCACGCGATTGGGGAACTTTTGACCTCTATTTTTTGCCCTATTTCCGCGAGAGAACCTTTACAGGCAAAGGTGGCAGATTGCGGGGTGCTGCTGTGGTGGACGAGGACCGTACTCAGTATGAAAGCGCTGCCGAAGAACGGCATAGTGACTGGGCTTTTCGCTATTCGCATTTTTTTGGCGATTGGGACATCGGCCTCTCCCAGTTTGTCGGTACCAGCCGGGATCCAATTTTGCTCGATGGCACAGACTCCAATGGCGATACCATCAAAATTCCTCGCTATGAACAAATCCGGCAAACCAGCCTAGACGTTTCTTTCGTCACGGGGGAGTGGTTATGGAAGGGAGAAGCACTCTATCGCGTCGGTCAGGGAGACGATGATTATTTTGCCTGGACCGGCGGATTTGAATACACCTTCACCCGAGTTTGGAGTTCACAAATAGATCTGGGAGTGATCGGAGAATGGATGTTTGACACCCGAGAAGAGGATGCTGCCACAGCGTTTGAGAATGATCTTGCGGGGGCACTCCGCCTTGCTCTCAATGACTCGGCCAGCTCAGAAATTCTGTTCGGTTGGGTGCAAGATTTAAACAGTTCCGCTCGATTCCTCTTCCTGGAAGCCAGCCATCGGTTCGGCGATCACTTGCTCTTGACCGCAGAGTTCCGTACCTTCACCAACCAGCCTGCCGAAGATTTTTTGTTCGAACAACGCGATGATGAAATTCTGCAAATAGAACTCGCCTACTACTTCTAGCGGCTCGAGCATTGGTTTTTGCAAACCCATAAAAACGTGACCCTCGGTCATGCAAACGCTATTATTTAAACGGGCACCAAAAATACTGATACATTATTGAGCTATTTTTTGAGCTCAATATGTTTTAAGGGTTAAAATATATATTCATAAATCTCAGGGACTCAAGCCTAGAATCCGATAAGAATAAACTAGGGTCATCAGCCAAACAACAAATATCCAATATGAATAGAAATTTTAGAATAAAACATTTTTATTTCCTTCTTTTTTCGGCGATTTTTATGTTTGTGGGGTGCTCAGCCTCAGAAGACAAAAAGGAGACCAAAAAGAAGCGAGAATTTTCTGTCCCCGTTCAAATTGGAAAAGTAGTTTATAAGAACGTAGAAGATCAAGTGCGGACCATAGGGGTTATGCTGGAAGAAAAACGGGTGGTTATTTCCTCAGAAATCGAAGGGAAAGTAATAAATATTTTTTCAGAAGAGGGAATGAAGGTTAAAGCGGAAGATATTTTGGCAAGGATAGACCCTACAGATTATCAACTTGAAGTTGAAAGGTTACAACATGTGCTTGATTCAGCAGCCAAGGATTTGGAAATGGCCAAGTCGGGGGCTCGCCCTGAAGTACGTAAACAGCTTGAGGCAAAAGAAAATGCAGCAAAAAGCAGTTTGGATCTTGCCTTAAAAAATCAAAGCAGAATTAAAGCGTTAGTCGAAGATGGTGTTATGGCGCAATCCACTCTTGATACGGCTATGGATGAGGTGAATCGATCTAAGGAGGAATTACGAGCCAGCCAAGCCAACCGAGAAGCAGGATTGCAGGCCAGGGAGGAAGATATTGAACAATATATAGCGCAAATAGAAGGGGTACAAAAACAGTATGATCAAGCTATGCTCAATCTGGAAAAAACCGTAATCCGAGCACCTTTCGATGGCGTAATCATTAAAAAGAAAATCGATCAGGGGGAGTTTGCTGAATCTAAAACCCCTATTGTAGAAATGATAATGTCCCCAAAAGTGATAGCAGGAATGACTTTACCCCAAAGATATCGTAATAAGCTTAATCGGTTAGAAGGCATCGAAATATATATTAAAGAACTTGATATCACAATCAGACTGGATAAAGAGCATTGCAAACGTATTCAGGTAATACCGGATGCAAACATCTATTCCGGGAATTTTTATCTTTGGATTGACTTGCCAAAACATGATTCCAGACTATTTCCCGGTCTTACTTTTCAAGCCAATCTTTTCCTGGGTAGGCGCAAAAATGTATTACACGTTTCATCCACCGCTTTGGTTATATCTGAGAAGGGAACGGTTGTGTACATTGTAAAAGATGGGAAAGCCCACATAGTTCCAGTGCATGCATTAAATGAGAAGAATGGGTTTGTAGAGATAAAAGATTTTACGAAACAATTAAAACCGGATGCGGATCTTATCCTCCGAGGGGCAGGAGCAGTTTTCCCAGAAGTCAGGGTCAAAATCGTAACAACTAACCTATAGAATTACCCGCTTACTTTTCAGATCTTAGCACTTTTTTAATTTTTTGAATCAAGTGACTGGCATTATCGGAAGACATATCAGACTTTGAAATAACTTCAATAGCCCCAAGAGATAAAGCCTTGAAAACGACTTCGTCATTTTCTGATGCTGAAACGACAAAAATTGGGATGGGTTGAGATTTTAAAATTTTTCGAGTGGCTTGAAGTCCATCCATACCCTCCATTTGAAGATCCATAGTTATAAAATCGGGCTGAAGTTGGGCAGCTAGTTGTATCGCCTCCTGGCCATTATCTGACATTCCAATAATTTCGATTTCATCATCGGACTCCAACAAATCTTTAAGAACATCGCGCTGAACCTCAGAATCTTCGACAATCAATCCTTTAAATATGGGCATGGATATAACCTCAAAAGCCTAAAGTCCAAATTAAAAGTGCAATGATCATTCTATATACCACAAAAGAATGAGGTGTCACCAAAATTAAAAAATTAGAATTTGTTTTATTGTCTTTGGAAGAATATTCCACGCAATTCTTCTTCTAAGGTGGGGCTTTGTTCAATTGCTTCTTTAAAGCTCTCCTTGTCCAAAACATAGAAGAAAGTTGCTACGTTAGCATATACTGTTGCGTTACATGGGTCACCTGTAAGCAGGGATGCTTCTCCAAAGGCCTCTCCTTGGCCAAGGCTGGCCACTTTTTCCCACTTTGTCCCATCATCAATTTTGACATCAACCGATCCGCTTCGAACCATATAATAGTTTTCCCCGGGATCACCTTGCCTAATGATTACATCTCCTGATTTGAATTTCTGTTTCTTAAGCTTCCTGGCTACCAATGTTAGTTCGTTGGCCGAAAGATTTGAAAATGCCTTGGTTTTTTTTAGAAATTTAATGAGCTCAATTTCTTCTTCCATCAAAGTATTGGATACGATCCTGCCATCTACCATGTTTATTAGACGGTCTGCGTAATCCAGGATTCGATTATCATGAGTGATAAGTATTACTGTGGAATTTTCGGCTTCACATAGCTCTTTTAACATTTCCACCACAGTCTTCCCGGATTCTTTATCTAATGCTGCAGTGGGTTCATCGGCCAGAACAATTTTTGGCCGATTAACTAAAGCGCGAGCCACGGCAACACGCTGCCTTTGTCCCCCTGAAAGGGATTCAGGTTTATAGTTTAAACGCTCCCCTAACCCAAGTTGAGAGAGAATATCCTGGGCCTTTTTATTTTTCTCAGATTTAGAATGCCGTTTTAATTGCAGAGCCATCTTCACGTTTTCCGTGGCGGTCAGTGATTCAAACAAATTATGCATCTGAAAAATAAATCCAATGTCCTGGCGGTATTGAACCAGATCCGTGGAACCCAATTTATCAAGTTTCTTTTCCCCGACTGTCAGGTTGCCCTGTTGAACGGTACGCAAGGCTCCTATTAACGAGACAAGGGTCGATTTACCCGACCCTGATGGACCAGTCATAATAACCAATTCGCCAGGATAAATATCCAGATCAATATCAAATAAAATTTGTTTTCGGTTTTCTCCTAAGCCAAAAAAATGAGAGACTCCCTCCACCTGAATTGCTGGATTGGAATCCAGTCCAAATATAGGAGCCTGATCATGGACCAGCGAACTTTCGGAAGGTAGATCTGCAGGTCTTAATTCGAAATTTTCCATTAGAATAACTCCGCAGGGTCTGCGCTCAATACTTTTCGAGAAGCAATCCAGCCTGAAATGGAACTCATTACCAAGGTTAAAGCAAATACGACTACTGCCTGGGCCGGGCTCATTATCATTGGTAGATGGAGCCAGTCTGAAACGGTTTGATAAATCAGGTTGCTGAATATAAGCCCAGGAATAAACCCTAATGTTGCAAGAATCAGGGACTGTCGAATAACAGTTCCAGTTAGGTATGAGTTTGAGTACCCCATCGCCTTGATAGTTGCAAATTGCTCAATACGATTCATAATATCTGTGAATAATATTTGATAACAAATGATTATTCCAACCACAAACCCCATCACCGTGCCCAATCCAAAAACAAACCCCACTGGAGTTCCTTCCAGCCAATAGTTTCTTTCCTTTTGAATTATTTGTTCTTTGGTGAAAACTAGAAGGTCATCAGAAAACTCTTGTCTCAGTGAACGGGCAATCTGAAGAATATCTTCTCCGGGTAGAATTTTTATTAATCCAATTTCGACTCTTGCTCTTTCTGCATTCACTTTCTCTCTGTCTTGAAAGATATTCAAATAGTTTGCATCACTCAGCATTACTGTCCCTCTCGCGGCAAAGTCTGTTCCCAAGGTGAAGTTTCCTATCACATGAACCGCCTTGCCTCCAATTTCCGTCTTTACTCCTTTAAAAATCGGACCGAACAGTTTTTTCGACAGTCTATCGATAATAACGGTGTCATTCTTTTTCAGGTTCTCTAAATGAGAATCTATTTCAGGAATTAAAAAAACAGAGTTCTTCGGATCAAAAGCGACTATCCGCATCATTTTTTCATAACCTGTTTCTGGGTTCTTCCATACCTTGTTGTCGATATGAAGATAATCAACTCTTGAAACACCCGGGAATCTATTGGCTTGAGAGATACGTATTTTTGAAAATGGCTCCTGATTATCGATAACCGAGCGTGTCATTTTGCTCACAAGGAATAAATCGGCATCTATTTTTTGTAATAGTTGAATGGTGCTATCCAGGAGGGCGTTCAGAAAACCGATTTGCATGAACATTAATAATACGGCAAAGGTGATTCCGGCTAGAGCATTAAGCAGGCTTTTTCGATTATGAGTCAGGTTTGCCCATGCAATTGGAACTGAGTCAAAATTGCTTCTCATCAGAAAAAATCTCGTTCCATTGGAAAACTTTATAACCACTCCTTCTTTCAGGGTATCGACGTAGAAAGTCTTGATACCACCGACTGTTATATCCAAACATGGTCCAAACCGGGTACCCAGGGAACCGAATTTTACACCCCATTCAAGCCAGTTTAATAGGCCAAATGTATTATTGTCCAACAAGGAATGATTTTATTTACCACTGATGTAGTCAAATCATCGGAGAGATGGGGAGCCTCTAGACTCACCGGAAGTGTCGGAAAAGAACTGGGCAAATCTAACGTGCTTATATTTCTTTCCTTTATCCCCTGCTATCGGTTTCAATGCGGCCTCTTTACTAGGCACAGTCAATTCTCTTCGATTGGACTCAATAGATACCCATGAATACCGCTGAAGTAACTGACTTTGTCAAATAAATGAAACTTCTCAGAAACTTCATTCCACCCCTTTTTCAAACGAGTCAACGTAAAAAATATTTCCCATTTAAATGGTCCCTTATCTTTGGAATATCGAAAAAGAAAAAGTGGAGGGGTATGTTCCCATACAAGGTTCCCCCTATCTTGCCAGTAGACGCCAAAAAAATTATTTATTGGAAATGAATTCAGGACTTCATTATTTGAATATAAGCCCACTCCAGACATCTGATGTTGCTTCTTTGCTGAGGCGTAAAGGATAAAGTTATTGCCTTGAGAGGGGATGCGGTAAGTCAAAGGGGTAGGGATTAAAGCACTATCCTTCATGTTTTTATTCATCTGCAAAGATTGCTGCCCTAAAAATTTATGCTCCTGGTTTTTGAACAAAGAAACTTCTTGGTCTTTGAGTTTTCTCCACTGGTCAAAAAATTTTTCATTCCCTTTCTGACGTGGTAAGGGGACGACCCCAACGTTCATCCGGTATATCCTCACCCGACCGATATCAGCGACCACTTTCATCAGAGATTTAGGAAGGACAGGAGCTTGGCGTCCAAAGTTGCTGGATATATGGCTTACGGGAATGTCACGGTGACCGAGGTAGGTGATTCCATCAAGTTGACGGTCCCGAAAGATATTGAGCATTTTTTTTGCAATCAATGGTTCCAGGGTACGGCGCAAGGCCATATCTTCGAAAGAAATCACCAGCAACTCGTGCTCGGTCGTTTCATCCTGTACATAACGAAGCGCTTCGCGAGATTCTGCCATTGTAGCGGCCTTGATGTCCTTCTTACTCAGGTAGTCTGAGGCATGACTAAAAAAAGATGGAATAAGAAATATCAGACCCAACGAAACAGTTAATACCTTGCCAAAGTAATGAGGCATAAAACGGCTTAGGATTTCGATTCCTTTATCAATCCCCAAAGCGGCGAGCAGAAAATTAAAAGGAAGCAGGTATGAATAAACCCTTGAAGGTCCTAGCATCCCGCTGAAAACCACCAGCAAACCAGGGGTAGTGAGAAGAATTAGGAAAAAACCGCGTTGGGTTCTATTGAGCGCCCATAAGCCAAAACAAACTGGGATGTAAAGCCACAAGCCCCAGGGTTGAGCGAGGTTCCGGGCTATTTCCTGATACTGCTGGGGTATTCCTGCTGATAAGCCGATGTCTTGATCTAACTTAAGGAATTTTTTGTAGGTCTCAATTCCCAAAACTAAATCATCGTAAATCATTAAGAAATATCCAGCCGTCAGTGTTGCCAGAAATATAAAAGGAAAAACTTTTTTGCCTAGATGAATCCATGGAATGGAAATTTCAGGATTCCTTGATTCCCAAAGAACAAAAATAAACGCCAGACCACATCCGGGCAAAAAATAGGCGTTGCTTGGTAACGTGATGCAAAGGCCTAGCCCTGAAAAAATTAAAACCCAGGCACCCTTCGACTTTCCCTCAAAAAGCAGAATCATTCCAAAAACAGAAGTGAGAGCCAGAAGTTCAGAAAAGGCGTATCCTCTTCCATGCTGAGCCCAGTAAAAGTGAGGAGCAGAACCTATCATCAGGAGAGCGGCAAACGCCGCAACCCTGCTATTCCATAGTCTTTGCCCAAGAATGTGGATTAGAAAAATGGAAAAAATCGCGGCAAAGAAAACCGGAAGTCGAAACACAACCTCACTTTCCCCGAAGGCTTTCATTGATGCATTGGACAAGATCGAAAAAAAGGTGTGCTGATTGGGTCCTGCGTAATGGGTCAATAATTTGGAGATCGTGGAGGAGACGTGCTCAAGGTAGGTTGCCGACTCATCTCCGTTAAGGGGAGCCTTGAGCCCCGGCAGGCAGAGCAGGGCAAAGAAAAACGCCCACAAAGCGGATGTTTTCCATGAACACTTATTTTTGTCAGGTGATATCAAATTTAACCGTAAAAAACTCCGGCCTGGTTAGTTTGAAATGAGAATGGGATTGTTGAATTTCTGAACCCGAGATTTCCTCTATGAACATCATAAGAGCGGTTCTGAAAAGAAGGGCTTTTTGTATTAACTAAGAAACTACAAGCACCTTTTAAAGCACATAATGCCAGAGTTTTGGCAAATTGTAACCCAAATTTGGCACTAAAGTATGGGATTACGAAACTGCATTTAACTTTTTGCTCTCACTTTATAAATTGCCCAAAATTTTGTCACAACAAAACGTATAAAAAGCGCTGAAAAATCATCAGGACTCGAACAATTCTTTTTAAATAAATGGTTTGTGGAAGCTCCAGTGCGACGGCACTAAAATCAACTCCGGCCTCGTTATATTCTTCCTTACTAAAATGGAATCTAGTATGAGTCCGACTATGAAATTTTAAATGCCTTATTCATACCTCCTTCATACAGAGATTTAAAGGTTTTAAATTTTTTCTTCTCTGATATCCTAATAGTACAATTAAAAAATATTTTTGCATCAAAAGGCGGTTCCTTCAACCAGCATTCTTTCCTGTTAGATTGAATATCCATGGGGTGAGAAACCCCAAGCTCAGAAAAACAAGATGAACCTAAACATTAAAAATAAAATTGTACTGGGCAGTTGCCTGTCTCTGGTTCTGGTGACTATTCTGGCTATTTTCGCAAACCAGAGTATTAAATCGCTGGTCGAAACTTCAACTTGGGTAGAGCACACCCATCAGGTCCTTGATCATGCTTCCCGGATTGAGAAATTAATTGTAGACATGGAGACAGGGGAACGGGGGTTTTTGATTACTGGGAAAGAAGAGTTCCTGGAGCCATATGAATTAGGGAATCAGTTATTGTCCAAAGTATTGAGTAAAACTAAAAGCCTGGTTTCAGATAACCCTGCACAGATAGAAAGGTTAGATGAAATAGAAAAAGCGATAAACCTTTGGCAGGCAAAGGCTGGCATACCAGAAATAGAAAAACGTAAAGAGGTGACGCGAAATTTCAAAGCCATTTCTAATCTTGAGATGTTGGCAGCCCGAACGGTGGGAAAGGAAATTTTCGACAATATCCGTTACGAGATCAATGTGATCCGTTCGGAATTCGATCAGGAAAAAAATTTTAGAGGAAAGATCATTCTCCTTGATGTCTTTAATTCCTTGTTGGACATGGAGACGGGCCAGCGAGGATTTCTTTTGACGGGTAAGGAGGAATCCCTGAGTCCTTACACCAAGGGTCAGAAGGCTTTTGAAGGAAAGATTGAAAAATTAAATAATTTTTCGGAGAACGTTAAGGGTCGCCGGATAATCAAACAAAGCATTGATCATATAAAGCTTTTGGTTAGTCAATGGCTTGAAAAAGCCGCGAACCCGGAAATTAAAGCCCGTCAGATGATTGATCAACGGTCCAGTAAGATGTCAGATGTTACTTCTTTGATAGAAAAGGGAACCGGTAAGCGAATAATAGATGATCTCCGCACTAAGCTGCTGATATTTAAACAAACGGAACATGAGTTAATGGCAGTCCGGAAAGTGGAAGCTGAGCATCGGGTATCATTTGCTAAATCCGTGATCATTTTTGGCACCTTGATGGTTTTATTTATATCTTTATTTGGTTCTTTTTGGCTCGCTGGAAGTATTTCCAAACCCATAAATTTATTAAAATTGGCCAGTGTCGGTGTCGGAAAGGGAATCTACCCAGATAAATTATATATCGATTCAAAAGACGAGGTTGCTGATTTGGGAAATGCTTTTGAAAATATGGTGGGCAAGATAAAGTCGAATGAGAAAGCTATTTTGTTAAAAATAGAAGAAGCCGAGTCAGCCAAGGAAGAACCGGATAAATCTAGAGCAGTAGCAGAAATAGCCACAAAAGAAGCCGATAAAGCCAATAAGGCAAAGTCTATATTTTTAGCCAATATGAGTCATGAAATCCGCACTCCTATGAACGCTGTTCTTGGATATGCTCAGATTCTTCAGCGTGACTCGTCTTTAAGTGAAGTGCAATATGAGGCCATTCAGACTATCAATAAAAGCGGCAACCATTTATTGGAACTGATCAATGATATTTTGGATATTTCAAAAATCGAAGCAGGAAAACAGGAATTGAATAAGACCGTCTTCGATCTGGGGGTATTGACGAAGGAGTTGAAATCTATTTTTTCTGGCCAATGTAAGGAAAAACAGCTTGTGTTTGAAATGGAAGAATGCCCTGAAGGCAAAATTCTTGTGAACGGTGATTTGGGAAAACTGAAGCAGGTTTTGATAAATTTGATCGGCAATGCAGTTAAATTCACAGACTCAGGTTCAGTGGGGTGCAGGTTCAGCAAACAGGAATTTGACAACCAATTCCTTTTTGAGGTGACGGATACGGAGGTCGGGATTCCCAAGGATTCTCAGGAATCTATCTTTGAACCCTTTATGCAGGAAGAAGAAGGATTTAATAAAGGAGGTACCGGACTTGGTCTTGCTATATGCCGCAAACAAGTGAATCAAATGGGTGGTGAATTACAAATTGATTCAGAACCAGGCAAAGGGTCACGGTTTTACTTCTCCATACTGCTTGACCGGAGGAGCAGGACAAAGCCTACTGAAAACGCGGATACTAAATATGACAATATAATTGGACTCAAAGATGAATTTAAAATCAAAGCTTTAGTTGTGGATGATATAAAAGAAAATAGAGATGTCTTGACTGCATTTTTAAGGAGTATTGGCGTTGTTGTCACAAATGCGGAAAATGGCAAAGTGGCTTTGGAACAAGTCGAGCAGGTCGAGCCTCACATAATTTTTATGGACATTCGTATGCCCGTGATGGATGGGGTTGAAGCGCTCCACAAAATTAAAGAAAAATATCCTCAAAATATTATAAAAATAATTTGTATTACAGCATCGACGTTGCGAGATCAACAGCAAAAATATCTTGATATAGGATTTGATTCTTATATTTCAAAACCATTCAACCATAGTGATATTTTTGAGGTTCTGGAAAAGGATTTAAATGTTGAATATAACTATAAAGAAAATGGGAGAAATTCAACGGCCCAAGAAATACCCGATGATTTTGATTGGTCCAATGTAAAAATCCCCCCCGAAATTAAAACCCTGATTTTGAATGCCGCTGATTCCCACTCTATCACTGGTTTGGAAAAATCCTATGAACATTTGAAGTCCATAGAAAATGGTGGAAAAGAACTGGCGAGTCTTTTGAAGCAGTTCCTAAATAGTTATGACATGGAGGGAATAAAAAATACCATGAATAAAATTTCCTAATCCATCTTTAACTTATGGGGCGATAGGAAAAAGCAGCCTGGAATCAAAATTTTGTAAAAACACCCAAAATCAGATATTGGACCAGGGGGCCGGAGGTTCAAATCCACTACTCAATGAGTGCTCGCCCTAGCCAGTATTGAAGGGACTTAACGGTTTTCCGATAAGTCCTTTTTATATACGGTGTATAAAAATCTATCCAATTCAACGGACTCACCGGAAGAGACCCAAGGAAAGCGGTCCAAGAGCGCACTTAATAAAATTTAAAAGGGCAGGAGTCGAGGCCCCGTAGCTCCACTTTTGTTTGTGATGTGTAAAACTATTTATATCTTCTAACTATTCCCTGTAACACTCAAGCATTCCCAGAACCCTCGCTCCCACACAATGATACCTGAGGTAATAATGATTGCGAAAAGAATTGGCGAGTTGTTTTCTTTCCTGACAACTCTGTTATTGGAGAATTTTAAGGTAGATGATACTATTCATGAATAATCCTCACAGTCATATGAAAATAGATAAATTAGATTTCCTATCGAAGTGTTTGTAACAAAGATTATTAGTTGAAAGGATGCCTCTGAGTTTTGCGTGAGGTAGTTCATTGAAGCTTTAAAAAGTTACAAAAGGTCTGGAGATGAATATTCAATAATATTGGAGCAATTTGCTAGTGTTCCTTTAAATATTGAATCGGCAAGATATTAATAAAGGTGGAAAGTTTTAGAGAATTTAAATGACTTCCTTGCAGCAACAAAACCTGGCTGGGAAAACTGTCCTCCTGGTGGATGATAATCCCGTTAACATTGAACTCCTGGTTCAAACTCTCAAATCACAGCATTTTAATATCTTTACGGCATCCAGCGGAAAGATGGCTCTGGAGATCGCCCATGAAAACAAACCCGATCTCATTTTACTGGATGTTGTGATGCCCGAGATGGATGGATTTGAAACTTGTAGAAAGCTCAAGACAAGCGACGTTACCTGCAACATCCCAATTATTTTTATTACCGCAAAAACAGAACAGGAAGATATCGAAAATGGCTTTTTGGCAGGTGGCGTAGAGTACATCCCCAAACCTTTCAAGGTCAATGAGGTTTACAACCGAATTCGAACTCATCTGTTGCTGGGTTCGCAAAAAAAACAAGTAACTTTGTTGCAGGAGGAAGAATCTACAGCGATCAGCGGAATGAAGTTGATGATCGTAGATGATAATCCTTTGAATATAGATGTCCTGAGAAAAACTTTGGTGCCGTTAGAGTTGGATATTTCTATGTCCCCTGATGGAAAGGTCGCGGTTGACCTTGCACCTCGCATTCAACCGGACCTTATCCTGCTTGACGTAATGATGCCTAATATAAACGGGTTTGAGGTTTGCCGGATCCTTAAAACAGACCCACTGACTAAAGATATTCCAATTATTTTTGCAACCGCGAAAAACAAGCCTGAAGACATCGAAATGGGATTTTCCCTGGGTTGTGTAGATTATTTCATTAAACCTTTTTACCACGCAGAAGTTCTGGCTCGGATCAAATCTCAATTAGAGCTCAGAAAACTATTATTACTAAAGGAAACCTGGTCAGAACAATTGAAAGCCTCCAAACGCAATTTGGAAGAGAAGATTTTTGAACGCACTTCCTCTTTGGAACAGGCCAAGGAAGAAGCCGAGCAGGCTAACCAGGTCAAGTCAGAATTCATTTCCAAAATGAGCCATGAATTACGGACGCCTATGAACGCTATTTTAGGTTTCTCTCAGCTCATGGAATTGAACTTAGAGAATGAGGACCAGTTGGCACTCCAAAAGAAAAACTTGAGCCACATACAGAAATCGGGGGAACATTTACTGGCGCTTATCAATGACATCCTTGATCTTTCTGGAATTGAATCCGGCACAACCAATATCTCGATGGAAAAAGTACATCTTTCCGGAATGATAGAAGAGAGTGTGCTCCCTATAGTTACCTCCATGGCTCAGGAGCGGAACATATCCCTGGACAATCGAACCTCCAATCATCCTGGATTATTGGTTTTAGGTGATCCTTTGCGCTTAACTCAAATATTGCTTAACTTAATGACCAACGCGATTAAATACAATAAAGAGGGAGGGAGCGTCACTGTAGATTGCCAGCAGGTCTCAGAGTGGATGGTGCGCATCACCATCACTGATACCGGTCATGGGATTCCAAAAGAAAAACTGAATACTATATTTGCCCCCTTTTACCGGTTGGAAACAAATGACCCCGAGGTTGAAGGAGTGGGAATAGGCCTGACCATCACCAAGCGGCTCGTTGAATTGATTGGCGGCAGGATTTACGTAGAAAGCGACCTTGGCAAAGGCACCTGCTTTACCTTCGAATTGGAGAGTGCCGGAGAGTGAAAGTTTTTTAGATCAAATTTTCCTACCCCACCAGGTGGTTGAGCCCATGTTCTATAGCATGCCTGAAAGATTTACGTATGCGATTCTGGTGTGGAGCATTTTTTACTCGGCCAGCAGGGTAATTTCGTCGCCGGTTTGGGAGCCGATTGTTTCATTTCCAATTCCTTCAAACATGAGAAATTATGAATGCTTTGAAGGGATTGCCCTAAATCGAATGCGAAGATAAGAAAACCACTGAACCCAATATTTTAAAAAGAATTTTTTAATTTTTCATAGACCCTCTCAGAGGAAATTAACAAAAATGAAATTTAAGTGGACCTTGCAAAATAAGATCATGGCAGGGAGTTTGCTGCCAATAATTTTGGTGCTTATCCTCGGATATAGCTCTTACGAAAATGTTAAAAAAATGGATGATCTTGCCCATTGGGTTGATCATACAAATATTGTTCTGGCCCAAGCAACTGCAGTCGAGAAACTAATAATAGATCTGGAAACGGGAGAAAGAGGATTCCTGCTAACGGGTAAAGAGAATTTCCTGGAGCCTTTTAAAACAGGAAAGGAAAAACTGGGTTCCGCTTTTAGTGAATTAAGCAATTTGATTGGTGATAACCCGGCCCAGGTAGGAAAACTGAATGAAATAGAAATATTGATGACTGAATGGATTAACGCAGCAGCCGAACCTCTAATACAGTTAAGGAGGGGGGTAACAAAGTCAGCAGCAACAATGGAAGATGTGGCCTCTCTGGTCGAGAGTGAGGTAGGTAAAGTCATCATGGATGAGATCCGTGTAAGGCTCAGTAAATTTAAGGAAGTAGAACAAAAACTATTGGTAAAAAGACAATTGGAATCCAAAGAAGAAAACGCGTTGGTGAAAAGCATTATTTCAGTAGGTGTTGGCTTAGTAGTCTTGTTAACTCTGTTTGGCACCTTTTGGATATCTAGATTTACCACCCGACCCATAATGTCATTAAGCGCTGTCAGCAAGCGGGTCTTGGAAGGCGATACCAATGCCCGCGCAAACTTGAGTTCCTCGGACGAGGTTGGCCAACTGGGGAATGCTTTCGACGAAATGCTTAATGGACTGAATGCATCTAAAAAGGAAGCGGAACTTAAATCCAAGGACCTTGAAGGTCAAAACTGGGTCAAAACAAGTTTAGGGGAATTGGCCGACATAATACGAGGTGAGCAAACACCTATGGAGCTGGCTCAAAACATAATTCAGTATCTCGTACCTGCTTTAAAGGCACAAATTGGCGCATTCTATTTGGTTGAGGGCGACACACTGAAAATGGTAAGCAGTTATGCCTACAACAAACGGAAAATTTTGGGTAACGAGTTTCGTCTGGGTGAAGGCCTGGTGGGACAGGTCGCCTTGGAGAAAAAGGAAATCATTTTAACTAAAGTTCCCGATGACTACATAAGTGTGAGCTCTGGATTGGGGGAAGCCGTTCCTAAAAATATTATGGTGATGCCCTTATTATTTGAAGAGGAACTTGAAGGGGTCATTGAATTGGGTTCATTTAATGAGTTCGATGATTTGCAAAACCAACTTCTTAATCAGGCCCTGGGGATATTAGGCAGCAGCCTTAAATCCGCTGAGTCAAGGGAACAAATGGCACGCTTACTCAAGGAAACCCAAAAGCAGGCGACGGAATTGGAATCGCAACAGGAAGAAATGCGGGCCACCAACGAGGAATTGGAATCGCAACAGGAAGAAATGCGAGCCACCAACGAGGAGTTGGAATCGCAACAGGAAGAAATGCGGGCCACCAACGAGGAGTTGGAATCGCAGTCATCTGAGTTACAAAAATCTGAG
The DNA here is from genome assembly GCA_018673915.1 of Nitrospina sp. Lineage (GTDB taxonomy): Bacteria > Nitrospinota > Nitrospinia > Nitrospinales > VA-1 > LS-NOB. The sequence goes on along the minus strand of JABHBK010000047.1, from coordinate 94,690 downwards.
CATGAACTCCTCCAAAAACAACAAGACCTTGCTAAGCAAAATAGTGTTATCGAAGAAAAAGCCAAACAATTAGAATCGGCGAGTAAGTATAAATCCGAATTTCTGGCGAATATGTCGCATGAATTGAGGACCCCTTTGAACAGTCTTTTGATCCTGTCCCAACTCCTTGCAGAGAATAAAGATAAGAACCTTACGGAAAAACAGCTCGAATTTGCCAATACGATCCATGGTTCCGGGTCGGATCTTTTAACATTGATCAACGATATTCTGGATCTTTCCAAGGTGGAAGCAGGAAAGTTAGATCTCAATCTCGAAGAGGTGGCCCTTAGCGATTTAGCCGCCTCCATCGAGTCAAATTTCAAACATGTGGCTGAGGATAAAAGCTTATTCCTGAAAGTTGAGTCTGATAAAGGTTTGCCCGTTTCTATTAGAAACGATTCGGTACGGCTTAATCAGGTTATCAAAAACCTGCTTTCGAATGCCTTTAAGTTCACCTCCAAAGGAGGGATCACAGTAAAGTTTCAGCCGGTCGATTCTTCAGTAGTATTTTCACATATGAGCCAAAAACACCAGGACAGCCTGGCCATTTCGGTCACCGATACCGGGTCCGGGATATCCAAAGATAAACAGCACGCTATCTTCGAGGCTTTTCAGCAGGAAGATGGCAGTACCAGTCGAAAATACGGAGGAACCGGGCTGGGACTTTCTATTTCCAAGGAGTTTGTCAAGCTCATGAATGGTGAAATTCATATAGATAGCCAGCTCGGGAACGGCAGTACGTTCACCATTTATATTCCCAGGAAGGTTGTTGGAAGGAAGTTGGCAGAGAAAGATGAAACAGGCGAAATAACCACACCCGTTTCCGCCAGTGATTTTCAGAGCCACGCGCCAAAAACAGCGGGCTCGGACCACCTGATATTGATCGTTGAAGACGATCCCAAGTTTGCAAATATTTTATTCGAGCTGGCCCAGGATAATGGCTTTGAGGCAATAATCGCTTCAGATGGTGAAACGGGACTAACACTTATAGCGCAACACCGACCGGCAGCAATCCTTCTGGACATCGGACTTCCGGGCATGGACGGCTTGACCGTCATGGATAAAATCAAGGAAAATCCTCAAACGCGTGATATTCCGGTTCATTTCCTCTCCGCCATGGACAAGTCCGAGGAGGCAATGAAAAAGGGTGCCGTTGGGTTTTTAAGCAAACCCATAAGCCCGGAAGGACTGGCTGGCGTTTTTGGTAAATTAGAAAACATGATTTCTAGAACTCCTAAAAATCTCCTGCTGGTGGAAGACGATGAAAAGATGAGAACCAGCATTATCGAACTTTTGAAGAAGGAGGATGTGGGAATTACCAGCGTGTCCATGGGGCAAGAGGCTTTAGACCTCCTCGCAACCCAAGTGTACGATTGCATGATTTTGGACCTGGGGTTGGAGGACATGTCAGGCTTTGATTTGCTGAAAAAAATTGACGCACAAAAATCATTCACCCCACCTCCAATCATTATCTATACCGGAAAAGACCTTTCAAAAGCGGATCAAATGCAATTAAAAAAATATTCCGACAGCATTATTATCAAAAGTGCCAAGTCGCCTGAGAGATTACTGGATGAAACCCATTTATTCCTTCATAGCCTTAAACGACGGGTTAATGATCCAAACGAGGACGCAACCCAACATCCGGGTCAGGATTCCATCCTGCAGGGGAAAAAAGTATTGCTGGCGGACGATGACATGCGCAATGTGTTTGCTCTCACAAGTGTTCTTGAGTCTAAGGAAATGAACGTCCTGACCGCCAGGAACGGCAAGGAAGTTTTGCAGTTACTCAAAAAAAATAATGGAATTGATATTGTTCTGTTGGATATTATGATGCCGGAAATGGACGGTTATGAAGCCATGAAATTGATTCGCAAGGAAAACCGCTTCAAAAACCTTCCCATCATTGCCTTGACGGCAAAGGCGATGAAGGGTGACCGTGAAAAATGTATTCAGGCAGGAGCTAATGATTACCAAACCAAGCCTGTGGTAACAAATAAATTACTATCACAAATGAAGGTGTGGCTATCCCGCTAATATTCTAATAAAAATAAACCATGGAAACAGAAAAACCAATTCCTCAGGAAACTGCCGATGTTGAGCTTGAATTGCTCCTGGAAGCCATTTATCAAGAATATGGTTACGATTACAGAGATTACATCCAGGTCTCGTTGAAACGACAAATCCTGAACCGGCTTGAGCAAGAGGGATTGAAGTCTATTACAGAACTGCAGGTACAGATACTGAAGGATAAAGATTTATTTAATAAACTATTGGGCGATCTTTCTATTAATGTTACCGAACTGTTTCGCGACCCCCTGTTTTACCTGGCACTAAAAAAGGAAGTGCTCCCGATTTTAAAGACCTACCCCCAGCTTAATATCTGGCATGCCGGATGCGCAACGGGTCAGGAAGTATATTCATTTGCGATTATGCTCAAAGAAGAAGGGTTGTATGAAAAAACGCAAATCTATGCAACCGATGTTAATCAGGTGGCTCTGGAAAAAGCAAAAGCAGGAATCTATAGCCTTAGCAGCCTCAAAGAGGGCACAGCAAATTACCAGCAGGCGGGAGGCGAGAAAACCTTAACCGATTATTACACCACAGATCATAAGAACGCCATCATAAACCGTTCTCTAAAAAAGAATATCCTTTTCTGTGACCATAATCTGGTAACGGACAAAGTATTTTGTGAGATGAATTTGATCATGTGTCGCAATGTCTTTATTTACTTTAACGAAAGTTTGCGGGAACAAGTTCTCAAAATTTTTCATGAGAGTCTTTGCCGTCAAGGATACTTATGTTTGGGTGCCCAGGAGTCCCTTTTAAAGTTGAAATATTCAAATTATTTTGAACGCGCTGAAAACAAACAAAAGATTTTTCGAAAAACGATCCATGGCAATATTTAAACCTGCACACCTGTCCGAGAAACGATCAGCAAGACGGTATGAGGCCATCGTGATTGGCGGTTCTGCCGGATCCTACGACCCTATTCAGATAATTCTCTCCTCTCTTCACCAGCATTTTGCCTGCCCCATCATGGTGGTGATGCATTTAAACAGGAATCAGGATGGAACTATTGCCAATGATTTAAACAAGCAATGCAAAATTGAAGTTAAAGAAAATATAGAGAGAAAACATCCCGCACCGGGGGTCGTTTATTTCGCCCCGGCTAATTATCACTTGCTCATCGAAAAGGATAAAACTCTTGCTTTGTCCACTGCTCCGCCGGTGAACTTCTCACGTCCATCGATCGATGAGTTGTTTGAAACGGCCGCTGAGGCTTATGGCCCCAACCTAATGGGAATTCTTTTAAGCGGCGCAAATAGTGATGGCTGTCGAGGGTTAAAAAAAATAAAGGACAGGGGCGGATTTTCTATAGTTCAAGACCCCGCTGATGCCAAGATCAATTATATGCCCAAGAAATCTTTAGAATTGACACAGGTCGATTTAGTTTTGCCCCCCAAACAAATCGGGTTTTTTTTGAACAAGGCCATTGGGGTTGGGAAACTTTTAAGGAAGAAGGTTTAATCATGCACGAACTAACGGCGCCAAAAGTTCTTATCGTTGATGACACGCCAGCCAATCTGATTGTAATGGTAAATCTTCTGGAAGATGAAGATTGTCAACTAATCACGGCGGCTTCCGGTGAAGAGGCGTTGTCCAAGGTGATGGATCATGATTTTGCGGTCATTCTGATGGACGTGCAAATGCCGGGAATGGATGGATTTGAAGCCGCTGAATTAATCCGAGGGGTAGAAAAGTCCAAGGATGTTCCTATCATTTTTGTGACGGCACTCAGCAAAGAGCAAAAATATGTTTTTAAGGGTTATGAATTGGGAGCGGTGGATTTTCTGTTTAAGCCCTTGGATTCGAACATCCTGATTAGCAAGGTTAATGTATTCTTGAGACTGAATCTTCAGCGGAGAGCATTAGAAGAAGAAGTTGCAAGGCGCAAAGCCACCGAACTAGAACTTGAAAACGCTAAAATAGAAGCCGATTCAGCTAACCAGGCCAAAAGCATCTTTCTTGCTAATATGAGCCATGAAATCCGCACTCCTATGAACGCCGTCTTGGGGTATGCGCAGATTCTGCAAGGGAAAAACCTGGAAGCAGATGACAAAAAATCGGTCGGGCACATTCTTTCCAGTGGCAATCACCTTCTTGCCCTGATTAACGATATCCTCGATATTTCCAAAATCGAATCGGGAAAAGCGGAAGTGGTCCAGGAGGATTTTGATCTGACCCAAGTGATTCATTTTCTGACAGGTATGTTTAATCCAAAATGTAATGAGAAAGGTCTTGTTCTTAAAGTGGAGGGCATGACTGAGTCCCCTGCTTTGGTGAATGGTGACGAAACCAAAATCAGACAGATATTGATAAATCTTCTCGGCAATGCCGTTAAATTTACCGAATCGGGAGTAGTTGGTTTAAATATCTCGATTACAGATAATGATCAATATCAATTCGACGTTACCGATACCGGGAAAGGGATTCCGGCGGAGGCACAGAAATCCATATTCGATCCTTTCCAGCAGGACAGCGAAGGGCGGGAAAAAGGCGGCACAGGCTTGGGTTTGGCAATTGCCCAAGGGCAAGCGGAACGTATGAATGGTCGACTGGCATTGGTTTCGGAATTGGGGAAAGGGTCCAAGTTTTCTCTGATCCTGAGGCTTCCCTCTGCGTTAAAAACCGTACCTGCCAAGACGACCGAGAGTACCAGGAGAAAAGTTTCCCGTCTGGCTAAGGGACATAAGGTGACAGCTCTGATTGTTGATGACGTGGAGCTGAATCGGGACGTCTTGAAAAAAACTCTTACGTCTGTGGGAATTGAAGTTATTACGGCTAAAAACGGTGAAGAGGCTGTGGACATGGTCCAGAAATTCGTTCCCGATATTGTATTCATGGATAATCGTATGCCAGTAATGGACGGTACGGAGGCAACACGTATAATTAAAAGTAAGTATTCCAGCGACCAGGTCAAGGTTGTGGTCATCACCGCTGGTGTTTTGTTGCAGGAGCGTAAATTCATCGCCGAATCGGACGCCGACGGTTTTATTTCCAAGCCATTCCAAACAGACAAATTGTTTGAGTGTATTAAGGATTTGCTCAAAATCGAATATGAATATGAGACAACCGCCGAAGAAGAAAAACCGCTAACTCCTGAAATCGAAATATCCAAAATCAATATTTCCAAGGACCTTTATACGTCTTTAAAAGACGCAGCGGAAACGTATCAGATTAGCAAACTGGAGAAATACTTTAAGCAGTTGGAGGAAGAGAGCAATGACGGAAAGGCACTGGTTGATTATCTCGCTCCCTTGTTAGCCCAATATAATATAAAAGGCATTCTTGATATTTTGGAGAAAGTCCAGAATGGACAAAAGTGACTTTGATATTTCGAGGTAATCGAGAAAGTTATTTTGCCTTGAAAACAATGTACTCTTCTGGTGGTACCTCGCCCATGGCAAACGGAAGCGGCCCGGCCTGGGAGGAATAAAAACCCGCCCCGCCCAATCGCATTACAGATAACCAGCGCAAAGTTTGTTCCTGGAATTTTTCAATCGGTATAAACCGATCTCCCTGCGGCCACCTTCCCTGATTTTTTTGCGGCCAAATTGTATTCGACTGATTGCTCGGAATGATCATAATATCGCCCTCCGAATGTTCCTTCCTGAAATCAACCGCTTCGTAGCCCATGCCCTCCATATAATACTGAAACCCCCAATGCCCTTGAAATTTTACCGGGTATTGATAAGCTTTAAATCTGACATCCATAGTGTTTGCGGCAGATCGCTGGCTATTTGCCAATGACACATCCGCCCAGGTTACCAGAATAGAAATTAGAGCCGCAGGAAACAAGGGCCAGATGGCTTTTCGAGAAAAAAATGTGTTTGATTCTTCATTCAAATAATTTAAGCGGCGCATCACAAGTATGGCGGCAGCAGGAAGCATAGGTAAGATGTTGCGGGCACTTGTCGTCCAATTAATATAACTCGAAAATATAAAAGCACCCATAATCCATAGAAAGAGCAGCATTGACGTGGCGTTTCTATGTCTCATCAAGTCGGTTATGGCAAGAATAAGAATATGCATACCTGCAGAAATAAACAGGGTGAGCTGAAAAACAAGACCCCAACGAATTCCAGAATCAAAAACTGAAGAGCCCAGTTCATCATATAACTGGATGCTACCAATAGTATTTACTGAGAGAAGGACTGATAGGGATAGAGTTAATAATATTGCTCCCATGAAAAAAAAAGTGCGCCGAGGCCATAAAAGAGGGGCAAAAAATATTACCCCTACTAAACAACCTCCCGCAAAAGAAAGTCCCGTTAAAGTTTTATCCAGGAATTGCGAAGGCTTTACCCAACTGCCCGCGGCGTATGCCGCTGCATCCGAAATTAAACTTTGATTGTAAAGGCTGTAGGTCAACCACTCGTAACCCACGACAAACAATTCCGGTATGAATAAAATACATATCCTATAATCAAACTTCTTCTCAACAAGAGTAAACACCAGTAGAAGCGGGATCAATGTTGCGCCAAAATATTTTGTTAACGTTGAGAGGGCAATAAAAATTGCGGAAAGGAAAAGATACGGCAAGCTTCCCCTCTTCAGACCTTCCAGCCAAAGGAATATAGCCCAGACATAAAAGGCAAGCATTGTTGTGTCGGACATCACAGACGCGCTGGATATGAGAAAGACCGGGCTGAATACAGTAAGAATAGCTGCAAGATGAGGCAAGGAACAAAAAGAACGAGCCAAAAAATATGTTCCCAAACTTAAGCCTAAAGCCGGGATCAGAAAAAAGAAATGGATAACCGGCTCATTCCAGCCAAACAAGCCTGTAATGAGTGCAATGTAATAAGATACAAAGGGAGGGTTTTGATTGACAGAAAACATATCCATTTCAAAACCATACCAATTCACCTTAAACCCATAAAAGTCCAGCGGATTTAACTGTATCTGTCTGGCCGCCCACACAAAAAGAGGTTCATCCATATTGAATGCTTTTGTGATAAATGGCAGGAGCGATACAATAGTTATTATTGCTACCATGAACACGGGCGAATTAATAAGACGATGCTTTATTGGAGATTCGATCATTTCTCTATAGTGGGTGGCCTTCTAGCTTTAACCTGGCTGTTACCTTGATGGTAACCCGAACCAATTGATGCAGTCATACCACCAGAATTATAGCAAACCACCGGAGGCATCTTTTTAGAAATCTCCTGGGTTGGAGAAAAGTATTGGGACGAGTCAATGTTTTAACATTGAGGCAATCATGAAGCATAAAAAGAAAAATTGCGTAAAGTTCTTTGTCTGTGGCTGGGCAGTTTTGATACTTTTAAACTTCTCTAGTCATTATGCTACGGCCAAGTGCCCAACAAGGATGGGCTCTATTTACATCCCAGAACATTTTTCCGTGATCGCACATAGAGGGTCCGCCACCAAATTCCCAGAAAATACTCTTCCAGCTTTCAATGAGGCTTTGAACGTGGAAGGTGCCAATGCTTTGGAAGCAGATATTTCTCTAACTCGAGATGGAAAGGTGGTTCTCTGGCACGACTGGGACCCCAACAGTCCCATAGCATTGATCAGGCAAGAGAAAGGAGAGCCGATCCAAAAATTTAAGCCTTTTGGCCCCAAATTAAAGGAGTCAAGATGGAGAAAAAAAGTCAGTGAGCTTTCTTTAACTGAATTATTGGACCACTACGGCTATGAAAATAAAATCACTCAAGCTAAATCTAATATTAAAATTGCCACCTTTCATGAATTTATAAAATGGGCGGCACAGCAAAATAAGCTCAAACTGGTATTACTGAAGCTAAAGATTCCAGTTGAAGAAGGACGTTTGGCCTCAGTCATGCTTGAAGAAATAAGGAAAATAGTTGGCAGTATTTATCCAAACCCACATTTTCGACTCGTCTTCTTGACTCCGCATAAAGAAATTTTATATTTGGTAAAGAATCAATTTAACGAATTTTTGTTTTCTTATGATCGGGAAGTTTTCCCCAACGAAATCACAAACTATCATTCCTTTACCACAGTTCCCATTGCCATAGACTTTAAAAACAGTTTTGCGAGTATCGGACTTCCATTTCTTGCTGACACTCGCACCCACCCTACCCCGGAACCATGGTTGATTTATAAGTATATTTTAACTCTGGATTTTAGAATTCGAGATAACTACAAAAAAAGCTCCTCCCAATATATAAATATTATTAGTTGGAACATTAATGACGAGAAAAAAATGAGGTGCCTGATTAACCTGGGGGTCGATGGAATTGTTACCGATAAGCCGAAATTATTACGGAAAATCGCTTTGGATATGAAAAAAATATTAGATTAATTCCCAATTAAAAACACTTCCTTCCTTATTGCAAGCTTCCTGGGAAATTCTGGCAAAGCTCGCACATAAGCCACTGTTTTATAGCGTATTTAAGGCTATGCTCCCTCTGCAGGCTCGCGCAATAATATTAAATGCGAAGCAAAACCGCATGTCGTTTCTCTCTTCAAATTTTCATTTATATCCCACATAATAAACAGTCCCTGTTAATATAAATAAGAGCACTACATTCAACAGCAAGCAGACTTTTTATTATCGTTATTCCCATGGATGATGAAACTTCATATTTGATGGAATTTTTGGAAGAAATTTCCGAAACTCTTAATCAATTGGACCGCCAGTTCGTGCTTCTGGAACAAAATCCTTCTGACGAGAATTGTCTTGCGGAAATTTTTCGCGATCTCCACACCATCAAGGGGAGTTGTGGCCTTCTCGGTCTCAACAAACTAGAATCAATCACTCATGCTGGCGAAAATCTCTTGGGCCTATTGAGGGATGGGGACTTGGCTTTAAGGCCTGATATGGTCAACACCCTGCTGGAAATGATGGATGCGATACGGAAGACAATATCCAGCCTTAAAAAAGACAGCCATGAAGGTCACGCGGACTATTCTGTTCTGATTGAAGCTCTGGCCCAATTGGAAAAAGGTGAGCCCTCTCAAGACAATCAACTCACCGACACGCAGAATTTGGATGATTCCAATTCACCTCCTGTCGAGGCTTCTCTCATTACCGAATTCCTGGAAGAAGCAGAGGAAATAGGTATTGCCTCGTCCACTGCTATTTCCCCGGCTCCGGGTGGAGCCCCAACCAAAGAAGACAACAGCAACCCAGCCCAAGATGCCAAGGAAGATAGATCAGAGGGTGCAAATATTCGTGTCGATGTTGAACTTTTAGATTCTTTAATGGATTTAGTAGGAGAAGTGGTTCTTGCCCGCAACCAGTTTTCCCGCATTATCCAGAATAATAGCGACTCAACAATTCAAGGAGCTTCGGTAAGTCTCAATCGGGTCACCGCCGAACTTCAGGAAGTCGTGATGAAAGCCCGAATGCAGCCCATTAAGAATGTCTGGGGCAAACTTCCTCGAATGGTTCGCGACCTTTCTCTAACCTGTGGAAACAAAGCTCACCTGGAAATGGAAGGGCAAGATTCGGACCTGGATAAATCCCTGATAACAGCTATCCAGGATCCTCTGATGAGTATTATACGAAACTCCATCATACATGGCATTGAACCCGCTGAAGAACGTCGAAGCTTGGGGAAAGCAGAAGAGGGAACCATAAAGCTCCAAGCCTACAATCAAGGCGGACAAGTACATATCGAAATTCAGGATGATGGTCGTGGTATTGATTTTCAGGCTGTTAAAAACCAAGCTTTAGATGAAAAGCGTATCACCTCTGATCAAGCAGAGCATTTAAGTGACAAAGATAGTGGAAAACTTCTGTTTATGAAAGGATTTGCCATAACCCAACATAGCTTGATGAAGCCGACAAAGGGGCAAGGCCTGACCCAAACCCGGGAATTGATTGAAAAGATTGGCGGCACTTTAGATATAGATGCTCAGTCAGGACAGGGAACAAATCTAAAAATAAAAATTCCTCTAACCCTTTCAATTATTCCAGCATTAATTATTTCCAGCGGCCCAAACCGTTTTGCGATTCCACAGATTAATATTAAAGAGTTAATACGCATGGATGGGGAGAAGGGTCTTCAACGTACTGAGGAAATCGAGGGCAGCAAGTTCTATCGGTTGCGGGAAAATTTGTTGCCACTGATTCAACTCAACCAAATTCTTGGACATGACATCCAAAAAAATTCCTCTGAATTGAATATAGTGGTACTCCAGATAGATGACACTCAGTTTGGCTTATTAGTAGACAAAATTCACAACACCCAAGAGATCGTCGTCAAAACCTTGGAGAAACAGCTAAATAATATCAAGGTATATAACGGAGCCACAATCATGGGAGATGGAGAAATCATCCTCATTCTGGAAGTGATGGGCCTAGCTCAAAATGCCCAAATTCTTTCGGGCAAAGTTTCTCAGAATACACTTATAGAGTCTGCTTCCTCTTCCCTAAAGGGGGATGAGGAGACTCAGGAAATGGTGATCGTTAGCCTGGGGAATAACCGAAGAATGGCAATCAGACTTTCAGATGTTGTTCGCTTGGAAGAGGTAAAACGTTCTGATCTAGAATCCTCTGGTAAAGAGTGTGTCGTTCAGTATCGCAATGAAATTATGCCTCTGATCGACATTCCAAAAATATTTCACTCTGCAGAGGGACTTCAGAAAGCTGACGACACACTTAATGTGGTGGTACACATTCACGAGGGTAAAAGTCTGGGCCTGATTGTAGAAAAGATATTGGATATTGTTCAGGGAAAAATAAACAATAAACGGGCCATTGAGGGTTCAAACATAATGGGAAACATTATCACTAACAATTCTGTGATAGATACAATAAATATAAAAAGAATTGTGCAAAACTTTTTAAAATTCGCCGGATAATAGAATCTGATACTAATAAAGCCCTGAATTGGAGGATCCACTCTTATACAACCTAACCCATTAATGCAGCTAAATCCCTTGAAACCATTGATATCATTCAGGCATAGCTCGTAAGTTTCTTGGCCCCGCCTCTCACTTCTTTGCTTTTTACAACCCATATATCCAAATTTTGACCTTCATTCTAAAAGGAATAATTTAGTATCAATTTTTATCAAATATACTGAAGATATGAAAAAAGTTCTGGGGAGAACATGCCATGAGCAAGGTTAAAGACGAAGTTAAAGACAAGGTCAAACATTTTATTCATCCACCCCCCATCCAAATTAGCGCTACTTTGTCTGTATTCGAGGCGTGCAAGAGGATGAAAAAATATAACGTGGACGCTATTCTGGTTTCCGAAGGGAAAAATTATGTCGGGATTTTTACGGAAGCGGATTTACTAAAGAAGGTGGTGGCCGTAAATGAGTTGCCGGGCAGCACAACTGTTTTCAAGGTGATGACCAAAGAACTACTTTATATAGATTCTGAGTCATCTATGGTGGCGGCTTTTCTTAAGATGCAGACAAAAAATATTCGCCATTTAATTGTCAAAGATAGCAATGAAATTGGCGGCATCCTGTCCATAAAAGATGTCGCTAAATTTTACGTGAAAAAATTCAGCAAGGTTTGAAAAAACCTGGGTAGACCCCCTTGGGAATAAGCGGTTATTCACGGGCTTTTTCTCCAAAAATTTTCTTGATCCATAAGAGATTAATGCCCCTTTCACCCGAAGGGTATCAATCAGAGCCTTTCCTCTTCTGTTCAATTTCCTCGCATATGAAGCTTGTTTCGGAGGTCCATGTTATTTTCAAGCTTGACGGGAGTTGGGTATACTTATCGATAACGGCCGATTGGATTTGCTCACTGGACAGGTTGTGTATCAGGCGAAGATTGGCTCCTCGAAAATCAGTGCCAGACAGGTCATCCATTCTGACGTTGACACCACTTAAATTTGCATTAACCAAAATGGCTTCCCTCAGCTTGGCACCGCGAAGATTTGTTCCTCCCAAATGTGACCCGGTCAAATTGGCTTCGCTGAGGTCAGTCCGCACGAGATTGGCTTTGAGTAAATCTGCCCCACGCAAGTCGGCTCCGCGCATTACCGTCAAGCTCAGATCCGCTCCACTGAGATCAGCATGATTCAGGTTCGCATTATTTAGATGAGCCTCCACCAGATGAGCCCTGCTAAGATTACTTTTGACCAATTGACATTCCCGGAGATCGGTCTTGAGCAATATGGCTTTACTTAGGTTGGAGTCACTCAGGTCAGCGCGTCGCAAATGAACTCCGCTCAAGTCCGTCCCACTCAAATCTACCCCGACCATAATCGCATGATAGAAATCCGCTCCTTCGAAATTCGCCTGGGTGAGGTTGGCACCACTCAAATTGGCTCCAGCCAGAAAAGCATAACTAAAATTACTTTTAGTGAGAATAGAATCGGAAAGAGTCGCCTGACTGAAATTGGCTTCACTCAGGTTCGCTTCGGTTAGATCAGCGCCACTGAGATCGGCACACCGTAGCAAAGCGTGATCGAGAATGCCCTCGCTCATGTTTGCCCCTTTAAGGTTGGCGTTATGCAGGTCGGCTCTGCTTAGGGTCACATTGCGCAGATCGACCTCGCTCAAGTTAGCATGTTCCAAATTGGCGCCGCTCAAATCCGCTCCCGAAAGATTGGCTCCTTCGAAATTCGCTGAGCACATGTTGGCATGTTGTAAAAAGCTCTGATTAAGGTTCGCTCCCTTAAGAACCGCTTCACTCAGTTTGGCTTTGTGGAGATTGGCATCACTTATATCGGCCCGGCTTAAATTGGCGAGACTCAAGTTAGCCTCCTCCAAGTTCACCCCCTTCAAACAGGAATTTATAAGACTGGCCTTACGAAAAACGGTTCGGCTCAAAACAGCCTCACTCAAATTAGCTTCGTCCAAGTTGGAATCGGTCAGGTCCGCTCCCGTCAAGTTTGCACCTGAAAAATTAGCCCCTGCCAATATTGCCCCGCTCAGATCCTTCCCTGAAAGGTTCAATTGGGAAAGGTTCTTCCCGGCCAAGTTGGCCCCGCGAAAGTTGAATCTCAATAATTCGGCTCTATCCATCCCCAGCCCTCAATTATCATGGAGTCCTTGTCCTTTAGTCTATGATACTGCTGAGCAAATTGAAAATGCAGAGACCATTGAAACCGTAGACCCTGCTACAAACTCATTTCCTTGTATCTTTTCTAAACTACTGCCTAAATTCCAAGTTTCATTATTCCCTTCATTCTAAAGGGAATAATTTACTATCAAATTTTATCAAATATAGTGAGGGTATGATTAAGGTTCTGGGGAGAACATGCCATGAACAAGGTCAAAGACGAGGTAAAAGACAAGGTCAAACATTTTATTACACCGCCCCTCATCCAAATTAATGCTACTTTATCTGTATTCGAAGCATGCAAAAGGATGAAAAAACAAAAAGTGGGTTCAATTCTGGTTACCGAGGGAAAACGTTTTGTAGGGATTTTTACTGAGGCGGATTTGCTGAAAAAGGTAGTGGCTCAAAATGAATATCCCGGGAGCACAACCGTTTTTAAGGTGATGACGAAAGAACTGGTTTATATAGATTCTGAGTCATCCATGGTGGCGGCATTTCTTAAGATGCAGACAAAAAATATTCGCCATTTAATTGTCAAAGAAAGCCATATTGTTACAGGTGTGCTATCAATAAAAGATATTGCTAAATTCTACGTTCACAAATTCAGCAAGGTTTGATCAACATCAATGTGAACCACCTTGTTGAAAACCGTTTTTTTCAGGATGGACTCAGGGGTATCTGGTTCTTAGCCCCTCAGCTTCATCCTTTACCTCCTGACGCGTCAATATTCCTTTCTGCTCTAGCACTGCGATGAGGGCAGAAACCTGATACATGTTTTCCTGAATCGCTTCTTCCTCATTCACAGTATCCTTTTCTGAATTCTCAGACATTCTTTTCTCCTCTAAAAAATTGATTCATCAATACCCAACTTTAATAAACAAAAACATTTTAGACACTTTAAACGATCAAAAAGCAGGTTGCCAAACAAATCAATTTATCAGAAGTCATATTTTTTAGACACCAAGGAGATTTCAATTTTTAATGGCCTCACAAAGAGGAATACTTTTTGTGGGCTCATTCAAAATCATAGCTACGGTAGAGGTTCTGAACATCTCTTGCATCACGTCAATCGATTCGTTGACTTTTTTATGCAATGGGCAAAGGTTTGTGCCATGGGTTTTTAACTTCAATGGACAGCTCTTAATATTCTTGATAGGGTCCACCGCATTGATAACATTTAGCAAAGGAAGATTCTCAGGAGCGTGTGCCAACACATAGCCTCCATGCAAGCCTTTTTTGGAAAAAACCACCTCATGCTTTGCCAGTGCCAACAAAACCTTAGACAAATAATGCTCGGGAACCTTAGTCCAACTAGCAATTTCCGCTGTCGTATGGGGTTTATCCTGGTTTTGCGCCAAGCATACTACGGCTCGTAAAGCATATTCAGCTGTTTGGGAAATCATAGAACCCCTTAAAATATAAAAATTATATTGACAATGAAATTAGCATAACATAAACTCAAAACATATAAAAAGATATATATATCCTTTTATCTTAATATCACCACCTGAATAAATTTAGGTAGTTTTTAGGCTTTCAATAGCAGGCCCCAGTAAAAACCTGGGGAATGCATTTTTTTACACAAAAATAGATCAACTTAAAAACCGTTTAAACTTTTTCAATCTTTAAGGAGAGTTAATAATGCATAAAAAATTTGGTTTGAGTATTTTATTTGCCTTTACCCTGGTTGTTGGGTTTGGCGGAACTTCCGCTCTGGCTGAAGTTACGGCCAAGCTGACCACCGCCCCCAATGTTCCCCCTGCCGTAAAGCGTGGAACAGACACCGTTGTCGTTCATTTGCAGGCCAAGGAATACGTTGGGGAACTGGCTACAGATGTGAAATATAGTTTCTGGAGTTTTGGCGGAACCGTTCCCGGTCCGATGGCACGAGTTCGTGTGGGAGACAGCGTTGAATTCCATTTATCCAACGCAAAGGGCAACACTCAACCTCACAATATAGATATTCATGCAGTAAACGGACCCGGTGGAGGCGCTGCGTTCACAACAGTAGACCCTGGTGAAGAGAAAGTCTTCACTTTCAAAGCCAAAGCGGCGGGACTTTTTATCTACCATTGTGCGGCAGGTTCCATTGTTGATCACATCTCCAATGGTATGTACGGCCTGGTCCTAGTCGAACCCGAAGGCGGACTTCCAAGCGTTGACCGGGAATACTATGTCATGGAAAGTGAGTTTTTCGCCTCCGATCCAGAAAATGGCGTTGCGGCATTTGATATCCAGAAGGGCCTTGATGAGCACGCATCCCATGTCGTTTTTAACGGGAAAGAAGGCGGATTGCTCGGCGCTAATGCTTTGAAAGCCAAAGTCGGTGAGACCGTAAGAATCTATTTTGGAAACATCGGACCTAACGGAATTTCTTCCTTTCATATCATTGGGGAAATCTTCGACAAGGTTTACAACGAAGGCGGATTTGGCGGAGCCGTCGGCAAGGGCATTCAGACCACACTGGTTCCTTCTGCCGGAGCAACAATCGTAGAGTTTAAAGTCGATGTGCCAGGAGCTTATGCTCTGGTAGACCATAGCATTTACAGAGTTGCCAAAGGTGCCATTGGACATTTGGTGGTTGAAGGGGATCCAAACCCTAAAATCATCCGCCAGGGAAAATAGCTTCACCTTCCTGATTCAAATCGGATTAAAGTCGGGGGCACTCTGCCCCCGACTGTCTGATCTCCTTAAATATCCCCCCTTCTATATTGCCCTGTAACAAAACCTCATAATCAATAGAGATTGAACTCAATTGAATTATAGAGTAAATTCTACTCTGCGATTCCCCTATATCCTGATTCTGAAACTGGAGGTTCGTCCATGAAAGCGTCTGATCTTTTTGTCCAATCCCTTGAAAAAGAGGGAGTGGAATATATTTTTGGTATCCCCGGAGAAGAAAATCTTGATTTTCTGGAGTCTTTAAGAGGTTCCAAAATCAAACTCATTCTGACCCGTCACGAGCAAGGTGCAGGATTCATGGCCGCCACCTATGGGCGCCTCACCGGAAAAGTTGGGGTTTGTCTCTCCACACTGGGCCCCGGCGTGACAAATTTTGTGACTGCTGGCGCCTACGCACAACTGGGTGCCATGCCCATCCTCATGATTTCTGGTCAGAAACCCATTAAAAAAAGCAAGCAAGGACGTTTTCAAATCATTGACGTTGTCGAAATGATGCGGCCTCTAACAAAGTTTACCAAACAGATTGTGCATGGAAACAATATACCCGTGCTGGTCCATGAAGCCATGCGCCTTGCACGGGAAGAAAGACCGGGGGCCGTGCATTTGGAGTTGCCGGAGGATATTGCCGCAGAAGAGTGCTCTGCTATCCCCTTTGATACCATCTCAACACGAAGACCAACAGCTGATGACAAAGCGCTTGATCAAGCGGTGGAGATGATTCATGCATCAAAATTACCCCTAATACTGATCGGTGCCGGTGCCAACCGAAATCGTATTTCAGAGGCTTTGACGAAACTTATCAATAAGACTGGAATTTTTTGCTTCAACACCCAGATGGGTAAAGGCGTGGTGGATGAAGGCGAACCTTATTTTCTCGGCACTGCCGCGCTCTCCAGCAAAGACTACCTTCACTGTGCCGTTGATCGCGCCGACTTGATCATTAATGTCGGTCATGATGTCATCGAAAAACCTCCCTTTTTCATGTCTGCGGGAGGAGCAAAGGTTATCCATATAAATTATTTTTCTTCCAATGTCGATGAAGTATATTTCCCGCAATTAGATGTGGTTGGAGACATTGCGGGAAGCATTGAACAACTCGCCAAAAAGGTAGATAAATGCGCGCACTGGGGCTTTAGTTATTTCGAGCGTGTTAAAGAAGACGTTGAGTCTCATCTAAGTGAAGGAGTTGATGATGTCCGCTTTCCTGTAATTCCTCAGCATCTTGTCGCACAGGTTCGTAAAGCCATGCCAAAAGATGGAATCATCGCGCTGGATAACGGCGTCTACAAAATCTGGTTCGCCAGAAACTATAAAGCCTTCTTGCCAAATACTGTTTTATTAGATAATGCTCTGGCTACAATGGGGGCCGGTTTGCCTTCAGCTATTGGCGCCAAAATTGTGCATCCCGATAGAAAAGTAATGGCTATTTGCGGGGATGGAGGATTCATGATGAACTCTCAGGAAATGGAAACCGCTGTTCGCTTGGGTTTAAACCTGGTAGTAATGGTTCTCCGCGATGATGCCTATGGAATGATCAAATGGAAACAAGCTGGAATGGGTTTTCCCGATTTTGGCTTAGACTACGGAAACCCGGATTTTGTTAAATACGCAGAGTCCTACGGAGCCCATGGACATCGCCTTCAGGCAACCGATCAATTGCCTGCACTGCTCGAGGAATGTTTAAGTGGTCAAGGCGTCCATTTAGTCGAAATTCCAGTGGATTATTCGGAAAACAAAAAGGTATTGATTGACGAATTGAACTCCATAACCTGTATCCAGTAAACCCTCTGGCGAGAGAGGCATATAGCAAGAGCCCGTCAAGCGGTCTCTATCGTTTTCTCGCCAGATAAAGCTAGTTACCACTGGCACAATAGAAAAAGCAACCCCTCCCTAAAAAGGGGTTAACTTTTAGTGAGGACAACCCCATGACTAAACGCTTGAAGGTAAACTCCCCTTATGATGGTCATTTGATATCCGAAATTGATATGGATGACGCGACCCAGATAGAGAATGCTCTGGAAACCGCTTATCAGTTGGCAAGGGATTATGACAAAATCCTTCCCACTCATCAGAGAATTGAAATACTGGAGAAAACTGCAAATCTGGTTGAGGCCAAATCAGAGGAATTTGCCCGTCAAGCGGCAGAAGAAGGTGGGAAACCTTTGGCTGACTCCCGCATTGAACTTGCGAGAGCGGTTCAGGGCATTCGCGAAGCCGCACATTCTGTCAATCAGTTGACCGGCCATGAAATTCCCATGAACCTGAATCCTTCATCCATGAACAGGATGGCCCTAACAATTCGGGAACCGATTGGTGTGGTCGCCGCCATCAGTGCTTTCAACCACCCTTTCAATTTAATCGTCCATCAGGTTATTCCGGCGATAGCAGTAGGGCGCCCGGTCATTGTTAAACCTGCACGCGCCACACCTCTTTCATGCCTTAATCTCGTTCAATGTCTGTATGAAGCAGGGCTGCCCAAAGAATGGTGCCGTGCCGTCGTTTGCGAAAGTTCTTTGGCAGAAAAGATGGTGACCGATCCTCGAGTCGCTTTTTTCACTTTTATAGGATCAGGAGCGATAGGGTGGAAGCTCCACTCCATGCTGGCCCCAGGCACCCGATGCGCTCTGGAGCATGGCGGGGCGGCTCCAGTTATTGTCGATCACGATGCAGATTTGGAAGACACCCTGCCCTTACTTGCTAAAGGTGGTTTTTATCACGCAGGTCAGGTTTGTGTTTCTGTACAAAAAGTATATGTACACGAAAACCTTGTCGATGAATTTTCAAAAAGATTAGTCGAGTTAGCTGAGAAACTTGTGGTGGGTGACCCGGCTGATGAAAAAACCGAAGTCGGCCCACTCATAAACGAAAAAGAAGTAGATCGCGTAGATCAATGGGTGCAGGAAGCGAAAAGCGAAGGAGCAAAAATACTAACGGGTGGAAAAAAAATAGGAACAACCTGTTACGCTCCAACCGTTATTCTTAATCCTTCAGATAAAGCAAATGTATCTGCCTGTGAAATTTTTGGGCCGGTCATCAATATTTATCCCTTTAAAGACCGCTTAGAAGCTATTGATAGGGCCAATAGCACTCCTTTTTCTTTTCAGGCCGCAGTGATTACCCGAAACTTGGATACCGCTTTGGATACAGCAAAAAGAATCAATGCGACCACTGTCATGATCAACGATCATACTGCGTTTCGGGTCGATTGGATGCCATTTGGAGGGCGTAAAGCATCTGGAATAGGTGTTGGGGGAATCCTGCCCACCATGATGGAAATGACAGAAGGAAAAATGATGGTGTTCCGTTCAAAACTTATCTAATTCAGAAACCTAAACAGATTATGGTTTTTGATCTGTGGCGCATCTAAAACCGGTCCCATCTTCCTTAAGTTGAAAATGTGCGGCCTTGCGGTTGGCTGACCTCATAGCCGAAATACCTTGGTTCCAACCCCCACCACGATAAACCTTATAGGTGATGGAAATTGACCCAACACAATTCGCCCCACTGCAAGCGTTCAGTTCCGGCCGCGGCCCACGCGGGTCTTTTTCTGGGCCCATCAAATAATAGTTCGCATTGATAGCCATCCAATCGAACACCCATTCGCTGACATTACCCGACATGTCATAGAGCCCAAAAGGATTGGGAGGAAAAGACCCCACAGGGGCGGAATTCTTAAAACCATCTGTGAATTTTGAGCTCCGATTATTTAGATCACACGTGCTATCACAAAAATTGGCTTCTTTGCCGGTCATATTTTTCCCCCAATAATACTCCCCCTGCGTTCCTCCACGGGCCGCATACTCCCATTCCGCTTCGGTAGGCAATCGTAAACCCATTTTTTTGCAATAGTCTCGGGCTCCTTCCCAGGACACCGAATCAACAGGTAAATCCCCGCCAACATATTGGGAAGGATTGTAATCCATAACTGTTTGGAAAAATTTTTGCCTCACTTCATTTTTCGACATCTTAAAAGGAGACAGACAAACTTTATGGACAGGTTGCTCATCCGGATCACCTGATCGGCTCCCCATTTGAAAACATCCGCCTGGTATCGCGACCAGCTCTCCATCGGGTTTCGCCTTACTGTTAGAAATAGATTTTTTCCTCACATTAGCCTTCAGGGTTTCAACTTTTTCACGGGTAGCCGCTGGAATTCCTGAAAACTGGATTCGGGTTCGGCTTTTGGGAAATAGCTTCATCTTCCCGGACTTTTTTAAGAATGCGCGGTAATGTGGAACGGGTCCCTCACTATCTTTCTTTAAAAATTTGCTGAACTCATCATCTTTTTTAGATTCATCCATAGCCATTACGATTTCATCCACCAGTTCGGCTTCAAGAGCCTCCGAATTGCCATCGGTATAAATCAGGATATTTCGACCGGTAGAGATGGGCATGGTAAGAATTTTGTCCAGTAGTTTTTCCGCCTCAATATATTTTTTAAGTTTTATTTTCGTATTAGCCTGGGCTTTCAACACAATATAGTTATCCGGTTCTTTTTCGAGAATCGAATGGAAAATTTTTTCAGCTTTCTTGTACTCCCCCAGCAAAAATGCCTTTTCACCCTCTTCCAGAGACCCAAAGTTTTCTCCCGCCGATAAAATATTTGCCCCTCCTATCAGCAGAAATACTACAGAAAGAAATATTAAACGGACTTGGCTAGACATGAGTCAATCCCTCAAATCAAAAATTTATCAACCACAGTTTCACAAAATGAGATCAATCTATTAATGCTAATAGCTCATTATACAGACTTCCTAATCGGGAAAATAGGTTCGTGGAAATTAAATTGGCACACCTTTTACCGCATTCAGCTTGTTTTCGACAATGCGTCATCAATTGATCTTCTGAAGTTTGAGATATCAATGGGTTTGGCGATATATGAATAAAACCCTAAATCCATTGCCAACTTTTTATCCGATTCCATAGCATCAGCACTCAACGCAATTACCGGAATGTGTGAGGTATTGTCAAAGGACTTCAATTTTTTAAAGACACTAATTCCATCTGTATCAGGGAGATTTATATCAAGTAAAATAAGGTTAGGACTTTGCTCTCTTGCTGCCTGGATCCCCAAGCCTCCATTAGAAGCAGCTATCAACCTGATATGTTCTTCACCTCCTAGGACTTGTTCAACCAATTCCAGATTAATAGGATTATCCTCTATATATAAAACAGTCTTGATATTCTTTGAGGTATCAAAGTTTCCGGGTTTTTGATCAGTTTTTTCTTCGAAGTTAGAAGGCTTATCTGTTAATGGCAGAGCAAAATAAAAACAGCTTCCTTTTCCTACTTCGCTGGTAAATCCAATCGATCCATTCATCAATTCAATCAAATTTTTGGCTATCGACAACCCTATTCCCGTTCCTTCCACCCCAGAACCTTCCGCTCCCAACCGTTCAAATGGTTTGAAAATGAGAGTTTTATCTTCCTCTTTGATTCCAGGCCCATTATCTTCTACACGAAATATAAGATTTTGATTTTCAATTTTTTGAGTAAGTGTTACAGACCCCCCGGCTTTATTGTATTTTATGGCATTGGTTATTAGATTGACCAATATCTGCTTCAATCTAAGCCTGTCGGCCATCACAAAAAGGGAATTTTCGATTGGACATTGATCAATCAGAACAACAGATTCCTGTTCAGCCATAGGCTTCACAAGATCGAGCACTTCATTTTTTATTTCAAAAGTTTCTACTGGCTCTATTGAAACTTTTAATTTCCCCTCCTCGATTTTAGAAAGCTCCAGAACTTCGTCAACAAGCTCCAATAAATGATTTCCTGCCTTCAAAATAGGGTCGACCTTACTTTGCACATCTGATGATTGCTTGTATTCAGAACCCATTTGTAACAACTGGGAAAACCCTAAAATAGCATTCAAAGGAGTTCTCAGCTCATGGCTCATCCTGGAAAGAAATTCGGATTTCGCAAGATTGGCTTTTCTCGCCATTTCAGTAGTTTCGACCAGGGCTAAGTTAATTTGCCCCTGTCGCCATGCCAACCCAATGACCCCACATGCCGCAAGCACCAAAAATCCAAATACTCCATAAAAAGATTTCTTTATCTCATATAAGAGACTATAAGCTTCCTCGTATTCAATTTCACTGGCAACTCCAAACCGAAATTCTGATAACCAGCTCCATACCCCAACCACCCTCACACCTCGATAATCTCGATACCCCTCAATATCAAAACCCGATTCTTTCTTAAGCGCACTCTGGGCCATCCGGGTAAAGGGTTGTTCATCGGGTGCAAGTAAAGGCTGATGCCCTTCAAGCAAGTTCCCTCCAGGATCTTTAATCGTTATATTCAGTATCGAGGAGGCAGAAGGCTCAAGGTTTCCCACTTGTCTTAAATCAGCTTCAAATCGGCTTTTAGTGAGAAGTCTTCCTTTATAGTCAAACGCATAGGTTTCGCCGCTTTTTCCGGATCGGGAAATACCAAAAATTTCCGTAAACACCGCTTCCGGTTGAAGATAAAATATAAGGACAGCAACAAATTTCCCCGTCGATTGGTAAATTGGCGAGCCCACTAACATTAAAGCTCCCTTCTTTCCTGGACGAGAAAATTCACTTTTAAATGGAAGCGTAATGAAGGTATTCCCAAGGCTGGCAAATTTCAAAAGACGTTCACCCTCAGGAGCATTGACCAAACGCTGAGCTCCAATCCCCTCATCACCAAGAGACCCGATCTCAAAACCCTCTTCATTAAGGATTGAAAATCCTGTGAAAGAATTGTTTGTTTGTATCGGTTCCAGATATTGTCGGATCGCCTTTAATTCTTCAGATCTCACTATACCGGATGCATCACCTTGAACTTCCTGGGCGTGTTTTATGAGAGCATGAATTTTACTTTGAAGGTTCTTATCGGAGGCGATGGTCGACACATCCATTTTGACGCCTCGCTTCCAGATTTTGATCATCTTTATGGAGTGAGGGAGCCTGTCGGTAAGTTGGCTCAAGACATTGGATTGGATTTCCTTTTCAATATGAGATAACCCGAACCAACCTAATCCCGCAAGGACAATCAAAATAATAAAGGACAGAAGGATCACATAGCTCAGATGCGATGAGTTTGTTTTTAAAGACACACCATTATTTAGATTCAACTTCCCATCCTTAGTTTGGCAAATTCATTTTCTGTTTTCATCGGGGTCAAGTTTTCAGTTCGCTTTTGATTTTTGTTCCTACTTTTCATAAGAAGATTCTTTTCTGTCTAAAGCTTTCATAAACTCAACAATATCTTGTTTTTCAATTGTAGTTAATCCAATCGGCGAAATAAACGGGCTCTTTAAAGGGTCGTCATCCCCCCCCAGGTCATAAAACTCTACAACCTCCTCCAGAGTATCCAATGAACCATCATGCATATACGGAGCCGTTCGCGAAACATAAAGCAAGCCCGGTGTTTTGAAAGCCCGCAAATGAAATAGTTCTCCCGTTACTTTATTCCTTCCCACATCTTTTTCAGCGGTTTGTGTGAAAGAAACCCCTATATTATGAAAATGGTCATCGGTAAACCTAGGGCCATTATGACAAATGGAGCACTTGGCCTTACCAAAAAACAGGTTCATTCCTCTAAGCGCCGAGGAAGATATAGCGGACTTATCTCCCTTCCAATAGAGATCATAATTTGTTTCTTGCGTTTTCAAAGTCCGCTCAAATGTGGCAATAGCTTTTGATATTCTTTCGGCTGTAATCTTAGAGTCACCAAATGCCGTTTTAAACATGGAAAGATATTCTGGTACCGCGCTCAATTCATCAAACAATTCTGGGAGGGATTGATTCATCTCTGAAGGATCTTGAATAGGCATCAAAGATTGCTCCTCCAGACTTGCGGCGCGTCCATCCCAAAATTGAGAAGAGCTATAACCACTATTCAATAGGGTGGGTGAATTGCGCCGCAATTCTTTGCCGTCAATCCCTATAGACCTTGGTTTTTGGTCCACCCAGTTTTTATCTGAAAGATGGCAGGTCGAGCAACTGACCTTATTGTTACCGGATAGTCTCGGATCAAAAAACAAAGCAGAACCCAGTTTCTCCTTTTCAGCTGTGGGAGGATTATCGGCAGGGTAAGGCATAGCAGGCAAGGGGTCATAGACCACCGCCCAAGCAACAGAACTCGTCAAAACTAAAACCTGGACCATAAAAACTACAGAATATTTTTTAAAGCTAATTGATTTCACTGAAAATTTGCCTCGTTTTGCATAATAACCTTCATTGTCTAGTCTCAGTCAATCAATGGAAACTGTCAACCCATTCATAGACTCTTTGCATATAGTTTATCAATATGGATTCATACCCACCAAATGGTTCCTCTGGTCAGCCTATAACATGATAAATATTTATTTATTATTCCACCTTGCGATGGTAACCTCTCCACCTATTAGCACATTGATTTAAGTTGCCTTGCAAACATTATGAAACGCTTATTTTTAATTCTAATAATGATCTTGGGACTTTCCAGTTGTTCAAAAAGTCTGGAGGAACTTCCCCTGACATTACGGGTGGGTGCCGAGCCTTCAGCTAAAATGCGTAACGATTTTGGAATCGAACACTATAAAGCCGGAAGATACTGGGATGCTTTGCTCCAATTCAATCAAGCCAATTTCGCCGATCCGACCTCTGGAGAAATTCATTTCAATCTGGGCCTGGCCTATTTTCAAGAAGATAAAAAAGAAAAGGCTATCAAAAATTTCAGGCAAGCTCGAAAACTAGCAAAAGGAAACGCAGAAATTCTTAATTCTCCTTTCCTAAATGAGCTTTTGAAGAATAACTAAAAATTATGCGGGTTTTCTGATACCCAATTTTTTCATTTGGGATAGCAATGTTGTAGGAGGAGTGCCTAATAATTGAGCCGCTCCATTAGCACCAAAAACTTTCCAACCGGTTTTCTGCAGGGCTTTTAATATATTTCTCTGCCCCAAACTCCTGATCTCCGCAAAAGTCAATATGTTCTGATTTTCCTTTTTATCCCAGCCCGAATTTATGATTATTTTTTTTCCACTTTGTGTTTTAGGCAAATCAAACCTCAAATTCCCTTTTTGAGAAATTATCACAGAGCGCTCAATGATATTTTGCAGCTCCCTCACGTTTCCCGGCCAATCATATTGGGTTAATTGCAGAACATTGGCTTTTGTTAACCTGGGCTCGGGTCTCTTGAATTTCTTTGAAGCTAGTCTTAAAAAATAAGTAGCTAATAAAGGGATGTCCTCGATTCTTTTCCTGAGCGGTGGCACATTGATAGGAAAAACATTTAGACGATAATACAAATCTTCTCTAAAATTTCCCTGTTCCACTTCATCCTTTAAATCTCGATTGCTGGCGGCAATGATTCGCACATCTACCTTACGGGTTTTTTCATCCCCTACCCTCTCGAAGGTCCCTTCCTGTAACACCCGCAATAGTTTGCTTTGTAAATCCAAAGGGATTTCACCGATCTCATCCAGAAACAACGTTCCTTGATTGGCTAAATCAAAACGACCTATCCGATCCCGAAGCGCCCCTGTATAAGCGCCCTTAATATGACCAAAAAATTCACTCTCATAAAGTTCCCGGGGGATGGAGGCACAATTAACCCGAACCATTGCATGTCTGTTTCGCGGACTCCGATTATGAATCTCAAGGGCGATTAATTCTTTCCCCGTCCCAGATTCACCTGTAATGAGAGAGCTTGCATCCGTTGGGGCAACCATTTCAATTTGACTGAGAATCGTTTGTAAGGCGGGACTTTTCCCAACAATATCTCCGAAATCCTGTAGCTCTATCACCTCTTCCTGTAAGTATTCATTTTGAAGTTCTAATTCTGTTTTTAGTTTTTCGATTTCACGCAGAGCACAGGCCCTCTCCTCTTCATTTCGTTTTCTCTCTGAAATATCCCTGGAAAATCCAACTGCAAATTCCTGGCCCTCGAATTCAATGAAGTTAGCAGTGACCTCTGTGAGAATAGTCGTTCCATCTTTTTGTAAATTAGAGTCTTCAAACTGAACAACTTTATCTTTGCGTAATCGATTCCAGAACTTAGCCCAGGTTTTTTTATTGGAACTCGGGTTGATATCCTGAATGGTCAAACCTAGCAATTCTTCTCTCGGGTATCCGAGGAGTTTGCAGGCCGCCTCATTGACCCGTTTAATATTTGCCGCACAATCGTGCCAGATAATTGAATCCGCAGAGCGTTCGATGGTGAATTGCGCTAACTCCTGATTCGTCTCAATATCGATTTTTTTCCGCATATTTCCTCTTTTCTTGTGTCGGTGTCACTCCCCAAATCCTCTAAATCAAAAAAACACAAATTCTACTTAATTTCGTTATTATACTACTAAATCTCATAATATACGAAATATAGTATTTTAGCTAACCACCCATAAACCTTTAAAATATAAAGGAATTTCAGCGAGTTAAGAATGGCACGATACCTGCTATCTATAGTCACAAGAGATATTGATAAATAAAATTTAGTCATATTTAAGGAGAGCCACCATGACATTAAAAACCAACCCCACCCAAATCAAATTAAAAGGCCTGCATCATTTTGCCTTGAACGTTAAAGATATGAAGAGGTCGGAAAAATTTTATCAGCAAGTGTTAGGGTTTCCGGTGATTAATAGAACCGAAACCCGTTCAGGCATTAAACATTTTGAAATAGATACCGGGAATGTAGTCCTGGCTTTATTTGAGTCTCCCGATCTGGATTTCGATTCAGCCCAAAGGGTCATGACGGATGACGGGTTTCTGCATTTTGCTTTTGAAGCCAAAACGGAACAGTATGAAGATATTATTCAAAACTTCAAAGACAACGATGTAGAGCTGGATGGGGAGCCCAGGAATCATCCGGGTGGAACATCCATCTACTTTTACGACCCAGATGGCCACAATTTGGAAATTCATTTTTCAGAATAAATCTAAATATTTTTAAGGTATGAAGTCATGATCCAAAATAAAGCCGCATTAAATTTTAAAATCTATCCTCCTGAAGCTCAGGCAGTAGGCCAGTTTGATGGCGGTCGCATCACTGAAGTTAAACCCATCGGCTTTCCTCATGAAGGCCCACCAATAAAAAATTTGGGGCCCCTGTTTTACTGGGCCTGGGCTACCGCCAAAGGCTATGGGAAAATTGCTCTACACCCCCATCAGGCGTTTGAAATCATGAGCTATGCTCTCGAAGGAGAAATAGGACATTACGATTCTTTAGGAAACCGGAGCCGGGTTCAAGCCGGAGGTGCGCAAGTCATACAGGCGGGAGCGGGAATTTCTCATGAAGAAGAAACGATTGGAGAGTTCACTGATTTTTTTCAAATCTGGTTTGATCCCAATATTCGCAAAACTATTCACAATAATCCTACTTACAATGAGTTTAAAAACGATGACTTTCTCATTGAACACCAAGATGGCGTTACTCTAAAGACCATCCTTGGCAATGGATCACCCATTTACCTTGAATCAGAAGTAATTATGCAAGATATTTCCATTGAGAATGACCGGCTATACCAATACGTACTTGCTCAGGACAGAACACTGGCAGTGGTGATTATTTCTGGCAAAGGAATTTTATTCGACAAACAAACCGGCGCAAAGCATCATGTCAACAAACAGGACTTTGCAGTGATTCATGCCAAACAGCGAGGGGAAATTTCAATACAAGCCGACTCCAGTTCTCCCTTACGTATCGCGACAATTGAAGTGCCGGCGCAGGTAGACTATCCCCTCTACCGCAATCAATAGAAAGGAGAATTATATGAGGGCCTTTTTTCAAACAGATGAAAACATAAACAATCTTATTATTCGTGTAATGCTGGGGATGGTGATGTTCCCTCATGGCGCCCAAAAACTTCTTGGATGGTTTGGGGGTTACGGGCTTGAGGGCACATTGGGGTTTTTTACTAACCAAATGGGAGTGCCAATGGTCATTGCCGTGCTGGTTATCCTCGGTGAATCCCTTGGGGCGTTGGGATTAATCACCGGGTTCCTGACCCGATTCTGCGCGGCGGGTGTTTTAATGATTATGTCAGGGGCTGTCGTAATGTCACACGCTGCCAATGGCTTTTTTATGAACTGGTCCGGCAAACAGGGTGGAGAAGGTTTCGAATATCACATTCTCGCAATTGGGTTATGCCTGCCCCTTTTGATCAGTGGCGGAGGCCGATTCTCGGCTGATGGTTTTATTGTAAAACGCTTCTCCTTATTACTGGGTGGAAACAAGTAACCAACAATTAATCAAGACAATTTATAGAAGGAGAGATAAATGAAAAGAATGATTACCTTTCTGGCTATCACCCTTATGTTTTCCTATACGGGACTGGCAAAAGCCGAAGAGAAAAAAGAAAATCTGGTATGGGATGCGGGAACCGTTCAACTCCAACTCGAAAAACTGGCTACTGGGGTTTATGCTGTTTACCCCACCGACGCCAAAGTCAAAAATAAGAAGGGCTATCCGGTTGCAACATCCGGCGGCTTTGTTGTTGGGGACAACGAAGTACTGGTTATCGAGTCAATGGTAAACAAACGGCTGGCAAAACAGGTTATCGGTTTCGTAAAACAGGTGACAGACAAACCCATCCGCTATGTCGTCAACACCAGCTACCATGGCGATCATGCTTATGGAAACTATGCCTTCCCAAAAACAGCAAAAATCATCCAGCACAGCAAAACCAAAGCATTTATGGAGAACAAGGAAGCTTTTGAAGCAGATAAAAAGTTTATGGCTCAATATTTTGGAGCCGGCCGTGGCATTGAAGACGTTATCGCCCGCACCGCAGATATCATCATCGATGACAAGAAAAGCATCGACCTTGGCAATAAAAAGGTTGAGATCATGCATCTGGGGTTTGCCCAAACAGAAGGAGATCTATTTGTTTGGGTTCCTGGAGAAAAAGTTTTCTGGACGGGCAATCCGATTGTGGCTATGCCACCTGCCCTCCCCTGGTTATTGGACGGGAAACATGAAGAAGTTCTGGCAACGATGAAAAAGGTTCGTTCGTTCCTGCCCCAGGACGCAATTATTGTTCCGGGACATGGGATTCCCATTGAACCCAAAAATCTCGATTTCACAATCAGTTATCTTGAGACGTTGCATGTGAAAGTTAAAAGTTCCATTGACAAATACATGGCATTAGAGGATGCACAAAAATACATCACCATGAAGGATTTTCAAGGTTATGCCTTGTGGGACTGGGTCCATACTGGAGTTAATGTCCCGAATACTTTCAAAGACCTTTCTAAATAACACTACCGATACAAAAACATATACGAGGAAAGCATCATGGAATTTTCAGAGATTGTTCAACAACGCCGTTCTATAAAATCCTACCTTCCCGATAAGGAAATAAGCGATGCAGAGCTAAAGGAATTAATGCAGGAAGTGGTATTGAGTCCAAGCTCCTTTAACCTGCAACACTGGACCTTTATCGCAGTCAGGGATAATAGTCTTAAAGAAAAAATCCAGGCTGCGGCATGGGGGCAGGAGCAGGTCCTGACCTGCTCTGTGTTACTTGTTGTTTGCGGAAAATTAAACGCCTATCAGGATGCCCCTGAAATCTACAAGGATACTCCTCAGGGAATTCAGGAAAAGGTTCTTCCGATTATAAAAGATTTCTATGACGGCAAGGGTCAGCTTCAGAGAGATGAAGCAATTCGCAGCGCCTCATTGGCGGCTATGATTCTGATGCTGGCGGCCCAAAATCGAGGGTGGGCAACTGTCCCGATGATCGGATTTGACCCCGAAGCGGTTTCCAAGCTGGCAAATCTCAGACCCAATTATATCCCAGCAATGCTGATGACCCTGGGGTATAAGAAAGATGATCCGCGACCCAGAGATTATCGCAGACCCATCGAAGAAATAGTCCGAATAAACACGCTGGATGGCCCCGGATTAATGGGATAGTTGGCCTTTACTTTACTCTCCTGAAACTTAATCTGAAATGTTATACTGGCTTTTTATTCCCAATATAGAGGCAAATATTCAATGATCATCGTAATGTCTTCGGATGCAACGCCGGAGGAAATAGAAAAGGTAGAAAACACCATCCGGGAACTTGGTTACACCCCGCATGAAATTGTCGGTGTTGAACGCAAGGTAATCGGGGCCGTGGGTGACGAACGTGGAAAAGACCGCCTGCAATCCATAGAAACTATGGGCGGAGTGGAAAGTGTATTTCCCATTCTCAAACCTTACAAGCTTGCCAGTCGAGAAGTGAAATCCACCAATTCGATCATTGAGGTGGGTGGGGTTGGCATCGGTGGTTCTGCTATCGCCATCATCGCTGGCCCATGCTCAGTAGAAAGCAAAGAACAGATTTGCACCACCGCAAATTTGGTTAAAAAATCCGGAGCCAATTTCTTACGGGGGGGTGCTTATAAACCGCGAACTTCTCCTTACAGTTTTCAGGGAATGGAAGAAGACGGGCTCAAGCTCCTGGCCTCTGCCAAAGAGGTTTCTGGGCTACCTATTGTCACCGAAGTTATGAATCCACGCGAAATCGATCTGGTCGCGAAATATGCCGACGTCATCCAGGTGGGTGCCCGAAACATGCAGAATTTTTCACTATTAAAAGAACTGGGGAAAATAGACAAACCTATTCTTTTGAAACGGGGCATGATGAACACCATTCAGGAGTTTCTGATGTCTGCAGAATATGTACTTTCCGAAGGCAATAATCAGCTGATTCTTTGCGAACGGGGCATTCGCACTTTCGAAACCGCTACCCGAAATACTTTGGATATCAGCTGTATACCGGTCTTGAAGAGGGAAACTCATCTCCCCATCATCGTAGACCCCAGCCATGCGACCGGCCATTGGGAGATGGTTGAATCCATGTCACGCGCATCCATTGCGGCCGGTGCTGATGGGCTGATCATTGAGGTTCACCCCGATCCCGTAAAAGCTTTTTCCGATGGACCCCAGTCCTTAAAGCCAGCAAAATTTGACCGACTCATGGAAAACCTGCGCCCCTTCGCCGAATTAATGGGCCGCACCCTCCACTAGGCGTGGGGCCAACTGGCCGGTAAACCCTTGAATTTTTAGTATTTTAGGTTTATTCTGAATCAGCTTTTATAGCTATGAATAACCGGATCATGATCTCTTGATCCGGTTCAATAACTTTTTAGTTTGCACTCCCAATGAGTGATTTATATCAATCCAACCGCAAACTTGTCGAAACCTATCGGCAACAGCTTCAACAAAAATTAGTTTCTCTTCATCAAGCAGGACAATCGCCCAACAATTCTGAAATTGATCCGCAGAAATTTTATTTAGATTTTAAAGATCGGGCTATTCATCTGGTTGAAAAAGAAACCGCCCTGCTCCAAAAAGAGTGCTCCAAATCTGAAAACTGTCACTTGTTATTGCTTAAGCAAACCGCATTGGTAGACACTCTCGTGCAGGCAAGTTTTTATTCCGCAGTCTGGTACTTCAATCACCAAAATAATCAGGAATGGACAACGCAATCCGTGCCCATTGCAATTGTTGCTCGTGGTGGTTATGGCCGGGAGGAAATGTATTTCCGCTCAGATGTAGATATCCAAATCGTTTCCCAATCTTCACTCAGTGATGAGGACAAAAAAACTGCAGAGGAAATTATTCGGCATTTTGAGTACCTGTTTATCTTTCAGGATATATTCCCTGCCTCAAGCAACTCCTGTTACACCGAGAACGAAACATTTGAGAGAGATCTGGATCCCGCCAAAGTTTCCGAGTTTATGGCTCTTTTGGAACATCGGTTTGTTGCCGGCAACTCCCTGGTTTATGGCGAATTTAAAAGTTCTATCAAAACTGTCAGCCTGCTTTACCGAGACGAGATTCAAAAACATTGTTTGAGCCATGAAGGATGTTATGAAGTCCAAAATACAGTCTTTCAGCAGGAACCAAATATTAAAGAGGAAATGCGTCGCCTCTACTGGGCATTGGTATCCATTCGATTTCTTCAAAATCTGAATACCACTAATCAGTTTGAATTGCTCAACGAATTGTTTGCTAAAAACCTGCTGAGTCCACTTGCTTTTAAGAGCATGCAAAATGGCCTCCACCTGTTATCCCGCACCCGGCTATTTCTGCATACTTTCCAGAAAGGCACACACCGGGATACCATGAGCTATGAAGTTCGGGAAAAGATTGCCCAGTCTATGGGGTTCGATGTTAAAACCTTTTTCCAAAAATATTTTTTTGATGCCGTTTATCCCCTCAAGCGTTTCAGCCGGAACCTTTACTGGGAGAGTATGGCGGTAGATACAAAAAAAATTAAAAACCTTTCAGAGTTCTTTGCCCTCAATACGCAGCAGCAAATTTATTTCGAAAAAAGCCCAGAAAAACTGTTCGCCCAGGAACCCTTATGGCTATTCAAGGTTTTTATCTGGGTCGCTGAAAGAGATTATTACTTGTCTTATGAAGTGACACGAGCCATTGAGCAGCATGTTGATCAGGCGTATCCCATTTTCATGGATGAAGAAGCCAAACTGGAAATCCAGAACTGCTTTAAACGCATTATCAGAGGAAAACACTTTTCAAAATCCATTCGCCTGCTGCATGAATTCGGAATATTGGGGGATTACTTCATTCCCGCATTTAATGATCTGAAAGGCATTCTGCAGGATGTTTATGTACATAAATTTCCTACTGACATCCATATTCTTTCTGCTCTGGACGTTTTAAATAGATTAGAGTTTCGAGAAACCGCTGACCCTTTTCTGTCAGAACTTTATCACTCCCAAAGGGATAAAACTGCTCTCAAACTGGCCGTTTTACTACACGATATTGGCAAGGGCGCAAAAGTTGGCGACCAGAACGAAGAGTTGGTCGGTGCAAAAATGATTCCGGAGATTTTGAATAATCTGGGCTATAACGACAAACCCAAAAGAGTGGATGATGTATCCTTTTTAGTGGAAAAACATTTAACCATGTATGACCTGATGCTCCTTGACCCGGAAGCCGACGACACCTATGACATGGTGCTTGACCTTGTTAACCATGATAAGGAAAAACTCAAGATGCTGGTTCTGCTCACCCACGCAGATCGAGGAGGAACCAAAATGGACTTGTCCTCTTCCCAGATCGAACAATTAAAACTGTTTTACCAATACACCCTTCATCATAAGAGGCGGAAAAACGTTCCCAACAACATTAAGCTAGAGTTCCTGAAGATGGTTCGTCTTCCCCGGGAATTACAATCCCAGTTAGAAATTTATTATAGGTTTGTGCAGTCGCAGGAACCTTTCATGGCAGAAATGCTCTTTATGCCTGGACAACCTTCAGAACTGATTGTCTGCACCCAGGATGTCCGAGGATTTCTGCATAAAGTATCAGCAGTTCTGGCCTTCAACCAGTTAGATATTGTCGAGGCTAATATTCAGACATTTCGCGACAAAGTTTTTGATGTCTTTAAAGTTATCGACTCTAAAGGCAAACCTATTGATTACGGCGATTTCTTTTTTATCCAGCAACGTGTTCACGAAGATCTGCGACGAATCTTTATCGACCAGGAACCACTTGGATCTATATTTAAAGGAAAGACCATCGGTAGCATTTCAGAGACACCGCATTTTCAGGAAGTTAAATTTAAAATGAAGACCATCGGGCGATCTGTTAAATTGTCGACACACAATCTGCCCGGAACATTCATGATGGAAGCAAAAGTATTCGCAGACAGCCATATGGAATGCCAGAAAGCAGTTCTTCATACGTCTCAGGGTACCGCTTCTAATGTTTTTTACCTGAGGCCCGAGGATGTGGAAAAGATCATGAATAATCAGGAACACTTTATTCAAACATTTAAAAAATCTTTGCGACCTCTACTAACTGGGGAACCATTATTTTTACAGGAAGAGTTGGCACCCAACTCCTAAATAGCTGTCATGAAATTTAAATCCCGGTTAACAAAAATTACCCTATGCCTGTTAATTTTCCTCTGCCTATTACCCGCCATAGCCTTGTCTCAAGAAAGCTATACAAGCTTTCTGGAAAAAGCGCGGAATCTGGATAAGGATGGATTCTTCGAAGATGCTGTCAAATACTGGCAGAAGACCCTTGAGGCCAATCCCCCTTCCAACATAAGTCTTTACGCTAAACTAAAACTGACCAATACGTATTCACAATTGGGACAATTAGATAAAACTATCGAGATTTCCAAAGCATTAACAGAATCCCACCCCGACCATTTTGATTCCTGGTTTCATTTTGCCAATGCACTTGCAGCCATGCAACAGTACCCCGAAGCTGTGGAGGCTTTTAATAAAGCGATTTTATTAAAACCAGAAGAAGGTCTTGGTCGGGTAGGTTTGGCATTTGCCTATTTTGGTGACGGAAAACCAGATTCCGCAATTGAAGAGTTTAGACAAGCCAAGAAAATATTTAAGGCTAATAAAAATATTTCTTGGTACAGGGATTGCCGTCTGGCCATTAATCAGATAAAAGGATTCGCCCGCTTCCCTCCAAAATTTGCCGACCTTTGGCTGGGAAACAACCTCAAAAGGGTTCAAGACACTTACCTGAATTCGGTCCTGGATCTAGAAACCCTTCTGGATTAATCGACCTGCCTTTCAATCACTCATGCCCCTCAGCTCTTAATACCCCAACATTAAAATATTTTAATGTCGAATTAATACTTCTTTAATTTTAGTTTTATATAGTTCATATAGTACTTTTCTCCTTCTTTATGGGGGGATCGAATTCGGTGCCATGACCGGGTCTTCCCCCTATCTCCTCCACTTTAGGGGAGCAGGCGGGCTTGTCAAACCCGCCTGCTCCCCTTTTGTTTTTTCTCATAGTTTAAAATCCCCCTTTCTTGAAAAAGCATCTAAATTAATAGCCATCCTTATTGATCGAAGCCATAAAATGCCTCGCCCCATCCATATCAAGCCATTAAGGAATTTTCACTAGAGCCCCTTATATTCCGCGCTTACCTTAAAGAACGGTTCATATTTCCACGAATTTAAGATACAATTGGCTTTAAATCCGCATTCTAGGGAAAGAGCAGACCTTTTTCGAAGGGTGAAAAGCGGAGTTTTGCTAACGGTATAATTATTTTACTGCCAATACAGGCCCAATACATAGAAAGCAAATTCCCCCTGTTTTTGTTAAAGTTTTCAAGGGTGAATTTAATAATAAATTTTATGGCTCGAAAATCGAAACACAATCTGGTTTGGATGGACTTGGAAATGACTGGGCTGGATGCGGAAAAAGAAGTCATTATAGAAATCGCAACCCTGATTACCGACAGCGAACTGAATGTTCTTGAAGAGGGGCCTTGTATCGCCATTCATCAAAGGGACGAAATTCTGGATCAAATGGATGATTGGAACACGAAACACCATAATGCTTCGGGTCTAGTCAAACGAGTTCGTGAATCCTTAATAGATCAAAAAGAAGCCGAAAAAAGGACTTTGGAATTTATCAAGAAATACTGCCCAAAAGCTATATCTCCTTTATGCGGAAACTCGATTGGTCAGGACCGGAAGTTCCTCTCCAAATACATGATTGAGTTACATGATTATTTTCATTACAGAAGTATTGATGTAACCTCCATCAAAGAACTCGTAAACCGCTGGTATCCGGACGGCCCAAAATTTCCCAAAAAAAGCAACGAGCATATGGCCCTCACGGATATCCGGGAATCACTTCAAGAACTTGTCTTTTATCGGCAACATTATTTCATCGGCCGAGAAGCAAGCATTGCCCAGCCCGTAACCTGAAAACCAACAGCTACTTCAGATATGAATAAAGGCACTGTCATTACCCTGGTTTTTCTAGCTTTTGTTGCCAGCGTTTCCATTGATCTTTTATGGACCGGTAACAAGTTTGAATGCGAAGTCTGCATCAAATATAAGGATCAGATTGTTTGCCAGAAAGTAAAGGGCATGGCAAAAGATGATACCATCATGACAGGTATGAGCACAGCCTGCGCCAAGGTGGCGAACGGCATGACTGAGTCTATAGAATGCCAAGCCCAGCCCCTTGAAAAAATGGAATGCAAAGATATCTGACTCCCCCTCTCAAGTCTTAAAAACAATAAAGGCATTCACCTTTGAAAACCCAAAATATTTTCTCTCCCTCCTCGTATAAACTCTTCGGTTACAGTTTTTTAATTCTATTTTTTGAACTGGCTTTAATTCGGTTCATTCCTTCCAATGTCAGGATAACCGCCTATTTTATCAATTTGGTTTTGGTGGCGGCTTTTCTGGGAATGGGAATCGGAATAATGCGAGCAAACAGGGAAAAGAATCTCACGCAATTTTTTCCGCCATTGCTACTTTTACTGGTAGGGATTTGTGTTTATTTCAGCAATATCATTGTCACTGCTCCCCGTTTGGGGGAGGCAATGTTTGTCATTTATGCTGATATTTCGCCCCATACCAGAGAGTGGGGGATGGTTCCCGTTGTAAGTATTTTTTTCACATTTTCTGCTCTGCCTTTTATAGCCTTGGGTTATGCAATGGGCAGGGAGTTCAAAAAATTTCCCGCCCTCCATGCTTATGCCATAAATACCGCAGGGAGCCTGGCTGGGCTTCTGGTCTTTTCTTTATTGAGCTATTTTTCCACCCCACCCATTATTTGGTTTAGTCTGGGCGGTTTGCTTTATCTTTTTCTGACTGGGAAGCAACAAAGCTTGGTTGTCTCCACAATTTGCCTGGGACTAATATTTTTTCTGGTGCAAAACCTTTACCAGAAAGACCATGAGATCTGGTCCCCCTATTACAAAATCAATCAATACTCAGAATCAAATCTCACCACTATCAATGTTAATGGCTCCCTTCATCAATACATGATTAACTTTTCCCCGTCTCCTAATATCAAAAATCCTTTTGCCAATGATGTAAAACAGCAGTATCAACTCCCTTATCGCTTTGCAAAAAGCTGGGAGGATGTATTGATATTAGGATCAGGGTCAGGGAATGATGTCCATCTGGTTCTCGACCAGGGAGCACAGAATGTGGATGCCGTAGAAATTGATCGGGCAATATGGAAAATTGGCAAAGATTCAAATTACCAAAAACCTTATGATGACCCTCGCGTGCAAATTCATATCGACGATGCCCGCGCCTTCCTCAAGAAAACCAAAAATAAATATGATGTCATTATACTAGCGACCCTTGACAGCCAAACTCTCTTGTCCGGCATGTCATCCATCCGCCTCGATAATTATATCTATACCCTAGAATCCTTCCGATCGATAAAGGAACATTTAAAACCGGAAGGAGTGCTGATTTTGTATCATATGTCCGCAAACACAGCCATTCCTTTCAAACTTGCAAAAACACTGATGGATGTTTTTGGGGTACATCCGTTAATGCACTTCGAAAAAGAACATCGGTTGTTTAATATGACCTTTGTCGCTGGGTCAAAGGAGGAAGGAATTAACGACTTTGGTTTTTTATTTAAAGAATTAATAAATGAAGAGCGGGCAATCACCGATTCCATAAAAATTCCTACGGACGACTGGCCCTATCTTTATCTGGACCAACCGGGCATTCCTAAACACTACCTTCAGGCAGGCGGCATTATATTTTTGATTTCCATAATATCGATTGTTTGCTCGTCCGGAAGAAAAAACCTTAAAAACCCGGATTGGACTTTATTTCTTCTCGGGGCAAGTTTTCTACTACTGGAAACGAAAAGTGTCACCGAAATGTCTTTATTGTTCGGTTCGACCTGGCAAGTCAATATCCTGGTCTTTGCGGCCATCCTGATGTTAATTTTTATAGCCAACCTTTTCATCCTCCGCAAAGGACCTTTTGATAAAACCAGGTTATTTGTTGGTTTGTTCATTACAATCGGAATCAGCTATGCCATCCCCACTCAATCACTTTTGGCCTTGCCTTTAGTGGGTCAATGGATTGCAGGAGCTTTGGTCACAGCAGTGCCCTTGTTTTTTGCGGGGATGTTGTTTTCGCAGATTTTTCAAAATAGGCAGGAACCCACCACTTCCCTGGGTTATAACCTGATGGGAGCCATTTGCGGGGGGTTGCTGGAATACAGCTCCATGGCACTGGGAACCAAAAACCTGTATCTGCTAGCTTTGGTTCTGTATATCCTGGCTTTCCTGATTCACGGACGCGAGAAAGAAAACGGATAAAGAGAAGTACTGGGCAAGAACTCGATCAAGTCGAGATAATTATTTGCTAGCTGGCCCCACGCTCGGTGGAACAAATTAAGTCGTAAACTTCCTGGTATTTTTCCTCAACATTACCCAAATTAAATCGGAATCGGTCTTTATCCATTTTTTCATTGGTGTCCCAATGCCATAAACGGCATCCATCCGGACTGATTTCATCGCCCAGAAAAACCTTGCCCTTATGCCGACCAAACTCCAACTTGAAATCCACCAGGCGAATGTTCCGTTCCTTAAAAA
The DNA here is from genome assembly GCA_018673915.1 of Nitrospina sp. Classification (GTDB taxonomy): domain Bacteria; phylum Nitrospinota; class Nitrospinia; order Nitrospinales; family VA-1; genus LS-NOB. Next base: position 56,613 of record JABHBK010000047.1, on the reverse strand, counting down.
ATTTTATCATCAGGTTATTGATTTTGAGTCCTTCCGATTTCAATATCTCCACCTCTTCCTTTGTGGCCCAGCCAAAAACATCAACATGGCATTCATTGATCATTGGGTCACCCAGTGGATCGCTCTTATAAAAGAATTCAAGAATCGGTTTTTCCAGAACCCGCCCTTCTTCAATACCCAACCTTTTGCACAAACTCCCTGCCGCGACATTTCGCAACACCACTTCTACCGGGATGATATCCAACTTCTTCACCAGCATTTCCCGGTCATTGAGAGTTTTAACAAAGTGGGTTTCAACGCCTTCGTTTTCCAAGTATTGAAAAATCTTGCTCGACATATGGTTGTTCATCACCCCTTTATCAACAATGGTCCCCTTTTTCTTACCATCGAAAGCCGAAGCATCGTCCTTGAAATACTGAATCACCAAATCAGGATCAGAAGTGTTGTAAAGGATTTTAGCCTTTCCTTCATAAAGTTTTTCCAAACGTTCCATTATTATTCTCTTATTTCTTAAAGACCCTTTTGAAAATCCGGTCTATGTTTTTAAATTGCGTTTTTAATTTAAAAGTCTTATCAATCTCTCCGGCGGACAAAAGTTTCCGGATATCCTTATCTTTTTTCAACAACGTTAAAAAATCTTTTCCTTTCGTCCAACTTTGCATGGCATTCTTCTGCACCAGTTTATAGGCTTCTTCCCGTGTAATACCTTTTCGCACTAAGGCGAGCAGGACACTTTGCGAAAAAATCAGGCCCCCTGTTTTTTCCAGGTTGCGCATCATATTATCCGGATAAACCATTAGCTTATCCATCATCGATGTCATTTTCCTCAGCATATAATGGACCAATATCGTGCTATCCGGCCCGATTACCCGCTCCACAGATGAATGGCTGATGTCTCTTTCGTGCCAGAGTGGCATATTTTCCAGAGCCGCAAAAGCGTTTGCCCGAACCACTCGAGCCAATCCACACATTTGTTCGGTAATTACCGGGTTGCGTTTGTGCGGCATTGCCGATGAACCTTTTTGACCGCTGGAAAAATATTCTTCCGCTTCCAGCACTTCCGTTCTATGCAGATGGCGGATCTCCGTAGCAATTTTATCAATGGTCCCGGAAACAACCGCAAGGGTTGTAAAGAACTCCGCATGGCGATCGCGTTGAATGACCTGGCTCGAAACCGGGGCAGGCTTTAATCCTAATTTGGAACAAACGTACTCCTCAACATCCGGATCAATGCAGGCAAAAGTTCCTACCGCACCCGATATCTGTCCGTAAGCAATGCATTGCCGGGCACGTTTGAGTCTGTCTATATTGCGTTTGACTTCTTCATACCAGTTGGCAATTTTCAATCCAAAGGTCAAGGGTTCGGCATGAATACCATGAGATCGACCGATGGTAGGCGTGAGTTTGTATTTCTTCGCCTGCCTTTCCAATACATCTTTGAAAGCAACGAGCTCCTTCAATATCAGATTTGCAGATTGTTTTAATTGCACCGCCAAAGCGGTATCTAAAACATCGGAAGAGGTCATTCCCATATGCATATACCGCGCTGAATTTCCGACATTTTCCGCCACGCAGGTCAAAAATGCGATCACATCGTGTTTAACTTCTCGCTCAATTTCGTCAATGCGATCCACATCAAACCGGGACTTGGTTTGAATATCTTTCAACGCAGTTTTAGGGATCTCCCCTCTTTTTGCCAAGGCCTCACAGGCCAGGACTTCTATTTTCAACCAAATTTTAAACTTATTTTCCGGCTCCCATATCGCCGCCATTTCAGGCAATGTGTATCGTGGTATCAAAGTTCAGTTTCCCCGTATAATGAGTCGTGGACCAAAGATGTCCTTGAATGAATGAAATAAATACCTAAATTGTGGTAAAAACATTCTGCTGATGGAGCATATCTTAAACGCAAATGCTTGGTAAATCAATATATGAACTCAACTGTTGAAGTCTGTTTTGTATGTTTAGGAAATATTTGTCGTTCCCCGCTTGCCCAAGGTGTCTTTGAGGCCCTCGTAAAAAATGAAGGCTTACAAGACCGTATTATTATCAGTTCCGCAGGGGTTGGAAATTGGCATGTGGGGAATCCTCCGGACGCCCGGATGCAACAAACTGCCCGTAAGCACGGAATCCACCTAACCAGCCGAGGGCGCCAGTTTCAGGCCGGAGATTTCAAACGGATGGACTTGGTGCTGGCTATGGACCAAAGTAACCTGAGCGCTCTGCAACAAATGCAGCCTGCTTCTGAACTTCAGGATAAGTTGTTTTTATTTCGTACTTTTGACCCGGATAATAACGGCGATCTCGAAGTCCCCGATCCCTATTACGGAGGGGACCACGGTTTTGAAACGGTATATCAAATGGTTGAACGAACCTGCCCAAAAGTTCTGGAACGCTTGAAAACCCAGCTTGCAAAAAAACATGGATGAAGAAATCAGCACTCTTTTGTGTTCTATTTTTGGGCATGAGGTCAAAGTAAAAACCTCCACCCCAACAGGAGGAGGATGCATCAACCAAACCTCCACTCTGCAATTAACCAATGGCAAGCGGGTTTTTCTGAAATACAACTCCCACCCTCCTCCAAATTTCTTTGCTGCCGAGGCCAGAGGGCTTAAGCTCCTTGCTAAAACTGTAAAGGGACCCAGAATACCAAAACCTCTGGCTTTGCAGGATTCCGCAAAACCCACCTTTCTAATTCTTGAATACATTGACGAGGCTTCTCCAGGGAAGGATTTTTCAACCCGCTTTGCCCAGTCATTGGCCGAGCTTCATCGGACTACTCAAGATAATTTTGGTCTGGATCACGACAATTATATCGGCAGTACTCCACAAAAAAATATGCTTGAAACAAATGGCATTGCTTTTTTCCGCGACCAGCGGTTGCGGCCTCAGCAGGAACTGGCCCGCAAATCTCTTCCTCACTCCACAGACAAAAGTCTCAGCAAGCTATGTGATAAGCTTGAAAATTATCTGGATATATCGGGAGAGAAACCAGCTTTACAGCACGGTGACCTGTGGTCGGGAAATTATTTTCCTGATGAAGACCAGGTCCCCTGCATTTTTGATCCGGCGGTTTATTTTGGTTTGCGCGAGGCCGACCTGGCCATGACCGAACTCTTTGGAAGATTACCGCAAAATTTTTATGACGCCTATCACGAAGCTTTTCCGCTCAATCCCGGATACGAAGAAAGAAAAGACCTGTACAACCTATATCATCTTTTGAACCACCTGAATCTATTTGGTGGCTCCTACCTTGCATCCGTAGAGCAGGTGTTAAAAAAATACCACTAGGCGCGGGTCTACAACTAACAATTGGCTATTGAGCCGAGTTCACGGGTTGACTGCTTTTAAAGGCTATGTCAGGGAAAGGAATATCAGGAAAGGATTTTATTTAGTCGAGATAACTCTTTGCTCACTGGATAAGGCCATTGCTCATTTTACCCCTTCGGGGCATGAAGACTAGTGAAGAAAATAACAGCCCCACGTCAAGTGGTTAGAAGCCCCCACCAATTTTGGCGATAAAGGTGTTAAGCTCTTGTTCCACATGTCCGTCCCAGTTTTTCATTTCATCAGCCAAGGTGGTCAGAACCGCTTTACCCGCACTAATTTCCATGGCATCTGCAATACTTACCAGTATCCGGCTACCATACCGCTCAACAAGTTCATGCTCTTCCGCGGCACGAAATGCCACGTCGGGGCCAAGTATCATGGCCCAAGCCTGGATCACCGATACCTGGGAAGATTCTCTAAAACGCAATGAATCCAGCTCTTCCATATAAGTTTCGGCATCAATTTCTTCAGCTTCAAATTTTTCGATCAACTGTTGCAGGCTATCTTCTTTTGATTCTACCTTCTGAAAAATATATTCAAAAAACTTGGCTTCATATTTTTTGAGTTCCGTTATGTTCCAGGGGCACCTGAAGGCTGCCTCCATATCAGTACCCGTTTTTCTAACTTCTCTTTCAATTTTATAAATACAATCTGGGCACCTTTTACCAGAATCGTGATTGAATTGGCCTCCACAATGACAGGGAGCCAAAACACTTTGAAAAGCAAGCGCTAGTGCCTCTTTTCTAAGACCTAAAACTTCACGAAAAGCTATCCTGACAGGATTAGCTCGTGAAATATTGACGCAGTTGGAACAACTGGAACAATAAATGGGGTAGGCCCCTTTATCTTCTTCTGGTTCAATCAGCGGTTCAAAGGTTTCGGGGCAAAGAGTGCACTGAACTTCTTTTTGAAAAGTATCCACAATAAAAGATCCCAGTTAATGTTTAAGTAGATTCCGGTCTGACTATTAGATGAAAAATTATTACAGAGGTTCTAAAAAAACAAAATTAATGGCTTCAAATAAAAAAAACCCATGGCTATAAAAGCCATGGGTTTGAATTTTTTAAACAATCTAACCGGAGTAAGCTTGACCCAACCCTGCGGTTTCAGATTCATCGCCACCCATAATAACCTTACCCGTTGTCGCATCAACCGGGAACATGGTAATAGCATTATGAGTACTGCATACAACTTTGCACAAGTCACAACCCTTACAGCGAGGCTCAATGACAATGGCCTTAGTGGTCTTTTCATCCAGCATGATACAGTCCGCTTCAGGACAATACATGATGCACAGTCGGCAACCCTTTTCAGCGATACATTTATTGTTATCTACCCACGCTACGTTATACACTTGGAAAATCTCCTAATCTTTGAATGATTAAACCCCACAAGTGGGGGTTTAATTCCCCGCAGCTTGTCGCACTTTTGAAAAGCGTTAATATCCAAGCACCATCAACTATCTTTGTTGAATTAAACGCTTACCAGTTTCATATTTTCCTGTTTCTCGGCCCATCCTTCTGACAAAGTATAAGACTCAGTAATACAATCCATATTAGCCTTAAGCAGGTCATTTTTCTTCTTGTATTTCTTTTTAATGGCTTCATCAAGGGATGCCGTACCGCCAGAAGCAACAAACTTCTTCCCAAACCGCTCCTGAAGCGCCCCCTCTAAGGCTTTTAAACTTACTATCTTGGTCACTCCGGCGCAAGCTCCGATCATCGCCATATTAGTAGACAGCTCTGTTTTACCAATCTCCAAGGCCAGCTTGGTCGCGTCATGGTTAAACACATTGACATTCAAATCCTCCAGACGCTTACGATCTTCTTCTGTCAGCAGATCCGATGGAGTATTGATAATAATCAGGCCGTTTTCCTGAATCCCAGAATAGAATGGCGCTGTATAGCTTTTCTGCATGGTGATTACCTGCGGGTGAAATACCATTATGACATCCGGATAAACCAGCTCACCCCGATCATAGATGCGTTCTGATCCCACTCGGCAATAACTTTCTGCAGGTGCCATTCGTTTTTCAGCACCAAAAAACGGATTAGAAATGGAAAACTTTCCATCTCTATTAGCGGCCATGGCCAGAAGGTGAGCGGCAGTAACAGCACCTTGACCACCCAAACCCGAAATACGAATATTCATCCTGCTCATAATATTTCCACTCCTATTTCTTTAAGCGTTTACCGACTTTTTAGCTTCTTTAGCCGCTTTTTTTCTAGCCTTGGTTTCTTCTTTGATGGAATCCAGCAACTTCTGGGCTTCATCAGTTATATATTCCTTCTGGACGAACCGACCACCAATGCTTTCGGCGTCTTTCATTTCATCCAAACCTTCCATGCTCTGTTTGCCGATCTCAAGAATACACGGAGTATAAAGCTGAACAAATGTAGGACCTACTTCCCGAGCAACAAGAACAGCATTTTTAATGGCCTGTTCTACCCGGTTGGGTTTGCTGACCGTCAACACGGCAACATAGGCACAGCCTGATTCCCGGGCAATTTCCGCCAGGCGCACTTTCTCAAAGTTCTTGCCTTTCGGAGCCATTTTGGCAACAAAGCCTTTTTGCATCAGGCCACTTTCCTGACCACCGGTGTTCGCGTAAAGCTCGTTGTCAAAACAGATGGTGGTGAATTTTTCCTGACGAAACCAGGACTGCATGGTCATGTCCAAGCCAATGTCTACGGTAGCGCCGTCACCGGCCAAAACCACAACATCTTTTTCAATATCTGGGAAACGACATTTCAACGCTCTTTTTAAACCAGAAGCAATCGCATTCTGGTTACCAAATAAAGAATGGATGTTTTGTACCGCAACATGAGGGAACACCAAACTGGTACAACCTGTGGAACCCACAAATACCGTATTTTCCGGAGCCGGTAAACTAGCCAGGATATAACGGAAAGCAATGGATTCAGGACAACCCGCACACAATGAATGTTGCTCGATCAATTCTTTAGAAGAACCAATGTCTTTCCAACCACGGTCTTGATTACCAAACGTCGCAGACTCAACCAACTCGTGATACTCCGGAGGCATGATGTCCGCCAGATCTTCACATATAGCAATCTTTTCCTTGCTCATAAATTCCCCTTTATTTTTTATTCCCTGATCGGGAAAATGTCTACAATTAAAACTACAATTAATCAGCTAATTTGAAAGCAATCTATTGGCCACTTGCTTTCAAGTGATTTTTAATCTCTAACGCAATAACCTCAGAAGGCATGGTCATTCCACCGGCAACATGAGGTCCAACATAAACCCGCTCGTTGTTTTGAATGGTCGATTTAATCTCACGAGCCAACCAACCGCCCACATTAAATTCTGGAACAAAAATATGTTTAGCATTCTTCGTTGCCCGCTTGATCTCTTCAAATGGGAAAGGACGAATGGTTTTGATTTTAACCAGTCCAACTTTAATACCTTCTTGTTCCAACAATCGAATCGCTTCACGACTCTGGGAAACAGCCGTTCCGGAAGTAACTACCAGAACTTCCCGATCCGTGTTCTCCTCATCAATCAAGCCATCCAGTAGCGGAACGGTATGTTTTCTGGAACGCTCAATCGCCGCCTTGATTTCCTGTTGCCAAGAGGCATGCGTTGAATAATTAATATAATTCGATTTCATTACGAATGGGTCACGCATCATTCGAATCGGAGCCGTCTCCATATCAAGACACGGAACCGGCGCCTTATAAGGATCATAAGGTGTCAGACACAAGTCTTCAGGAGTCATGTTTACCGTATCCTTGGTGTGAGTCACGAAAAAACCGTCACAGCAAATCGCAATCGGGACATGCACATCAGGCTGTTCCGCAACAATGAATCCCTTTAATGTATAGTCAAACAAATCCTGCGCGGTCTCTGCATGCCAAACCAGCATTCCGGTTTCCAGCAGATAATGCATTTCCATCGTATCGGGTTGAATGCTCAAAGGAGAGTTGATTCCCCGACAAGTCACACAAACCTGAATCGGCAAACGGGACCCCGCCCACATGGGGAAGTTTTCCATTGCCCGAAGTGTTCCTGGTCCAGCTGTGGTTGTGTATACGCGATGTCCGCCGAAAGCAGCACCAGCACATTGGCCCATAACCGCAAACTCACTTTCACCACGGAAATATTCATCCAGGTAGTCTTCAGCAAAAAGCTCACCGATCAAAGCCGCCGCTTCACTTTGCGGTGTGATCGGGTAAGCAACCATAGACCCCACGCTTGCGCGCCGAATAGCCTCTTTAATGACCTCACTGCCGGTCAGAAAACTTGGTGTTGATTCAGCCTTATAAAAAATATCGTTAACATCTGTATAGGTTTGGCCCTTCCTGTTTTTCTGGCCCAACTTCACGTGCTGCGAAGCTATGATTCTTTTATTTTTAAGCTCCACTGATTTATTCATAAATTTACTCCCGTATCAAAGAGTGTTTGGTATTAGAAAAAATTTTGGTGATATATAATTCAAACCTTCTTTATGAAGGCTTTACTATTAGCCCTGTCCTATCCATCTTAAACTGGGTGAAATCATTGGCTTGTGACTTGACGCCTTCTGATTTCAGTTTTTCTACTGCTTTAATGAGTGTCCTAATTTTTTCAGGGGTGGCATCACGGAAAGACAAACATGCATCTTCATGCCCCGCCTGTGCGCACATGGCTATCGTGTAACAATCCGTAGCTGCACGAATCATTTTCAAAGCTAAATTTGCCTGGTGGCAATGCACACCGACAAATATACAAACGTCTATCTTGTTGTGCCAGATAGTCAGGTTTGGATGATTGGGGTTAATTTCCACCGCAGCATCAATCTTGGGATACTTAGGCCGATAATCCGCCATCGGTATCAATCTCATAGGAACGGCGTTGGCCAACTCACGAATGGCGGTTGCCTTTTCTGCTACGTGATCGTTCCATTTCCAAAGCACTAGAGGTCCGGGGAAAATAGTTGGAACCTTCGCTTCTAACAGTTTCCTCGCACAATATTCATAAGCCTCTTCTTCGGGGACAATTCTTCCTTCAATATGTGCTTCCCCTGGATCAGGCAATACGTTTCCCATAGTTGCAGCAGCGGGAGGTAAAAATGCCTCCGGCCCAGCTTTTACCTCGTAATGACTCATTCGGATAATCCTTCGGCTGTAAGTTAAATTTTGAGAAAAAGAATCTAATAATAAACCAGCCTAAAAAAGTTGTCAAACCTTAATGACTAAAATAGCTTAGGCCTTCTTCATGCATCCTGACTACCCAGTATATCCCGACCCCATCCTTCCCGTAAGCACAATCCTCAAATCTTCAAATCCAGCCCAACATAATCCTCCTGACCACCACCTAATTAAAGCCCCTAAACCTTAGTTTAATTGGCTTTTGGAGGATATATTGCCCTAAATGACTGAAAGTTTTCGACAATTCCTGCAAGCCGGTCAACATCGACAAGGATTAGAAAACCTTTACCCTGATGAGTACAGACCTGATTAGAGTTCCTTTTTCAAATCTTCCAGCAAGGCAAGATGCTTTTTCTCCTCAACCAGCAAATGCGAGAAGATAGCCTTCACATCCAGCTTTCGCTCTATTCCCAGTAATCCCTGCAAGATTTCAATAGATCTTTTTTCCGATTCAATTCCCAATTCGAGAGCCTGCTTGTCACTTTGAATATTTTGCGTCTTAGGATCTTTCAAGTCAGGAAAAATTTTTCCCTTCAGCTCTTCCCTTATAAAAAGCTGCAAATGCTCTTGGGACCGGTTACGGCTGGCAATAGCAGGCTGCAAAAACCTGGCTTTTTCTTGCAAGGTTTGGATATGCTCTCTTTCCTCATCCGCTAAACTGGAAAACATATCCCTGACTTGTGAATTCTGAATCTTCTTCCCCGCCGACTCATAAAAAAATAAACCTTCCTTTTCAATATGGAGGCTGATCTCAATCGCATCCATACATTGAAAAGAGGCTCGGGTCAGATCCACTTTCCCTGATGAAGTCTCTGATTTTCTTTTTTCCATAACACCCCCCCCACAAAAAAACTTTAAACAATCTATCACAGCTTTTCGCTCACCCCTTTTGAAGAATCAACAAAAAATAGCCATAATCAAATTTCCTCAATAAAAAGAATGTGTTATAGTATGATCAGTTAGCTTTAGGCCAAACAATAAGGAGTTCCAATCCTTCTCAGATCAATACCTGGAACGAATATTACATCTCTTTTTAAGAACAGGAAGCATGAATAAAGTTGAAATTTTTACCGATGGGGGCTGCAAAGGCAATCCGGGTCCCGGCGGTTATGGGTGCATCATCAGGCAAAATGGTGACGATATAGAAATCAAGGGAGCTCATCCCCAAACCACCAACAATATTATGGAGATGACCGCCGCCATTGTCGCCCTGAAACAACTGCAGGAATCCAGTGAGATTAAATTAACGACCGATTCACAATATGTCGTAAAGGGAATGACTGAATGGATGAAAGGTTGGATTCGCAATGGATGGAAAACAGCGTCACGCCAACCCGTAAAAAACCAGGAACTTTGGCAAGAGCTGCAAAAGTTGTCTCAGCGCCACACCATAACCTGGAAATGGGTGAAAGGGCACAATGGCCACCTGGAAAATGAACGTTGCGACCAACTGGCTAATGAAGCCATTGCTGAACTGTAATGTTTTGACCCAACACACCCCAGCAAACGCAGCGGCTAAAGAACTTTAGAACTAAAAGTTTTCAGATCGGAAGATAGAATGAAATTTATCCCGGAACGGTCTCTTTTCAAAAATAGTTTACTTTCCTCACATATCTTTGTTCTATGTCTTTTCTTTTTAATAGCATCCTGCTCCACCAAGGGTCCTGACTCACCTGTCAGACCTTACCCCGAGCAAATCGGAAATCATAAAGGCTCCAAGGACCGAGATTTCAGCTATCGAAAAGACAGACTATATCCCGATGAACAGAATAAGAAAACCGCCAAAATACCAGGGCAAGAACTGGGATCATTCAACACTCCAGATACACTTGTCGACCTGAATGGGTTCTCTGACGATTTGGATCTCGGCTCTCTGGAAAAAGCTATCGAAAACCAACTCGAGGCCATGTTCGAGCAAGAGCCCACCACTCCCGTACGATTAGGAACATTCACTCTTACACGTAGCCGCCTTGTAGAAACCCTGGAAGCTTTTTTAAAAATTTTGAAGCAGGATCTCACTCCTGAAGAGTTCAATAAAGAGGTCACCGAGAAATTTTTCCTCTACCGGGTCGGAAAGGGGAAAAAGGGAGGCCAAAAAATGTTGTTCACCGGCTATTACCGACCCGTCATTCAAGCCAGCCCGGAACGAACCTCTCTTTACCGCTACCCTATCTACAAAATGCCGGAAAGAGGCTTCCAGCAAGTGGAGTATAAAACAGGAATTCAGCTGGTGGGTACCCATACAGGAATAGAACAAGTGCGCAAACGTGATGTAGATAAGAAGTGGCGGAAACTCACCCGCGAAGAGATTGACCGTAAGGGAGCTTTACAGGGTCAGGGACTGGAAGTCGGTTGGCTCAAGGATGACCTTGAGCGATTCTTCCTTCATATTCAAGGATCCGGAGTTCTTGAGTTTCCTGATGGAAGTCGGCAGGGAGTTGGCTATCAGGGATCCAACCAATATTCCTATACGGGAATCGGAAAACTAATGATTCGAGACGGAGTCATCAAGACTTCACAAGGTTCCATGCAAGGCATTAAAAAATATTTCCTCAATAATCCACAGGATATCTCCAAGTACCTTTATCAGAACAAACGTTATATCTTTTTCACCCTCAACAATGAAGGTCCTCGTGGTTCAGGGGGCGGAGAATTGGTTGGGGGGCGTTCCATTGCCACTGATAAATCCATATACCCAGCCGGGGGACTGGCCTTCATCCGTGTCAAGAAACCTGTGCTCGATGAGAACAACAAAATCGTACGCTGGCAACCCATTTCTAGATTTGTGGTGGATCAGGATACCGGAAGTGCTATTCGCGGGCCGGGTCGGGCCGACCTGTATTTTGGAACCGGTCTAAAAGCTGGCGCCAAAGCCGGTCACTACCATGAGCGGGGAGAAGTCTATTACCTGATCAAGAGAAGCTGATCATTCTTCGCTGTACAAAGCCACCAGACGCTTGTCGATGAAATCCATCCTTTCATCTGGAACCATTAACTGCTCTTTCTCCAAATCTCCATGCACCGCTGAATAGTCCAAGTTTGCAGGATTCCGTTTTATCATGCAGGCAAAGGTTATGGTCTCGGGCCTCTCTTCCACCTCAAGATAATCCACCGCTCGGATGAAGCTATGTCCCGTTGTGGCAATATCATCGACAATCAACCAATGTGTCTCTGGAGAATGGTTTGCTGCGGCAATCTGAACATAGTCCAGTCTCTTTTTCGGCATAATATAGAAAGGCAGGTTCATAAGTTTGGATAATTGATGGCCAATACGAATGCCCTGAGTTTCACAGCCCACTACTACGCTGAACTTTCCGTGTTGCTTTTGCCAATCAAGAAGTTTTTTGAGGAGAACCTCGCAGTAGGCCTCGTTCATGGCATCTGACAGATCCCCATATTCATAGGTGTAAGCAGATTTGACCCCTGAACTGAGAACGTAATTCCCTTCCTTTTTGATTCTGGAAAACACCGCGTACCCTCCTAAAAAATAAAAAAACCTGGATTAACCATTAGGCGCCCACTCCCTTGAGAGGGAATAATGCAAAGCCTCTTTGAACCCTTACAACTTTTTGCTCGCTAATAAAAACTTTACTCACTGGGTCCAACATTACGCTGACCAACCGTATTTCCCAATCAGCGGAACAAACTTGCAATCCCCCAACTCACGACGATTAACCCGGCTACCGTTTTTGGTCAATACCACCAGTTTCTGATTATCCGCATCCCCAGTCGGGGCCACCAGCCTGCCACCGTCCCCCAATTGTTTTATCAGCGATTCAGGAATTTCTTTAGCCGATGCCGTGATCAGGATTGCATCAAATGGTGCCTGGTCAGGCCAGCCATAAGTTCCATCGAACATCTTAAAAACAATATTCATATAATTCAAGCCTTCCAAAATCTGTTGGGCTTTTCGGGAAAGGTTGTTCAAACGTTCGATGGTAAATATCTGGCGGGCCAGTTCCGCAACAATGGCTGTTTGATAGCCTGAGCCGGTACCAATTTCCAGCACCCTTTCTTCACCTTTCAGGCCAAGGGCTGCCGTCATTGCTCCCACAATATAAGGCTGGGAGAGAGTCTGATTTTCCCCGATTGGCAGGGCGGCATCACCATAGGCCCGATGCTGCAAAGATTCCTGGGCAAACAGGTGGCGTGGAACCCGACTCATCGCTTCCAGCACGCGCAAGTCCTTGACCCCCCGCTCCACGAGTTGCTCTTCAACCATTTTGCGTCGTTGCCCGGCATAAGACTGAATCAATTCCGGAGATAAGCGATTCATAACTTCTCCAAATCTAACCGGCGGAAACGCCGGAGCATGAAAATAATGAAAGGGGTATCAAAGCCTCCCCGGTGCTGAATTTCTTTTGTTGCACTTGTGCCTCGCAGGGTTACCAAGGGGTGATCAGGAGAGATACCTGTTGTCTGGGTCCATCTCTTCCCATCCAACTTTACGAAACGGATTTAATCCAGAACTTGAATAGGGCAGGGCATTCATCCTTTTGGGGTTTTGGTAAAAAACCCACTCCCAGTAGTTTGACCGCTTATCGTATTTGAGAAGGTAAATATTTTCGTCATCCGCCTTAACCTTAAAATAAGACGAACCTTCTCCATACCAGCGGTCAATGATCTCCTCCACCTTATAACGACTGTCTCTAAGGATGAAGGCCACCGGATTTTCCTGTAATTTAGAACCTGTGTAACATTCCACCTTAAACATGCGGTAATGGTATGACTTTCAATAATAATTGTAAAGGCCAAAAGTTCTCCTGGTCACACACTAGCGTGGAAGGCAAATAGCATGGTATTCTTCCTCAGCTTTCATGTCTGGTAAAGAGAGCTATTGCACGTTATTTGCGGAGGTTCTCCGCTCAATCTATTGCCATATCTTTCGCCATGCCTGAATTCGGACTGGACAGAATCCGCCAACATCTTGAGAATCTCGTAGGGGAAAGAAATCCCTTCACCCAACCCAAACACCTTGAGAAAACAGCACAATATATATCCACCCAGCTAGAAGCTATGGGTCTGGAAGTCACGCAGGAAAAGGTAAACTATGAGGGTACCCAGTCCCTTAATATTCTAGGTCAGACGTATGGTGACATTGACTCCAAAGGACTTTTTGTTCTTGCGGCACATTACGACTCAGTCCCGGATTCACCCGGAGCCGATGATAATGCCAGCGCAGTCACAGCACTTTTAGAAATAGCCCGAATTCTCAGCCAAACGCCCCTGCGAACCCCCATCATTTTTTCTGCATTTACTTTGGAAGAGTATGGGTTTGTCGGTTCTAAAAACTTTATTGACAGGGACCTGAATCGAAAAAACCAGCTATCAGGAATGATTTCTTTAGAGATGGTAGGGTTCAAGACCACGGAACCGGGTTCCCAATACTATCCGCCTTTTATGGATCCCAGCCAGTACCCGGATACCGGGGACTTTATCGCAGTCGTTGGCAACGAACCGTCAGCAGGTTTGGCTCAGGCTATAGCGAAGGGGATGATGCGTTCAGTTCCTGCTCTTAAAGTGGAAACTCTGGTAGTCCCGGGACAGGGAGAAAACTTTACCGAAGTACGTTTGAGTGACCATTCCCCATTTTGGGACGCGGGCATCCCCGCTGTCATGATCACCGACACGGCTTTTTTCAGGAACCCAAACTACCACCAACCTAGTGACACACTGGAGACTTTAGATTTGGAGTTCATCAGAGATAACGCGCGAGCCGTTGCCGGATTTCTAAATAAATATTTAAACCAAGCGGACTGAGGTTTAAATGGAAGATAAAATTGAAAACAGCAAGAAGGAGGAACAACCCACTCCTGATGTCAATCCAGAAGAGGAAACTTCTGCCACTTCGGGAAAAAGAACATTAATCGGGAGAATCGGGAAGGCTCTGTTTCGCACGCTGATTTATTCAGTATTTTTTATCTTTCTACTCATAGCATCCGCCGGGCTCGTTCTGGAATATTATTTCCCTGCCGAAGAAGCTCGAGTGATTGCCGAAGGCCAACTCACTAAAATACTTAAACTGCCTCTCAGAATTCAAAAAATCGGCTTCAGTCTGCTTAGTGGCTTGCGGTTGGATGGGGTAGCATTGGGTTCCGTTAAAAAGCCAGTGGCCCAGGTAAAAAGTCTCGTTCTTGATTATGACCTGACCCAACTTCTTCAGGGAAAATTGGTTATCAATCAGGCCCTGGTGGACCAGCCCCAGCTTACAGCGATTTCAAAAAATGGCGTGTGGAACTTTCAACCTCTGCTGGAGATTACAAAACCCCGGCATCCTCAGGTTGAGGATGAAAAATCTAAACTCCCCATTCCAAAAATTGATATCAAGGAACTGACATTTCGCAATGTTTCCGCCCATCTGGATCAGGATGGAAAACTCAGCGCCCACATAGACGGGCTAAGTCTGGAAGCCCAGGGTAAAGCCAGTCTCAATGCTATTGACTTAAAACTAAAAGTTCTTCTAGACCCTGGTAACTCTGAAAAACCCAATATTAAATTTAAGTCCACCGGGGGTCTGAATTTTCAGTCCAGCGTTTTCTCAAACTTGGATTTTTCAGCCAGTGACCTCAACAGACTGCTGATCTCTGGCGTATTGGGTATGCAGAAAAATCGAATACGCTTGGAGTCTCTTTCCCTGCCCTCTCCCAATGTTGCGATAGAAATAGACGCTTCTATGCAACGAGAGCTCCTGAACCTGAACAATCTCCAAATGTCTCTGGGTAAAAATAACTTGATAAAGGTTTCGGGCAGCGCCGCTAATTATTTCAAGGACCCTTCCTTCAAACTGATGATCAACAAGGCCTCATTCAAGTTGGAAGATCTCCTCGACTGGGGTAAGCAATGGGCTCCTCCAATTTCCGGGCAAGGACTGCTAAAAGCTAAGTCGGTAAAAATCAGCGGTCACCTTCCCGGTTTTACACTGAAAAGTTTAAACTTCGATGGGGGAACCCTCTCAACTAAAGACCTGTGGATAAACTACCCAGATCTAAATGCCCGGCTCGAAGGTATGGACGCTGACCTTGAGTTAAAAGAGGTTGCCCTGCAAAGCACCAAACTGGAGAAAGCCTCCATCAACATAAAAATGCAGTTGAAAAAAGCGGTGCTACAAAAAGGGGAAATTAAAGACTGGAAACAGTCTTTAAAGCTCACTGCAAAGGGGACGAACGATGTTCTTTTTAAATTTAACACCGACATGAAGTCCTCTCACTACGATCACCCGGAAATCAAAAATATTTTTCTTCCTATTCACACAGAAGGTTCCGTTCATCTTAAAAAAAATAATCTCAACAATCTCAACCTTTCGTATCAACTGGGTAACCTTGCAAACGGCAAAATAACTGGGATCGTTAAAAATTTCGGCAAAAAATCTATCAAACTGGTTCCAAGCATCACCATGAACCTTACTGAAGTGGCAAGCCTGCTTCCAAAAAAGTTCACAAAGGATCTGCCTGAAAAAATTGAAGGAACTGCCAAGGCCCAAATATCAATTTCAGGAAAGCTGAGTGAAGGGTATTCCCCCGACGAGTTAAAAGGTCTGGCAAACATTCAATTAGAGAGACTGACTGCCCAACTAAAACAACCTTCCATAAATATCAACAATCTGAATACCCAAGTTTCCTTCCCCTTCGAGTTTAATGCCAAAAAAGGAGCTCTAATTCCGCATCTGGAAATTCAGGCAAAACTGCAAAACGCAAAAGCTCTGGACACCGTGCAAATCAACGCGCTTGAACTCGACACAAAAATTGCAATGAAGAAGTTCCATAATTTAAGACCTGAGTTCGGCACCCTTCCCATTCAAATAGATACCCGAATTGCCGTGGGAAACCTGAACAGCCTTCAAACATCCATTTCCCTGGCTGACCTCAAGTCCAATATCAAACTCAAGGCAGACCTGCAAACGGATGATGTGCGCAACACCCATGCAGAAGGGAACCTCTCCTTTAAAAATTTATCTGCAATGAAAATTCTGAAAGCTGGGAAATGGGATTCCCGGTTCAATCTGGATGTGCATGACAAATCCTTAACCCGGGTCCGCATTTCACAAAAAACTAAAATCCATAAACCTTCCCTTCAACAAGGCGACCTCTTGTTAGATTTAGAATCGGTTAAGCTGGAAACTTTGAGTCGCCAAAACCTGAAAGAAGGAAAGGTGAATATCGACACATTGATTTTACAATCACCCGATCTAGTCAACGCCAAATTTAAGGCTGCCCTTAAAAAGTGGGGCAAGGTTTTTGAGATCGATGGGAAGATAGACAACCTGCAACTCGGCACTCTCTGGGATCGCCTGCCGGTAGCTTTCAAAGCTGACCTGGAAAACCTGGAAACCGGGGGAACACTGGGCATCACCATGCAGGCCAAAGGAAACCTGCCTGACAACACAAAAAATGACGACAAACCCAAGTCCCCTCCCCTGTGGATACAGCTGCTCGTTCCTGCCAACACAGGCGAAAATGCCCCGGTGGAAATTGAAACAGAGATCCAATTGAACAATGGATTCTTTAAATATCCGGGGGAAAAGATTCATGCTAAATCTTTGAGCACTAAAACAAAGCTAATATTTAAAAAAGGTCAAGGGGAACTAACGGGAAACTTTACTGGGAATCTGGAAGGTTTGACAGAAAATCCACTGAACCCAAAATTTGATTTTCACTATGCCCTGAACAACCTGAACACCCTGAAGATTAAACAGCATCACCTGGATTTAATGGACGGAATCGTTAAGCATTCTCTTACAGGCAATCTAAAAGGATTAAAACCTTTTATCACAGGGCAACGCCCGATCCGTATTAATGATCTCTTAAGCAGGATAAATACTCAATTTACCAATACAAACACGATCGACATCAGTCAGGCAGGCACAACAAGTTCGGAAGCATTGTTTGGTGGAGTGAAGGCACAAGGAATAATCGAATCAAAAATAAAGTTGCATCAATCTGCCGGAAAAACTTTGAGCTTGGGTGGAAACTTGGGGTTCGATAAATTCGGCCTCTACCTGCCTTCCGGAATAACACTGAAAAACCTTACCGGAACCTTCCCGTTCTCCAAATCCCTTCTGCTCGACTCAGGACGAGCAAAAGAAAAATCGGTTGTTTTTTTCCCTGCCCAAAAGAAATTCTTCACATCGTTGAGGGATTTCTCCCTATATAAAAACATCATCCGGGCCGATGCCCTGGAAGTTAAGGGACAAACCCTAAAAAATATAGGGCTTGATGTGGTATTCAAAGACAACCGTTTGATGGCCGAAAATTTTATTTTTGATGTTCTTGGAGGTTCGGTAGGAGGCAACCTGTTTTTGACTCAAGACCACCAGGGCCCGGTTATCAAATTTTCCACGGAATTCGCAGGGATCGACTCCTCGAAACTACTTGCCTTACCGATGGCGAAGAAAATTGATTCCGAGGTAGACGGCAACATGCAGGTGAAACTAAATATAAATACCGGGTCTGAAGACCAACCGGTTTCCCTGGGTCAGTTAAGTGTAAAAATTGCCATCACCCGGATTGGCTCACAAACCCTGGATCGACTCCTTTTATTTATCGACCCTGATGAAAGCAAACCCGCGATCATGGATACCCGTGCCAAACTCAAGCTGGCGACACCCCATCAGGTAATGATCTCCCTGGAAAACGGAAACCTGAATGTAGAAGCATGGCTCAAAAGCGACTTGCTGGGTATTTTTAAGGCTCCTGAGTTAAAACGGATTCCAATAGCAGCCCTAAAACGATTCAACACCATCCATGAACAACTGCAGGCCCTTAAAGACTTGCAACAAATATCAAACTATCTCTCCGCGCGGGGACTTCAGCTGGAACAAGAACAGTTGACTTTGCAACACTAGGATTGGGGCCAGTGAGACAGCAGACTATTTAGCAAACCGTTTGCAGGCCAATAAAACTATTGTTGGTTGCCCCTGATGGATTACCTGCGCCCTCTTCTACGCTGGCTAATGTCATCCAGGTTAGAGCGACCTTTTCCATCACGATTTCCACCTCGTTGCCGGTCGATACCTTATTGTCCCTGGCTTTAACGATTATCTTTTCGCTTTTCTCGACGATCCTTCCGGTTTTCCTTTCGTTCACCCCGGCGCTCCTGAATTCCTTCACGCTTGTCCTGGCGTTTCTCTTGCCGGGCACCTCGTTTTTCCTGCCGGTTTTCCTTTCGTTCACCCCGGCGCTCCTGAATTCCTTCACGCTTGTCCTGGCGTTTCTCTTGCCGGGCATCTCGATTCTCCTGCCGGTTGTCCTGGCGCTCATCTCGACGCTCTTGAACCCCTTCACGCTTGTCCTGGCGTTTCTCTTGCCGGGCATCTCGATTTTCCTGCCGGTTTTCCTGGCGCTCATCTCGACGCTCTTGAAAGTTTTCCTTCCTGTCCTCTCTTTGCTGCTGCATTTCTTCGCGGCGTTGCTGAATTTCTTCTTGCCTTTTCTGCTGCCTTTCTTGAAACGCGTCCCGACGATTTTGGAGTTCTTCATCTCCATCAGAGGACTGGGCCCAAACATTAATTGGGCTCAATCCGACGACCAGAAAAAAACCTAGCCCCGTTACCATCCGCTTAAATGATTTCATGATTCCCCTTTCTAATATAAGAAAGAAACTTATTCCCAAATACTCAAAATCTGTAGGCAAAAAAAAGACCACGCTCAGGGCGCAGTCTTTTCAATCTATTTAACAAATGCAAAATTCAAATTTCTAGTCCTTCTGGAATCCATCCACTCCCGCGAGAGGGAATGAGAGCTCATAATACATGCGGGTACAGTGCCCCTACTCCTAAATATCTTATTTCGGAGAAGTTTTATTTAGTTCACGCAAAACCTCATCGGCTTCAGCTTCTATTTCTTCCCGTTTTCTCCACTCCCAGACTTTCAGATGAGAGCCCATATAATAAGAATGATCTAAAAGGGATTCACCATCCATCATTCCCCACCGTCCATCTTCAGATTCGGACAATGCCTCATAAATAGGATTTTCTACAGAAGTAAAGAAAAGTTCGGTGTCTTCAGGGCTGATAGGTTTCCCCATAAGGACTTTTAGAGATGTATCATCCATTTCATACTTGTCCTTAACAGCATTAAAAGCTTCTTCCTGAGAACCACCCGCTTTAATTTTTTCGTTAATCTCATCCTCAATCGTTTTATTACGCTTGGCGTATGGATAATGCGTGTAACCAAGATCACGGCCAATATGAAAATCCAAATCAGGAAAGTATAAATAGGTCCAGTCATCAAAATCGACCTGAACACCCTCTGCAACACCATACTCCTTTGCCTTTTCAGGGTCCTCAAGAACCAATTGATTGTAAATTTTTACAAACCGCTTCATGCTGTCAAAGACCAACGCATAATAATAGGCATTCATGCGGTACCAGTTATTAGTAGCATTATGGCCATTGCCCAGCTTTCTGAGCAGGAGCATGATCGTTTCTGCATCTGCAAACCGGTGGGAAACAGGAAAAGCTCCTTGCAGGTATTCTCCCAGCTGTTTCTCATCTTGATCTAATTTTTTAATATTGAGCTGCAAATGGATCTTCGCATAATCCAGCGCATGATAAACCAACCGTTCGTGGTTCAGTTTTCGCTGATACTCCATATACTGCTTCAACTCGTCGTTATCAGACTCTTTTGAAGTTTTAGGTTGGTTCTGGGTGATATCCTTGGCAAAAGCTAACATTTCTCTCTCTTAAATGGTTTGGGAAAGTCATATTCTGACGGTTTAGGGGATTGATTTCAAGGTATTTTAATCCATTATCCCCAATAGCCATTCTTAAAAGTTATTGCCTGGGTCAGCGTATTGACAAGATCAAGGCAGTCTGATAGCGTAGCCAAATTATTATAATGTTTCATTTTTTCGGTGATATTAAGCATGCCTTGGGACGATTTACACGAGCCGAAAGGCTCTGAAGATAGATTTAAAGGAGGCGGTGGACAGGGGGGCGGAGGCCCACAAAAACCGCCTTTTGAAATTCCGCAAATTAAAGTTCCGCAATTCAAACCCGCAATGATCTTATGGATCATCCTGCTGCTGCTTGTGGTGTGGATTCTGCCAGGAACCTTTTATTTTGTTGAACCAGATGAAGAGGGTGTGGTCACCCGATTTGGCAAATTTAACCGGACCACTTCACCAGGATTGCATTTCAAGTTTCCATCTCCTATTGAACATGCCGCTACACCTAAAATTCGTCAAGTACAAAGGGCTGAAATCGGATTCAGGGCTTCTGAGGGCAGACCTCTACAAAGAGTACCTGCCGAATCCCTCATGCTGACAGGTGACCAGAATATTATTGATATCAACCTTGTTGTTCAATACCGGATCATGGATTCGGTAAAATACCTGTTCAACGTGCGTCGACCCCACAAACTGATTCGGGATGCCACAGAAACGGTCATTCGCGGAATCACAGGTAGCAAAAAGATCGATGAGGCATTGACCACCGGCAAAGCTGAAATTCAGGTTATGGCCAAAGACCAGATTCAAAAGCTCCTTGATAAGTATGACTCCGGCCTGCAGATTGTAGCCCTTCAGCTTCAGGATGTTCATCCTCCTGAGCAAGTTGAGGCCGCGTTCAAGGATGTTGTCAGTGCGAGAGAAGATAAAGAGCGGATGATCAACGAAGCCCAGGGTTATCGAAACGCGATCATCCCAGAGGCACGTGGACAGGCCGCAAAAATTGTCCGGGAAGCAGAAGGTTACCGGGAACAAAATATCAAAAGAGCTCAAGGTGATGCCAATCGATTCCTGCAACAATACGAGGAATACAAAAAAGCCCCTGACATTACCCGAAAAAGAATTTATCTTGAGACCATGGAAGAAATTTTACCCAACATCAAAAAATTTGTTATGGATAACAAAGGTAGCGGGGTTTTGCCAATTCTCCCTCTCGGTGAGAACTCACTTGGAGGTAATAAATAATTAATATGAAACAAAATTCTCTGATAATAGGCGGCGTAATCGCCATTTTTGTTCTTTCTTCCTCCATGTTCACCGTCCAAATGACCCAGAACGCTGTGGTGCTGGAACTGCAAAAACCCAAAGAAATCATCACAGAACCTGGACTTTATTTTAAAATTCCTTTTTTCCAGAAGGTCCGGTACTTTTCCAATCAATTATTGGATAACGACTCAAATCCTGCTGAAGTTATTACTCGGGATAAGAAAAATCTACTGATTGATAACTTCACCATGTTTCGCATAATCGACCCCTTGAAATTCCTTGAAACCGTTCGTGGGGAACGGGGTGCAAGAGCCCGTTTGGATGATATCATTTACTCCGAATTGCGAGTTGAAATCGGTACACATGGTTTACGCGACATCGTCACTGGAACCCGGGACACTATCATGGATAAGGTCACCAAGGAGGCCAACATCAAAGCCGCAGAATATGGCATTGAGGTTGTAGAGGTACGCATCAAGCGGACCGACTTGCCGCCTGAAATCGCTAATTCCATTTTTAATCGTATGCGCACCGAACGTGAGCGGATCGCCATGGAATACCGGTCTGAAGGAAAAGAAGAAGCTACCAAAATTCGCGCTGAAACGGACAAGGAAAAGACCATTCTGGTTGCTGAGGCCTATAAGCAGGAACAAGCTATTCGGGGTGAAGGAGACGCAAAAGCAACCAAAATTTACGCAGATGCTTACAACAAGGACCCAAAATTTTATTCCTTCATGCGTTCCATGGAAGCTTATAAGAAATCTTTAAAAACCGACACAACTCTCCTTATGTCTGAGGATTCCGATTTTCTAGGGTTCCTGAACAAGTCTAAATAAAGCTTCCTCCCTTACTGGAGTGGCAAATATCATGAGACATCCCTATTGTATAAGGTGAGGACCGTTCTCTTTACTTATCAGGTGGCATGAGAATACTCATTGTGGGTGCGGGCATAGTCGGTTACAACCTGGCTCAGGAACTTTCCCAGGAAGGCCATGATGTAGCTATCGTGGATCAGGATCCTGAAAGAATCCGGCGCATCGCTGATACGTTGGATGTTTTAGCCGTTGAAGGTAACGCCTGCTTACCCAGCGTACTCATAAAGGCGGGAATAAAATCTGCCGAAATGGTGATCGCGGTCACCGAAAAAGATGAAATAAATTTACTCGCCTGCTTTCTGGCATCCCGCTTTAATGTTCCTAAACGTTTCGCAAGACTCCGCAACATGGAGTTCACCGATAACCGCCAGGTTTTCACTCCAGAAGAACTGTTTATTGACCAAGCCATTAACCCCGGTCAGATTATTGTAGAAACCATCTTAAAAATTCTTGAGACTCCCGGCGTAGTCAGTGTAGCTGAGTTTGCCGATGGCGAAGTCCTGCTTCGGGAATTCGATGTGCCGGAAAATGCTCCCATTGCCGGAAAGTCTATTCAAGACATCCGCAGTATCACACAGATGGATTCGTTCCTGATTGTCGCTATCGTTCGAGATGGAGAATTGGTCATCCCCAAAGATCAGGATGTCATTCAGGCAGGTGACCGTTTTTATACTCTGGTTGATAAAGAGTTTTTGCCTTTCCTTCTTCCCATGCTGAATCGAACCCTGGACCAGGTCGAAAAAATCATCATCTATGGGGCCACATCCACCTCCATTGAACTGGCCATGGCCTTGGAAGAAGAGATGCGTGACGTTTGTATCATAGAACCATCCAGAGATAAGGCTCACCGGGCTGCAGACAAACTCAAACGAACAGTCGTCCAGCATGGTAGCGGCACCGATATGGATTTGTTTAATGAGATCAACATGAAGGATGCCGATTTTTTTCTGGCTCTTTCTCACGATGATGAAAACAATATACTTTCTGCCCTTTTAGCCAAAAAATATGGAGCAAAACGGGCTTTGGTCATCACCCATGACCCGGAATACCTACCGATTCTGGATTCCATTGGAATGGATATCACCATCAATCCAAGACTTATAACGGTCAGTGGCATCCTGAAACATTTGAGAAAAGGCCGTGTCATGTCGGTCTTCAAGCTGATTGAAGATGCCGAAGTGATGGAAATTGGGATCGATGAAGACTCTTCCATCGTCAACAAGAAAATTTCCAAAATCAAATTTCCCAAAGATGCCATGATCGGTGCTCTCCTCAGAAAAGGAGAAATGCTACTCCCCGATGACGAAGTCACTTTAGAAGCGGGTGATTCGGTCATTGTGGTGGCACTACCCGGAACCATAGAAAAAATTGAGAATCTGTTTGGCCGTAAAAGATCCTTCCTCCCCTTCCGATGAAAATACGTGCAATATTTAATGTCGTAGGTGTTCTGCTGGTCCTTGTTTCGGGGTTAACTCTGGCTCCTATAGGCGTTTCTTTGTATTTCGGGAATGCCCCCATTGAGGGTTACATGTCCGAAACCTCGGCATTTGGCTGGACGTTCGGCCTCAGCCTGGTATCTGGCTTGCTATTGTGGAAATTGTTCCCCTCCGGATTAAATAAACTTCGGGATCGTGAAGGATTTGCCATCGTCACAGCTTCCTGGCTGTCCATATCCATGTTCGGAGCACTCCCTCTCTATTTAAGTGGCACCTGCCCGGAATTCATCGATGCGTTTTTTGAAAGCACCAGCGGATTCACCACCACCGGGGCATCCATTCTTCAGGATATTGATGCCGTGCCGCATGGCATTCTCTTTTGGAGAAACCTGATGCAATGGGTCGGAGGAATGGGAATCATTCTTCTTTCACTAGCCATCTTTCCCATGCTGGGAATCGGAAGTTTCCACTTGTTCAAGGCAGAAATTCCCGGCGGATCCACAGTGGAACAAACACAACCCCGCCTGGCTGAGACGGCTAAAATCCTATGGAAAACCTATCTGGCTTTGACCCTTTTCGAAATATTAGCCTTACGTTTTGCAGGCCTCAATTGGTTCGATGCAGTTTGCCATACCTTTTCCACAGTTGCGACGGGTGGCTTTTCACCGCATAACGGGAGCATCGGAGTTTTTGACAATGCTTATATCGAGAGCATCATCATTCTCTTCATGTTTCTGGGTGGAATTAACTTTGCTCTACACTTTCAACTGTTTCGAAGAAATTTTGCAGCAATTTTCAAGAATCCCGAGTTCCAGGCATACTGTACATTACTTATCGTGGGTATCCTGTTTGTGACTTGGGGTCTCACCCAG
Organism: Nitrospina sp.; assembly: GCA_018673915.1. Classification (GTDB taxonomy): domain Bacteria; phylum Nitrospinota; class Nitrospinia; order Nitrospinales; family VA-1; genus LS-NOB. Next base: position 32,017 of record JABHBK010000047.1, on the reverse strand, counting down.
GTTTCCAGTGATGGTGATGCCAGCCAGGCTTTTCGCAGTGCCGCCTTCACGATGGTTTCCATCAATACCACTACGGGCTTTGTCACGGATGATTTCAGTTTATGGCCGGAATATTTAAAACTTTTTATTGTCGTTATCATGATGATAGGCGGTTGCTCGGGTTCCACCAGCGGATCGTTTAAAGTAATTCGCTTTATTATTCTGCTGAAAATCATTATCCGGGAGCTAAAAAAACTGATCTACCCGCGTGCCATTTTCCATGTCAAAGTTGGAGATAAAACCATTGACGCGGATGACCTTTCCAATGTTGCCGCTTTGACTTTTCTATTTATGGGACTTTCTGCCTTAGGTGGAATACTTCTTTCAGCAATGGGCGTCGATCTCACTACGGCATTATCCGCAACAGTGGCATCGTTGTTTAATATAGGCCCAGGTCTTGGCGATGTAGGAGCCATGGGGAATTATTCGGAGATCCCAGCTATGGGGAAAGGCATCCTTATCCTATTTATGTTATTGGGAAGACTTGAAATATACGGGGTTATTCTGCTTTTTCTGCCCATTACCTGGCGCAAATAATATTTGATTTTGCATAGTCAATAAATTAGAATTCCCGTTCCCCAGCCAAAGATTTGCCCATTGGTGAACCTGAAACTTTTAGGATACAGACTGGTCTTGGTTTCAGGAAGAATCAAAGGAAAAAGCGGGTCAAGGGGTAGCTTTCTGGTTTCGGGATTCTGACCTTGTATTGATTTATTGAACTTAACTATCGGGTACTAAGTATCCCTGATTCGTAAAGGAATTTAAATAGCATGGAAACCGCTCCACTTAAAATCACAGAACTTGTCTTACGGGATGCGCACCAATCTCTTCTAGCAACTCGAATGCGAACAGAAGATATGCTGCCCATCGCAGAGAAATTGGATCAGGTGGGTTTTTTCTCCCTGGAAATGTGGGGAGGAGCAACCTTCGATACTTGTATTCGATTTCTTAATGAAGATCCTTGGGAACGGGCCAGGGCTCTCAAGAAAAAAATGCCCAACACCCCGTTTCAAATGTTACTGAGGGGACAAAATGCCGTAGGTTACCGGCATTATGCCGATGATATTGTCGAGCGATTTGTCAAGCAATCAGTAGAAGTAGGGATTAATATATTCAGGATATTTGATGCTCTCAATGACTTTCGCAATATTGAAACAGCTGTAAACACTGTTAAAAAATGTGGTGAAACCGTAGAAGGATGTATCAGCTATACGGTAAGCCCGGTCCATAATATTGAGCTTTATCTGAAAATGGCCAAACAGTTGGAGGAAATGGGCTCTGATATTATCTGCATTAAAGACATGGCCGGCCTCCTGACTCCTGATGTAACCAAGATCCTGGTTTCCGAAATCAAGAAAAGCAGTAAGCTTCCGATCCATTTGCACACCCACGCGACAACCGGACTGGTGGGCATGAATATGCAATGTGCCATTGAGGCGGGAGTAGATATGGTCGATACTGCCATCTCCTCGTTATCTATGGGAACTTCCCATTACGCTACGGAATGCATAGTGGCGGGCCTGAAAGGTACCCCCAGAGATACAGGCCTGGATCTCAACCTCCTTGAGGAAATCAATGATTACTTCACTGAAGTTAAGAAAAACTATGCAGAGTTTGAAAGTGATTTTAAGGGAGTAGATATCAATATCCTGAAGTCACAAATTCCCGGTGGCATGATTTCTAATATGGAAAACCAGTTGCGAGAACAAAACGCACTCGACAAGCTCGATGAAGTTCTTAAAGAGGTTCCCCGTGTACGAAAAGACATGGGTTACCCTCCTCTGGTCACCCCAACAAGCCAAATTGTAGGCTCCCAAGCAACCCTGAACATATTGACAGGGGAGCGTTACAAAGTGATTACCAAAGAAACTCGGCAGTGTCTATTAGGCAATTATGGCAAACTTCCTGCGCCTATCGATGAAGAACTGATGAGCAAAGTTTCTGCAGATGGAAAAGTTACAGACTGTCGTCCCGCCGATTTGTTGGAACCTGAATGGGAAACGGTTTGTAAAGAGCTGGGCGATAAACACACCAGTGAAGAAGATCGGTTGACCTATGCCCTCTTCCCAAAGGTAGCCCTGAAATTTTTTGAAACCCGAGGCAAACCACAGCCGAAACCAGTTGCAACAGCCCCTGCACAATCAGGAGCTTCGGCACCTGCACCAGCAGTCGCAACTGCTCCTGGAGGATCAGCCGTATACAGTGTCCGGGTTAATGGCAAAGATTATACTGTTGAAGTTTCGACCGGAGGAGCGATGAGCTCATCTCCAGCGATAGCGGCCGCACCAGCACCCGTATCTGCACCGGCACCCAGTGCTGGAAGCGGCTCTCCTTTGGTGGCACCCCTCCCAGGGTCCATCTTCTCCATGAAATGTAAAGAAGGGGATGCGGTTAATGAGGGGGATACTGTTCTCGTTATGGAATCCATGAAAATGGAATCTGAAGTCAATGCCCATCAATCTGGAACCATTCAAACTGTCCTGGTTAAAGAAGGCGATAACGTACAAACCGGTGACGAACTGGTTATCATAGGATAATGGAATTCAGTTTTAGTGCGTCCGCTACCAAGATATTAACTACCACTGGGTTTTCCCAGTTGGCGATTGGCGACACGCTCATGATCCTGGTTGCCTGCCTTCTGATCTACCTGGCTATCTGGAAAAAGTTCGAACCCCTTTTGCTCCTTCCCATCGGATTCGGATGCCTGCTTGCCAACATTCCCATGAGTATGATGGCGAATACCGATGCTGGCGGACTGCTCAACTTTTTCTATCAGGGCGTCAAGCATGAGGTACTTCCACCCCTAATTTTTCTTGGAGTAGGAGCCCTAACAGACTTTGGACCGCTACTCGCCAATCCTACAACCCTGCTTCTGGGTGCCGCTGCTCAGGTAGGTGTATATATTACCCTCATTGGCGCAGTGCTCCTGGGATTTAATATGCATGAGGCAAGTGCCATTGGCATCATTGGCGGTGCAGATGGACCCACATCAATTTTTATAGCCAGCAAATTGGCCCCGCATCTACTCGCGCCAATTGCCGTGGCCGCTTATTCTTATATGGCTCTGGTTCCCCTTATCCAACCTCCCATCATGAGGCTTTTAACTACGGAGGATGAGCGGAAAATAAAAATGGAGCAATTGCAGCCAATATCTCAAACGGTCAAGATTGTTTTTCCCGTTGTGGTGACCATTGTCTGTTGTTTGATGTTACCCGGCGTTACCCCGTTATTAGGAATGCTGATGCTGGGCAATCTGTTTCGCGAATCCGGGGTAACGGCACGCTTGCATGAAACTGCAGAAACACATTTGATCAACATCGTTACCATTTTGCTAGCATTGGCGGTGGGTTCTTCCATGACCGCAGATTCATTTTTACGGCTTGAAACCCTTAAAATAATTGTACTGGGTTTGCTGGCTTTCAGTATTGCCACGGCCGGGGGTTTAGTTTTCGGAAAAATCATGTGTAAAGCAACTGGAGGGAAGGTGAATCCGCTTATCGGTTCGGCAGGGGTTTCGGCTGTCCCCATGGCGGCAAGGGTTTCCCAGAAAGTTGGATCGGAAGCAGACTCTTCTAATTTTTTACTTATGCACGCAATGGGACCCAATGTCGCAGGTGTCATTGGCAGTGCCGTGGCCGCAGGAGTATTCATATCTCTGTTCGGAGATGTCCCCGCTCCAGAACCACATGCTGCCATCGCTGATATTGTTGGTACTGTAGAGCCTGGAATTAGGGCGGCTATATCCCAGGTCGCCGATATAGCCGCCAAGGCCCATTGAGCGACAAGACTACACCTTGAGGAAATGGAAATAGCCTGCTAGTAATAATACTATCGGACGAGTCATTGCTAATTCCCTCCCACGGGAGTGGGTAGAAGGAAAAATTATGGAAGCTTCATTTCTTGCAGCCGTCAAAATCTCTATTCTCGCCATTGTGGTGATTTTTACGGTTCTAGTTATTTTGATCTTTACCATAAAACTATTGGTAAAGTTAATTCCCTACGTGGCTCCGCCCCCTGCTCCCCCACGCCATCAAACCGCATCGTCTACCAGTAGTGATCAGGACGAGCATGTTGCCGCTATTACAGCAACCCTTGCCATTCATTTAGGAAAATCCCCTAACGAATTCAGGATCGTCAATATTTCTCAGTCCTAAGCTAATTTGGATATTTTTTGCAACCGGCTAATTATTTGCAGGGGTTGGTGACTGTGTTGCTTGGGGTAGGTTATCGGTAATAGGAGCAAGAATTTCCTGCGGAGTCTGCAGAATTCCCTGAAAAATTCCCATCACCCGTTTCCCCAAAGAGGTAAAAGGAATCATTGTAATGTCAGGATCATCAAAATCTCCTTTTACGGTGTAATAGGTTTTCAATATACTTTTTTCATCCCCGCCAGTAATAATTTTTCCCACTAGAGGAATTTGGGTCAAAAACCGGTCAAGCTCTGCCAAGGGAGCGATTCCAACCACCGTATCCATTTGATTTTTACCCAGGTCAAAAGTACCAACTATGGAGGTCCTTCGGTTTTTAGTTTCGACCACAAAATTCTGCGTTTCAAAAACTCCATTGTTAGCAACAAAGTCTCCCGAGATTTGTTTAAAGGGTGACGGTACTTCCTTTTCCAACGGGTCCGCGGAGGGAATCGAACTGAACAGCCGGCGAATTCCTCTTTTAAGTTTTTCCTGGTTTATACTTCCAGACTGGAGATCCAGGGATAAATTTCCGTGCAAGGACATAAATATTTCCCTCCAATCTTTTCCACTACCATTCAGCTGAGCATCAATCGTTTTTACATTTCCACTCAAGCTGTTTTCAAAGATATCACCAAAAAAACTGAACAGGTTTTTTGTTTCCATATCCTGAGCCTTAACACTTGCTTTTAATTGCCCAACACCTTGTTCATCGATCGATATCCCTCCACTGCTTTTGATAGATTTGTTGGAATTAAAAACCAAATCCTTCACTTCAATTTTCCTGTTATTGAGTCCTATGTTTCCGGCAACCTGATCTAGAGTAAAAAGCTTATAGTCCAATTTACTCAGGCTAAACATTATTTCTCCTTTTCCTGCAGCAAAAAACTCAGATTGGTTCAGTCGATCCATGAGAGAGATATCATCGCTTTGTGGTTCAGGAAAAAATTCGTCAATATCCAGTTTCCCTCCGTTGATATTCAGATTCAGAGTGGGGGTATCTCCTCTTTGATAAACACCGGAAAACTTGACATCGCTTTCATCAGAACTAATATTTCCAGAACGAATATCCAGGCGGTTTTCTTTAAATTTCAGGCTGGCATCAACCGTCAAGGGAGATAAAAAGTTTTTCGGCCGGACCTTCAACCCTTTCATTTTCATGTCCCCTTCAAACCTTGAGTCCTGAAGGTTGTTTAAGTTGCCAGAACCCATAATTTTGAAATCCGCGGTTCCGTCCATCTCTGCATCAATAAACCGAAAAAACTGCCGGGAAGGATAAACCTGAAAACTATCGGAAACCATGCTAATCGTAAATTCTGGATTATCAAGGTCTGGAATTTTGGCGGTTCCTGATATCTGGTTTCCGCTCAGTTCAAAAGACCAACTATCAATGGCAATACCCTTATTTTTAATGACACTCCCTTTAGCCTTAAATTTATTCAACGCATTAGGAAGTTTTTCCATAAAACCAGGGATTTGATATCCAACTTGAGCCAAATCCGCTTGATGCTCAAACTTAAAGGAGTCCATATTTCCATTTAAATTTAAGGAAACATGTGCAGAACCTGCATAGTTGAAGTCCTTAAATATTGGGATATCCTTTAAGTCGGTGTTGACCAGTTCAGGGAAATTCAGGCGGAGGGCATATTCTAGTTTCTTGATATTTTTGCGGTCGATTTCCCCTTCCAACTGAAATGGTGAGTCGCCATATCTACCATTCCAGTTCTCCAGCCTTATCCTTCCGTCCCCATAGGAGATATTGCCATTAAGATCCATCATTGCTTGCAACCGATCCGAGTACTTCATAGAAAGATTTTTCAACTCAATTTCCCCCCACTCCTTTTCCATTTCAGGCTGGTTGGGGTTGCCTTGCGACCTATATTTCATAGTTAGTTCGCCAGAAATAAAATCCAATCCTTCTTTCAGACCCACCAGAGCATCTTCTGAGTCTTCCGATAAAACATAGGGCAAATCGCTTGAAACAAGTTTATAGGTGGCTGACATCTTTTCCAATGGCACCCCATTGCTGAATCCCATCTCCCCATTCATATTTGAAAATGAACTATTAGAAAAATTACCAGAAAGATTGTCATACTTGATGACCGGAATCCAGGAAGCATCTTTGCGCTTGTCCGCTTCTGGAGTGTGGGTGTAAATAATATTTCCATTCAGGTTTTCCAACCTGGGCTCAAATCCTTTTTCATTTAAAGAAACATTCTGCAACCCAATGTTTCCGGTGATCGCCAGTTTTTCAAAATCATCTATTGGGCCTTGCATACTCAGTTCAACCTTTGCAGTCCCTTTAAAGTCCTCGTAATCAGAAAGGGATTCCAATAAAGCGTGCTTCTTGAAAACCCGTTTAAGCGTCCCATAAAACTGTTTCATTTCCACTTCATTTTCGACTTTAAGATCTAACACGGGGTCCGTCATAAAATTATTGATGATGCCGTGAACATTGGTGATGGGTTGGTTTTCATACCGGGCATTGGTGATGTGCAGACTGGTGTTGCCCTTATTCACCTTAAAAGTTCCCGTCACATTCTGTAGCGCTGGCAAGGGTGCCTGCCAATCCACGTGCTTCATTTGCAATTCAGAAGAAATCAAACCCCGGTTCTCTTCCTCGGCCAGTTCGCGAAGTTGATTCAAACTTCCTTCAAACTTTAAAGATTTTATGCTGATTGAGCCATTTTTAAACCGGGACTGCACCAGGGAATGATATTTCTTAGGAAAAAATTTTAGCGGCAGGTAATCAGCACTTTTATTAACCTGAAAGGAATCGGTAACGAGATCAATGGTTACCGAGGGATCTTTGGAAAGAAAATCTGCCAGGGAAGCTTTGGCCTTGAACTTAAAGGGGCCCGATTCAGCTTTCAATTCTTCGATATGAATGGAATCCTTATCGAGAGAAACTTTGTATTCTAATCCACCACGGTGAGGCACACGGGCATCACTCAACATTGCACGCCCTTTTTCCAATCTCGAAGAATACTTCAACGTACCCTGAGACTTCATGGCGCCACCAAGATATCCTGAGAAACTGGAGTCCAAAGACAACCAGCTGTCTTGCGGAGCTTTGGTCAACACTTTTTTCAAATAGGGTTGAAAGTTTGAAACATTCAACTCATTAACTCGAGCTTTACCATTAATGGAAATACCCGTAAAACCCTGGTTTTCGGAAAAGTTGTCGAAGGCTCCAGAAACCTGAAAAGCAGTAGGAGCCCCGGAGTTTGGAATCTCTCCTTTTAAAGCAAACTGAAATGGGGAATCAAGAAGACTTTTCCGTACAGAAAAATGAATATGCTGCAAGTCCAATGGAAGAGGATCTTCTGGTGAACGATTAAAGTAATCAATAAAATGTATTGCTCCGTCTTCTACCATGAATTGGTTCATGAGACTGGCAGTAAGAACTTTGAACAAATTGCTTTTCGCAGGCTGGGTAATCCACTTTTTCACATTCCCTAAACTAAACCTTCCCCTAGCATCGCGCACTATCCTGAGAGAGGTCCCCTGGACAATGATTTCCTTGACCTCAACACGTTTTTCCAGCAACGGTAACAACTTGACTACCACCCATACACTGCGTGCTGTCAGCTCCGGTTCCTTAGCCCTTGGAGATTTGACCGATACATCCTTTAGATGAATGCTCAGGCCACGGACAATATCCATTTCCGCATCGCCGATTTTTACCTGGCGCCGGGTCAACTCTTCAAGCTTCTCTACAGCTAGTAATTTGAGTTCTCCCAAATTACGTAACTGATAATAGGCCAAAGAAAAAATGGAAAAAACGGCAAGGGTTAAGGTAAACAGGGAGTAGAAAATGATCCTTTTTCGAGAAATCGGCATATAAGGTTTACGGATTGCAGAAAAAGGTTAAAATAGCCTTCGCGGTATTTTCGCGGGAAAGAAAATATTTGCTAGAAAATTGTAAAGAACCGGTCCGTAACCGCATAAGGATCAAAAATGGGTCAATCTATATAAACCCATTAATTTCATAAAGTTATAGATCATTTAGAAGCATTCGTCCAGAAAAAAGCCCATACCTTTAACACTACTCTTTTGAGACAAGGCCTTATTTCACCCATAATGAAACCTACAGAACAAACTCTGATTGTTGGAATTAATTCTATTCGTGAAGCTTTGCTAGCCTCGAAACGCCATTGTTCTCGACTGATAATCGAGCAAGGAAAAACTCCGCCAAGGATTCAAGCTGTGATCAAATTGGCCCGGGAAAAACAAATTCTCATCGAAACCCTGCCCAGAGTTGAATTCCAGAAAAAGTTTAATAAGCATGTTCACCAAAGCATAGCTGGATACTTTTCCGCTATTCCTACCTTGGAATTGGAAAGTCTGATCGCAACCGCATTTCAATCAACTTCTCTACCTACACTGGTTATTCTGGATGGAATTCAGGACCCACAAAACTTAGGAGCTATTATTCGATCTGCAGAAATCCTGGGAATTCAAGGACTGATCCTGCCTAAGCATGGCACACCGGCCCTAAACGAAACCGTTGCTAAATGTTCCTCGGGAGCCATAGAACATCTGCCCATTACATGGGTCACAAATTTAACCCACTGTGTGGAACAACTTAAAGAAGCTGGATTCTGGGTTGCGGGAGTCGTGCCCGATGGGGAAATACCTTGCTACCAATACCAGTTCGATACTCCGTTAGCATTGGTCATTGGAGGAGAGGAAAAAGGAATTAGACCTTTGCTAAAAAAATCATGCGATGTCACGCTAACAATCCCCATGAAAGGCCAATTGCAATCCTTGAATGCAGCATCAGCCAGTGCAGTGGTCTTTTATGAAAATTTACGTCAGAAAAGTTTGCGGAACACAGCTAAAGAGTAAGGCAGAAACCCCACACTTAACGCAGAATAAAAGGAATGTGACGCAGCTTAAAGTCGATTATAGGATCGCATACGACGCAAAGCAGCTTTTCTTTTTTTCTTAGCTTCCTTTTGTTTTCGTTTTTTCTTTACGGAAGGCTTCTCATAAAATCGACGACGTTTGAGTTCTTTCAGCAGGCCTTCCTTAGTCATTTGTCTTTTCAAGACTTTTAAGGCTTTCTCAACTTGATTTTGGTAAACTGTTACTATCAAAAATCTCTCCTTTCTACCCTGAGTTTTTTAGCAGGGGTGAACAACTGTTTTGATGGCACTAATTAACACTTTTCTAGCAAATCTTCGGCACCAACGCTTCCGTCACCTGACGGAAAAGCCATCTTGTGTGAAGCCTGCGATTATCAACAAAAAATCACCCAAAGTCAATAGCTCAATAAAATGAATCCCTATCCGGTCACCCAAGCCCTTCGATTCGTCCTTGCAACCTTGTTTTTATGTTGGTTATTGATATTTCCGCACGAGGGGAATTCTGAAGAATTTGCGGTGCCCAATCATGGATCCCCCTACCGGAATTTGGACGATCTGGACGTTGACCAAATCCTCCATATCCCGACGGGAACAATTGTCAGCATGCCGCAGATGATGGATTCTGTTTCGGCTTCCCGAGTCATCTATATTGGAGAAACGCACGACAATATCGAAGCTCACAAAGTTCAGCTGCAAGTCATTCAGGATCTATCGGAAAAATATCAGGTGGCGATTGGTCTGGAAATGTTCCGCCGCTCCAGCCAGGAAAAATTGGACCTTTGGAACCAAGGTAAGCTTCCAATCAAAGAATTCAAAAAGCTCTTCCACGCAAATTGGGGAGGGGGCTTTGGCCTCTATCAGCCCATATTTAAATTTGCTAAATCTCACCGTCTACCTCTAATCGGACTCAAATCTACACGTGAAGTTGAAAACCATTTCCGTTCAGGAGATCCAGCCCCTGGCAACACACTTTATCCTGAGATTGACGACACAGATCCCTATCATCGAGCTTTCTCTCTTTCTGCATTCGGGGGTCACCGTGGCACCGCTAAAGCACTGGAAAAACCTTACCGGATGTTATTGCTGTGGGAAGAGACCATGGCCCAAACTGTGGCGGAGTTTTTACGCGATCCGAAAAATAAAGATAGAAAGCTGGTAGTGCTGGTAGGTGGATTTCATGTTCAATATGGATTCGGCATCCCTAAACGCGCTTACCGAAGAATTCCGCACAAGTATTCCATCATTCAACCTAGCATCACTCAAATTCCCGAAAACCTGAAAGATCGGGAAATGACGGTGGAAAAAGTTTCCATCCCTCTATACTCCTCAGATTATGCCTGGAAAGTAGAATACAAAGTACCCGGTCAGAATAAAGTTAAGCTCGGGGTACGGCTAGCCCAGGAAAAAAGCGGTGGTGTACTCATCAAATCCGTTGCAGAGAATTCCAATGCCCAAAGGGCTGGCATGAAAATTGGAGATATTCTACTGAGCATGGATGGCAAAACTCTAACAGGGGTTGGCGATATTTTGGAACTTCTACAAACCAAACATTTTAACGACAGGTCTACCTTCCAGCTTCAGCGTGGAAATAAAACTCTCGCGGTTGAAATGGTATTTAAAAAACCAAAAATTTAAACCGCGCCTCATCATTACGAAGCAAACTCAAGGTTAGCCTCACCAAATTATCGATTTAAAGCAGAGCTGCTTCAAGAACCTTGCGAAACAGAGTAAACCCGGGATTAAGCCTTACGGCTTCTCTGAGATGAATGATGGCTTCTTGCGTCTCTCCCTTTTGGAAAAGAGCATTACCGAGACTAAAATGCGCAAGAGCATGATCAGGGTTTATCTCAATAGCTTTCCTGAAGTGAACGATGGCTTCTTGCGTCTCCCTATTCTGGGCCAAAGCCATTCCCAAATTTGCGTGCGGCATAGCCAGTCCGGGATTTATTCTTATAGCTTCCTTGAATTGAATAATAGCTGCATCCAATTCCCCTTTTTTAGCTAAAGTGGTTCCAAGATTACTATAGGCCAAAGCGTTGTCAGGATTTATTTTAATGGATTGCCTGAAATGAATGATCGCTTCTTCCATCTCCCCTTTTTGAAGCATTGCTGACCCGAGATTACTATAGGCCAAAGAATTATCGGGTTTCACTCTAATTGCTTCTTTGAAATAAACTATGGCTTCATCATGCCTATTTACACTTCTTAGAACACTTCCTAGATTGTTATAAGGTTTGGAAAAATCAGGATTAACTTTTATTGCAGTTTTGTATTGAGTAATGGCATCAGCAAACCGCCCTTCTCTTTTCAGGGCAAACCCAAGGTTGTTATATGCTCTGGCAAATTCAGGATATATGTTCGACTGTACTTTAATGGCGTGCTTCCAAAGTGTCACACCATCCTTCCAGTGCCCAACTTGCATCCATGTAACAACCATGAGTGGAATTAGAAGCCCCGCAAAAATAACAGGTATCTTTTCTTTGTGGTTCCATTTAGCAAGTAAATCAGGCAAACCCCATGCAATGATAATAAATATGCCAATGAGAGGTACATAGGCATAGCGGTCTGCCATAGCCTGTTCCCCAACCTGTACAAGCCCGATCACTGGTATCAGGGTTCCCAGAAACCAAAACCATCCAACTCCAAGATAGGGTGTGCTGCGAGCTTTTCTAATTACCAATAGGGTTAAAAACAAAAGCAACAGCACAGACACAAGACCCTTCCAGACCGGCAAAGCGTTTTCAGGGTGGGGATAAAATACGGATAGCCCACTGGGCCACACCATCTTTTGCAGGTAGGATAAATATGAAACAAAAGCATTAATAGCACGCTCTTGTATTGGAAAAGCTTCAACAGACTTTACAGCACCACCTATTTTTTGAACCATGAAAGTGGTAATACTAGTACCCACCACCAGCACCAATAGAGGAATTTTTTCTTGAATCAAACTGGATAGAGAAACTTGGCTTCCTGTTTGCTCAACGAGCGAAATTTCATTTTGGTTCGCAGGTTTCCATCGACTCAATGGCCAATAGTCCAACAAAAGAAGCACGAAAGGTAAAGTGACCAGCATGGGTTTCGACATCAGACCCAAGGCTAGAAACAGAGCCACCCAACCATATTTCCCGACCGTTGGCTTTTCTACATATCGAATATAAGCCCACATGGTGAGCAACCAAAAAAAAGTACTCAGAACATTTTTTCGTTCGGATACCCATGCAACGGATTCGACATTTAAGGGGTGCAGTGCAAATAGTGCCGCGACAAAACCGCTTTGCCATGCTGCTCCCGTCATTCGAAGAAGAACTATAAACAGTAGTAGCGCGTTGGCGATGTGAATCAACAAATTAGTCAGAAGATGACCAGAGGGGGTTAGCCCATAAAACTGGTAATCAACTATATGTGTTAACCACGTTATCGGATGCCAATTAGCCGCGTGAGATGAAGTGAATGCCCAGGTAACACTCTCAGAAGTCAACCCCGCTTTTATATGCCAGTTCTGAGTTATATATTCAATATCATCAAAATATACAAACCCATGGTCTAGCATCTGCCAGTAAACAGCAAGCGTGGTTAATATCAGGAATATGCATACAAGAGTTTTTATACTTTTTCTTGTCTCGTCCGTTGAAGGACGAGCATTTTTCTTACTTTTTAAACGGTTTTTCATTTTGAATTTCAGTTTATTTTTGCTGAGCCAAAGCAATATGTTTACCGACTTTGCTCATCTTAAAACTCCTTCTACCCCTGCGGAGCCCCAGAATTTATGTTAAATTTTCACGTTCCCTTCACAAAGAGAAAATCACATCAAACCAAAACAAATCGTTAGGAAAACAATTTTTCAACTGGTTTTTTGTGTTAAAGGGGAAACTCGGCGAAATGAAATGTGAGCGCTTAAAGTTTCTCTGCGTAGCCGAAATGTCCGCCTGTAGTAGTTACTATTTCGAGATTAGTAAACCCAGATTTTTCAAATAAACTTTGGAACGCTTTTCTAGAAAAACGATGGTTAACCGGAGAGCATAATCGGTCCTGCAAATCCCCTATGATCGAAGCTGGAGTGGTTCCCCAATGCAGAGGAAAAGACCCCCCGATTTTTTTCAAACTCGGGATCTTTTTTAATAATTGTCCCGGCCAGGAAAAAATCAAAAGAATAAAGGGGCTCATCGCCCAGCAAAGCATTCTCCCAATTTTAACGGGAATAACTGCCATAAAGTTTGTGAGAAATTTTTCAACCTGTGTTCCTAAATATTTTGGCAGGTTGTTTTCATGGTTCGTATATAAATAAATGCAAACACTACCCCCTGGTTTTAATACCCGGTAGGCCTCATCCAAACACTTCTGAGGTTCGGAAGTATGATGAAAAACACCATAGGAAAAAATAGAATCGACTACCTTATTTTCCAGTGGTAAATCCAACGCATCTCCTCTCATATAATGCAAATTAGTTATGGAATGATCGCGGCGAGCCACCCCTCCAATATTCACCCCAAGATCAACCCCAAAGCATAATAGTCCGGGATATTTCTGGGCCGTCCATTGGGAATCAAATCCAGACCCACAACCTATTCCCAGAACTACCCCTTTAAAAAGCGTGTGTCTGTTTCCAAAATGGTTAACAAAATGAATGTGGTGATATGTTTCAGGAACATCATTCAATTCGTATTCATGCAATATTTCTCCCCAGTTTTCCAATGCCCTCTCATAAATATATCTTTCATGTGAGCTCTTGTAATTCTTGTTGAGGTTTGGAATAAAATCTACCGAACCTTGTTGGATCGAAAAAACAGCCTCACACTGGCAACACATTATATTTTTTTCACGTTTCAACCAGGTCGAAGACTTACAAGCGGGACAACGAGCTACCTCGACTATCCGATCTACATGACAACTATTGTCCAATTTCATTTCCCGTTAAGTTTCAATAACTCTAAAGAGCAAGTCTGACTATACGTTAAAGAAGCATTCCGGTCGCTTCTCGACAATATCTTTAAAAGGTTAAGACCTGTTAAAAAATTATATTATTTAAAAATCCGTTTTCTTGTGTAGTTGTAAATAATATTTTTCCAAATCCTTTACCGAAAACATTCCCACGATTTTATCGTTCCTAGTCACGGGGACATGCCGAATCTTTTTTGTTTCTATAATAGTACATGCCTCGGCGATAGTTTGATTCTCGTCAATGGTGTTTGCAATTTTTGTCATTACGGATGATATTTTTACAGCTTTAGGGTCGCATTCTCCTTTTAAAACCAGAAACATCCAATCCGTTTTCGTAATAATTCCAACATATTCCCCACCCTCCTCAACAAAAAGCGCACTAACTTTGTTATCGTACATTTTATCAACCGCTTCATAAGTATATTTATCCGGACTAGTTGAATAAAGTTGGGTACTCATATATTGGCCGACTTTGCTCATCTTAAAACTCCTTCTACAAGTAATAAAACCAGTTCTTAATAAAATGCCCTCTAGCGTGGGAAGCACCTGGGCAAAGAAAGAATTACTTATCCTGTTATAATTTCGTCCAACCCAAAGCTATGGCTCTTTGAGCCCATCATTACCTTGGCTTGTCAATTTCAAAAATACTGCTTCCAAGTCACCATGTTGGTGTTCCGCTTGAGAACGCAATTGTTCCACTGTTCCCAGTGCTATCATTTTTCCTTTTTGAATGATGCCCACCCTGTGACACATTGTTTCGGCTACTCCTAAGGAGTGAGTAGACATAAAAATGGTAGTACCATTTTCGCATAAATCCTGAAATAACTGTTTCACTTGGCGCGCGCCCTTGGGGTCGAGGCCGACAAGAGGTTCATCGACGATGATTACCTTTGGATCATGAAACAGCGCTCCGGCAATGATAAGCTTTTGCCTCATGCCATGCGAATAACCTTCGATTAACTCATCACCAAAATCTTGCAAATCAAAAAGGGTGAAATACTTTTCTGCTCTATCGCGGGCAGTATTCAAATCCAAGGAATACATGCCTGCCACAAATTCAAGATATTCCCACCCGGTCAACTTGTTATAAAGGAAAGGTCGGTCAGGAATGTAGCCGATTATTTTTTTTACCTGAATAGGGTCCTGCTCCAGGTCCACTCCATCTATACGGATGGTCCCGCAAGAGGGCTTGAGAAGACCGACTAAAAGTTTGATGGTAGTAGTTTTCCCCGCTCCGTTGGGGCCAATAAAACCAAACAGCTCCCCGGCCGGGACCTCCAGGCTGAGTTCGTCGACAGCCAGAACCGAATCGTATTTTTTAACCAGTCCACTGATTGATATCACAACGGAGAACCTCCGTTGGCAAAATGCCATATTAAATTATTGTAACGAGCACCCTCTCGGCCAAAATAGCAGTCATTAAGCACCTTGTAGGCTAGCGGACGATCTCAAAAGTGTTTAAGCCTTGAGGAGGAACCCACTCTAAATCCAGAGCCGAAACCTGAGCCGCAGGGGGTCCTATTCTGCACCAGCTGATAAATTTCTCCAGCATTTCTTTTTCCCCTTCACCATGAATTTCGACAGAACCATCCTGACAGTTTTTTGCCCAACCGAATATCCCCAGTTGCATCGCCCGCTCTTGAGTACCTCCTCGAAACCAGACCCCCTGAACCCGACCTCTGACAACAATATGAACTGCGGTACTCATCGACATAGCTCTCTATTTAAGACGTAAATCTACTGGCTCTTGCGAAATGCGTCATCAAACAAATGCTGAATTTCCCGGTAGACTTGAAATTTGCTTCCGTCTCCGATTTTTTCTCCAAACTTGCCCAAGTCACGCATGATACGTTGGAATTCCTGGGTCTGCCCTTTGAAATTATCAATCAGAGGACGAAAATATAATTGCTCGTCGTCGTCCAACCGGTCACAAATTACCCGGAGTCGGGTTTTCAATGGTTCAAAATCTCGTTCCATATTTTGATATTAGCCTTCAATGAATCGGATTGCAATTGGGATAAAAGCTGGCGAGAAAATCTTGCTGAATATTTCAAATCCAACAGGAGACCAATGTCTTATTTCATTCGTTCTTTCATGATTGTCTTTAAACGAACTACGGCTGGGCTGTTATCCGGGAGGGTAAGAAACTTTTCGCGGGTCAAAACAGCAACTTCACAATCTTCTAAGGCTATTACCGATGCTGAGCGCTCTCCAGCGGAAATCAAAGCCATTTCCCCAAACAGGTCATTCTCTTTCAATTGGGCGAGAATTTTTTTGTTGCCTTCGGCATCTTCCCGATAAACTTCCACCTTGCCCTTTTTAATCAAGAATGCACTGGTGCCATGAGTTCCTTGGCGTACAATTTTTTTCCCTTTGCGGTATTCTTTAGTAACAAACATGATGCTCTTTCGACTCCATAACGAAAGAAAGTAGTATCGCTCATACTATAAAAAATTTCGCTTCAATTTACAATCCCTCCTAATGTGGGAGCGCAGCTAATGCCTTAAAAATCAACCCCTGAGCCCAGGAAAATCATTTCCCTACGAATTTTCAATTACGCTTAAAAAAAACTTCTAATTCCGTCGACCCAGGGATGTCGAAAGTCCCTGGTATTTTAAATTGAGGAATTTTAATTGTCGTTGTACTTTTCTCATTTGTACGTGACTCCTTTTTTGAGAATATAGGTCCTGGGCTCTAAGCATATGTTTAATGGCATTAGGACCATCCTTTAATAAATCGTAAGCTTTGCTCAGGTTATAATGCGCCACTGCATATTTGGGATTTAGCTTTATGGCCTCCTGATAGGCATCCACCTCATCTTCATGCCTGCCCAACGCGAGATAGGCTATTCCCAGTTCAAAATAAGCTACCGCATCCAGGGGATCCTCTTGAATAATTTCCTTGTGGCTTAAAATTTCCGCTTTGGCCCCTTGAAGATAAGTTTTAAAATCTACAGCCAAAGTCTCTTCTACTTGTACTACCAAAATAACGGCTAACACCAACAAAGCGAATAGTCCTTTGGCGGCAGAGTAAATAATGGTATGACAATTCCAAAAGGAAAGAAAAGAACAATTACGTAAATGAGATATCATTCCTCAATGTATCATTAATTTTGAAAGGCAAACATGAATTACCGGGCATTTGGCAACATTAAGGTTTCAGAAATTGGCCTGGGTACATGGCAGCTTGGGGCGGATTGGGGGAATGTTGATGATTCTACCGCGGAACGGGTTCTGATGACTGCCGTAGAAAATGGAGTGAATTTTTTTGATACAGCCGATTGCTATGGTGAGGGTCTTTCAGAGTCTCGGCTAGGGAGGTTTGTTAAAACGTTATCGACTGAAGTGGTTATCGCCACTAAACTTGGCAGATTTCCACAGCCCGGATGGCCAGAAAATTTTTCCATGGAACAATTTCGCAAACACACGGAAAATTCTTTGAAAAGATTGGGAAGAGAATCCCTGGACCTGACTCAGGTGCATTGCCCCCCAACAGATCTACTGAAGCAAGGTGAAGTGTTTGATTGGCTGAGAACTTTGAAGCAAGAGGGAAAAATAAAACAATTCGGGTTCAGCGTGGAGTCAATAGAAGAGGCCCAGATCTGCCTGCAGGAAGAAGGAGTAGCTTCATTACAAATAATTTTTAATATTTTTCGGCAAAAAGCTATCTTATCCATTTTTAAAGAAGCCCAGGAAAAGCAAGTTGCACTAATTATCCGCCTGCCACTGGCATCAGGCCTGCTTTCCGGCCAATTCAACCGAGATACCCGTTTCCCTGAAAATGACCATCGCAATTTTAACCGAGATGGACAAGAGTTTAATGTTGGCGAAACTTTTTCAGGACTCCCCTTTGAAAAAGGACTCGAATTGGTTGATACTCTTAAAAGTCATGTTCCGAAAAACCAGATACTGTCTCAATTTGCCTTGAGATGGATTCTGGATTTTGAGGCGGTCAGCGTCGTGATTCCAGGCTCTAAAAATCCCCAACAGGTAATCAATAATTGCGCTGCAAGCTCATTGCCTCCCCTACCCCCAGCGACTCATGCTGCCTTGAGCGATTTATATTTTAAAGAAGTTGCTCCCCATATTCGCGGTCTAGTGTGACACTTGGCTCAGATAGCAAAAGTAATATGTCTCAGCTCTACCGCAAAAGATCTTTGCTCGCCAACAATTGTTATTAGACACTGACGGCGGACTGGAGTGTGGGAAAAAGCAAATTGTTTTCTTTATAAATGTGAAGATGCGTATCTTCCTCCAATTGCCTGAGTTCTTTATATAACAGCTGAAACGACTGGCACCCGTCTTTTGGCGGGACATAACTGTTGGTCAATTCTCTAATTTCCTTTAACAACTCCCCCGCCTCATCATGCTCATTTCGCATGACCCGAATGGGCCCCTGCACTACGCGCATTTTTAAGTCCAGGGAATTGCTATCAAGTTTTCGCAAAAGGGGAAACAACACTTGTTCTTCCTTGAGCAAATGCAGCTCCAGGTCTTCACGTAATTTCCCCAGCACTGTCTTCAAGCGTATCAATTCGGGGTGCCGCGAAGAATGCACTTGATGAACTTTATCCATCAAGCCCACTAAACGGGGTAGTGCCTGTTTAAGGTAAATGTGATGAGTAGATTCAATATGTTCTATTAATTCAGCGGGGGCCAAACCTGAAACATCTATTTCACTGGTTGCCTCTCCTGAAGGCAATTTCATCAAACGCTGATAAACCTGCTCTGGCTCCAGACCTTTTTCTTCACAGGCAGAAAAAAGAGACGTCTCACCTCCACAACAGAAATCTATGTTTAATTCCTCAAAAACCTGGGCGCACTGAGAATTCATCTTTACAAAGCTTTTTACCGGATTGTTCACGGTCAAGTTAGTTTCCATTTTTCAATCCTTTCAGTACGAATGTCTGTTTAGAAACACCCATTTATAATCAAAATAACCAATAAAAGATAAAAATATCTATTTATATTTAATATAAAACTGGTACTATAAGATGTCAAGGTTAAGAGATCCCAAATAATGATAATTGCTGAAAACTTTTTGAACCGCATTTGGAAGGAACCCATCTTAACCTTGAGCTAAATAGAATGACTGGTCTCTAAATTTAACCAAGGAAACTCCATGCAGGATGTCCGCCCCACAACTTTTTCAGTAGAAAATATCGAGTTAACCCCTAACCCTCGTTCGGTAAAATTTATTCTGAACCAGACAGTAATTGATTCTGGCTCCAAAACCATTCAAGAGGGGGGCTATTTAGAAACAGATGCCTTTGCCCAGAATCTATTCGCTCTGGACATCATAGATTTGGTTTATTTACGGGAGAATTTTGTGTCCGTTACCCTGATCTCCGCGGATCTTTGGGTGATTTTTAAGGATAAGGTTAAAAATATTATTGAAGCGGATTTGGGAAAGTATGCAGATGGGGATGAAGAAGTTTCTTCCACTATACTTGATGACTTCGATAAAGAAAAATACCCCCAACTATCCGATGACGAAAAAGTTATCATTGTCGAAGCTATTCTCGACTCCTCCATCCGTCCCGCTCTGGCAAACGATGGAGGGGGTCTGGAAGTGATCGAAGTGGAAGGACCTATTGTCCGGATTCGCTATCAGGGTGCCTGCGGAGGGTGCCCAAGTTCTACAGGAGGCACCCTGCGAGTCATAGAGAATCATCTTCGATCTCAGCTGGATCCTGATATAAAGGTTCACACCTATACCTAATTAAAGCCCCACCGCTACAAACCCCATAACACATTGATATAATAAGTATTATCTGAGCAACAGCTCCCTTCTCGCAAAAAACTTCAAGCCTTCTGCAATAAAAACTAAAGTACCTCAACTTTTTTTCGATAAGCCGGATAAGGACAGGCATATCCTCTCCAAGGCTAAAGCTAATGAAATCATTGCCTTAACGGATTTCCTGTGCCATAGTTGATAGATCCTGAAAAGAGAGCTATGAAGTCTCCAAAACTCATTTTAATTATTTTGTTTCTAATGGTAGAAGCATTCTGGTCACCTCGTTTGGACCTCGCTTATGCCATAGAAAATAAAAGCCGAGTTATTTCTCCTTACTGGCAATCCGATTCAGGAAGCTACACATTTATTGCTGTTTCCCACTCTTCTTTATCAACAATTGCCACCCAAATAGGCATGGTTATAAATGTCATTCAAAGCGATTTAACAGCTTTCGGAAGCGCCATCACTTTTACAATTTCTGGTGGAAGCACTGAGAGAATTTTTATCGTGCGGACCAATAACACGATCATCAATTCAACAAGCATCTCTTCCGCACAATTTGTTGTAGGAACCACTAATTTTAAGCACGGGCATATTCTGATTGAACCTGTAGCAACAGATCCTTCTTTAGAGGTGGGCCTCAATGGTGGACGTCGGGATGTCACTATGCTCAACTTTTGGGGTGCAGTGATTGTTGAAACCAATACAACAGGATTTGCCATGGAATTTATCGGTGACATGCATGACAGTGCCGCTACCCCCAGCATGGACGATTCCGCTCCAGTGAGTGGAGTCAATTAAATTTATTTTTAAGTGAGTGACATGAAAAATTTAAGAAAAACTTTATATTTCAGGTTTTCTGACAAAGCTTGGGTTTTACTTGTAGGAGTATTGCTCACCTGGGTTTTTATGCCTTGTTTATTATCTGCTCAGGTGGTGATCGTGCCTTCCACAGAAGATAAAGCAAGAATTGTATTATCCCCATACGCTCAGTCCGTGCCCAATGACAGTTATACTTTTATGTCGATCAATCACCCCTCTCTCGATACAGCTTTAACTCAGATAGGAGTAGCGCTGGAAGTTCGAGGCATGACCACGGTACCTGATAACGTGGCAGGCCGAGCAGCTATATTTACCGTTGATGCTGGAGAAACCCATAGAGTTTTTATTGTCAATGTTTCGAATTCAAGCATTAATTCTTCCAATTCTGCCTTCACTGACTCACGAACCCACCTGATCCTGACACAGGATTCAGCACAGTTTGGAAATATTAGAGCCGTTGCTATCAATGAAGTTCCCATCACCCCAACCACTGTTGGCACCACCCAAAAATATAATAATCTCGGTCAATTGAGTTTTTGGGGAGTGGTGTTTATTGAAACCAGTGGAACTGGATTTTCCATGGAATTCATTGGAGATGCTCACGATTCTACAATAGGGCGAAATTTCGGAGATAGCCGACTTGGTGGAGTTTCCGGAAACTCAACCGGGGTTGCCCGGGGAATCAATTAAGCCCCCATTCATTCTGCAGAAAGCACCCCAGGGAAATAACAACGTAGATTTATTCTTGATCCAACCCTTCTCTCCAATCCCCTACAGAAAATTTTGTATATAAATACTCAATCCTTGCCAACTGGCTGGGCTCTTACTAAACCACTCCGCACCAATAAAGCCTTAAAATTCATAGTTTAGGATTATAAGCATAATTCCGATAAGGATAGGTTCAGCTTAGCCAAAAATTGGCCACGAGCTAAATTTGAATTCATTACCCAAACCACTTTAAACCAATAGGTTTCATGCTTGTTCTAACTCATTCCCTGTTGGCCACCCTTCGCACTCAACATTTATTTAATCCGCCCTGTTTTACGTCCCCCTTCCAAAGGCTAATTCTTCTACTGCTTTTAATGACCATCAGCTTTTCCGGGGTATCCCATGCCCTTGAGGCAGATTCTTCCGAGAAGCTTCCTCCTTATTTATTCATGGCGGCGGATAACACCGATGATATCCAAGCTCGACAAAGCCAGACTATTGTTCGTTCTCGTTTTGCAAATGTAGACTTCAGCCTTTTGCCTGATCCCGAAGAAAATTTTGATGCTGAACCTGGTGCAGAAATTAAATTGATCTTGAACTTTTTTCCTGAAATTGAATTAACGACTCTAATTCATAAAATAGAAAAGAACCGATCAGGAAGTTACTCCTGGTATGGAAAATTAGAAGACATTCCAATGAGTCAGGTGGTTTTGGTCGTGAATCAAAACAAGGTATTTGGAAACATATCGAAATCAAACCTGACCTACCAGGTGCGCCATACCAAAAATGGAATTCATACGGTCTATGAGATTAATCCTTCCAAATTTCCTCCCGATGGAGAACCCGTTACCCCTAAAATACCTCCCTCAATCCCTTCCAATAAAGAGACAAAGGATACGGATGATGCCACTAAGCTTTCTCTCTCAAACAAGGATACAAATTCAAACCAGGACCCTTTCACTGAATCAGGGATAGGATATGGCACCATGGGAGATGCGCCGTTGTCAGGAGTTACAGCTTCACCTGATACTTTGGAGAATTCAGGGAGTTCCAATATCTCTAACCCTGAGACACAGGCTGATGATGGAACCGTAATCGATGTATTGGTCGTTTACACTGCAGAAGCCCGCGCCGCGGAAGGCGGTACCAGCTCCATAGAAAGCTTAATAGACTTGTCCATCTCTGTAACCAATTCTATCTATTCAAACAGTGGTGTAGACCATGTTCTCCGTTTAGTAGGTCGGCAAGAGATCAGCTTTTCGGAAAGTAGTTTTAGTTTTACTGGGTTTTTATCCGCAGCACAAAATGGTTCAATCCCTGGACTCCATGACTTAAGAGATTCCGTGGGAGCAGATGTGGTAGCAGTTTTAGTGGAAGGAAATAATAGTTTATGTGGAATTGCCGGGCTAATGACAACCGTTTCGTCAGCTTTTGCCCCCTTTGCTTACTCGGTAACTCAAACAAACTGCACCGTGGGAAACCTGACAATGGCACATGAAATTGGACATAATATGGCCGCACGTCATGACCGGGCCAATGATAATACTAACGGGGCACCTTTTAGCTTCAACCATGGGTATGTAGACAACGTAAATAGCTTTAGGACCGTCATGGGTACGGGCAATAATTCCCGAATCTCTAACTTTTCTAATCCAAACGTACTTTTTGGTGGTGCCGTAACAGGAATTTCGGAGGGAAATATTCTTGCGGCAGACAATCGCCTTACCTTTCAAAACACGGCTTTAACGGTTTCTAATTTCAGACAGTCGATCGACTCTCCAGCTAATCAAGCGTTCGCATCGATCGTTCCGTTTTCCAACACCAATAGAGTGACCTCTCCCTATTGGCAGTCAGATGGTACATCTTATTCATTTATTGCTGTCACCCACCCATCACTTTCAAGCATGGCTTCGCAAATCGGTGTCGTCGTTCGAGCAATAAAAAATGATGGAACTCTATTTGGTTCCGCTACCTCTTTTACGGTTAGCAATAGCGTTACAAGCAGAATATTCATTGTCAGGTCTTCGCACCCATCCATTAACAGCACATCTTTGACTGACGTAAATTTAATTACAGGAAACTCTAGCTTTCAACATGGGTTTCTACATCTCAACCCTGTGGCGAGCAATCCTGAAATAAGCGTAGATGGGTTTCGAGATATTACCAGATTAAGCTTTTGGGGAGCTGTAGTTGTTGAAAATAGCACCTCCGGTTTTGCGATGGAATTTATTGGTGATGCCCATGATAGTGCCGCCACACCCAGCATGGATGATTCTGCCCCAGTGACAGGTGTCAACTAATTTCAATTTGGTATTCTTACGATAAATGGAGACAGCATTTCCTTCTCTACTTAAAGAATTGTCCGGTCGGTGTGTTTAAAAACATATCCAACGGTATATCCTCCTGCTTTAAAAATCCCTGATTCGGCAGACTCCCCTGTGAAACCAGTTCAATAACCGCGCTCACGGATGCGGCAGTAGTCCATGAAATTGCCTTCCATGTTTTGGTATGTATCTCTCTTGGAAAATAACTGCGTACAAATTCTTCCCGCACCAGTTTTCCTTCCTTCCACCCCTCTACCGCCACGTGAACGTATACGACATCCTCTTTAACCGGTGGCTTGGCGTTAATCAAAATTTCCCCAGCCTCAGTTCTGTGGTCTCTCATATACAACTCACTAAAGAAAAATCGCATCAACTCCCCGTGCCCGGGATACCGAATTGTTTTATAGTTCAAATGGCTCACTTTTCCATCGTAGGTTTCACACAAAGTACCCAATCCTCCGGACGTTGTGAACGCTTCGAGCTGAACACCATCAATCACGATAGTCTCCAGACCCTCCATAGCAGGCACTCTGGCCCTCCTCCCATCCTGAATAACTTCGCAATCATTGAGGTACTCGTTGACCACCCCTTCGGGAGACCAGTTAAAAGCATATCCAAGAAGCCCGCGCGGATGCTGGGGCAGCGCACCAACTCGGAGCTCTATACTGCGCAACTGTTCCAATTCTCCAGCAAGATGCGCTCCGCAAATCCCAACAAATCCAGGAGCCAGCCCACATTGCGGAGCCATGATTCCTTTTGAAGATCCCGACATCTCCCGGATAGCGGTGGTGGTTGGGACATCTTCCGTCAGGTCAAAATAATGCCTCCCCGCCTGATGCACCTTTTTAGCCACCTCTAAATTCAAATGATACGGCAGACAGGTCAATATGGCATCATGCCCGGCAATAGCATTCTTCAAAACGGAATCATCCTCAACCGATCCTGAAATTACCTTAAAAGGGTATTCCTCATCAGGGCTGGTATCAAATCCCGTAACCTGATACCCGTTCGAATCTAATAAAATTGCCGCCAGGCTTCCTACCCGACCCAGCCCAACAACTAAAACAGATTGGATGCTCTTTCCCATTTTATGCCTTTCAATTTTTCTTCAGACTTAATGGCATCTCTTCCACGCTATAATACAATATAGTCCTGAACAGGAAGAAATGACCATGAATCGCGACATAAATTTTCCGAATTTAATAACCCGACAAGAAACACGTTTTGTTCTTGTCCATTACACGGGAGAAGATTCGCCCACCTATGAGCAAATTAAGGAATCCCATCTACTTGAAGGAGAACCTGAAATAGGTTTCCATTTCATAATCACCCCTCAAGGAAAAACTTTGATGGGACGACATGTTTCCAAAATCGGATCGCATTATCCTGAATTGGATAAATCCAGCATTGGAGTATGCATGATCGGATATCGAGATGAAATGAGCGATGAACAGTCCATTGCCCTCACTCTATTGCTCGAAAATTTGAAATCCGATTACCCCTCTTTGGAAACCGTTAAATACTTGTATTAAATCTTTAAACATTCCCCCTTGCCTGGATAAAAGTAAATGTACTCCTGAAACTTGCTTCGCATTTCGCTTTTCCCTTTTAAAATTTCCGTTATACTGAGCCAAAGGAGGAGCACATCATGATCCGACAGGCTCTAAAAGTTTTTAAAGCATTAAACTCTAACGAAAAACCCTGGCAACTCAGCCTTGGCTTGGCGTTTGGGAGCATCATCGGCCTGATGCCGCTGTGGACTCCGCACAATATTGTCCTCCTTTTTCTCGCCTTCATCATCAACTTAAATTTTTCCCTTCTAATCATCGGGTTTTTTATTTTCTCTGGCATCGCTTACATTCTTGATCCCCTTTTTCATCAAATTGGTTTGGCAGTACTGACCTCAAGCGGAATGCAAGAATTTTGGAATGGGTTTTTCAGCAATTCCCTTTTCCTGTTTGACCGCCTGAATAATACATTGATTATGGGAAGCTTGATTTTCTCCCTGATTTCAGCGGTGCCCCTGTTTTTTCTGATCAACTTTCTCATACGAAAATACCGTGAATATTTGAAAGGCTTGCTTGAAAAAGTGCCCCTGTTAAAATCTCTCAAACTAGCCAAAGCATTCGACACATTCTCGGGAGGCGGGTCATGAAAATTTTCCGCTGGCAAGGGGTATTTGCTTTTGCTTTAATCGGTGCTCTGGTCGGAGTTTTCCTGATCCTCTTTCTCGATGGAATGATTGAAAGGGCTATTGAAGAAAAGGGGTCCGATGCCGCAAAAACCCAGATCGATATTGGTTCCCTGACAACCTCCGTATTCGCCCAAGCTATAACCCTGAGCAGCATTGAAGTCGCTAATCCAGACAATAACCTGGAAAACCTGATCCAGTTTGAAAGCCTGTCTTTGGATTTGGATGGAGCCCAGGCTGTTTCCCGAAAAATAGTTATCGATGAACTTCAGGCCCACGGCATAAGGCTAAACCAGAAACGAACCCACCCTGCTCAATTACCAGAAGGTGTGAAATCCGGACAAGACGCAGCGTCCGCTGACCAAAAGGCTTTTGGCCTTCCGGGACTGGACGGACTGAGCATGAAATCTCCTGAAGAAATTCTAAAGTCCGAAAAACTGGAGACTCTGGAAGCTGGAAACCGAGCAAAAAAAATCATCGACGATTTAAAAACCAAATGGGAAAAAAAGTTCGCGGACGACCTGAACCCTAACGCACTGGAAGAAACCAAACAGAAGCTGGCAGAATTACAAAACAAGGTTAAGGGAGGAGGGCTGACAGAAATCCCCCAAGCTCTGAAAGAGTTTCAAACTTTGCAAAAAGATATTCAGGATCGAGTAGATCGCATCACATCCATGAAATCTGAACTCCAAAAAGACATACAAATGGCGAAGCAGCAGGTAGCAGACTTGAAAAATCTCCCACAAAAAGATTTTGAGCGGTTGAAAAACAAATACTCCATGAACCCTGAGGGTGGCAAAAATATTCTCGGTTCAATGCTGGAAGGCCCCTTAAAAGAAAAACTCGACAAAGCCTGGAAAGCCTACAAAATGATCAGCCCTTATCTTAATAGAGGCAAAAGTCCGGCCGAACAGGTCTATGTCCGCGGCAAGGGAATAGATATCGCGTTTGCTAAAACTTCGCCGGATTTTCTCCTCAAACATGGCGATCTTTCATTGATCCTTTTCGATACGGAAGTAAAAGGAGAGTTGAAAGATTTGTCGGACAATCAGCAAGTTTACGGAAAACCCGCAAGGATGAATTTTCAGTCGGATAAAAACGAAAAATTTGATTCTTTTAAGTTGAATGTCACGATGGATAAAACCGGCCCACAATCGCAAGACACACTTGCTCTGAACATACAGGGACTCAACCTGCAAAACACCGGACAGGCAGAATTGAAAGGCGGGTCTGCAAAAGTCACCGGACAACTTACCATCGCAGACGAAAATAATTTAAAGGGAAATTTCAAAGCTGTATTAGATCGTGTCTCGCTTTCAATCCCCGAACAAAAAGGCAACGAACTGGCTAACACCATCGCCCAATCGCTATCATCGATTGACCAAATAAATATTTCTGTTGGTATCAGCGGAACAATAGAAAGTTATCAGTTGGATATAAAATCGAACCTTTCAGAGATCATCTCCAAAGCGATCAAGAATGTCATTGGAGATAAAATGAAAGGATTCGAAAGCTCCCTCATGTCTGCCATTCAATCACAGACTGGGGATGCCCTCTCCGGTGCCAATGGGTCACTTTCTGGCCTGCTGGGTCAAAACAAAATCTTAAGCAATAGCGGCTCTGCTTATGGTGGGTTGTTGGGCGAGGCAAAAGGCGGGGCATCCAGCCTGGGCAAATCCAAAGGCGGCCTGTCTCTCCCCGGTGGATTCAAACTTCCCTTTTAATCCGAATAGCCGATAACACCCGCATCCATAAGATTGGTTTAGGCAACCACTCGTCTTCTATATGCCACCATCAGGGAAAAAATCACACATACTGCTGCTATGGTTGCCGGAAATAACACTGTCGTCAGAGAATAATTCTCCAAGGCTAAAACAACAATAAAATTACGCGCTATCATGATCACAAAAAACATCAACTGCTCATCAAAAGGGCGGGCATAAGCTCTCCTGAATGTAGGACCAAATCCCAACACATCGACAGTTGTCAATAACACCACAGCCCACAGAGGATCAGAAGTCAAATACCATAAAGGCAGAGATGCCATTGCCAATATAAAAAACAACCAATCCATTCGGGTGATGGTGCTGTCTGATCTTTTGATATAAGCCAAAATGGCAACATAGATGGATATTACCCCGGAAACCCCTATTACCCAGGCCCCTGCCCCGCCTTTATCTGCAAGCTGAGCCAGGAAAACAATAGATGTAGAAGTCCCCCAGATTACCCAGGAAAATACATGCGGCCTGGTTTTTCCCTGAATAATGGAACGTATATAGGGGAAATAGGCAATGATTGTCAGCCCGATAGCAATAGCACCCAGCAGTTGTTTGTACATCACATCGGTGAACCATCAGAGGAGAAAACCAAGAATTAACTCAGGAGGCTGAGCCGTTAAGAAGATGCTCGTTCAATAGATATTTTTATAAGCTCGGCGGCATGCTCGGCACCTTCCCAACCCTCGAGCTCAACCCATTTTCCTGATTCTAAATCCTTATAGTGTGCAAAAAAATGAGAAATCTGGTTCAGTAAAATTTTAGGCAAGTCAGAATATTGTTTTACTTCTGCATAAAAAGGGTTCAGAGCATCAACCGGAACAGCTAGAATTTTTTCATCCGCCCCTTTTTCATCCTTCATTTTTAGAACGCCGACAGGTCGGCAACGCACAATAGAGCCAGACAAAAACTCTACAGGCGAGGCCACGAGAATATCAATGGGGTCCCCGTCTTCAGAAAGTGTATGAGGCACAAACCCATAATTACAAGGATAACGCATCGAAGTATGCATGACGCGGTCCACATACAGGGCGCCGGATTCTTTATCCATTTCGTATTTCACCGGCTCCCGACCAAAGGGTACTTCGATGATAACGTTTATATCCCAAGGCGGTGCTTCACCTATCGGTATTTTATCAATATTCATGGCAGATCACTAACTCCCGTGAGAGGGAATTGGTCGATGCCCATAAAGCTAACGGGCACCGTGAAGATTTTTATTGTAGGTGGATAATTGCAACAGGAACAAAACCATTTCTAGAAACGTAAAAGGGAAATTATAGTTTGTAACCGTTCAGACTTGTTACCTCTCGCGTAAGCGAGTGCCGAGGGCCGGAATCGAACCGGCACGAGGTTTTACGCAATTCGGAATTTACGCCCGGTGATGGAATTTGTCAAGAGTAGCAACCCACATAACTTTACAAACACCAAAACAGGCATAGATTTACTAGGCGAATGATTTTAGGAGGAGAAAAAATGGAACAAGAAAGAAGAACCGATGACAGAAGACAGGGAGATAGAAGGAGGGAAGACATTTCCGTCCAAATAAGTACCCGTAGCTCAAGTAGAAGAAGCGGAGAGCGAAGGTTCTAGCATAATAGATTATAACAGGCGTGCGCTTTTTATTCAGATTGCGAGCATTCCCCACTTTCCCCAAGTGGGGATACTTGCTGGCTTCTAAAAATCTGAGACTCTATTACAAAATTAAGTAAGGATAAAAAAACACCAGAGCATGCGGCGGAATATAGCTCCTCAACATCACCATCGGTAAATGCAGAGTTCTGACTATTTCCATGACACGCTCTGGCCTGATCTGGGAGGGTAAGCACCCCTTCCCGTATCATGTTCTATATAATTTGTTGCCTGTTTCTCTATTTGTCAAGTCTGGTAGGGTTACTATTCTTTCTATTCCCGTACTCTTGCTACTTTTGTTCTCATTCGATGTTTTCAACTGAACTGGAAAGCATAACATGAGCCTTTCCATCTTCCGGGCTCACCATATTTACCAACCACAATACCTTGCCTCCTAAAGGACGGGCATAACGCACTTTTAGTAAATTCTGTATCCGTTTAACCCACTCAGCAACGCTGATCTCAAAATTTATTTGCCTATCTCTTTCTTCGTAAGGATTCCACACATGAAGCGCTTTACTGCACAAATCGTAAAGCTTGATCCAGTCCTCTTTATTTAAAAATCCGGTTTCTACTTCTTTGAAATGCTTAACCCCACCATCAATGATTCCGGCATACTCTACTGGTTGGGGATAGAAGTCAGGATTTAGCTTTCCAATTGACTTCAATAACCTCTTCGCATTCCATTTCTTAGAGTAGTCATTGTGAATTTTTGAGTATTCTTCTTTGTTGGCAGTTAAAGCTGAGAATGCAATTAGCTCCAATATTTTTCGTAGGTGCAAACACACAACTTCATAATCATGTAAATTGCTCCCAAAGGAAACCCCGCTAGCTATGAAAGAACCGATCAAGGAAGCCCGGTGCTTAACCTCCTCCATGCATTGACAGTATTTTTTTGCATCTAAAATCATTCACCCTGTCTCCCGCTAATCTTCTTTACCTAATTAGGTCAAACTCAATCTCAAACTTTTCCTTACTTATTTTAGCTTTATGAACTGCAACATGCTTAAAATCATCATCTGAGTAGTTCCATGATTGCTTTTTCATCCGACTTCTTGATTTTACACCCAAGGTAGACCGCCTCAATTACCGGAAATTTTTGCCCTTCCTTGATAAATTTTGCCAGCTTTTCCGTTGTCATTGAATCTTTCTTTTTCCAATCCTCATAACCGCCCCAATTTCCCCTAGTCAATGGATGATTGAACTTGGCATGCAAATTGCAATTCTAAGGAGCTAGGAAACTCATAAAATTGAAAGGGCACTGATATGGTCGCAAACGATGAAGAGTTAAATCGACTCAATAAGGAAGTTGTTCACCTTTACCAAAAGAAAGAATATCCGGGAGCAATAAAGATCGCGATAGAGGCCTTGAGATTTGGGGAACAATTTTTAGGGCCTAAGCACCCCGATATGTCCATCCCCCTCAACAACCTGGCAGTACTGTATGAACAAGCAGGTGATCACACCCGCGCTCAGCCTTTGCGGCAATTGAACCACCAACTGTTGCTTAAAAAGACATGGGAAACCCAAACAGCATAAATAAAAAAGCGGTGTGCTCTTTGAGATTTAGGTGCGCTTATTCCGAATTTACCTTATTTTTTGACTAATCTTCTTTTGCCACTCCACCTTTTTGCTTGGTAACTTTATTTACATAATATTTCGCTATATCCTTAATAGATAGCACACCGACTACTTTTTTGTCCTCGGTAACACCCAAATGGCGGAAGTGATGCTCGTGCATTTCAGTAAATGCTTTAAACATTTTATCTTCGGCATCAACTGAAACCAATGGCTTAGACATTACCTCCGATACTTTAATACTGTCCGCAGATTTCCCTTCAGCCACAACCTTTCGTAATAAATCGGATTCAGTGAATATGCCCACAATCTCGTCATTTTCTCTAATAAGAATTGCTCCCACCTCTATTTCCCTCATTAATTTCACAGTATCCAATACCGTCCTATCAGAATCTATTTTGACCACAGGACGGCCCATATAAAAATTGACTTTGTCCATATATCTTTTCTCCAATTAAGTTCGACACATCTTTTTCATATTCGCAGCATTTTAATAATGGAATAAATTTCTCCCTATATCTCCCACTCACACTATTCTGGGAAACCATACTTGAAAAAACCGGAAGCCCGAAGGCTCCCAGCCCGGTTGCCATCAAACTGTGTGGAGTATATCAGGTTGGTGACTTCTTTTTCAGAGCATGGTGGTTTAGCTCTGCCTCTTGCCTGCAAAACTCAGTAATGTCAGACAGCCCTTGGATCAGGCGTCCGATGTCAGCCGCCACCTGACTTGACAAACAGCAAATCAGGCACAAATTTACTAAGTCAATGATTTTAGGAGGAGAAAAAATGGAACAGGAACGAAGAGGCTATGACAGAAGGCAGGGAGATAGAAGGTGGAAATCATACGCAACAATGTTGCATGAAGTAACAAATTTAGAAAATCCCAACTAGTTGAAGAAAGACTAACCTGCTAAATTTAGGTGGTGCCGAGGGCCGGAATCGAACCGGCACGAGGTTACCCTCGAGGGATTTTAAGTCCCTTGCGTCTACCAATTCCGCCACCCCGGCAACCTTTGTTTACAATGGTTTACAGGTTTTTACTTGGTAGTTAAATACCCTGTTCTATAACTTTTTCTATAACTCCGCGTCTTTTTTCTGTTATATTTAAGTGCGTCCATTTGGGCATACTCTGTAAATTTACAGGATTTACAAAATTACAGAAATAACGGAGGGCATTATGTCGTATCAACTACTTATTTTCCATTTAATTTTATCA
>JABHBK010000046.1 GCA_018673915.1 Nitrospina sp. | reverse complement strand
TGCCAAAGCACAGCTTTATTTGGGAATGATGTATGAGCTGGGACACTCATTTCCTCTAGACAATAACGAGGCCTTCAAATGGTTTCAACTGGCCGCTAATCAAGGATATGAACAGGGAAAAGAAAATATTTATCGCATTGCAAAAAAGGGTGTTACACCAGCATTAAATATTTTAACCGACGATGCCAAAAATGGAGCTGCCAAAGCACAGTTTTATTTAGGAATGATGTATGAGCTGGGACACTCATTTCCTCTAGACAATAACGAGGCCTTCAAATGGTTTCAACTGGCCGCAAAACAAGGGGATGATTTAGCTCAAATCCATTTGGGACAGATGTATGAAAAGGGACATGTGGTTCCACAAGACTATAACGAAGCAGTCAATAGATATAGATTGGTAGCAGAAAAGAGATATTCCAAGGCACAACTGAACTTGGGAATTATGTATTACAAGGGTCGGGGGGTTTTGCAAGATAATGTACAGGCAGACATGTGGTTCATTCTGGCTAGCCTTCAGAAGGACCAAGAAGCTATAAAATATATAAGTCTAGTAGAAAAGAAAATGTCTCCCCAACAAATAGTGAAAGCAAGAGTAATGGCGAGAGTTTGGGAACCATAGCATTAGACACATTGAAAAATCTTTCTAATAGAATCCAGTCGTCTAAAAGTCTCGTAAAGACAACTGGACCCGTTTGATTCAATACTGTTTTTTAAATATATTTATTTCTTTAAATTTAAAAATTGATATAATCCTTCAAAGAATAATATCAATCTATATGTTTGGCGAACACTAGGGTTATAAAAATTTTTTAAAATAGCTTTAATTTTTTATAACTAATTGGAAGATAATGTGCCGGAGTGGTGAAATTGGTAGACGCACGGGATTCAAAATCCCGCGAGGGCAACCTCGTGTCGGTTCGATTCCGACCTCCGGCACCAGATTTTTAACGGGATTTACGATATATACGTAAATCCCGTTTTCTTTTTTTAATATCATTAACAACACAAAATTAATGAGCGATTCTCACAACCTACGAGCAAAAACCTATTGGAAAGAAAATATCCGCATTGTCCTTTCACTTTTAACAATATGGTTTCTGGTTTCTTTCGGGATGGCAATCTTATTTGTCAATATCCTGGATAATTTCCATTTTTTTGGATTTAAGTTTGGCTTCTGGATGGCGCAACAAGGTTCCATTTTTTGTTTTGTCATCCTTATTTTTATTTATGTCTATAAGATGAATCAACTTGACCATAAATATGGGGTGGACGAAGACCAAGATCACTTTTCTCCAGACAATACTTATTATAAAAACGAGGAATCAAAAAAATAAACCTAGTATGGATGTTCAGACATTAACCTTTATTTTTGTTGGAGTAAGTTTTACTCTTTATATCGGAATCGCAATCTGGTCACGAGCCGGAAACACTGACGATTTCTATGTCGCTGGTGGCGGAGTTCCGCCTCTTGCCAATGGTATGGCTACAGCAGCTGATTGGATGTCTGCCGCTTCTTTCATTTCCATGGCGGGGATCATTTCCTTTGTAGGGCGTGATGGTTCCGTTTATCTGATGGGCTGGACAGGAGGCTATGTACTACTCGCCTTGCTCATAGCCCCCTATTTGCGTAAGTTCGGAAAATACACGGTTCCTGATTTTATTGGTGATCGTTATTATTCCAACATAGCTCGACTTGTTGCCATTCTTTGTGTTTTATTTGTTTCGTTTACTTATGTTGCAGGTCAAATGCGGGGGGTAGGAATCGTTTTTTCCCGTTTTCTTGAAGTCGAAATAACTACTGGTGTTCTGATTGGAATGGCGATTGTCTTCTTTTATGCTGTTCTTGGAGGCATGAAAGGAATCACCTATACTCAGGTAGCGCAGTTTTGTGTTTTAATTTTTGCTTTTCTTGTTCCAGCCATTTTCATATCCATGATGATGACGGGAAACCCTGTTCCGCAATTAGGATTCGGCAGTACTCTTGCAGATGGTTCCAATACCCATCTTCTACACAAGCTTGATCAATTATCCGTCGAACTAGGATTTGGAGCCTATACAGCAGGGAAAAAATCAACCATTGATATGTTCTTCATCACTGCGGCTCTTATGGTCGGGACTGCAGGGCTTCCACACGTCATTGTGAGATTTTTTACAGTTCCAAAAGTCCGGGATGCCCGCATTTCAGCAGGCTATGCTTTGCTGTTTATAGCGATACTGTATACAACCGCTCCGGCTGTGGCCTCCTTTGCCCGGGTCAATCTTATCAATACCGTCAACAATGCCAATTATAAGACCACCCCTTCATGGTTTAAAAACTGGGAAAATACCAACCTTATTGCCTGGGTCGATAAAAATCAGGACGGGAATATACAATATCTTGCGGGAAAAGCTTTTATTGGAAGTCCTCAGTTTATAGAGGAGCGGGGGGCAGAAGGGGAAAGAAAAATATCAAACTCGCTTACGGAAAGCCGTAATGAACTCTATATCGACCGTGACATAATGGTTTTAGCAAATCCGGAAATTGCCAACCTGCCAAATTGGGTTATTGCTTTGGTTGCCGCAGGTGGGCTTGCCGCCGCACTTTCCACTGCGGCAGGGTTGCTACTTGTTATTTCTACATCTATCTCTCATGACCTTTTAAAAAAAATTATCTTTAAAGATATTACGGATAAACAGGAATTGTTTTTTGCCCGAGCGGCGGCAGCACTTGCTATCATCATTGCTGGATATTTTGGAATCCACCCACCCGGATTCGTCGCACAGGTTGTGGCTTTTGCATTTGGACTTGCAGCTTCTTCATTTTTCCCAGTTATTCTGATGGGAATTTTTTCAAAACGTATGAACAAAGAAGGTGCAATTTCTGGAATGCTAATAGGACTTTTCTTCACTGCAAGCTATATCATTTATTTCAAATTCATAAACCCCTCTGCCAACTCTGCGGAAAATTGGTGGTTTGGAATTTCACCTGAAGGAATCGGAACCTTGGGAATGTTTTTAAATTTCATTGTCTCAAGCTTGGTCAGTCGAATCACAGCCCCACCCCCGGGTGAGATCCAGGATATGGTGGATGACATCAGAATTCCTCAGGGTGCAGGCGCTTCGTATCACCATTTAAAATCGTAAATATAATTTTAGCAAGATGACCAGACCCCACTATTTATACCAGATTTAGGATTCAGTTCTCATAAGTCATAATTGTGTTTGGAATCTGTATCGTTTCTGGTGCTGGCGGTCGATACCCCAGGCTCGTATGTGGCCTTTTGGTATTATAATGAACACG
>JABHBK010000039.1 GCA_018673915.1 Nitrospina sp. | reverse complement strand
CTATATGCCCAGCATACATTTGGATTAGTATGCGATGTTGGTGGGTTGATGGCTTTGGGGGCAAAGCATAATCTAACTGTTATTGAAGATGGTGCTCATGCTCTGGGTGCTTCATGGGAAGGAAGCCCGGTAGGCTCTCTTACTGATGTGGCTTTTTTTTCAACCGACCATACCAAAGTGATAAATACTCTTTATGGAGGTATGGTAACAACAAATAATGATGGGTTGGCTGAAAAGATTAAAATAATCCATGATCGCTCCTCCTTTTT
The DNA here is from genome assembly GCA_018673915.1 of Nitrospina sp. GTDB lineage: Bacteria > Nitrospinota > Nitrospinia > Nitrospinales > VA-1 > LS-NOB. The sequence continues at coordinate 2,438 of JABHBK010000039.1, read as the reverse complement.
AAGTAAGCGGCAATTAAAAAAAATGTGTCGTACTTTTTTGTTTGAATTCCCTTTGTTTCGTCCCAGCTTGTATTGGTTCGGGTGGTTTTTATATAGGGTGGCCTATAAATTAGGTTTTATATTTAGGTTTGATGACGAATTAAAAACAAGTAAGCCTGATGATTACCCTTACCCCGCTAAGTTGTCGGCTTTTCAGGCAAAACTTGGATTATCTCAACTGCAAAAACTTGATCAAAATCTAAAGCACCGAAGAAGATTGGGGCTTGAGTTGGAAAAACGGTTTAACTGGCTTGGTGAAGCATTATCGAGAGATAATTCCAATCACTCCTATTTGAGATACTCTTTTTTAGTCGAGGACCGAAAAAAATTTATTGACCACTTCAGACTAGACGTTGAGTTGGGGATTTGGTTCGAGAGTATTGCCCATGGGAGGAAGTCCAAATTTGATGAGATCGGTTATCAGGTTGGTTCATGCCCAACCGCAGAAAAAGTAGTCAGGCATATAGTTAATTTCCCGACTCACGAGAGTATTGATATTGAATTTCTTTTGGGAAAGTTGGATAAGTATAGTGAAAAGATTTGTGGTAACTTAAAATTTAATGGAAAGCCGTAATTGTAGGCCAAATCCAGTAAGAATAATTTCACCCCCTAATTTTATATATGATCAAGATTGCTCGTGGTTCATTCGGAGAAGAGGAGTTAGAAGAGGTGCGGTCTGCATTCGATTATGGTTATCTGGGGTTGGGGCATAAGGTTGATGAATTTGAAAATGAGCTGAAAAAATTCCTTAATGCAAATTATGTTGTAGCTACTAATACTGGCACCTCCGCACTACATCTTGCTTTAGAAGCCCTTGAAATAAAACCAGGGGATGAGGTTATCGTCCCCTCTTTAACTTTTGTGGCTTCTTTTCAAGCCATATCTGCTGCCAGAGCGGTCCCCATTCCATGCGATGTTTATCCCGATACTTTATTAATGGATATGGAAGCAGTAAATGAAAAAATTTCCAAGAGGACAAGGGCCATAATGCCTGTTCATTACGGAGGAAACCCTTGTGACATGAAAACTTTATTGGAAATTAAGAAAGACAGGGGGATCCGAATCGTTGAAGATGCGGCCCATGCTTTTGGCTCAACTTATTTTGGGAAAAAAATCGGTGGGTTCGGAGATATTACTTGCTTTAGTTTTGATTCGATCAAAAATATTACTTGTGCTGAAGGAGGGGCGATAGTTTGCAATGAACCTGGCCTTGTTGAAAAGTTGAAAATAAAAAGACTTTTAGGGATAGACCGAAAAAATCAAACTTCGTTGTCCTGGAAAGAACGTGGCTGGTCATATGATGTGGTAGATCAGGGATTTCGATATCATATGAGTAACCTGAATGCTGCCATTGGTTTAGCCCAGTTAAAAAAAGTGGAAACTTTTATTTCCCGGCGAAGAGAAATATGCGTCCAATATGTTTCAGAATTCAAAAATATTTCTTCTGTTCAACTGTTACCCGTTGATTACTCGGTCGTGGCGCCTCATATTTTTGTGATACTTGTGCTGGGAAATAAAAGGGATAAATTGATACAATTTCTTAAGGATCGGGATATTGAATCAAGTGTCCCATATGTTCCAAACCATTTGCATTCTTTTTACAGGACCAACACGTCATTCCCTAATACAGATAAGGTTTTTAATGAGATTCTAGCTCTTCCCCTGCATACAGAACTTTCCGATGAGGATGTGTGGGTGGTGATAAGCAGTGTGAAGGAATTTTTTAGCAAATAATTCTTATTTGGAAGCAAAAAATGCCTTGTTTGTCGAGGCTAACATTCTGCGCCAAACTTCTTTTTCTTGGATGAGGATCCGGGGATTTTTAAGGCTCTAATTGGAAATCCTAGCTTAGAAAGTGGTAAAACTAATTGGGGCGGGCCAATAAGGTGCCTGCAAAGATTAAAATAATTAATGCAAAACAATATTTTGATCGACTCAAGAACATAAGAAAGAACTGACTATTGCGGGAGCACTTTGTTGATCAAAAAAGGTGACTCTGCATTTGTGCCTTCAATATCTATTCGTAGGTTCCAGAATTTATGCCAGAAATACAGCTTGATTTTTTTCAAAGAAAATATCTAAGGCCCTACACTGAATTTGCCGAGGAGTCATGGGGTAAATCTTGTTATCAATCGTCTGAAAAATATTTAAATTGGCTTTACAAGGAAAACCCATGCGGAAACAGCTCTGAAGAAGATTTTATTTTGGGCCTTGCCGAAGGTAAGGTTGTAGGTTGTATTCATAAAATGAGGTGGGTGTGGAAAAATAAAGATCAGATCGAATTTATCCCTAATATTCATAACTTAATGGTTTCTGAAAAATATAGGAAAGGGTGGTTTGGTATAAAATTATTAAAACAATCCCTTTTAGGAGAAAACCATGCGTTGATACCAGGTGTT
>JABHBK010000009.1 GCA_018673915.1 Nitrospina sp. | reverse complement strand
GGGGGGGGGGGGGAGGATTTAATTGACTGTCAGTCTGGTTTTGAGGATCTCTGTTTTAAACAGCGGAGGCTATGGGAAACTTGAGCAACAATATTCTTCGTATCGCAAATGTGGGAGACATTACCCAGGAAGAATTTCAGCGTTTTTTAAAAGTGCTGGCAACTGTCTGCTAATTTCCGCTTTGGTCATCTTCGACCTCAATTTCCATCGTCCATTCGGCTGCCGGGTTGGCATTCAACATCCACGGCTCGCGCGTATATTTCTCGCCTTTGCGGTTGCCAAACTCCTCAAGGCTGCCTTTGTTCTCCTCAAGAAATTTTCTAAAAACCATTTTGGGCCTTTTTGGTCTCTCTGCCATCTTTAAATCCTTAATTGACTTAGCTTTGAAATATTCTAGTACCGTATTTGAACACGATTAAAGGAAAATCGCAACGGGACGAATAACCAAACAGGTATGGAGGACCTACATTTACAAGTTAAATTGCAATAGCTTCTTAATGATCAGGCTTCTGGCCCCATCATGAGGATAAAGGAGTTCAGCAGTTTCGGGTCAAACTCTTGACCCATTTTGGTTTTCATAATGGTGAGCGCCTCAATAACTTTCAAGGATTTCTTGTAACTGCGACGGGTTGTCAGAGCATCATAAACATCAGTCAATTTACATATTCTTGCAAACAGGGAAATTTCTTCACCCTCAAGGCCCCGGTGATAACCCTTTCCGTTAAATTTTTCATGGTGCTGACCTACCATTTGAATGACTTTTTCTCCATAGCACCCTAGATCATTCAAAACATCCTCACCGCTATCCGTGTGTTTGATGATCATTTCAAACTCTTCTTCTGTCAAAGCTCCTTTTTTATTAATTATTTCCTTAGGAATTCTTGATTTGCCGACATCGTGCAACATACCTCCGAGACCCAACTCATGGACTTCGTCGGAAGACATGCCTAATTTTAGCGCGAATGACATGCATAAGAGCCCGACGTTGATGCTATGGGTGTAAGTATAATAATCTTTCTCCATGATCTTGGTCAGCCCGTGGAACCCTAATTCATTACTCTCCAAACATTTCCCCATCAGGTCCACCACCTGATCAGAACCTCGCAGAATTTCGGGGGAGGAATTTGCATCAAAAAACTGCCGAGTCACATCCCTGGAAAGGTCATAAACCTTTTCCATTTTTTTTTCAGGGGTAGCGTCCGAGTTGACAACGTAATCACGCAGGGAATTGGTGGCATGCTCAAAATAAAGAGTCAGATCTTCTTCATGGATAAAAAGCTCTTCCATAAAATCTGAAGATTGCAACAGTTCCTTCACCTTATCGCGATAACGAGGGTCTTTGCTGGCATACAAAACAAAGTTATCTTCATCAGCACCCTGTTTATAATAAATGTTGAATGCGAGATCTGCATTTTTATCCAGAATCTTGCTATCAATGGGATGAAAATGCTCGGTACCAAGCTCAGAAGACATGATGAACCAAACTCCAATTACAGATATTTACCGCTTAAAAAAGACGGGGTTCACTCGATATAAATGTATGGACACTAATGTAACTCTACTTAGAGTTAAAGCTTTTCTTAAGTAGAAGCAATCATTTTATTTTTACAAAAGTTCTCCCTCTTTAATATGGCAAAATAAACGCGGAAAAATCAAAGGGTTTGAGTTTATTCGTCTCACCTTTTCAAACCTTACATTTATCATTCAGCCGCAAATTCAATATTAAAGGAAGACAAGTATAAAAAGGAGCACAACAGTCATAAAGGCCATAAAAACTATCCGCTTCCAACTTGACAGGGAAGCATGTTCTGATTTCCTGCCATCCCAGTTCCTTGAAACGCCTTGAAATGGTGCACTGTGCATACCCATGACAACCTCCATCGTTAATATATTATTCATCCTCCTACTTTAAATGGTCGTTAAATCCATCCAAATATTCCAAAAAACTATCTTTAATTTTAGTGGAAGATTTATTTTTCAAACCTATATTAAATACGAGGCTAGTGTTCGGTTTCACCTCAAAATATAGAGGAGGTGAGGAGAATGTTTTTCCCGGTTACTATTTACGATTCTGAGGGGAAGGTCAAAAAAGTCCATTCATCAAAAAAATTACATGAAAGACATTGGAGGCGGTTCTACGAAGCTGAAAATCTTTCATCCATCACCAAGGGAAGAAAACGCGAAATGCCCAAAGGCTTGAAGGCAAAGTTGGATCAGGAGTTTCCCAAAATATCGGCTCGCCCTCTTCATTAACGAGAAGAGTGCGCTATCGGTAGTCACCGGTAAGGTTGAAGGCCGCCCAGTACGAGGGGTGTGGGTAAAGACGCTTGACCAGTAGTTGGGCTTTCCTCAGGCTTTCAGCCTTATTTATGTGCCCGTAGTTCCGGTAGAAATGTTTGATCAACACTGCCGTGGAGATATCGCTGACTCTCCACAAGGAAGATAAGATGGACCGTGTGCCTGCGTATATAAAGGCACGATTGAGCCCCACCAGTTCATCGCCTCCAACAATATCCCCTAGTCCGGTTTGACACCCACTCAAGGTTACGATATCGGCATTGATTTCCAACCCAAACACTTCATTCATCTCAAAATTACCATCTTCCGTGGCTGTACGTGCCAGCTTTAACGATGAAAACAAAGGGTTGACCGGATCAAACTCACCATGCGAAGCAATATGTATGATCTGATACTCTCCGATACGTTCATGAAGCAAGCTCTCTGTGGCATTCTCGCGGGTAAAAATATCGACCTTCGGGAAATCCCATTTGATGGCGTTGGACTCCATTTCTGCCAGAGGCAAATCATAATTAAAGTCTCCCAGATCCGGGTTCCCAATTGCCAGAACCTTGATATCCCGATCCCGCTTTGCCACCTCTTTAAAAGTAAATTGCATAACCGAAGCGCTGGGAGAATAAAACAAAGGGTATTTTTCAACCAAATAGCCCTGCTCATCCTTCAAGGAGGAAAAAGAAATATAATGCAGGTGTCCATGTGGAATGATTCCTAAAATTCTTTTCCCTTTAAAAAATGGCTCAACGGGTTTGATCAGCAGCGAATATAGCTGTTGCGCCTGTTCTTCAATGGGAGCCAGCTTTTGAATACGTTCGCGATAATCAGCGATCAAACCGTTCAACCGCTTCTCCTCTAATGGCACACGGGCGACCTCAATTTTCTCCTTAGAGATCACCCAGGCGACCAGCTCGTTTTCTGCCACCATGTACTCTATCAGTGCCACCGAATCATCCAACAATGACTGCAATGCTTTGAGAGTTATCGCTTCTACCGTAACAAAACTGGAAATTTCAGGGTTCTGCTCTTTGGCATTAATCAGGAGATCCTGATACTGGTTCCTGGCTTTCACCAGTTCCTCAGCCAGCGATTTTGCGTCTTCATCCTGACCGGAATTGCGGGCGTTCGTCATGTCCTCTTCAATTTTTCGAATGGCTTGTTTCTTACGGTTCAAAGTTTCATACAGGTTTCTGCTGACATCATTCTTCAAACTGATTTTCTGATTTCCTAACAAATCGATAAAACTTCTCGATTTTGCACGTTCAGCGAATTGGAACGACTCGTTAATCTTTCCCATATTCAATAGCAGGAGAACCAGCTCTTTATACACATCCTGTTTGTCGGTCAAAAATCCATTCTGAAACTCTTCCACCTTGATAGCCGCGCGCAAGGCATCTACTACAGCCACCGATTTTATATACGCAACCCGTGCAGGCTCATTTTTCCCAAGTTGAATGAGGGCGAATCCTTCTCCACGTAAAGCCCTCCAAGAAACCTCCTTAACATTAATGCGGGTGGCAAGCTCTAAGGTTTTTCGAAACAAAGAGACTGCCGACTCCCACTGATTGCGTTCCAATGCTAAATTGCCCAACTCCAACATCGCCTTTACAAGATTCGTTCGATTGCCAATTTCACGACTGAGCTCCACGGCCTTCTTTAGATGAGTCTCCGCCGTTTCCAACTGGCCCATACGCAAATAGCTCATCCCCATGTTTCGATGCGTATAGCCCTGCCCCCATTTTGATTTGAGTTGTTCATCCCTCTTTAAAGCTTTCTTAAAAAAATCAAGGGCTTCGGGGTACCGCTTTTCCTTGCGGTGCACAAGACCAATGTTGTTATAGGCTGTGGCAATATCCAGGAGAGATTGAGATGCTTTCGCCAACTCCAGGCTCTGGCTCAGGTTTTCCAAAGCCCGGCTCGGATCGTTAAGAGTCCAATGGATCAATCCCAATGTGTTCAGGATAAAGGCCTGCTGAAGTTTATCCCCCAGTTCTCTGGCAATTTCCAAAGACTGTCTTTGAAACCTGAAAGCTTGCTGGTAGTTTCCCTGAAACCAATGGGAATTGGCCTGATATAAAAATGCTTTAGCAAGTCCCGACCTGAGGCCAGCTTCTTCGGCCAAAGCTTGCCCTCTTCCATAAAATTCAAGAGCCTGTTTAAAATCCCCTTCTTTCTCTGCCACCAGGCCCAGTTCCAAAAGAGACTCCACCTGTTGATCGACCTGCTGCAGATCTTTGAACAATTCATAAGCCTGATTAAAAAATTTCCTGGCTTCCGGGAAGCGATTCAAGCGCAGATAATAAATCCTGCCAATGCGGCGCAATTCGCGGCCTCGGTTCAGGTCTTCTCCAATCTCTTCATTGATCGCCAGCGAAGCATTGAACGCTTTAAGAGCATTGTCATAGTCCAGTGCATTTTCTTCCACGATTCCCAATGTGCTATAACTCTCCGCCAAACGATCGAGGATTTCATATTCTTCATATATCCGCAGAGCCTTTTGCAAATGCTCGACAGCGGAAGGAAAATTTTCTGTGCGGGAATTTAAAATCCCCAGGAAATAATGCGCCTCCGCCAGCTCTTCAGGGTCTTCTTCGGAATAAGGCAGTATCTTTTTTTGGTACCTAATAGCTTTGGAGTAGTCCTCAAGGTTGTAGGCCGCCTGCGCCAGCGTTTTGTATATCTTTCCCGCCATCTGTTTATCTGCAAGATAGGTTTGCAATACCAATGCTTTTTCCAGGTGGTCGATGACAGTCAGCCAGTCTTTTCCCTTGAATGCAGATGCACCTTTTTGCAAATTGGCTTGAAAATGCTTTTCTGCAAACGATTTCTTTTCTTCATCGCTCATACCAGGAAAACCAAAAAAGCGGTACTCTGCCCACTCAAAGCTTTCTGGATATTTTTTTGAAAGTCCCATTTGTATTCTTCGTAATAATTCGGCAGGGTTTATCTTTCTGATATTTGCCATAAAATGTTTCATCATTTCATGGTGCAGTTTTCCGTCCGACTTTCCGGCATGGAGCAAAACTCCAGGATAACCTTTGAACACCAATCCATCTAAAAGCAAACTGGTTGAAGAAAGCGATAATAAAGGATCGAATTCATGTTCTACATCAGCCATCACCATTAAATTAGGCTTAAAAGGTTTTTCATAAAGAGCCGATAAAGGAATTCTTTGAAAATGGTTGGTTTGGCGATTCAAGGTGATGAAAGATGATAAGGGATCAAGACGGTTTAAACGAACCGGGCTTTGAATCTGCACCACACCAAAATGCTCCCAGTTTGTTAAAAAATTTTTAAGGTTTGCATCATCACCATGGAGTTTCAAAATAGTGGAATAATCCGTCGCCTTATTTTCTTTGCCCTCCGCATCCAGAACCAGGAGACGGGAGTTATACAGGTTTTTTAATTTTATCGATCGTTCCCACTGTGAAAGCGAAGAGGCAAAAGTCAGTGCTGAGGTTTTTATTAAGGGTTCTGCCCCCAATTTCATTGCGGCCCACGGCAAAAACTCCAGTTTTCCATCAGCAACCAATATCACCGACTCCGTCTCTGGCCCTATCAATTCCATTAGTGGAGTCATAACAAGTCGAGACAAATCGTTAACCAATTGAGAACTTATCCGGTTTTCGTTGTTTGCGGATAGCGCTATCAGGTCAAAAAGTTGTTTGCTTCCGGGAATTCGTTCACCCCCTGCTTTATCGTTTCGCACCCACCAGACCAAAATTTCATTATTAACCCTCTGAAATTTCAAAAATAATTGTCGAGGTTTCAAAAAGGATTGCAAAACATCAAGCGGTGGAACTCTGGGTGATACCCAGTCAATAAGTGTCGGGTCATCTTCATCGACCAACTCCAGAAACTCCTGATACTCATCCAAAAGTGCTGAAACCTGCTCTTCAGGAGTCGTTTTCAAAAGCTTGGAAAAAGAAACAATTTCATCTAGATAAACCTGGCGATCCTCATCAGAAAAACGTAGAGGAGGAGCCAATGCCATCTGGACTTGTTTCTTGCCCTTTTCTGAAAACATTAATGCGGAGGAAAACTTTTTCTGACTGAATAATAAGGATACGATATCCTCATAAAGTTGCTCGACCAATGCGAGAACAGAGCGGTCCACCCAACCATAAGGCAGGCGGCTCAATTCCTTTTCCGCTTCCAGCAATAGAGAAAGACGGTCAACCTCAACCGATTGCTTTGCTAACGAATAGGTGGACTGCCAGCGATCCTTGATAGAAGCAATATGGTTATCCGGTTTCATCCCCGCGAGATAACGGGTCCATTCAAGGTTCTGCCAGATCGCTCCAACCAGTTTGTTCGGCTTGACCTGACCCGCAACAGCCAAAGCTAATTCAAAGTTGCGGATGGATTTTTGAACACTTTCCCATTGCAGTTTCAATCCTATCAGGCTAGATTTGAATTGGTCTTCTATCCTATTTTTGTCCAGGCTTTTTGCCGCTTTGTCCAAATGAAATCCTTGAAAATGATACAGAATGCCCAAATAATTATGCAGTACCATTAATGGCTCTGGCTCAGAAAGGATTCCTGCTCCGCCCACTTTTTCCACAGCCTTTTCTAAAATCCAAATCGTCTGGTGAATATCATCTTTCAAAGAAGCCAAAGGATTCTGGGAACTCAAAACAAAAACTGTACGGCTTATATTTGCCGCATTGACCATCATCCCACGGTGGCTGTCCAGTTGTTTTGAGAGTTCGAAAGATTTTTTAAAGAATTCCAGACTGGAATCATAATTAGATGACTGAAAATAATAATTCCCGATTTGATTCAATAGGAGCGCTTTTTCCAGCAAAACTGGAATATTTTTATCAACATCCAGACCAGAAGGTATTAGCTCCAATTTTTTCTTAAAATATTCTATGGCTTTTTCATGGTGACCAAAGTCTCCATAAATTTTTCCGATGTAATGGAAGATGAGTTTCATCTCTCCGGTCTTATCAAACCCATGCGCCGCTGAAGAAACATCGTCCCCAATCCCCGTCTCAATATTTACATCTATTAAAGCACTTGATTTCTTTTTCAACGCCACCACCCCATACTGCTCAAGCTTTTCAATAGACTGAAAATAATGATTGAGGGCACGAGTCATCTCTTCTGAATCAGGATCATTTTTATTTCCAGAATAAATATTGTTGGCAATATTCCTGAGCGTCTTAGACAATGAAGTCTGATTGCCCGCCTGACGATTCAATTCAAGGCTCTTGGTAAAATGCTCAACAGCCTGGGCATAATCTCCGTGGTCTTGATAAGCCAATGCGATTCGATCATGCAATTCTGCTACACGGCCGTTTTTCTTTTCTTCTATCTCAAGAGCTTTTTTGAATTGTGTGACTGCCAACAGAGGGGCACCCGACTTGAATGCCGCAGAACCATACCGCTTTCGGTAAATAGCCTCCCTATCAGGATTGAGAAATGGCTCTCCGCTTTCTTCCCGTTCCCTATAATAATGATTGGCAGACAAAGGATTGTTTAATAGATAATGTCCATTCCCTAAATTGAGAAGCAGGTCCGCCTCGTTACGAGAATCTTCTTTATTAAGTGCCAACGCAATTTGGTATTCGTGCAGGGCTTTTTCCATGAAACCGGATTCCACTCGCTCTTTCTGTTCATAAATCCACCCTAGAGTCTGATGATAAAAAACTTCTTGAGAATTTTGCGCGAGAGCTTTACCGATTTCTGCTTCCGCTTCCTCCAGTGCAGGAGGATTCAGATAGGTAAGGGCCAAGCCTAATGCATAATGATCCACCGCTGAACCCGATCTTAAACGCTCTTGATAAAACCTTACGGCACTTTTCCCTAAAGCCGCATTGGCCTGCAGATATCCCCTATGAGCTTTCACTACATGAGGACTAGACTTAATCAGCTCAAGAAATGTTTTCAACGCCAACTTCACTTCTCCGACCCGCAATTCCCAGTAGCCTTTTTCCAGTGTTTTTTGTATCAGGCCTTCACGGGCAGACTGAACATAAGATCCATCCACCCCACCGGATATCTCTCGATAAATGCTCAAGCTCTTGTCGAAATTTTCCTCCTCGGCATAAATGCGAGCCAGGGCAAACTTGGCTTTGAAGACTTCTTCTTCAACCCCTTTGGTTTTCTGATAAGCCTCCTTGGCAAGAAGGTTTTCCGCTGACTGATGATACAGTTCCCCAATGCGGTTCTGCACCATGGCAGATAGCAATGGGATATCCGTTTCTGCCAGAACCTGTAAGCTGGAAACTTTTTTCTCAATAGTTGGCTGGTTTTCGTAAATTCGGAGAATCTCTTCCATTGATTTTTGTTTCCAATATTCAATGTCTGGATAATCCTTTATCACCTGAATCAATGACTCGACAAGTTTTTCCCGGTTTCCTACCAGAGCGTGAATGCCATTTTGGGAAAATGCCGCTTCAGCAGAAGTTTCACGTTCCGTTGGGTATTGCCGGATCACTTTTTGAAAATATTCCAGAGCCTTATCCGGTTCATCCAAAATTAGCGACTGGTTTCCCATTTCCAGCAGGCCTCTTGCCTCCACAGCGGTCACACCCGCGTAATCGGCAACAATTTTTTCCAGCTTATTCAAGTTTGCTTTCTCTCCATCCTGCAAGCGCAAAAGCTCTATTTCAGAAAGACCCTGAAAAACTTTATCGCCCTCTTCAAGGATCAGATTGAAAATGGAACGCGCAGACTCGTTATGCCCCAGCCCCAAATATTGCATTGCCATACGGTAGCGAATTTTAGCTATTGTTCCTTTTTCAGGAGTTGCAAGATTATTCAAGATCAACAGACAAGGATAGGAGGCAACCTTCGGAAAACAATTTTCATTGGTAAATTCTTCTGCCCCTTTGTCCAAAGCAGGCATGATCCCGGAATGAGGAAGCTTCCATATATCCGAATTGCCCTTGTGGTGGGAGGTGAATAAAAAATGCTTTTCATCTAGCGGGCGGGGCAGAAAATCATAAGTAGAGCTTTCGGTCAATTGGCGAAATCGTCCTGAGTGCCCGGCTACAAACTCCACGCTCCAGATATCGGAATTGTCATCAATGCCCAACTGACCATCTTGATTGGTATCGTTTTGATAGCGGGTAAAAAGAATAGATTTTCCATCCACCGACCAGCGAGGGAATGCATCAATGAACGACCCTTGCGTCAGGATCTGGGTAGAGGTAGATTCCAAATTATAAACTTTTAAATCGCCCTCACCGGTCACAAACGCAAGAAACTTCTCATCAGGAGACAACGATAGGTTTATGCCTCCCTGTTTTAATAGTTCAGTGCGCTTTGCTCCCTCTAATTCAATTTTTTCAATTACCGGTTGTGAAATACTCGATGAACGAGATGAAAAATATATCGCTTTCTGGTTCAACGACCAGACAGGGTCTCTTTCCTCTCCCGGTTTTTGAATAACCGGTTTGAGCCCTTCCTCTTTTTTCGCAGACAGGTCAAGAATATAAATATCCCCTCTTGGATCGCTTCGATGAGAAACGAAAACCACCCTTTTTCCATCGGGGCTGATCTCGGGACTGCTATCTTCTGAACTATGAAAGGTCAACCTTTTGTCGGGAAGTTGAATACCTGGCCCTAAACGTTTTAACCACAAATCCAGGTTTCCCGACTTGTCCGAGACGTAAACCATAATCTTCCCGTCTGCTGATACAGCAGGGGCAAAATCTTCTCCTGGGTTGGAAGTAACCTGAATAGGAATGTTGAGAGGGGTTGAAGCCTTAGATGCAGGAATATTTAGAAGAAAAAACGCCGGAAATATAAATCCCAGAACTGCCCAGCACCGAAATTTATCTTTTCGAATCATCATTCACCAGAATCTATCCTGTTTTTTTATTATAACGTAAATTTGAAAACAGGATTTTAAAGGGGATGGAAAAGCGAATACAGGAACTCAGGCCTCCGATATATCCATCCATTTGAAATTCTGGACAGGCAATATAGGGTAAACCGTAAAAAGCGGAGTATTGTAAGGGACAATAGCCGATTCGGTTCCTGGACTCAGAGCCAAGTGAATGTTGACGAAATTGAAACTCATCCCTTCCTGCCAAGGCTGAGAAGTATTTTCCACATAGGCCGGAACCTTGTCTGCGGCGTGGCTACGCACCATAAGGCCAGAACCCCCTTGAAGCCCATACTCATAAAGATCAGGAGATCCCTGAATGAGAATCGATACCTGACTAGAATCGAACCAGATTTTAAAATTTGAAACCACCTGCACATAGGGCCCCAGAGTTCCGGTACGCTCCAGAACTGCACGAGGGTAGGCATATTCCACTGGAACTTCCGGCGTGCCAGGGTAGGCGGGGGCCCTGAACTCCCTTTCCTTGATCCGCGAAACCGACAGGAATATCAAATTTGGATCGTCCATAGAAATATCCAGAATCTCCCCATCCTCATAACTGCAGATTTTCCCCATTTCAAACCCAAGAGGGAATGAATAACCCATTTTGCAATAATAAGCTCTCACCCCTCCATCAAGAGGATCATCAGGTTTTTTGCTGATTTTTATATCAAAAGGCATCATCAGGTGAAAAGCATTAGCGCGAGCATTCATGAACGGACCACATGCCCCCGGATATTCACGATGCGCCTTAACATTATCTGGCTCAAACTTTCTGGGACCACCGCCAAAATGTTGCGCGGTTTTTTCCTCCTTGCTCAAACCAAACTTGTTCTGATAATAGGTTGAGGCCCGTTTCTGAGCAATATCTAGAAAATATTCGGGGGCCTCTGTCTGCACGACCAAACGTTGTTTCTCCGGGTTACCGGTTTTAACGGGTCGCATAGCTTCATTATATATATTGACCTCGGCTTCAGTCTTTTTGATGTCCTGCTCGATCTGGCGGGTCAGCTGTGGATTATTATAGGTGGTTTTATCGACCAGTTCCCGTGCTCGGCTGAGCATCTCAAGCTTTAGAGTGTAGCGTTTCGGCTCATCGGCCAGAGCCTGGACAGTCGCCATAATAAGGCTGAACTGCTCCTCCGGCAAAAACCCGATTGCATCGAAATCCGTTTCCCGGATAAAATCGAGTGCCATGGGACCAAACGCCTCTTCACGACGAAGTCCTAAAGTGAGGAGGTAATTGAGATAAGCCCTTGCCTCATTAAGATCCACGGAGTTCTCCACTAATTAGAGTTAAAAAAACCCTATCTTGACGGGAAATGCCTCAATTCGCAAGTGCTTTTGTGGGTAAATTCGGAGAGGAGTAATTCTATATTTGGTACATATATATAATGTATGCTATCAGGGTTGCAAAAAGCGCCAAAATGCTATAAAACACCCCATAATTATTGATTTAATATGGGGTTTTGTCACTCAAGACCTTTGCAGGAACCACTAGGAAGATTCATGGAAATCGTGATCAACTTTGACGATATGAGCTGGGCGGCCATTGGGCCGGAGCTCATCATTATGCTCACCGCCTTTTTTATTCTTCTGGCCGGACTTAAAAAGGAGATGGACACCCTTCCTTTTCTATCCGGTGTTTCGCTAGTAGGTATCGGTGCAGCGTTGTTGTTCACCCTGAGTCTTTGGGGAGGAGCTCCAACCGTTGAAAATGGCGGCAATCCGAGTATGTTTAGCGGTGCGTTGATCCATGACCGATTCTCTCTGGCCTTCAATCTGATATTTCTACTGATGTCCTTGTTTGCGGTATTTGGATCGGCGCGTTACCCGCAAGAAAGCCATGAAAACAAGGCAGAGTACTTTACGCTTTTACTAATGGCGGTTGCCGGCATGATGTTCCTGGCTAAATCAGGAAACCTGATCACCGTATTCATGTCCCTAGAGCTATTTTCCATCGCCCTTTATATTCTCTGCGGCTTTTCTGCGAAACACGGAACCGGCAAGGAAGGGCCTCATAGTAAAACTGAATTAACCTGGGAAACTCAGGCTTCGCAGGAGTCTACGGTTAAATACCTACTGACAGGTGCATTTTCCTCCGCCATTTTAGTTTACGGCATGGCCTTGATTTATGCCGGGAGCGGAACAACCGAACTCAGAATGATCGGGCAACTCCTAACAGAAAATCCTTACACTAAGAACACGCTGGTTTATATCGGGATGGGGCTGATGTTTTGCGGGTTGGCTTTTAAAATTTCTCTGGTTCCTTTTCATTCCTGGACTCCAGATGTCTATCAGGGTGCGCCGACTCCTATTACCGGATTCATGTCGGTAGCGACCAAGGCAGCCGCTTTTGCGGTAATTGCCCGTATTTTTTTCACCGCTCTTCCAGAACTGGAAAAGGCCTGGATGCCAATTCTATTCGGCACCTCGGTACTAACAATGCTCGTTGGGAATACAGCTGCCATTTTTCAGGATGACCTTAAACGGATGCTTGCCTATTCTGGCGTTGCACATGCCGGGTACTTGTTAATTGGTGTAGTCACCAATACTCAGGAAGGAATGGCAAGTATTTTATTTTACCTTTCGGTTTACCTTTTCATGAATATAGGAGCGTTTGCAGTAGTCTTCATTATGGAAGGAGAAGGACGGGAAGGCAATTCCATCAATCGGTTCAAGGGGCTGGCTAAAAGAAATCCTCTTCTGGCAGCAGCTATGAGCCTGTTTATGGTTTCTCTCGCCGGATTTCCACCTACAGCAGGTTTCTTCGGAAAATTATTTGTTTTCTATGCAGCAGTCAAAAAAGGATACATTCTCATAACCATTTTAGCTGTCGTCGCGAGCATCATTTCCGTTTATTTTTATCTCCGCGTAATCGTCATGATGTATTTCCATGAAGATGAAAGCGCTCCACAACCAGTGATCCCTAAAGGCATGGGACTTTTGGTTACCGTCAGCTGTGTGATGGTCGTAGCCATTGGATTGTTCCCTTCTTTTTTGATGGAGCTAGCTCGAGGTGCTATTCCTTTTTAACTTGCCACTCCTCCTCCATCCTTTTATCCTATTCATATTAGCCGGATCTCCGGATACAGCGTTGCTCTCCTACAAAACTTTTATAGACGAAATATAAATTTTGCGAGACCGCATGATACGATTATTCATTCTAATTCCTTTAATGTTTCTTCTGGCTTGTGGCCCCAAGGAAGACTCTCTTGAAGGAAGACTAATAATCTATTCGAAAAAAGTTAAAGACCAACCTAATGATCCTGAAGCCCATTACCAACTGGGAAAAGCTTATATTGAGAAAGAAGAATTTCAAACCGCTCTCCATGAACTGAACGAAGCCACGCGCCTCAAAGGGGATTATGGAGAAGCATACCGTGAAAAAGGAATCGCTCTGTTTTATTTAAAACATTATCCAGATTCCGAAAAGGCCCTATTAAAATCGTTCAAGCTAAATCCTACACAACCCGATATCGCCACAGACCTGGGCTCCATTTACCTAAAAAATGGAAACATGAAAAATGCTCTTCGTTACCTAAAGGTCGCACAAACCAGAAATAACAACATGCATATTGTTTTCAATAATCTGGGAGTGGCTTCCGAGAAAGCAGGGAAAGACAAACAGGCGTTAAAATTTTGGAAGCAAGCGCTGGAAAAAAACCCTGGCCTTCCCGAAACTCACGTCAACATGGGAGTGGTCTATGAAAAAATGGGGCAAAAGAAAAAAGCGATTGCCGTCTACCAAAAAGCTCTGGAACTGGACAAAACCAATGCCATGGCGCATTACAACCTGGGAGTGATTTACGCAAAAGAAAAGGATTACCCCAAAGCCATTGATGAATGGGAAACGGCGTTAAAATTTGACAGGAAAGATGAAAGTATCCTGAATAGCCTGGCCTGGGGCTATGAAAAGCTGGGAAAGAGGAAAAAAGCCCTTGCCAAGCTTAAACAATCGATCAAGCTAAGCCCCTATGATAGTAAAACTCATTTTTCATCAGGACGTATTAAATATGATTTGGAAGACTTTGATGAAGCCATTGAGTCTTTTAAAAAAGCCGTCCAACTTGACCCCAGTTTTGGAGAAGCCTATTACAGACTAGGCTTGACCTACGACATCCAGAATCAAAGTTACGATGCCATTTCCAACCTTCTGGTCACAGAACTTGTTTTTCATAAAGCCAAGAAAATGGATTTATTCAAGAAGACCCGTTCCGTACTGGAATCCTTATTCGCCAAATACCAAGCTTCACGGGAAGACTTCAAGGATTTGCAGGTTCCAGAAACCCTCAAAGGTTATGACCTTCACAAACGCAACCAGATCCGCACATCAAAGGAAAAATAATAATTACCGATCAAGAATAAAGGTGACCGGTCCATCATTCACTAATTCCACCTGCATGTCTGCCCCAAACTGACCCGTCGCAATAGATATCCCTGCCGCAGAAATTTTCTGAATAAATTGATTGTAAAGGAGTTCTGCCTCATTCAGCGGAGCGGCATTATCAAAACCTGGGCGTCTCCCTTTGGTACAATCTCCAGCCAGCGTAAATTGGGAAACCACCAACACCTCTGCAGATATATCAAGGCAGGATAGATTCATTTTTCCCTGGTCATCCGGAAAAATCCTCAAGTTCAAAGCTTTGTCAGCGAGAATCTGTACCTTATCAAGATCATCCTGCTTTTCAGCGCCAAAAAAAATCAGCAGACCTCTAGAAATATCCGCAATTGTACTACCACCGACAGAAACCGAAGCACTCGTCACTCTTTGCAAAACCAGTTTCATTGAGGGTCACCACTCATTTGAAAGAGCTTCGATATTTTATTGGGAGATGACCAACGCATAACAACTTAGCTCTTCTTTCTCTCTCACATTATAAAATTAGCGTGCGCGAAAGAAACGATTATCTGAACCTTCAGATCCAATCCGAACTGTCACCTGAGCATAGCATTTCGGGCAACGTCCTTCATACGCATTGCCTTCTTTATTCACATAAACACGTTTGTAAATATTGCAACACTCAAACATAATACCGAGAAATTTTCTCTGACTTTCTTTCATTATTCGCCTAACATTTGAACCAGCATTCTTCTATTACTGGAACGGCTGTCAAAATCACAAAGAAAAATTTATAGCCAAGTCTCTATCACCCTTTTCCACAATAAAAAGAAAGGATTACAAACAGGGCCATTACCTGATCTTATTCAAAGCACGAACCTTGTGCTCAATGAAGGATTTATGGGGAATGCGTAAGGCTTTAGTGATCCGCCTGATTTCTTCCATCTCTTCATGAGCCATCTCTCCATCTGCAATAGAAACATCAAAAAGGCATTCCATCAAATTAACACGATCATTGAAGGAAGCAACGCGATTCAGTTCAGTAGTCACTTCATATAAATCAAAACCCCGTCGAGCCTGCTCCTCCACCACATCAAACAACAAAGTCAATTCCTTGCCTTTTAAAGCAAACTGATCGATAAGGCACCGCTTCAATGCTTTTTTCTCTGCCGGATCAAAATGGTCATCCACGTGAGCTATCGCTGCCATCAACGTACCCACTAGACAGATAAAATAAAGTTTCTCTTCGGATAAATTAGTGGGGATTTTAGAATGCGCGCTTTTAAGTTCAATATTTTTTAGAACACGCCGCTTAAAATATTTTTCCATATCCGGGTTTGGATCCCGAGCTTGCTTGAAAATAGTTTTCTGCAAAAGGTTTCGAATCCGACCGAAAGACCTTTTTGTATGTGAAGTTTTCCCCAACCATTCTGCAAATTGATCAACCAGTTCCTTTTCATCAGTCTTCATTCTTTTTTGAGCATCGGCCATAGCCTCTAAAGCACCCATAATTTCTTTCTTCTCCTTAGGAGAAGATAAATCTGCAATCATCTGTTTATACAACTCATCCTTTTCCTTTTTTAAGATCGGAGATAAAAGGTAGGGCTTTAACTCATCCAATTCATGCTTATCCAAATCAAATTTTTTGTAAAATGATTTAAGAATATTAAATTCTGATTGCGAGACTTCCCCATCTGCCCATGCAACGGTCGTGAGCACTTTAAGAAAAGTCATTTTTTTGAACTTTGACATAGGTTTTCCTCAATCGAAGCGGTTCAACCAAATCCGGCTTCTGCCCGGAGTTGGTGACAAGGCGAATAAATCCAGAAATCCATCCTGGTTGATGTCTGCAAAATCCATCTCTCGAAAAAAACGAAAACGTGGAAGCCTCTTACGGGTTTCATCGACAAACTCCCAACGGCCTCTTCCTTGTAAATAATAAACTCCCTTTGAGGTCAAGATCAAGGCATCTGGCTTGGTATTTCCGTTTGCGTCCAAAAGGTAGGCCTTATAGGAAGGAAGGCGAGGAAGCATTTTATGCGATCGTTTTTTAAAATGTCCTCCTCCTGTATTTTCAAGAAAGTATACTGTTTCCCCTGGATACCCTCTGTAATGAGGGTCAATCTCTCGGTTAACAACCAGAAGGTCATTGTCACCATCCTCGTCAAAATCAGCCCAGTCGGCATGCTGGCTATCGTCAAGAATGCGTGGAATATGGGAGGTGGTTCGGTCTGAAAATTTTCCCAATCCATTATTTATAAGAATCCGGTTTTGGCCTCCTCCATAGACCAGAAAAACATCCACAACTCCATCACCATTATAATCGGCAAAGGAGGCATCTCGAATTCCTGCGGGAAGACGAGGCAAAAGCATCGCTGTCAAATCCTCCAATCTTCCTTCGCCTTTATTAATGAGCACTCGGGTTTGGTGTCTGGAAACCTTTCCATTCTCACCTAGAACCTTTTGGCCAAAATAAAAAAGGTCTTTATCTCCATCCTGATCCAGGTCAATAGATATCACCCTGTTTATCCCCGGAAGAAGAGAGTAAGGCCCCTCTTTATCTTTAGCGTAGAAATAGCCTTTCTTATTATTGAAAAGAATTTTTGTGGATACGCTTCCCATTTTTTTTAGAATGAGAATCAGGTCATCACCCCCATCCCGATTCAAATCCGCCACCGTGAGAGAAAGAATCGGAGCCTCCAATTCCTCAATCCACCGTCCAGGATTTTTCTGCTGAAAACCTTTTTCGTTATGATTAACAAAAAGATTTATCTGAGATTTTCCTGGAATCGCCTTCTTTAAAATTATTAAATCTGACAATGCATCCTGATCTGCACGGAGGAAAAAGGCCTGCCTTGAAGAAAAACCTAGTTTAGGGAGAAGCTTTCCCGTCACATCGCGAAAACGCTGGCTAGCCGGGTTATCCGCAACATGAGGTTGGGTGGCCCCACACCCATTAAGAAATACCAGTACGAGCAAAACTCGCAACAAGGATTTAATCAAATAGGGATTTGGGCAGTGCTTCCTGTGACAAATCGATTTGCAAGCCTTCATAGGCAGCTATGCTTTTTGGAAAAAGTTGGCGGGATTCAGTTTCAATTTGTTTAACAAAATTATCATCGTGAGAGGGATCATGATGGAATAATACCAGTTTTTTGACATTCGCTGCTTCCGCAACTTTGATCCCTTCACGCATTGTGCTATGCCCCCAGCCTTTACGTGAGAACTGGCCATTGAGGCCATAATATTCATCCTCAGTATACTGAGCATCATAAATAAGAGCATCGGCATCTTGGCTTAGCTCAATCAGGTTTTTATTTGGCTTGTCCTCAAAATGCTCACAATCGGTAGAAAAAACCAAGGTCTGCCCTTCATGTTCGATCCGGTAAGCATAACATCCATTTGGATGATACAGAGGAGCCAGAGTAACCTTGTAATTATCCCCTTCAATCACATCACCGGGTTTAACATCATAATAAGAAATAGTGGCTCCAAACAAATCTGTTTTGACCGGAAAACAAGGGGGTGTCATCTGCTGGTTTAAAATCTCTTCAATGGTTGAAGGTAAGCTGGTTCCCCCAAAAATCCGAAACTCATTTCCGGGAACAAAAAAAGGCGCGAAAAAGGGAAAACCTTGTATATGGTCCCAATGAACATGGCTAAACAAGATTGTAGCTTTAACAGGCATTTCCTTCATAAGCCCCATGCCCAGTTTCCGGACACCCGTTCCCGTATCAATGATTATCAATTCATCACCGCAACGGATCTCTATACAGGTCGTATTGCCTCCAACACCCGCAGTTTCTGGGTTTCCAGAAGGAATACTGCCTCTAACACCCCAAAATTTTATCAGCACTCCACTATCCTCAACGCCGTTTTCCAAAAGCCTAAGTTATTCATAAGTTTCAGCACCCGGAAAACATACCAAAAAAATTAATTCAAAGAAAATAAGAGGGGGCATTATAAACAATCCATCAGAGAGGAACAATAACTTCCTAAGAAAAAAGGGGACTTTAAAATCATTTTAAAATCCATATAAGTATTAATAGATTCGCCCTAAAACCTTTCTTTTAGGTTATCTATCAATTTTCCTTTAAATAACCTTTCATGAGTTTCATTTCCAATGAATTTAAAGTTTCAGTTTTCCAATTCCCAGGAAACGTATTCTGGAATCCATTTGTAAAGCAATTAGCCAGTTCTCCCCAATCTGGCTTTACGGGTAATGCTTCCTTCAAAGTCAACGTTCTTGAAATCAAAGTTTTCAACCCTTGCTCCTTCTCAGACTCGGAGGAATAGCGAAACAGGCTATGGGCCAGTTCCGGCTCCCAGTCCATTAAGATAGAGCCATGCTGCAAGAAAGCCCCACTTAGCCGGCGTTGGGCGCTACCTGCCAGTTTTTTACCCTTCACCGTAATTTCCCAATGATTGGATGCTGAGAAACAGGCTGGAGAACGATGGCGGCTTATACCTGGGGTTCTTTTGCTCATTCCAACCATTTCGGGTTTAGAAATACCTGCTCTTTCCAATGAAGAAATTACTGCTTTCGATACAGCACCAAAAGCTCCGGCTAGGTTTCCTGGAAAGCGGGGATGGGGGATAGGAGCAACGAGACTGTAGGTGAACTCAAAATGATGCAGCAAGGCTCTTCCTCCAGTAAATCGTCGTACAATGGGAATATTTCTTTTCTCACACTGAGCTCTGTCCACATCCCTTAATTCATTCTGGGAATAGCCAATAGAGAGAGTGGGTTTATCCCAACCATACAATCTCAACGTAGCAGGAGCCTGCCCTCTTTCGCAGGCAGTAAGAATGGCCCTGTCTATTGCCATGTTCAATCTGCCATCCATAGGGCCATCTTCAATCAATCTCCATGTAGGGATGCTCATCTCCACCACTCCATATCTTTCGGCAATAATTTTTTTGACTCGTAATGAATCATCCTATAAATATGAAGTATGAGAGTCAATTCCAGATACATATTAAGATCAATTTATTTTTTAGCCTTCATACTGACCTGGGGCATTGGGAACCCAACAGCCTGCCTGGCTTTTGAAAAGTTGGGCTCACTTCGAAAAGAATGTCGGACCACCTGCCATCAACCAGAACATATCCAAAAGGCAAAAAAAAACAGGTTCACTCAAGCCGAATGCAAAGCCTGTCACACAGGTGTTGTTGAAAAAACTGTTCTATCCCCTTTTTCGCCGCTTGGGCCGACAGGCCTCCTCAGCAAAAATAGCCTTTTATTAAAATCTATAATTCAAGCCAGTCCCAGTTCTTCATCTGAGGAAATAATGGAACAAGATAAACCCGCAACCTCGATGGCCGCAGTTCCTGCCGGAGAATTTATCATGGGATCGAACGAACGCTGGGATGATGAAGCGCCAGAGCATGTATCCTCAACCCAAGCATTTTACATAGACCTGAATGAGGTCACCAACGCAGACTATATTAAATTTGTAAATACCACCCAGAGAACTCCTCCTTACCATTGGCCGGAAGGAAATATATCCAAGGGAAAGGAAAATCACCCTGTGGTTTATGTCAGTTGGTTTGATGCTCATGATTATTGCTCCTGGGCTGGCAAACGCCTACCTACTGAGCAGGAATGGGAAAAGGCGGCTCGAGGAGAAGAAGGGCTCATTTATCCCTGGGGAAATGAGTGGTCCCTGGATAAATCCAATAATCCTTATAAGCACTCCACAGGCACACAGCCTGTGGGTTCGTACCCAAAAGGCCGAAGTCCCTACGGACTCTACGATATTTCCGGGAATGTGTGGGAATGGGTAGATAGCTACTATCTACCTCATCCAGGAAACCCTGTTACGCGTGCGGAGTATGGCAAAGACAAAAGAGTATTAAAAGGAGGGTCCTGGTTCGACTGCCTTTCATATGGGTGCGGATTGAGTGCTCCGACCTTTAACCGAAGCTTCTTCACCCCGGAGGTAAAAAACAATAGTTTTGGGTTTCGTTGCGCTAAAACGAAAAAGCCTTAATTCCTTTCAGAGGACAAACTCAGACTTGACGAAGGCTTTCTTATCCTTAAAATAATATTAAAGCGACCCGTTATTCTCAAACTTGCTGGCAATATAATGGATTCATCAAAACCTGATCGGGAAAAAACAGGAAAGCCTCGAGATAAGCCCCTCCCAGAAGAGGATAGCGGAGCTCAAATCAGCCTCGTCCGAAAAATATTAATTGGACTTTTTATTGTAGGGTACTGGGTGTTTTATTACTGGTTCCAGGGACCTTAACAGAAGAAGCATTAAACTGTTTTTTATTAAGAGATTCATTCCCTTCCAACAAGTCAAACTGTTTTTCGGCTTTCCTCAGCAGCAACAGGCTTTCCTTCCCAGGTTGAAATACAAGGACAGAATCCGGGTTCCTTTTCAGCGAGACAGTAGATTCAACACTACGCGAAGGTTCGGGTATGTTCTCAATAAGAGGGGGGGGTAATTCATTAAAAGCAGAACGTGTAGAGCTGTAAACCAGAAACTTCGTATCCCGGGAGTATCCCCCCTTA
Source organism: Nitrospina sp. (assembly GCA_018673915.1). GTDB lineage: Bacteria > Nitrospinota > Nitrospinia > Nitrospinales > VA-1 > LS-NOB. The sequence continues at coordinate 29,952 of JABHBK010000009.1, read as the reverse complement.
GGGTCCAGCAAGTCTACTTTTTCTATAACAGACGGATCTGGAGGCGCGACAAGCAAATGGGTGGAATAGTCTACGTCAATCGCAGGTTTTATTTCCTTTTCAAAAGCAGAAATATTGTAGCCTCTTCCAGCAAAGATCAAAGGCTTATCCTGGACTTTAACCGTTTTTCTTATTTGAGGCTTTTCTGGGCGTTTCTTAATCGTAATGGCATAACGTTGAGTGTCAATATTCTCATACCTTTTGATAGACTGGTATCCAGCATCCGCTTGAAATGCCGGAAGAAGTTTTCCTTTACCCCTTCTCTTCCTCTCCTTTTTTAGCTTGGCATACACATCGGATATGAATTTATTCGTCTCCTCTCCAACATCTTCCCCATCGGCAGTTTCCAACTGAGATTCTGGCTCCAGAGAATAATCCAGCTCTAACTGGGAATGTAGAGTGATGGTCACCTGAGGGGGCGTTTCAAAGTTTTCTATCTTTACTTCCCCCTCTGGTTTTCCCCCACATCCTGCCAATAAAAACCCGCACAAAACCAGAATACCCAAATATGGACGTCTATTAAATAAAGCCATAATTTATCATCGACTGTAAACGCTCACGACTTGAAAGAATATCAAACTTTTGACCCTGCTGCCACGTTCCAGAGGGTGGAATTAAATCAGGCCTCCACCCAATCAAACATAAATACATAATACAATAAAAATCAATGCTTTACATGGATCATGAAAACTGCTATGCTTTTTGAATCCGATCAACACAGGCTAGAAAAAAGAAGGATAATGCCATGAGAAGCGGTTTACGTTCCCTTTTAGAGGTAAAAAATATCAACTTCCTCAAGAAAAAGTTGGAACAAGGCCAAATCACCCCTGAGGAATGTAAAGAGGTCATGAAACGCCTGATTCTGAGAAAATATGACCGCATTACAAACCGTAGTTTCCGCGCCAGCATTTTAGGATTTGGCCGTTCTCTGGAAACTAAAATGACTGCTAAATCCTAATATTCTCCTTTGTAGTTTTCCCATCAATTTTACCTCCTAACTCCAAACCGAGTATCCGAAAAAATATTTTCAGATAATTGGTCACCCGCTCTGTATAAAGGTATAATGTCGTCCACCACTAGGCGCGGGGTCGACTAGCAATAGGCACGAATAGCTGGTAGTCAGCATTCCCATGCTCAGTTACATCCCTTTCTAAGGGGCGTTACGCGGGGCTGTGATATTCATTACCGCAAACTAAAATAAACAAGGAGACATGATGGGCGCGGACGACAGAGAAAAAGCACTGGAACTGGCATTCACTCAAATAGAGAAACAATTCGGCAAAGGCTCCATAATGAAACTGGGCAAAGCCGAGAGCATGAAAGGAATCCGTGTCATTTCCACCGGCTCCATTTCTCTGGATCACGCATTAGGTGTAGGTGGGGTTCCAAGAGGCCGAGTTATCGAGATATATGGCCCTGAAGGTTCAGGAAAAACCAGTTTAACCCTTCATATCATTGCGGAAGCGCAAAAAGAAGGTGGGGTCGCGGCATTCATAGACGCAGAACACGCTATGGATCCAGAATATGCCAGCAACCTCGGAGTTGATCTGGATGACCTGCTCCTCTCTCAGCCAGATACCGGCGAGCAAGCACTAGAGATCGTGGAAGTTCTCGTTCGCAGCGGCGCTGTGGATGTTATCGTGGTCGACTCCGTAGCTGCCCTCGTGCCTAAATCAGAACTTGATGGTGATATGGGGGATTCCCATATGGGACTACAAGCCCGGCTCATGTCTCAAGCCATGCGTAAACTGGCCGGAGTCGTCAACAAATCCAAAACTTCCCTGATATTCATAAATCAGATTCGCATGAAAATAGGAGTCATGTTTGGAAACCCCGAAACCACCACCGGCGGAAACGCTCTCAAGTTTTATTCTTCTGTCCGTATGGATATCCGTCGCATTGCGGCCCTGAAAGACGGAGAAAATGTCATCGGTAACCGCACCCGGGTCAAAGTAGTAAAAAATAAAGTCGCCCCTCCCTTTCGCCAAGTTGAATTCGATATTATTTATGGAAAAGGAATCTCCAAATATGGGGATCTGCTCGATCTAGGTGTAGCACACGATATTATCGCCAAAAGCGGCACCTGGTTCTCCTATAAGGAAAACCGGATTGGTCAGGGTCGCGAAAACTCAAAAAGGTTTTTATCGGAAAATCTAGAGATCTCTGCGGAAATTGAAGATCAACTACGAAAAACCCTGGGGCTGGTTCCATCTGAAACGGAGCCCGTCAAGGATGCTGAAGAACCTCCGAAAAAGGAAAAGAAAGCCAACTCTTAATTCCAATATAAAGTCCGATGCCGGATCGTGAAGACCTCAAAACCGCTAAATCCCAAGCTTTAAAACATCTTTCATACCGGGACCGTAGCAAGAGGGAACTTATCCAATATCTGGAAAAAAAGGAGCATGCACCTTCCGTTATACAAAAGACGATTCAGTATCTTGTAAGCCTGAACTATATTAATGACCAGCGTTTTGCCATGGAATGGGGCCGATCGCGGATCGAAAATAAGAAATTTGGCAAAGAGCGTGTGCGCCAAGAACTTTTCACCAAAGGAATTGCCTCTAATATCATTGAAATAGCCTTGGATACTCTTTACGATGCCAACCCGGAAAAAGATCTTGCCCTGGCTTGCGCCAGTAAAAAGCTGGCATCCCTTCATGGACTGGAACCCGAAAAAAAAACACGCCGATTAGCCCATTACCTTCAGAGGCGAGGATTTTCCGCCGATATTATTTATGAGACGCTGAAAATTTCGACCACTAACAATGAAAGCTGTGACCTATGAAAATTCCTTCTCATCCCTTAATTAGGATTAATTAAGGAATGGAATTTATTCAAGCAATTCCTCACCCTGTTTTGGTCGGGGCTGTTATTAGTTTAGGACTGGTAATTGGTAGTTTTGCTAATGTATGCATTCACCGTTTACCGCTGAATGAATCTGTTGTTTTTCCCGGGTCGCACTGTCCGGCTTGCTCATCCGCCGTTCGCCCGCTGGATAACATTCCCGTTATCAGCTATATTATTCTCGCTGGTAAGTGCAGAGACTGTGCAACACGAATTTCCCCGATTTATCCGGTTATTGAAGCGGTAACCGCCGCCCTTTTGATAACTGGGTTTTTCAGGTTTGGACTGTCGTTTGATTTTTTGGTTTTCGTTGTGGTGGCTCCCACACTGGTAATCATCACTGCTATAGATATTGAACCCCAGATCATTCCCGATGTAATCACACTACCGGGCATTGTTCTTGGCCTTGCAGTGGGAACCTACACAATAGGTTATGCCAACTCCTTACTGGGGTTTTTCTTAGGAGGCGGATTATTTTATTTGCTCGCCGTTCTCAGTAATGGCGGAATGGGTGGAGGAGATATTAAATACATTGCAGCAGCAGGTGCTTTACTGGGTTGGCAAAAAGTATTGTTGGTAATTTTTATCGGAGCATTATTAGGATCTATAATCGGCTTATTCCAAATCGCAGTGCAAAAAATATCGAGGAAAAGCCTTATCCCGTTCGGACCTTTTCTTGCAATGGGCACCCTGATCACATTATTTTATGGCAACTCACTCATTCAGCTATACTTGGATTATCTGGTAGGATAGTTTCTGCCAAAACAATGAACGAAACACTCTAATAAGTAATCGGATCTGACATGGAAAACGAAGAAACCAAACACACTGAACAAAAGCCTCAATCTAACTTGGATCAAAGAGAAGAAAGTCTTACCCTAGACACTTTTACTTCGGAATTGAAAATCATCAAGGCCAGTATCAAAAAAAGAAAGAGTGAAACCACCACGCTAAAAATTCTTTTCTATACCGGTCTTGCTGTTTTACTATTTGGCTTCATCTATACCAACCAGACCCTGCAAAGAGCCCAACACCAAAATATTGAAGCAAATATTAGTTTTTTACAAAATCAAGTGGATCACACCTTACTATTGTTGGAGAGAAAACTTCATCAGGAAATTCAAGACATTGAGGCAAGATTGAACGGGACATCCGCGCCTAATATTCATCAAACTATACAAAGGATGAATCAGGCTCTGGATCAACTGGAACCTAAAACCACATCTATAGAGATTTTGATCGATAAGGTTAGAAGGAACTCAAATGAGCTGAGCCAAATGGTGCATACCCTTAAGCCTCAGGAAGAGGCAGCACCCATGCCGACACCTTGAAAAGCTCACCAAACAGAATCAAACTTAAGCAAAAATTTTTTCCATGCTTTCACAATTTTCGGCGGACGGTTCCCAACCAACTGCTTTCAGGTTTTCTTCCACTTGATCCGGATTTTTAACACCCACTAGAGCTGTTGAAATGCCCTCTTGCCTCAATACCCAATTGATGGCAGTCTGACCACAGGTTTTCCCCTCTTTGTCTGCAATTTCTTTTAACTGGTCCACCTTTTCTATATTCCTGACAAATCCTTCGCCGGTGAATGTGCCAATAATTCCTTTGCTTCTCCAATCCTTAAACTTAGTATTCTTATCATACTTGCCGGTCAAAACTCCTGAAGCCAGAGAACTGTATGCAATGATCCCGATATCATTTTCCAGGCAAACGGAAACCGTACCGTTCTGAATATCCCGGGCCAGCAAACTAAACTCCGGTTGGAGCGAAACAATTTTTCCGTATTGAAGACATTCTTTTATCTGCTCCGCCGAGTAATTACTAACTCCAATATGACGGATCTTTCCCTTTTTCTGGATTTCTACCAGAGTTTCCATGGTCTCTCTCTGTTCCGTTTCCACATCGGGCCAGTGAACCTGATAAAGATCGATCACGTCCGTATCAAGGCGTTTTAAACTTTGATCAATTTCTTCCAATATAGAATTTCTGCTGGCATCTTTACGAATGGAGCCCAATGCTTCCTTATCCCATCTCAATCCGCACTTGGTAGCAATAATCACCTTATCCCGGACCTGTTTGAGTGCCTTTCCAATCAGCTCCTCGGAATGACCGAAGCCATAAACCGGAGCCGTGTCAAAAAAATTAATCCCTAAGTCATAGGCTTTCTTGATCGAGTCCAGTGATTTTGTATGTCCTTCACTTTCCCAGAAAGGCGCTCCACCGATTCCCCATGCACCATAACCAATCGCTGACACTTCAAGATCACTGCTTCCCAGCTTTCTGTATTCCATAACCTCCGCCAAAGTAAAATTTAAATTTTAAGGTATTGGGTTTTCACCCGAATAATCGTTTTGTATTGCAAGAGTTCCTATTATAATCTTAATCATAGCAGTTCAATACTTTAAACATTGAAATATGAAATCTTTATCAAGAGTACTCAGTTATTTAAAATCTTATCAAAAAGGGGTTGCGACAACCTTGTTTTTAGCCATCGCAACCACCCTCCTAGACCTCGTTCCACCTTGGCTGATCAAGCTTATTGTAGACAGTCTGGTGGAAGGTAATAAATCCGCTTGGGTATATGGACCCATAGCGGGTTTGGCCGGCATCTATCTGGCGCGTAACTTCACCAATCATCGACGGATCATGGTCAACAACAAAGTAGAGCAAAGTGTAGTATTCGATTTAAGGTCTGATGTTTATCGGGCTCTTCAGAATATGTCCTTGAACTATTTTGAAAATCGCTCTACCGGCGAGTTGATGTCTCGTGCCAACGATGATGTAAATTATGTCGAACGTATTTTTATTGATGGTGTAGAACAGGTCGTGACCGCAATCCTGACCCTGATCGGAATTTCCGCCATACTTTTTTATATGCATTGGAAATTAGCAGTCGTTGCCTTGTTTCCCATTCCTTTTCTAATTTATGGCGCCTGGATCTATACCTCTAAGGCTCACGATCAGTATCACGTTGTTCGTAAGCGAGCCGCAAAAATGAATGCGAAGTTGCAGGACTCCCTTTCCGGGATACGCGAAACACTGTCCTTTAACCGTCAACTTCATGAAATTAAACAATTTGAAAAACGAAGCCAGGATTATTGCAATGGAACCCTGGAGGTCATGCGCTTATGGGCCTTCTACTCTCCATCCATGATGTTTCTCGGCTCTCTTGGAACAGTTTTAATTCTCCTGTATGGCGCAGGACTCGTACAGGCAGGGGATATCACCGTTGGTTCTCTGGTGGCATTTGTAGGCTATCTGGCCTTATTTTATACACCGATCAACCAATTGCATTCGGTCAATCACATGCTTCAACACGCACTGGCTTCTGGCGAGCGCCTGTTTGAAATTATCGATACCGTTCCGGAGGTGCAAGATTCATCCAACGCGGTTCTTCCTTCCACCAATGTCCGTGGCGTCATTCAATTTGACCGGGTAGATTTTTCCTATATCCCGGGCAAACTTGCCATCCAGAAAGTTGACTTCACGATCAGCGCTGGTGAAAGTATTGCTATTGTAGGTCACACAGGAAGCGGTAAATCCACATTAGTTAAACTGCTTATGCGGTTTTATGATGTCGGATCGGGTTCCATCTTAATGGACGGTTACCCAATAAAAGACTTGAAGCTTTCCTATCTCCGTGAGCAAATTGGGCTGGTTGCTCAAGACCCATTCCTGTTTAATGGCACCGTGGCAGAAAATATTCTTTACGGAAATATCGAAGCTAACCGGGAGCAGGTTATCTCGGCAGCTGTTTCAGCACACGCCAATCCATTTATCAGAAATCTTCCCGAAGGATACGATACCCGGGTTGGGGAGCGAGGCGTCAAACTTTCCGGTGGGGAAAAACACCGCATTGCTATCGCCCGAACTTTTCTAAAAAATCCTCCGATCCTGGTGCTGGACGAAGCCACTTCATCTGTAGATACTGAAACCGAATATCACATCAAGCAAGCTCTCGAAACACTGATGAAAGGGCGCACCACCCTGATCATTGCGCATCGATTGTCTACGCTTGAGGGTGCAGACAGGGTTTTGGTTATGAAAAAAGGAGAACTGGTTGAGACAGGGATACATGAAACCTTGATCAGCACCGACTCAGAATATGCCCAACTTTTTCGGCAACAAGTTCATCTCTAAGCATCGAGCTTTTTGGCTTCCGTTACGATAGTCCCACACTTGGTGGTCAGGATCCCTCTTCGACAACTTTACCCATTTCGCGAAATTTATTTTCGCGTTGTTGGGTCAATTGATCCGATGGAATCTGCATTAATCGATCAAGGTTTTTACGCAGGGATTTTCTTAGACGAATGGCGGCCTGCTTATGGTTGCGATGGGCACCGCCAAGAGGTTCACGAATAATTTCATCTATCACATTAAATTTCAAGAGATCATTTGCAGTAATACACAAAGCATCCGCCGCTTGGGAGGTTTTACCTTTGTCCCCCCAAAGAATAGAGGCGCAACCTTCGGGAGAGATCACTGAATAGACAGAATGTTCAAACATCGTAATATGATCGCCAATTCCAATCGCCAAGGCACCCCCCGATCCGCCTTCTCCAATCACTACACAGATGATGGGAACTTTCAGTTGGATAATATTGAACATATTGGTAGCGATCGCTTCAGCTTGTCCCTTTTCTTCGGCATCAACTCCGGGATAAGCCCCCGGCGTATCGATAAAGGTGATAATTGGCATATTAAATTTTTCCGCCATCCGCATCAATCGCAAAGCTTTTCTATATCCCGCCGGTTGTGACATGCCAAAGTTGCGTCTAATTTTTTCCTTAGTCTCCCGTCCCTTCTGGTGTCCAACTACCATTACGGATCGGCCATCGAATCTTGCCACGCCGCCAACAATGGAAGGACCATATCCTCCATGACGATCACCATGAAGCTCAAAAAACTCCTTAAAGACCAAATCCAGATAATCCAGAGTGTAAGGTCTGTCAGGATGTCGGGCCACTAGAGTTTTATCCCAACCCTTCAGGTTGGAGTACACATCATGCTTCATTCGGCGGAGCTTTTTTTTGAGCTTTGCTATCTCGTGCGTGATATCGCCAACACTGTCGTACATGTGAGACATTGAAACCAAGTCGTGGATCTGGGTTTCCAAGGCAAAAATCTCGCGTTCAAATTCTAGAATTTGCACCATATTCTTAATTTATGACTATAATTTAGGATTTATCTTTGAACATTTTATCATAAAGACAAAAGCGCTTCCATCAGTAGAATCCGAAGATAGGATGAACCAGGTTTTGGAGGTTTTCAGACTCATTCAGAGCACGGGCACCCTCAGTCCCGATCTTGTTCTGCCCTAGTTTCAAAGATTCCAGGTTTGCCAGTCGTGGAGACCGTGCAATCGCCTTGGCTCCTTCATCCCCAATTCGGTTAAAGTTCAAATTCAATTTCTTCAACCGTTTCAGTTTTTTGGTCTTGGCCAGTGCCAGAGCACCCGCATCAGTAATATTATTATTAGACAAGTTTAGCGAAACCAAACCTTCCAGCTTTTCGGATTGCGAAAGCGCAATCACCGCTTCATCGGTCAAATCATTATTTCTCAAATCTAAAGTTTCTAACTCAGAGACAAAAGCAAAGTCCAGCAATACCAGAACCCCAAAATTTCCGATGAGCCCTTCTCCCACCTTATTCAGACGGTTCTTGCGATGGAGGTCTTTAAATCCCTCCATCAACTGGAAACGCTTCCAAGCCTGTTTTCCACTTTTTATAATCGGGTTGTATGCCAGTTGGATGTTTTGAAGCTTGGGTAGTTTTTTTGATTGAGTAAGTTCAATGGCCCCTGGCCCTTTTATTTTATTATAGTTCAGGTTCAACTCTGTCAACTCAGTCAGGTTGTCTGAGCCAGCTATAGATTTCGCACCCTCATCGGTGATCTGATTATAATAAAGGTTCAAAGTTTTCAGCTTTGAAAAAGTTTTGGAATTGGAAATGATTTCCACCCCCCTGTCTGTAATAAAATTATGCTCCAGATAAAGGGCTTCCAGGTTTCTCAGATGAGGAGATGCGGCCAAAGCACGAACACCTTCATCGCTGACCTGAGCCCTATACAAAACGAGAGTCGTAACGGAGCGGACTAGCGGAGACTGGGCTAATACAGCCAAACCTGAATCGCCCAGATTCTTTTCATTAATCCTTAGGGTCTTATTATTACGCTTGAGTTTTTTCTGGATGTATTTCTCAACAGCCGTTCCAGACATAGGAGGCGAAACAGCTCCTAAGGTAAAAATATATATCAAAGGAAGGACCAAAACAGTCCTGCGGAATATAAACATAATCTATCACTTAAAACATTAGTCGTTTCAGAGAACTGCGCGAATAAAAACTTTCTACTGGGAAGACCGGTTGTCTTCAATCTCCTTCAATCGCGCTTCAAGGTCACGCATTTTACGGGCCATTTCGGGGAGCTTTGGTAGAACAGTAACATATTTTTTCCACTCACCCAGAGGAACCGCAGGATGCCCGCCATAAACATTATTGCTTTCAATACTGCGGAACGTTCCTGACTGAGCTGCGAGAGTGACCTGGTCACCAAGCGTGACATGATCGGCAACTCCCACCTGCCCCGCAAGCACCACATGATGGCCCAGGGTACAACTTCCAGCCAGTCCCACTTGAGCAACTAAAATGGAGTGTTCCCCCACCGTACAATTATGGGCCACCTGAACCAGATTATCTATTTTTGTTCCCTGTTTGATTCGTGTCGTGCCCATTGCCGCTCGATCAATACAACTGTTTGCGCCAATCTCGACATGGTCCTCTATCACAACCCGGCCAATTTGGTTTATTTTAAAATGTGCTCCTTTTTCATCGAGGGTATATCCAAAACCATCAGCCCCAACCACCACTCCTGAATGAAGGATCACATGGTTCCCCAATTCCGTATTACGGTAAAGGGTAACATTAGGATGAATAATGGTATGGCTTCCAATCTGGCAACCTTCGCCCACAACCACATTTGGAAATAAGTGGACATGGTCTCCTATTACCACATCATTCCCGACACATACTCCCGCCGATAAAGTTACCTGCTCACCAAGTTTAACGTTTTCACCAACAACAGCCCGGTCATGAATTCCAGGCTTAGGTTTCGGTTCGGGGTGAAACTCTCTTAATAAACGGGCAAAGGCAAGCTCGGGGCTGGCAACGATAACCTGGGAAATAGAGGTGTCCACCGCTTCTTTTACCAACACAGCAGAGACTTGCGAACGGTTCAAAGTATCGAGAAGCAATTTTTTACTGAGGAAGGTAATATGCCCCTTCTGCGCCTGTTCAAGCCCCTGGAGTCCCGATATCTCAAGCGAGCCATCGCCCTTTAATGTTCCTCCAACCAATTCAGCAATCTTTTCCAGCTTCATGGTTTCCCCTTCTTTTAAATTCGTTCACGTATCAGGCCCCTCTATTAAATGATCAGGTTCTCTTTGGTGGGGCTGACTTTTCCATCGACCAGTTCCATTACCCGGTCCAGTTTCCCAGCGACTCTCTGACTATGCGTAACAATTACGAAAGTCTGATTAAACTCCTGGTTCAGTTTCCGGATCAATTCTATTAGGTCGTCGCTGGCATGATGATCGAGGTTCCCTGTCGGTTCATCTGCTAAAAGCAAATCGGGCTGATTGACAAGCCCTCTGGCAAGAGCGACCCGCTGGCTTTCTCCTCCCGATAATTCTCCGGGTTTGTGGTTCATCCGATCCTTCATGCCTACTTCGCACAACAAATATTCCGCCCGCTCCCTGGCGGAGCGGTTATCCTGATTCTTGATCAAAGCCGGGAACATGGCATTTTCCAAGGCAGTAAAGTCAGGCAGCAAATTGAAAAACTGAAACACAAAACCGATATGACTGTTACGAAATTTATCTAAATAACTGTTGGTCTGCTTGTAAATATCTTTTCCTTGAAATAAGACGCTACCCGTTAACGGCTGATCGAGTCCCCCCAGGACGTGTAGAAGAGTGCTCTTTCCCACTCCAGAAGCACCAACAATCCCTAAAACTTCTCCGGCTAAAACTTTGAGATTCGTTTGAGAAAGAACGTGAATCACCTCTCGTTTTGTGGAATAGCTTTTATCAACATTTACCGCTTCGATCAGGCATTTTGGGTCTTTTATTTCAGGGCTCAGATCACTCATAGCGCAGACCTTCCACAGGGTCCAACCGAGAAGCTCTCCAAGCTGGATACAATGAGGCCACAAAGCAAATAATTATCGAGAAGACAACGATAAGGAAAGAATCGAAATATTGAATTTCTGATGGGAGCTTATCCAAATAATATACATCGCTGGGAAAAGCCGTGATGCCAAAAATGTTTTCAATGAGACCCACAATTTCATTAAGGTTCGGTACAACAGTAAAACCTCCAATGCAACCGATCATCGTCCCAGTAACACCAATGATCAACCCTTGAAAACTGAATATTTTCATAATGCTTGATCGGGATGCTCCCATGGATTTTAGAATAGCAATCTCCTTGGTCTTTTCCATAACTACCATAAACAAGGTGCTAACAATATTAAACGCGGCCACTAGAATAATCAGGATCAGGATGATGAACATTACAATTTTTTCCAGGCGTAGCGCAGAAAATAAATTTTTATTCATCCGCATCCAATCTCTGGCGAAATAGGGGAAACCCAAGCTGTCCTGAATTCCTGCCGCTACCTGATCCGCTTGTTCAATATCTACCACCCGGATCTCAATGCCGCTAACCTTCCCCTTCATCGCGAAAAATTTCTGGGCAGAGTGTATGGAAATAAAAGCCAGGTTGGAATCGTACTCAAACATCCCCGATTCAAAAAATCCAACCACCAGAAACAATTTGATTTTGGGAATCAGGCCCATAGGTGTCATTCTCGATGCGGGAGCAACCATTGACACAGCATCTTCAAGCTGCACACCAAGCCTACGCGCCAACTCCTTGCCCAGAATAATTCCATCTCGACGCGGTTTTCCTGAAGACTTATCTGGACGCTCAAGCATTTTCAAGCTTCCCTGCACCAGATTTTTTTCCAGATCAGAAACCCCGGCCTCCCGGTCCGCATCCACCCCGCGAACCACGACACCTACAGCATTATCTCCATAGGCCAACATCACTTGATTCAGGATAAACGGAGCAGCGGCTTTCACACCTTCCACTTTTACTACTTTTTCCATAATTGTTTCGTAATCCACCATCCCCGTCTGGGTGACATTCGTGACCACTACATGGCTGTTGGTTCCGAGGATTTTATCTCGCAAGTCTTTGCCAAACCCAGACATGACAGCAATCACCACAATCAACGCCATAACACCCAAAGCGACCCCACCAATGGAAATCCAGGTATTGAGCGAAATAAATCTCTGGGTACGCTTTGCCTTAAGCTGGCGCAGGCTGACGAAAAGTTCGTAGGACATATCAGGAATGAGTCAAAATTTGATCGGTTTATTTCCCGAATCAGGATTCTTTTTTCAATTGCGGGAAAAGAATAACATCTCTTATGGATGGGCTATCAGTCAACAACATTACCAGTCTGTCAATCCCTATGCCTTCCCCGGCAGTGGGTGGCATTCCATATTCCAGAGCACGGATAAAGTCGTGATCCATCCAATGGGCCTCGTCATCACCCGCTTGGCGTTCTGCGACTTGCTCTTCAAATCTTTGCTTCTGGTCTATCGGATCGTTCAACTCGGTATAAGCATTAGCAATTTCTTTTCTTCCAATAAACAGCTCAAACCGTTCCACCAGACGAGGGTCATCTTCCTTTTTCTTGGATAACGGCGAGAGCTCAATAGGATAATCCGTAATGAATATCGGTTGAATCAACCGTGGTTCGACAAAATGGTCAAAAAGTTTAGCCCTGATTTTCACATGATGATCCTTCTTCTCGATGGAGACCTTGTTCTCCAATGCAAACGCCACCGTTTTTTCCGGGTCATCCAGAACCTCCTCCGCAACGCCACCGATATCAATCAGTGATTGGCGAAATGTGCAACGCTTGAAGGATTGAGAAAAATCTAATATCTCCGGCTCTTCTCCGGCATTGGAGGTATAAGGAAACTGACAATTATTTTCTGGGAATACCCGATTGCAAATATATCGGAACAAGTCTTCCGTCAGATCCATCAAGTCATTATAGTCGGCATAAGCAGTATAAAATTCCACCATTGTAAACTCGGGGTTATGCTCGGTGGAGATTCCCTCATTCCTAAAATTCCGGTTTATTTCATAAACTCTTTCTATACCGCCGACCACTAGTCTTTTCAAATAAAGCTCTGGGGCAACACGTAGATACAACTGCATATCCAGCGCATTGTGATGAGTCTCGAAGGGTTTTGCGGTGGCGCCTCCGGGTATCGAATGCATCATCGGAGTTTCCACCTCCAGGTACTGGCGTTCGTTCAGATAATCCCTCATCGTCTGAATGATGCGGCTTCTGGCAATGAAAACTTTTTTAACATCTGGATTAACAATCAGGTCAACATAACGTTGACGATAACGTAGCTCCACATCTTTAAGTCCGTGCCATTTTTCAGGAAGAGGAAGAAGCGACTTGGAAAGCAAAGTCACCTTGCTGGCAAATAGGGTCAACTCGCCGGTTTTTGTTTTGGAAATTTTCCCCTCGACACCAATAATATCGCCAATATCAAACTTGCCAAATAATTCGTAGGCAGACTCGCCCAGTGCATTCTTATTAACAAAAACCTGAATATCTCCGGATGCGTCCTTGATATTTACAAAAGTAGTTTTGCCGTGCTTGCGGCGGCTCATGATACGGCCAGCGCTTATATACTCCGAGTTTTTCTCATCCAATTCTTCCTTGGACATCTCGGAATACTTTTCAAACAGCGAGGAAAGGGAGGTATTAATATTAAACCGGTTGATGTATGGGGATATCCCCATTTCCCGGAGTTCATCGAGTTTTTCGTGTCTGAGTTTAACCAGTCTTCCTAAATCTTCCATGCTATATCAATTCTGTAATATTTTGGCCGGCGAGCCGCCGGTGGCAGGTAGCAAGAACTCGTCAAGCCGCCAATATCTGTTGCTAGCCAGTTAGAGTTATTACCCCTTCGGCGCACATTTCCTCAAGGCGTAGCCTTGTTATCGGGCGAATTCCGTAAACCGGGTCTCACGGACCACCGTGACTTTTATTTCTCCCGGATAGATCACCTCTTTTTCAATTCTCTTCGCAACATCCCTGGCTAGAATACTGGCATGCTGGTCATCCGTGCCATTAGGCATAACAATGATTCTCACTTCGCGACCCGCCTGAATGGCAAAAGTTTTCTGAACTCCTTTAAAGGAATCACCAATTTCTTCCAGTTTGGACATGCGCTTGATATAGGTTTCCAGCATTTCTCTCCGTGCCCCAGGCCGGGACGCAGATATGGTATCCCCTGCCGCTACCAATACAGCGTATGGGGATTCTGCCTCACAATCTTCATGGTGGGCTGCTATCGAGTTCACAACAAAGGGATGTTCATTGTAGCGCTTGGCAATATCAACTCCAAGCTGGGTGTGCGTCCCATCTGTCTGGTGATCAATGGCCTTACCTATATCGTGCAGTAATCCTGCCCGCTTGGCCAGAGCTACGTTCAAACCCAACTCTCCGGCAATGGCTCCACAAACAAACGCTACCTCCTGCACATGCTCAAGAACGTTTTGGGTATAACTGGTTCGGTATTTGAGGCGTCCCAACAATTTAACAATTTCGGGATTGATATTATCAATACCAACATTTATGACAGCCTGCTCACCGGCTTCCTCAATCTGACGGGTAACTTCTTTTTTGCATTTACCGACAACATCTTCAATGCGCCCCGGGTGAATCCGGCCATCCAGGGTCAATTGTTCCAATGCACGGCGGGCCACCTCTCTTCTTATAGGATCAAACCCCGACAGCACTACGGCGCCTGGTGTATCATCAATAATCAAATCTATTCCGGTCGCCTGCTCTAAAGCACGAATATTTCTTCCTTCTCGGCCAATAATTCGGCCTTTGATATCATCGCTGGGTAGTTCTACTACCGAAACAGTGCTTTCTGCCACATGGTCTGAGGCTAGCCTCTGGACCGCCATGGTAATTAATTGACGAGCTTGATCATCCGCACGTTTTTTAATATCTGCCTCGATTTTTTTCACTTCCCGCGCAGCATCCATCTTGGCTTCATCAAGGATCTTATTCTTGACCTCTTCCCTCGCCTTATCAGCCGTGTAAGAACCTATCACCTCAAGTTTTTTCAGTTCCTCTTCCACCAAGCTCTTGTAATGAGATTTTTGCTGTTCAATCCCTACTTCTTTTTCAGCAACCTTAGTATTTTTTTCCGCAAGCTCCTTTTCCTTAGCCTGGAACTTTTGGCCCTCGGTTCTGAAATCTCTTTCTTTTCTTTCCAGATTATTTTCCAGGTTGCGCACATTTTCCTGCCGGTCTTTCATTTCTTTTTCAAACTCGGCTTTCACCACCAAGGATTTTTCGCGAGCTTCTATTTCTGCAGATTTAAGTCTGTTTTCAACTTCTTTATCCGCTTCAAGAACAATTTTTTTCCCGCGTTCTTCAGCTTCCTTAACCTGATACTCAGTAAACATTTTGCGCAAAAAATAACCAATTGCGTAGCCAATCACCAAAGCACCAGCCATCCCCATTATCAGGGTTATAAAATTAACTTTAATGGTGGTAAAAATATGCATTTTAGAACCTCAATATTAAAAACAAACCGCCACAGCCTTCCGGTGGCTTAGCAATTTATTGTGTCGTTATCAGTAAAAATCTTTTGAACTCTTTCGTCCCAGTGATCCTGGGGAACTGAGTCCATCATTTGAAACCCGTAAGCCACTGCCAGACGGAGAGCCTCTTTCGGCAATTGTTTTACAAGCCAGTCAAAATAGCCTCCGCCAAAACCAACCCGCTTCCCGGAATAATCAAACGCCAATCCTGGCGCGACCACAGCATCAATTGTAGACGGAGACACCACTTTGGAATTTAGCCGGGAAGGCTCACGAATATCGAAAGAACCCAACTCAAATTCCTGGTCCATATCTGTAATTTCGCACAATTCCATTCGCCTTTCTTTCTTAACCAATCGCGGAACATAAACCCGCTTTTGGTTCTCAAGGGAACGTCTGATCATTTCATCAGTGCGAACTTCATTACCAAACGAGAGGTAAAACATTACATCCCGGCAAACCAAAAATTCTTCACATGCAAACAATCTATTCTCTATAATCTGGCTCAAGTTTAAAACTTCATCCAGACTCATCGCATTCCGCCGCCGACTCATATCCTGACGGACTACAAACTTATCTCTTCTCGTGGAGGTGCTGACCATATTCCTCCTAAATCATTGCCAAGGCATTCCCGCCCTCAGGTTACAACTTCACAAAACATCCAAATTCATTGGCTTTTAGGTAGAGACCAGGCGAGAAAACCGACCGAAACCGGCAAAGGGGAGGTTGGACAAGGCGATAACCGACACCCAAGAAAGGTAGACCTTGTGTGGATATATCTAAAAACGAAACTGAATTTCCCGTTCCGCTCATATTTAACTCCCAATTGATTCCGGTTCAAATTTTTCAAGAACCGGATATATATTCAGGCTTGGTCAGGCTTAAGTTCAACCCTCTAAAGCTCTTAAACAATCAAGAAGTCTCCCCGTTAGTGCCGAGCAAAAACTATTTTTTGAACCTGTCAAGGACAGGTGGGGTATCCGTGAACTGTTTTAGGCTTCCCTCCCAGAGAGGGTCTGCACACCACAGCCGATCCATCAACCCCGTTCACAAACTGTTGGCTCAAGAAATTAAATTCTTAATCGAACACAACAGGGAGACACAACTTCAAATTCAACCACATCCTATCATAAAGACCCAAGTCCCTCAAGACCTATATAATAGACAAAAACTCTTATTTTTCAATATGTTGTAGCTCTTTATCGAGAGCTTCAACCAATTGCTGAAGTTTATTTTGCTCCGCTTCTTCCTTTGCCCCAGACTGAATTCTCAACTCCATTAATTCTTGTGCAATATTGAGTGCTGTTAGGATCGCCAAGTCTAATGTAGAGGTTTTGCCGCGCGCAGCGACTAACTCCTTCATACGCGAATCAACATAGGCCGCAACCTCTTCTGCATCCACTTCTGATGAAGAACTTTTTAAGCTATAGGTTTTCCCATAAATCTGAATTTTTTTACTGTTCGTCATTTGTAACCTAACCTCGCCCAATCATCCGGGTTTGAAATTTCAGGTTTTACCCATTTCATCTACAAATATTTCTACTCAAGCAGGGTCAAATTTTTCCAGGTTTTTTATCAGAGCCAATATTTTCGTCCTCATGACCTTCTTATCTTTTTCATTTTTTTTATTTAATTTTTCCAACTGAGAAAGACGACCTTGATCATCTTGATGGATACTTTTTTCATTTACCAAGGTCTCCTTTTCACTGTTTAGACGATCGACCTCAGTAGACAGACCCTGGTTTTCCTCCTTCAGGCGGCGGAATTCTCCCATCAGAGCCAACACACGTTCTTCCAATTGATGAATATCAGGTTTGGGCATGACAGAATCGTAGCACCGGGATATTTGGGTGTCAACAACCCCTTATTCCCTTAATGAAGCGCCAAGTTCACTCTTTAAAGTTTGAATAATTTTTTCAAACAGCGGGCTGACCTCCTCATCGGAAAGAGTCCTTTCCGCCGATTGAAAAGACAAGGCAAAAGTAAGACTTTTTTTATCGGCCTGAATTTTCTTTCCTTCAAAATGATCGTACAATTCAACCTTTTGAATCAAAGGACTGCCGGTTTTCAGGATCAAGTCCTCGACCTTTTCCGAAGTAATCGTCCGGTCTACCAGAATAGAAATATCGCGGTATGTCTCAGGGAATTTAGGGATCGGTTGAAACTGGCGAGAACAAGATGCTGACTTTTCCAGGACCCCTAAATCAATCTCCAAGGCATAAACATCCAGTTCTCCAACCAGATTCTGCTTCGATGCAATTTGGCCCAGATAACCCAACGCCTCATCATTTATCTGTACCCCCTCTGATTTTCCCGACACCATAAACGACTTGCTGTCCGGACAATTATTCAAAGGCAAATGCAGGTGGGCAGTCAGTGTTTCCAGTGCTCCTTTGAGGTCATAGAAGTCATACTCTTTACCTCTCGATTTCCAAGGAGTCAGTTCATAGGGACCCAACACGATAGCTGAAAGCACCGCTCTTTCTTCACGCGCTCCGGCGGAATCGGAAAAATAGACACTTCCTACTTCAAACAGTTTTAGGGGTTTCTGCCCCTTGTTTAGATTGAGTGCTGCCGTCTTCAACAGGCCGGGGAGCAGGCTGGTTCGCATCGTATCGTATTCGGAACTCAACGGATTTTTTAGCCCGATCACCCTGTCCGATTCTTCAGCAAAAGCGGTTTTGAATTCTTCTGCATGCGCCTGTTCTATAAAACTGTAATGAACCGTTTCGGAAAACCCAGCGTAACAAAAAACCTCCCGCACTTTTTTAACGATGTTTTGCTTGGCAGATATCTTAACGGGCGTTACCCCCGCAACCGGGTATACCGTATCGACTTTGTCAAACCCATCAATTCGGGCTATTTCCTCAATCAGGTCCACTTCACGCAAAAGGTCAGGACGGAAACTGGGAATTTTCACTGCCATATTTTCTGACGGACTCGAAACCTCCATCCCCAGCCGGGAAAGCAAGTCCTGAACTTGCTCCGCATTAAAACTTGCACCCAAAAGCTGGTTCACTCGACTTACCCTTAGTGAAACGCTGACCGGCTTTCCCTTTTCAGGATAAATATCAACCCGACCCGAGCATATTTCTCCTCCCGCCAGTTCCTTTATCAACAGGATAGCCCTCGCCTGAGCAGAAACCACACCCTTCCAATCCACACCACGTTCAAAGCGGTAAGAAGAATCCGAACGCAGTCCATATTTTTTTGACCCTTGGCGAACCGTAGCCGGATCAAAACACGCGCTCTCCAAAACAACATGGAGAGTGGACTCGGAAACCTGGCTGTTTGTCCCGCCCATAATTCCTGCCAATGCCACAGGCTTTTCCCCATCGGCGATCACCAAAGCATCCGGTTCCAGCTTCAATTCAGTGCCATCCAGACTGCTAAACGGTTCACCTTTTTTCGCTCGACGTATGATGATTTTATTTCCGGTCAACAGATCCCGGTCAAACGCGTGCAAAGGCTGACCGTATTCCATCATCACGAAGTTGGTGATATCGACAATATTATTAATAGGACGAAGGCCAATAGCCGTCAACCTGTCTCTCAGCCATTTTGGGGATGGCCCGACCTTCACATTTTCTATCACCAAAGCACAATAACGAGGGCATAGTTCTGGCTCCAGGTTTTCAACCGACAAACGATCTTCTACCGCAACAGTGCCCCATTCGGGCTCCAGGGTTTTAAGAGGATCGGGCAATTTCAAAGCCTTATTCAACAAGGCAGAAACCTCACGGGCTACGCCAATATGTGACAAGCAGTAGCCTCGGTTGGGAGTCACATTCAATTCTAAAACATCGCCCTTCTCTCCATCGGGCAACTCAACCGTTTCATGGCTTTCAATTTCCAACCCAGCCATGGTCAGAACGTGGCCCAATTCATCCGCCGGAACATCAATTTCGGTATATTCTTTCAACCAGTCAACTTGTACTTTCATTTAACTCCCTTATTTTTCAAAGCGACTCTCGGGGGGATTATAGGTGAACCTTCCTTAAAAATCCACCCGTCACGGAGCTTCAATTAAGTTTATCCTCGCTTATTAAGTACCTTCCCCATGCGTTCTATCTTGAGCCGTGATAAAGTAACCAAAAATTCCAAAACCATGGCCGTCCTCTATGAAACTCACAGAAGCAAAAATTCTCTCGTTGATGAAAAAGAAAATCGAACGCCCCATGAAAGTCGCGGAACTTTCCCGGCAGTTGGGCATTCCCGAAACGCAAAAACGCGAGTTTCGCAACCTCATCAAGGAAATGGCTGGCCAGGGGTGCCTGATTAAAATACGCGGCGGACGCTACGGGCTTCCCGATGAAATGAATCTGGTCACCGGGAAAATGCACGGCCATCCGAATGGTTTCGGGTTTGTCATTCCCGACAAGGAACATGACGATGTTTACGTCAACCCCCGTCACATGAACGAAGCCATGCACCAAGATCATGTAGTTGTCCGAGTCGAGTCAGAACGGGAACCTGGAAAACCAGCAGGACGTGTCATTCGTATTCTCCAGCGCAATACCTCGCATCTCGTTGGGACATATGAAACCTTTGGTAAGGACGGATGGGTCATTCCCACCGAAGCCAAATATTTTCATGATGTTTTTGTTCCTGGAAAATATCGCAAGGGAGCAAAGAACGGTCAAATCGTACATGTAGAGATCGAAACTTTCCCAACTCAGCATAAGCCTCCCATAGGAAAAGTGGTCGAAGTTCTGGGTGCCTCCAACGACCCAAATGTCGAGATTCAATCCATCTTCAGAAAGCATGGAGTGCGTCAGGGTTTTCCTCCGGAAGTTCTCGATGAGGCCCATTTTATCGGAGCAGAGGACCCTACAAATCTCTTGCAGGAACGAACCGATTTCACCCAACTGCTGACTTTCACCATTGATGGAGAACGAGCTAAGGATTTTGATGACGCCGTTTCCCTGGAACATATCGAAGGGGGATACCGACTTGGAGTCCATATCGCCGATGTCAGCCATTTTGTTCAGGAAAACTCACCCCTCGATCAAGAAGCTCTGGAGAGGGGGACCAGTATCTATTATTCCGATGGTGTTATCCCCATGCTTCCCGAGTCTTTATCTAACGAAGCCTGCAGTCTAAAACCTAATGAACCGCGCCTGACGCTCAGCGCAATCATGGACTTCGATCACGAAGCAAATTTTATCTCGGGAACGCTTCATCCCTCTGTCATAAAAAGCCAGCG
Source organism: Nitrospina sp. (assembly GCA_018673915.1). Taxonomy (GTDB): domain Bacteria; phylum Nitrospinota; class Nitrospinia; order Nitrospinales; family VA-1; genus LS-NOB. The sequence goes on along the minus strand of JABHBK010000009.1, from coordinate 9,146 downwards.
ACGGTTCACCTATACAGAAGTACACCGTATGCTAGAGGAAGAAGAGGATGATCCGCTAATGCCGACCCTGACCGACATGCACCGGCTCAGTCAACTTCTGCGGCAGAAGAGATTCAAAAATGGCAGTGTCGATTTCCAGGTTCCCGAACCGGAAATCCATATAGATTCCGCCGGTCACGTGGAACGTATTGGCATCGCTGAGCATAACTCGGCGCATGAACTGATCGAAGAATTCATGTTGGCAGCTAACCAGTTTGTAGCACTCAACCTGCATGAACGAGGCATACCCTCCATCCATCGAATTCATGAAGCGCCCGACCCGGAGAGGCTTCGCGGATTCAATGAGTACATCGATTCATTTGGATTGAAAATTCCCTCACCGGTACGGTCCACCGATTTGCAAGCTCTGCTGGAAAAAATCAATGATCGGCCAGAAGAAAGAGTCGTCAATACTTTACTTCTTCGCACCATGAAGAAGGCGCGTTATTCGGAAACCGACCCCGGTCATTTCTGTCTGGGTTTCCCCCATTACGCCCATTTCACTTCGCCGATCCGTCGCTACCCCGACCTTATGGTGCATCGGATCATCAAGAAATATTTAAAACGCAAATGCCCGCAAAAAGATAAAAAAGGGCTGTACTCTCGGCTCGCTGAAATTTCAGAGCAGTCCACTCAAATGGAAATCCAGGCCATGGCAATCAGTCGGGAAGTGACCGACCTGCGCCGAACCCAGTTCATGGTAGATAAAGTTGGGCACACCTTTCACGGCATCATCACCGGCGTTACCGGGTTCGGTTTTTTTGCCGAGTTGGAAGAGGTTTTTGTGGAAGGCCTAGTCAAGATTTCCAGCATCATGGACGACTATTACCTGTTCATCGAAACCGAGCACCGCCTCATCGGACAAAAACGCCATCGCAGTTTCCAAATCGGCGACCCGGTGAAAGTGCGTGTGACAGGTGTAGACCTGGGCCGCAAACAAATCGACCTGACTGTTCTATGACCACCATGCCTGGGGCCAGTATCATCGCCTCCCCTTCTACGGGGCATGAAGCTGATGGGCTAATATCCCAGTCCTTTGCAGCCCACCGACTCCCTCCTCTTTTGCCATTTTTACTCGCTTATATGAGTGGGATTTGCGGTTTTTTCCCCGCCACCCGCTTCTTCATTGTTCCCTACTTTTTGCCGCTGGCTTTACTTCTCATCGCCCTATATTTCACTCGCTCTAAAACCCGGGAATTTATCATTGTCCTTTTCCTGGCTGGTTTTGGATTCCTGGCTCCTGCCTTACCCGATTTAACCCGATCCCCAAACCATATCTTGAATCACATTCAGGAAGGACAAACCACGTCCGTAACGGGCAAAATATTTTCTTCCCCGCGCATTCTTAAAGATCGTACGTAATTATCTATTGGTACTGGAATCATTAGACACGCGCCCTATAACCGGGACGGTGCGAGTGAGTCTATACAAACCCCATACTCCTTTTGCAGCAGGAGACCGAGTTCGATTCAACAAAATACGCCTGAAAATTCCGCGCAACTTTAAGAATCCCGGCCGATTCGATTACCACCTTTATTTAAAGTCTAAAGGAATTGATGTCACCGGTAACATCTCCCGGCCCGAGACAATGGAACGGTTAGACCGGTTCGAGCTGCCATTTTGGCACGCCAGTCTCAATGCATTAAGGGGTCGACTCGTGATAAGCCTGGAAAAACTGTTTCCTGGCGAAGAAGGTGATTTGCTCAAGGCTATGGTATTGGGTATGAAAGATTCCCTGCCGATGGAGGTCCGGGAAAACTATATTGCTACCGGACTGGCTCATCTGATGGCAGTATCTGGACTGCATATCGGATTTGTCGCGGCGGCATCCTATTTCATGCTCTGGCCTATAGTATTTTATGCACTTTTTCGATTGAAACCCGACAGTGCTCGGGCCGGACATGCCAGAAAAACCACGGCCATTCTCTGCCTGATCCCTGTTCTTTTTTATATGGTGGTAGTCGGCCCAAAGGTATCTTCCCTCAGGGCGGGTATCATGGTGAGTGCCTTGCTGATAGCTGTTTTAGTGGATAGGCAAAGCAGTCTTTTTAACGTCTTCCTGACCGCTGGTTTCTTCATCCTGTTGTGGAAACCTGAATCAATATTGGACGCAGGCTTTCAACTCTCTTTTTTAGCGGTCGGGGGAATCCTGCTGATCTTTACCGGGTTATCACAGATCAATGATGACCCGATAGCCAGGATGGGAGAACCCTCATGGTCACAAAAATTAATGCGCGGTTATTCTTCATCATCGGACACTCAGGAATCTATTTGGCAATATTTAAAAATCCGCCTTGAGAAAATTTTAATAGGGGGAGCGCTGGTATCCGTTATCGTTACGGCTGTCACTCTTCCTGTTCTGGTTTACCAGTTCAATCGGATCAGCCTAATCGGTGTTTTTTTAAATATACTCATGGTGCCTCTGGCATCTGTCCTGATTCCCACTGTACTTCTAATGATTCTTGTGGGAACCCTCTCCATCTCCCTGGCCACCTTGCCGGTATGGCCTGTAATGGGAATTACCCAGATATTTTTATGGCTCCCCGAATTTCTTGGAAACCATTCTTTCTCCTCCATGTACGTTCCAGTACCCCCTTCCTTTTTGTTGATTTTTTATTTTTTGTCCCTCTTTACTGGGCTGCTAATCCTTCAATCTCGAGCGCAAAATAAAGAGATTGGCGGGCTATTGAAGAAATGTTTTGTCGTTTCGGCCCTATCCGTATTGGTCCTGTTTACCTGGCCGCGTGTCCTTCAGCTTCCCGGTGATTCACTGACCATCACTGCTTTGGATGTTGGTCAAGGGGAATCCATTCTCATTGAATTTCCTAATGGAAAAACCCTGGTGATGGATGGCGGAGGGTTTTATAAAAACCGACTCGATGTCGGCAAGCGAGTGGTCGCACCTTATTTGTGGAGCCGAGGTATAAGGGAAATTGATTATATGGTCGCCACCCATTCCGACAACGACCACATTCGCGGACTGTATTCTCTGCTCGACCTTTTTCCAGTGAGAAACTTTCTAACCTTAGGCGAAAATTCCGTTGGCAAACGACTTAAGAGCTTGCAGAAAAAGTCGCGTGAAAAAGGGTCGGAGTTCATACCGTTAAAACTGAACGAACCTATCACCATTGGGGAAGTGCGACTCATCCCTTTACATCCCGGCCCTGATCAACCCTCTACTTCAAGCCGAAGAATTGATAATGACCTTTCACTGGTCCTGCGTCTTGAGTTTAAGGATTTCAGCATGCTGTTCACCGGAGACATCAGCGACAAAATAGAAAAAGTTTTATCCGCTAGCCCACTACAAGCAGATATTTTAAAGGGACCGCACCACGGTAGCCGATTTTCCAATTCCCAGGTTTTTATCAATGCGGTCCACCCCAGCACAGTGATATTTTCCAGCGGCCACCTCAATCGCATGCGCCATCCCCACCCGGAAACCCTGGAGCGTTACCGGAATACAGGAGTCGATATCCGCCGCACCGATCGGCACGGTGCCATACAGGTCATCACCAATGGCAACGGCTACGAAATACACACACACGAAGATCTGTAAAATTTTTTGAGTTCGACTTTACCAAGTTCTTCGCAGAGCAAAGCCAGGAGAGAGTTCTCTTTCTATCTAAATGATGGAAGTTTTACCACTCGGGTTTCTGAAAGAGGCTGTCTATATTCTTTGGGGAGAGAAGAAACGATTTTTTTATGTAGAGCTTCAATAATGCTTTTTTTGAGGTAGGATCGGCTATAGACAATACTCACTTCTCTGGTAGGCGCAGGGGACTTAAAAAATCTAACCTTTTTCTTCAAATCAGTTTTGGACATTTCCAAGATTGCCAAAGAGGGAACCAAAGTGTAACCAAAGTTCTTATCCACCAAACGCTTCAGCGTTTCCAAGTTCCCGCTTTCAAACTCCAGGTTTTTTTTCGGCAAACCCTTTACTCTCTTACAAATCTCAATGGCTTGATCCCTAAAACAATGCCCCTCATTCAACAACCAGATATCGTCCAGGATCAAATCACTTCCAGAAACCTTTTTAAGTCGGTGGAGCGGATGATTTGGAGCAAGATACACAACAAAAGGATCATTAAATAATGGTCGCTCAACAATCCCGTTCGAATTTAGAGGTGTCACCAAAACTCCCGCATCGATCTTATCCAGCCTTAATAATCTGATTATCTGCTGTGTTTGCAATTCTTCAACAATCAAATTCACCCTGGGATAACTTTTAGTAAAGCTTTCCAAAAAAAGTGGCAACAAATACGGCGCCAAGGTTGGAATGATGCCCAATTTAAAATCTCCGCTTATTTCTCCTTTTTCTAACTTAATTATTTCCTCAATCCTACAAGCTTCTTGAAGCACCGTCTGGGCTTGCTCGATAATTTTTTTTCCTATCGCTGTAGGCTCCACAGGCTTCCGGGATCGGTCAAATAGAGTGACTCCTAACTCCTCTTCCAGCTTATGGATCTGCATACTAAGCGTTGGCTGCGAAATGAAACAAGATCGAGCCGCCTTAACAAAATTTCTTGATTGGGCAACCGCCAAAACATAAGTGAGCTGAGTCAAAGATATAGATTTCATCTATATTATTATAATAACTATCGATTAGACAAATCAAGAGGAAACTCCAATAATCAACTTATCGAAACTAAATACAAATCATTTTTCAACGGGAGATTAAAAATGAATACAACAACTCAAATGCCAGTAAATGACCGCAACAAAGTAGCGAATCAAAATAGAGTAGCCGATGGACTATCCCGGGTTCTGGCTGAAACTAATACCTTGTACTTAAAAACGCATAATTTTCACTGGAACGTGACGGGACCCATGTTTCAACCGCTTCATTCTGTTTTTGAAGAACAATATTCGCAGTTGGCGGAAGCCGCTGATGAAATTGCAGAACGAATCCGAGCGATTGGCCATCCCGCACCGGGTTCTTTTGCGGAATTTCAAACCCTCAGCTCTATCAAAGAAGCCTCTGGAAAGACGAAAGCTCTGGAAATGGTCAAAGAATTACTGGAAGGGCACGAAACCATTTCTCAGACAGCAAACACAGTGGTTGCCATTGCACAGGAGTATGGCGATGAAGGCACTGCTGATCTCATGATCCAGAGAATTCAGGAGCATGACAAGACAGCTTGGATGCTGCGAAGTTTTCTGGAAAATTAAAAACCAATATGGAGATCAACCTGTATCGAGGGGATAGGGAAAATGAACAACAGATTCAAAATGAATAAGAGAGATCACAAGGCCATCCTGGACAGCTTAGCCCGGCTACTTGCAGATACTGAAAACATCTATTTGAAGACTAAAAATTATCATTGGAATGCATCCATGCCGACTTTTCACACCTTCAATGAGATGTTTGAAAATCAGTATGTCGAACTCGCATCAGCGTTTGATTTGATTGCAGAGCGGATTAGAGCTTTTGGGATTGCCGCGCCTGTTTCGCATATTCAATTTAACAATCCTGACGCCCTCAAGGAAACATCAAATCCCCCTAAGGTACAGGAAATGATCCAAGACCTTTTGGCTGACCAGGAAACCATTATTAAAACAGTTCGCTCGGTATTCTATGAAGCTATAAATGCAGAAGATGAAATCACGAAAGATCTTATGGTCCAAAGAATCCAAGCTCACGAAAAGTCTGCTTCGATTTTCAGGGATTATCTGATCAATAAATAAATAATTTATTTTTAGGAGCCATCATGAGCAATTGGAAAGATTACAAAAACACTTTTGATAGTTCAGAAACTATTTTTTCACTGGCAAGAAGCGGGCATATCCAAAAGCTTAAAAACTTTCTCGACTCAGGTCACGGAGTCGATATCAACAAAAAAAATCACAAAGGCTATTCGCCTTTAATGCTTGCAGTTTACAACGGCAACCATGAAGTTTCCCGGATGCTGTTGAAAAGTGGGGCCGACCCCAATTCTTCGGATCTTTCCGGGAATACAGTATTGATGGGAGCGGCTTTTAAAGGAGACGTTGAAATGGTAATTCTTCTCGTTAACTGGGGAGCAAAGCTAGATCAAAGAAACCACGATGGCATAACCGCTGAACAGTGGGCCAAGGCCTTCGGACGATCCAACGTCGTTTCCTTATTATCCACAAAAGCAAACAACACTAAATTCCCAAATGTGATCCTCGCAGCAAAGGTCTTATGAGGATTTTTGAAACCAAATTTTAGAAAGGAGGCAACAACATGAGAGATAAACAATTGACCACCGCAGGAGGACATCCCGTTGCAGACAATCAACATAGCCTGACCGCTGGAGAAAAAGGGCCGGTATTGATTCAAGATTTTTCCCTAATCGAAAAACTGGCTCACTTCAATCGGGAAAAAATTCCCGAAAGAATTGTCCACGCCAAAGGATCCGGAGCTTACGGAACATTCACGGTGACAGAGGATATTTCCAAATACACCCGGGCTAACGTGTTCAGCGAGGTGGGGAAGAAAACCGATGTTTTTTTGCGGTTCTCCACCGTTGCAGGCGAAAAAGGTTCGGCGGATGCGGAGCGGGACCCCAGAGGTTTTGCGGTTAAATTTTACACCGATGAAGGTATCTGGGATGTAGTGGGCAATAATACCCCGGTATTTTTTGAAAGAGATCCTATGAAGTTTCCTGACTTTGTTCATTCGCAAAAGAGAGACCCGCAAACGGGCTACAAAAATCCGTTTCGTATGTGGGATTACTGGCAAAATGCTCCTCAGGCTCTTCACCAAATGACCATTCTTTTCAGTGACCGGGGCATTCCCGATGGTTACCGTTTTATGAATGGCTATGGTAGCCATACTTTTGGTTTCTGGAATAAAGATGGAGAAAGGTTCTGGGTAAAGTTTCACTTCAAGTCAGCCCAGGGAATCAAATGCCTGACCGGTGAGAAAGCAGCCAAAATTGCAGGAGAAGATCCTGACTATGCAGGCAGAGACCTTTTCGAAGCGATCGAAAGAAAAGAGTTTCCCAAATGGAATGTAAAAATCCAGATCATGCCTGAAGAAGATGCCGAAACCCGCTCCTACAATCCTTTTGACCTGACTAAAATCTGGCCTCATAAGGAATATCCTTTGATGGATGTGGGAGTAATGGAGCTCAATAGAAATCCGAAAAACTATTTTGCCGAGGTGGAACAAGCGGCGTTCTCGCCCTCAAACCTTCCACCGGGCATTTGCGCGTCTCCGGATAAAATGCTTCAGGCCAGGATGTTTGCCTATCCCGATGCACAGAGGTATCGAATCGGCGCGAATTATCAGGCATTGCCGGTCAACCGCCCCAAAAATGAGGTGAACAATTACCAGAGAGATGGGGCACTTCGTTTTGATGGGAATTCCGGGCAGCAGGATAATTACCAACCCAATAGTTTTGGGGGTCCCGATCAAGACCCATCAGTAAAAGAGCCGCCTCTCAAAATTTCAGGAGATGCGGATCACTACAACTCGCACGAAGGGAATGACGATTATTCCCAGGCCGGAGCGCTTTACAACATTATGTCAGAAGATCAAAAAGATCGACTGACGAGCACGATTGCCGGGACAATGCAATCCATCCCTAAGGACTTGGCATTGAAAAACATCGAGCATTTTAGAAAGTGCGACAATGATTACGGCAGCAGGATAGAAAAAAAGTTGGGTTAGGCGCCAAAGTTATAGTTATTCATTTTCTTTGATGCCAACAATAGAGGGGTTACGGTTCAGACCGCAACCCCTTCTATTTATAATTAGAACTTATCAGTCCACTGCAATCATTTTTCAAGAGTTGCAGTTTACGGGATTGACTTTTTCCAGCCTGCCTATATATTGACCGCTATCCATTACTTGAAACCTTTTGAAAAATCGGAAGCCCCGTCATGAAACCTCAGCCGGAACATCGGCCAAAAATTCTTATTGTGGATGACTCTAAAGTCATTATCCTCCTCATCAAATCCGTTCTGGATGAGGATTACCACACCGTCACCGCCAGCGACGGACTTCAGGCTATTGAAGTTAATAAAAAGGAAAAGCCCGACCTCATTCTCATGGATGTGGAAATGCCAAATATGGATGGTTACGAAGCCTGTAAAATAATCAAGGAACAGAGCAAAAACACCTTCACCCCCATCATCTTCATAACCAGTAAGAATGATTTGCAAAGCATAAAAACAGGGCTTAAAGCAGGCGCCGAAGACTATTTAACCAAACCTTTTGAGCCGGAAGAATTAATGGTCCGCGTTCAAGCCGTCCTGCGTACAAAAAAACTCTACAACCAGTTGACGGAAGCATACGCCATCATTGATCGAGAGCGGGATACCATCGCCCAGATCCAGAAAAGCCTGCTTTGCCAGGAACTTCCGCAAATTTCCGGATTCAACTTCTTTGCTGACTACCAGCCATCTTCCAAAGCCGGCGGCGACTATTATGATTTTATTAAGATCGATGATGACCATCTCGGAGTGCTGGTAGCCGATGTCTCCGGGCACGGAACCCCAGCCGCAGTTATCATGGCTATGATGCGGGTATTGCTCCGCTCTTTGCTCGACAAATTGTGTTCCCCAAAAGAGATGTTAGAAACCATTAATCAGATCCTCTGCAAAAACCAGAATACAGGGCACTTCATCACCGCTTTCTATGGAGTCATCCATCTTCCCAGCGGTCAATTGAAGTACGCCTCAGCCGGGCACAATCCACCCCTGCTCATTGAATATGAAACGGGGTCCATTCAGCAGCTTAAAACCGGAAAAGGATTTCCCCTTATGATTCATAGCAATAACGAGATCGAAGAAAAAGAAATCCAATTGATCCCCAACAGCAAACTGATCTGCTACACAGATGGGCTCACCGAGGCTCGCGGCAAAGGTACCGACATGTATGGTCTTGATAGGCTGGGGCAAAAATCGCTGGAACTGGGCAAATCCAAAAATGCCGATGAACTGGGCCAGGCCCTCAAGCAAAATTTACATGACTTCCTCAACGGCGGCGAGTTCACCGATGACTTCACCCTGGTGATTGTAGAGGCTGCCGGGCCACGGCCGGTAGAAATAGAGCACTAGTTGGCCTCACGCCTAGTGATTGTTAATAGGGTCCAGCGGCTCGCCGGGTTGTGGTTTGGAGCATTATTTGGTATAAAGGT
>JABHBK010000025.1 GCA_018673915.1 Nitrospina sp. | reverse complement strand
GGTGCAGGCACTGAACAATTTAATCTAAACGGGATTTCAACAATAAGGCATTGGGGCTCGCCACATCTTCCTACAAACCAATCAGTCTTGAGAAAAGATACACATCGCGCCTATTATCAAGGGCTACCAGACTTTCCAAGGGTATGTGGATAGGCAACCAGGCAACACCGACCAACTTCTACTTTAGGGCACATCAGCAGTTGGAACAAAATCCTTAAAGCCGTCATCTTTTCCCGAAATAACAGCAGGCTCTGCAGGCCATTTCACTTTAAACAAGGGATCATTATAACGAAACCCAACGTACGATGTTGGCGCATAAAACTCTGACATATAGTAAAGAATTGTTGTTGAGTCTTCTAAGGTCATGTATCCATTAGCGCATCCTTTGGGGATATAAAGGCTCAGTCTATCCTCGGCAGTCAACTCAAACGGGAGCCATTGCAAATAAGTTTCCGAATCCGGCCTCACATCCACAATCACATCATACATCGCCCCCTTAAGGCAGGTTATTGTTTTACTTTCCTCGAAGGGCTTAACCTGATAATGGAACCCCCTCAAGGTATGCATTTTATAGTTCTCTGATATATTGGTTTGAACAATTGAGGCATCTAAACCCATTTCCTTATACTCATTTTGGCAAAAATGCCTGCACAATGCCCCTCTCGAATCCTGGGCAGGCTCCGCCTCAACAACCCAAACCCCCTTGATTTTTTGCTCTTGAAATTTCATCTTTTTCTATACCCAAGCAAATCAATTTTCAATTATTTATAACCTTCGGCGAACCCGGGAATTATTTATAACCTTCGGCGAACCCGGGAGAGGGACGATGATTTTACCATAGAATTTATACTTATCTTTTAAAATATTAAGAATTTCATCCTTCAAGTTCCACGCAAGGAGTAGGATAGCGTCAGGTTTTTTAGCTAAAGCAACATCTGGGGCAACAATGGGGATGTCGGTGCCTGCCGTATATTTCCCGTGCTTCAATGGGTTGCCGTCAGCAATGCAGTTCAAGTGTGTTTTATTTATCCCGGAAAAGTTCAATAGCGTGGAACTTCTGGCCGAAGCCCCATAACCAATCATCAACTCTCCCTGACCAGCAACTTCTTCAACCAGCCGAACCAACTTATCTCTATGCCTAACACATGCTTCCCCAAAATTGACCCACGCTTCAAAGTCTCCAATCCCGCCTTCCTTTTCTTTACGCAGCTCATTATCCAGAAAATGCGCACGAGGTCTTTCTTCCTTCGAAAAATAGAGCGCCATACCACCCCCATTAACTGGAGAAACTAAAACATCAAAAGGATATAGCCCGTGCATTTCCAAAAGATAGCAAGCGCTTTGCAAAGAATAGTAGAATAGGTGCTCATGATAAATTGAATCATAATGAAGTTGGTCATAGATGACCTTGGAATAATGAAATTCAACAACCCCGGTGCCGTTATTTTTTAAACATTTGGCCATACCCTCAATAACACCGTGAATGTTCTCAACGTGGGCAATTACGTTTCTAGCAAAAACACAATCAACCAACCCATACTCGGCAACTATTTTTTCTGCGACCCCAACTCCAAAAAACTCAACAAGCGTAGGTATCCCATCCTTATCGGCAATTTCCGAAATATTTTTCGCAGGATCAACCCCCAAAACCTTAAGACCTCCATTCTTAAACTGCTTTAAGAATGTCCCATCGTTACTTGCAATTTCGAGAACAAACGGCTGACTCGTACAACAACGCTTCAGGGTTTCTGCGCAAAAACGAACACTATATTCCCTGGCAACTCCAGAAGACCCAGTAACCCACACATAGTTGCTAAACAAATATGCGGGCTCTATGGTTTGAGTCAATTGGACCGTGGAGCAGTTGCCGCATTGACAAAGGGCAAGCGGAACCGCAGGTAATTCGTCCCGCAAACTGTCACGCAGACTATTCGCGGGAGGTTGATCACCGAGATCAATTATGAGTGGAATGTCCGCAGAACCACAAATCCTGCATTTCGAAATAGTTTTAAATAAGGGTTGATTCATTTCAGGCTATTACAAATAGTATACGATCACTGTGCGTTTTAGAGCGGAGGTAGATTTGCTATTGCCGCCAGAATAGCGAAACAAACTTAACGAAACACATTAAACGCAAAAAATACTCTTGACAGGCTGCCAACTTTTTCAAATTAAGTGCAAAAAATTACCCGACAGGAAGCACTCATTGGAAACCTGACAAGTGACCACAAACAACCTAAGCCATATTAAATCCCAGCGGCCCCTAAAAAACAACAAATTTCGAATCACACAGCGGGCCAAATGACCGAAAAACTTATCCAAGGGGACCTACATTTAAAAAACCAGCAAAACATCAGCCCTTAACCTGCGTACAAATGCTCCCTTAGAACAGCAACAACACAACCAAAAACAAAACACCCTAATCCCGAATAAAAAACTATTTTTGGCCTGTCTGGCGAAACCTTAAATTTAGGTTCTATCGCTTGCGAAACGAAACGTATATCACTGGTTTTTAGCACTTCTTTTACCTTTATCCCCCTAACTCTTTTGGCAAGCGATTCATGAGCTTCCCCTAATCTGTCGGCTTTGTCTCTAAGGCGCTTGGCTTTCAATTCCCCCTCAAGTATCTTGCCCTGAAGCGCGGGGATTTTCACTTTCCATTCTTCTATGGCATGACGCAACTCCGCCAGTTTTGGAAGCATTGGCCTCAACGTAACTTCCGCCTCATTCATTTCTCCCTTCAATTTCATCTGAGAGAATTTTTCTCGGGATTTAAAAAAAATCCCTCGAGATCCCCTGCCACCAGAGCTCTCACTCTCTTTATCTTTAATCAATTCCTGCTCCCTAGCGTATTGCTCTTTAAGAGTCTCAAAACGCGCCTCAGCATCAAAAGTTTCATTTCTCATGCCCAGGTATGTTCTCAGATCTTCGGAACTTCGCTCCACATAGAGCTTCAGCAAACTTCTTTTTAATCCAACCTGATATTCTTTTTCAACAGTCTTTAATTGGTCCTGCGTTTCTTCTAACTCCTTTTTTACGGAGCCATACAACTCATTGGTCGCCTTGGAGATTGTCATCAGTTCTGCCGCTCTCATTTTCCTGCTTGCTTCAGCCAAAACCCGAGTCCAGGCATTGGCAATACCTTGAATAACCCTGGGGTTAGTCCCCGTGACGTTAAGAGAAATAAAGGCCGCCGTGTTTTCCTTTGCGCTAGCCATTATCTTCCCACCCGGATCCACCACCCGAACCATCGACCGCAAGGTTTCCACATACATAGGCTCTTGGGTTTCCCCATGCTTGAGGCCTAAGACTTCGATAACCTCGCTCAATATGTGAGGGGTAGTGGCTAAATGCACATAACTTTTCATATTCAGCAAATCTATAGGGGCTGCTAAAGAGTTTCTATCCTTAGCATCTTTATCCCTGCCCTCAACTGGAGGTGAAACGAGAACCATGGCCTTGGTCTCATATATCGCAGGAAAGGAAAGACTGAAAATGTATGAAGCAATTATCCCCGAAACACAAAAAATTATTATGGCTTTTTTCTGCCACCAAATAACCCTGAATACGTCTAACTCAACAGATCTCTCTTCATCCGCCATTCAATTCTCTCGACCGAGATACTTACACATTTGTTTTGGAAAAACTTTTAGCTCGCTATCAATCATTAACCAATCCGCTAACCATAGCCATTAAACCGCAGGACTATTTCTCAATATTTTATTTCATGCTGAAACCAGTTATTCAGAAACCCAATCTCATGAAATTTTAGTCCGCACTTGGAGAGCGGACTGGCCTCACAAACTCTTTATTGCACAAAACATCCAGGTTTGCCAATAGCCCCAAAATTGAATGGAATATCCAATTTAAATGCGGATACCTTAGACTATCAAAGGTTAATGATTGGACCACAAATCCTGTTATTACAGCACCAATCCCAATAATATAGAACTGAGCCCCAAATTCCATTTTAACTAATCGAAACGATCTCTTGAACAAATATCCAAAAAGAACAATGTAAGTCAGCGCAAATACAGACCCCGCCTCGGCAAAAAAGCATAATATCATATTGTCGAATGTCTGAACACCCGCCACCACACTATTAAAAGAAAAACTCTTGTCAGAGCGAAAATATTTTGCTTCATAATCTGAGGGGATAAACCTAACAATAGGCGCATTGAATCCTATTCCAAAGATCGGCTTTTCCTTAATAACCTGATATGCGATTCTGTAATATTCCAATCGAATAAACACAGACTCCCAATTAACTAGTTTGTCATAGTAAAGGTTGGGCAATTTGCTTTTAAAAGAAAAACCAAAACCAAGCAACAAAATCATAAAAACAAGATAAACCCAAAGCTTCTTAAATTTTGCCAACCCACCTAATATCAACATGACCATAAGAGCTAAAATCGCACCTCTTTGACCAATTAGAAAAATAACCAATCCCCCAAAAACCAGAAGCAGAACAAGAGAGGGCCTCCAAGCCTTCTCAACCTGAGGAATCAACAAAACGGGCCCGACCGACAAAAGAATAAGTAGCGATCCCGCCGGGATTGGGTTTTCGGAAAATAATTGAACACGCTGATCGAGCCCCCCTCCCCCCTGATAAAACTCAATACCCCCCCATAGCATTAAAACCAAAAAGCTGAGAGTGCACAACCAACAAAAAACCTTACAGTTGAGCCTGTTTCCAAATAAAATACGGGTTGTGCCATAAACCCATATGCCAGACATTAAAAAAAGGCCCATGCCCTTAAAGGATTCCCATTGAGCCTCGCTCAGCAAAATATTCACCCCGCCCAGAAAGACTAATATCAAAATTAATATGGCATCATAACGGAAACTATTATCATCATGCCAATACGCACCAGAGCCGACTAACACCATAAGGCCAGGGAGCATGCATGCCACTATAATAGAGATTTGTGCCCAATGATTCGGCCAACTCTTAATGGCGTTGACAGAAAAGAACATCATGAACACTGTCGACAGACAGTAAATCCATAACAAAATTTTCGTATTTCTTAAAAAACTGGTGTTTGAGACAGGAAGAATCATTCAGGAGAGTGGAAAAATTTCACATTAACAAAGCAATTTAAGGCTTTGAAAAAACAAAGGAAGACTGGCATTTTATTTTTCAACCATGCCTGCATCAGCTCTTCAGGAACCCGGAATCCAGCTCGGCTTTAATCCGCAGTCGGAAATATCAATCCAAGCCTGTACCGACTCGCATTCGAACCGAATAGAACCATTCAAAGCGAGGCATAAAAGCACTTAAGAAGCCGCCTCAAAACCCTCATTTACACCACCAATATTATACTGGGCATTCCACATTTTCCAAGAGCTTATTTTCCCTTGAATTCATCAAAAGAAAACATACGACATCATCAAAACAAAAAATATCATCTAACAGGAGACGTTGCATCTCCATTCTTCCAGTTAACATTAATGCCCTCCGAAAAAATTTCATGCTGGGTAAATAATAGTATATCTTCAATGTTTTTGTTGAGTTCATAAATATTTTTGTTGAGCTCATAAATCTGAGCAGTTTTATCCCGCTGACTCGCGTTAATATCCCGAACCTCCTCAAGTAGTCCAATAATTTTGACCCCATATATTCTAACTTTTTCATCAAGCGTTTTTTTCTTCTCGTATCGCGCATAATTTTTCTTCTCGTATTCCGCATAAACATTAATCGGAGAAATTATTGTCGTCAGAGAGAGGACAAAAAGTGATGCGGCAATTATTGTCAAAACTATTTTAGTATAAAGATCTACTATCATTTTCCCACCTCCTCTAGAACTAAAGACTCTTAATATCAAGAAAAAAGCAAACAAAAATTCTAATTTAAATATTCTAGAAATAGCGAAGAATACTTTTCATCTCGTGCCCGGTCGACCTGCGAGCGCAAGAATTCCATTTCCCTCTCTGCCAGTCAAAATGCCTTTGGTCACATAGCAATGACCTTTAATTGCTCTCACGTGCAATCGCTATTTTTTTTTAGCAGAGTTTGCTATAATCGCATTAGGAAATCATCTCTCCTACAGACAATAATCTTTTGTTTTCAAAGCAGCAAACTGTTTCCACAAATGAGTTTATTCCCTAATTCAGGTTCTCCAGCTTCAGGCCTCAAGCAGGCAGTTTACAGGAATCAATAGTGAAAACCGAGCCTCATTGGCTGAAAACCAAAGTCCACCAGTTCTTAAAGTGGTCTAATACAGACAAAGCCGTAGTTTACTCCCTTTATTCCAAGCTCTGGTTTGTATTTGCTGGGCCCATAAACCTGATACTGGTTGCCACTAAATTTAGCCCTGACATCCAAGGGTTCTACTATACCTTTTTGAGCCTTATGTCATTGTTGGCTTTCTTTGAGTTGGGACTTAACCATGTCATAACACAATTCTCCAGCCATGAATGGGCTCATCTCGAGTTAG
>JABHBK010000068.1 GCA_018673915.1 Nitrospina sp. | reverse complement strand
GGTATCATTCGTGTTCACGATGAGTTGCAAAAAGACCTTAAAGTGCTTCCAGGAAATGAAGGGTTTAAGAAGAAAGTTCGAAAAACTCTTTGTCCGAAAGGGGCACCGGTTAAAAACTTCAGTGTAGTAGCGATCAATAAGGCGTTGAAGTTCAACCCTAATACTGAAGATGAGATCGAGGTCGATTTTGAGCGTAAACTTCTGCTTGCTAATGCCAATGCGAAGATCTTCGCATTGGAAGGAGAAGTCAAGCAAGCCGCGGATGAGGGCCATATGCCTCACCCATTGACCTTGCGTGCCAACATCGGTGATTGTGTCAAGATCAAACTGACCAATCGCTTGAAGGAAGGCAATGCTTCTCTGCATGCCAATAACATTGCGTTCGATCCCAAAGATTCTCAGGGTATCAACGTTGGGAACAATCCGGGCGACCAAACGGTAGCTCCGGGTAAATCGAAGAACTACACCTTCTACGCACATAAAGACTACAACATCAACGGTGCGTTGATTTGGGACTTCGGTAACCTGACGACGAACGTTCGCGATGGAATGTACGGTGGTATCATCATCGGGCCTCGCGGTTCGGTGTATCGTGATCCGGAAACAGGGAAAGATATTTCTCTGGGCAACTCCTGGAAAGCGGACGTTATCATCGACAAGTCTTATCCCGAGAATTCCCACCTTGATAACTACAGGGATTTCGCCTTGTATTTTCAAGATGAAGATAACATTCTCGGAACATCCTTCATGCCTTACCTGCAGAACGTAGCAGGGTTGACGGGTGTTAACTATCGCTTGGAACCATGGATCTATCGCGAAGACGAAGGTTGTGAACTGGGTAATATGTTCACGGCTTGTGTTGCCGCGGATGCTGATCCGGCTACGCCGACGATCAAGGCTCATGCAGGCGATGATGTGATGATTAATATATTTGGTGCTCATAACGAGCAGAACCAAATGTTCAACCTGGATGGTCACCAATGGCGTCGGCATCTGAATCAGGAAAATTCTGATATGATTGATGTTGAGGAATTTGGTGGCGGTGAGTATATCCAGGCCTTCTTCAATGCAGGTGGAACCTATAAGAATCCGGGTACCTACCTGTATTTGAACGCTCGCACGCCTTATCAACAGGCGGGTCAATGGGGTTATATGAAGGTATTACCTTCAGGCGACCGCTCGATCCTGCCATTGGGCAAAGCGACCGTGAAGGGTGTAAAAACAGCATCTCAGCCGGAAGAAGTGGAGAAATCTGCTTCCAAAGTCGGGGATGATAAGCTGTCGATGCGATAACTATCGCTTTTGCGACAAGCCTCTGTAGGCAAATGACAAGGGATTTTTACTATTCTCAATCCGGTATTTATGGCTTGAGGGTCTCTTGCTCATTGCCTCCACGGCTGGTACTCGGCAGTTTTTTGTAAAAAAGTGAAAGGGGCCTCTTGATGGGGCCCCTTTTTTACGTTATAAATACCGATTCTTATGTGCTACAATCTCGCGCTTCGAAGGATATTGGTTATACAGTGAATTTGTAGACAATCCCTAATTAGTGTGTGCGGTGTATATTTTTTGAATTCCTAACAGGAGGAAAAAAAGAAATGAAGAAGATTGTTTTAAGTGTAATGGTTGCTTCCTTGACATTGGCTTTGGGAGCTTCTACTAGTTTTGCTGCAAAGAAAAAAGGTTATGCTGCAGGTGCTGCAGGCGCGGGTTCCATCACCGGTACGGTTTCATTGGGTGGGACTGCTATGGCTCCGATCATGGAAGATTTGTCCAAAGGTAAAAATGTTGAGTTCTGCATAACGCATCCTGAAGCCAAAGGCAACATTCGTCCTCGGATTAAAGTAGCGGCTGCTGGCGGGAAATTGCAAGATGCAGTAGTTTTTATCGAAAATATTGATGGCGGCAAGCCTTGGGGCGATGGCGGCAAAATGCTTTTCGATTTTGAAAAATGCGATATCAAACAAAAAATGGGAGCAGTTCGTAAACCTTCCAAGGCTGAGAAAAAAGCTGGTGGCCTGGTGAAAGTTATTAATCAGGACGCTGACATTTTGCATAACCCGCATGGATACTCTGTTGTGGGCGCAAGCCGCAAGACTCTGTTCAACAAACCTCTGCCCAGCAAAGGCGATGTTGCGGACGTTACCAAGAATATTGCACGCTTGAAGCAAAAGAAAGACAAGCATTTCTTCTTGCAGTGTGATCAGCATAATTATATGGAAGCCGATGCACGTATCGTGTGGAATCCTTATTATGCTATTACCGGTGCTGACGGATCTTTCAAAATTGAAGGAATTCCTGCCGGAAAATATAAAGTAACGGCATGGCAGCCTTATGTTGGCGAATCTACTACGGAAGTTACCGTAGCAGATGGCGCAGCAAAAGCTGACTTTACGTTGACCGCTAAGTAAGCAAAGTTTTTAAAATTTCAGCATCGGGACTTCGGTCCCGGTGCTGTTTTTTTTTGCCCTGCAGGTGACGAATAAATAGGGGGAACTTTTCTGTTTCGCAAAACCTGAATCAGGTCCATGCCTGGTGTGCAAGAGAAAGATGCTTATGGGGAAATATCAGGAAAGATTTTCCAGAACGCGTTTTTTGAGAGTTTCAACTACGTTGCAATGTTCTATTTCGGCTTTTTCCAATAAGACCATATTGGTTTTGATCTCGATGTCACTGCAGGCGTCGCCAAGAATGCGGTAGAACTCGACCGCTACTTTTTCGGCTTCGATGGCAAAGTCGAAAGCTTTTTCGATTCCCTCAAACCGGGGTAATTGGTTTAGGGTTTCTTCCAGAGGAGGGAAGATGTCAGTTTGAAAACTTTCCTCAATCAATTTCTTTAGGTCTTCGTTACTATCCCAACCAAAATCCTTATCCGTTTCCAGCATTTTTTTGAAATGTATTTCGTGCGCAGCTTCTTCTTTGACCATGAGCTTTAAAAACTCCTGGACCTTAGGGTCGTCAACGTGTTTTGCCAATTCGGCATAAAACCGTTGTCCTTCACGCTCAATCTTGATCGAAAGCTCAAGCAGTTCTGAGTTTGTAACAAGCATCGGTTTACCCTTACTCTAGTGTAAGAAAACGAAACACAAACGTCCTAGACTATGAAATTATATAATACAGCTTTATAAAATGAAAGTAATTATCAAAATTAAGGAGGGTAGGTTTGAAACAGTTTAGTTGGAATCGTTTAGAAACCTGGCTTTGAAGGCTTTGACTCTTTCCAGATGTTCGGCTTCAGATTTTTCAAGAACCGTAAGTAAAGTTTTGATTTCAATGTCATCGCAGGAGTTATGCAGAAGGCGAAAAAATTCTCCTACGATTCGCTCTGCTTCCATAGCGAAATCAAGGGCTTTCTCAATTCCTCCTATTGAGGGTAATTGCTGGATAACTTCCTGGATTGGGGGGAAAATATCGGTTTGAAATTCATTGTCGATGAAATCGCGCAGGTTGGAGTCGTTTTCCCATCCGTTACGTTGGTGGCCTTTTGACTCAATGATGCGTTTGAATTGTTTTTCATGCAAGGCTTCTTCACGAGCCATGAGCCAGAAAAAGTCTTTTACCTTGGGGTCGGTTACCGAATCAGCCATTTCACTGTAAAACCTCTTTCCTTCACGCTCTATCTTTAAAGAGATTTCCAGCAGCTCCTGATTGGTAATATCCATGGGAGAGCTCAAATAGGCTTGCCGGGTTAGGGGGAATAGAGGCGACTCTCGATATCCAAGCCTCTTTTCTACATAATTACCTTTAAATGATCTTCAATATTCGATATTATTCCCCGAACACCAAAATTATTATTACGGGCTTAAAAAACAAGTTTATGGAATTTCTCAATCATTTTAGAAACGGGCTGGTAGAGGGCGAAGACCGGGACTGTTTTGAAAAGTTCCTGTCTCCCCATGTTTCAATGCTTTATAAGTCCGCGATCCGCATGTGTGGGAACCCCAATGATGCACAGGATCTGGTGCAGGAAACCCTTTTCTGTGCCTTAAAAAGTTTTCATCAGATCAATGACCCCGAAAAAAGCAAGTACTGGATGTTTTCTATATTAAGAAATTTGTTTTTAAAGGATATTGAAAAGACAAAAAAACGTGCGGAAATTGAATTTGATTCGGTTTGCGACAAACTGACTGACCGGAAACACCCAGAGGGAGATTTTTTGCGTGCGGAAGTCAAAAGTAATCTCCAGGAGGTTCTGGGTAAACTCGATGAAAGGCTCAAAATCGCTCTGGTGCAATTTTATTTTGAAGGATTGTCTTACAAGGAGATATCTGAGTCTTTGAATATTCCTATCGGGACAGTTATGTCCCGGATTGCACGTGCCAAAGTTTATCTTAAACGTGAACTCCTTCGGTCCGAATCTATGCGGTTGGAAATTAGCAAATATATCGGCGATGAAGAATGATTTCGTCGCTCCCCTTTTGCAAGCATTTGTTATTTAATCCCCTATATTAATGTTCCCCAAAAGCTGGCCTCTCTGGCCTACTAAGTTGCTTTAGTTTAAAGGTTTAATCCCCACTTGTAGTCCTTTTCCTACAAACCAAATTTTTTTCTCAAGAATTCTCAAATTTTGGGAATAATTCTTGTTTTTCCGTATCTATATATTGATTACTCGGGGACTGGGTCTGCCCAGGCCCGGTTTTTTAAAGAGGTTAGCCCTCATTTATCACAACCAATAAAGCTAAAGAAACAGATAGTTACCTGTTAAATTACCCGTTTATTTAACCTAGTGAAGCAAGAATATTAACGTAAGGAGGAGGCACTTATGAGAAGCACACCTACCCTGAATCTGGTGCGGAGCATGAGCGCAAGACTATTTATAGTTCTTGTGCTCTCAGCGGTTCTCGTTTCTCCGGCAGGCGCCCTAAGTACTGACCATGGTCATGATGGATCCCATGGTAAGAGCAACCCTGCTGTAGATCGTCCCGTTTGGCTCGACAAGCTTGAAAATCAGCTCAATCATGAAGATACGATGAGCGGTTTGGAAGGCAGCCAGGAAAAACTGGACAAAACGTTCATGAAGCTTATGGGACAGCTTCAGAACAAGCTTAAAGAACACGCCAGCCCGGCTTCATCCGGCGGCGGGTTCCACGACTCTTGGTCCGCTCATCAATTGGGCGCGAGTTATTTGTTAGGCCCTACGGAAGCGGCCGCCAAAGTTTATAAAGGCGCCCATTGCGCGGGGAATGCTCCCACGAAGAAGTATGAAATTTCTGCCATCAATGTAGAAGTTACTCTGAATCAGTGGGGCGACTACTACCCGGGCTATATGTATGTTCTGGATAAGGACATCGGTAAAGTTCGTGATGAGGAAAAAAGAAACCTGGTTGCCCGTAAAAAGAAAGATGGCCTGGATCCAGGCGCGGTGTCTACCGGTTTGCAGGGTGATGCAATTCAGCCTATGACCATTCGTGGAAATCAGGGCGATTGTGTTCGCGTTAAGTTCACCAACCGGTTGGAAGATGAAGATGCAGGCTTCCAGATCAGTGGTTCCGCAATGATCATCAGTTCATCTGGTCAACCTAACACGGCGGCTACTAAGGGTTCTATCGTAGCTTCTGGTGAGTCTCAGGAATTTGAGTGGTACATTCCTGTTGATGAGCAAGAAGGAAGCCATATGATCCAGAATCATGCGGGTCGTGATCCTTCTGCATTAGGATTGATTGGTGCTTTCATTGTTGAGCCGAGAGGTTCTCGTTATCTGGATCCGTTTACTGGCGGTCCGCTGGAAAATGGCTGGATGGCTATGATTGCTAATGATGATGCTCGTGATTTCCGCGAGTTCGCTCTTTTCTATCATGAGATTGGTGATGAATCTTTTCGTCCCCTCAATCGCCATGGTGAAATGATTCCTCAGCGTGACCCGCTGACGGATGCTTATCGTCCTTCAGCACGTGCAATGAATTTCCGTTCTGAGCCTTTTGGTATCAACAATCTGGCTCAGCAGGAAAAACATTTCCATTATGAGGATGAATCACTGTCCTATAGTTCTTATACCTTTGCGGATGCTCCAACAACCATTCCCCGTTCTTACCTGGGGGATCCCGCGAAGTTCCGTTTGATTCATGGTGGTGGTGAAGTATTCCATTCTCATCATCCGCATGGCGGTTCCATTCGTTGGACCCGTTCTCCGCAACGTGAAGTACAACTTGAGAACTTGACCCAGGCTGCTTATGATGGTCCGGTTAAGTTCCCTGTAGTTCGTACCACCACTGATCGGGTAGACGTAGAAGTTATTGGTCCTGCTGAAGCACTTGATCTTGAGACTGAGTGTGGATCCGGACTTTGTCAACGTTTGGCAGGGGACTTCCTGTTCCATTGTCATGTTGCGCATCACTATGTAGCGGGTATGTGGGGCTACTGGAGGGTTTACAACACTCTGCAGGATGGCAACTATCCGTTGGGTAGTACTGATGTTATGCGTCCTTTGAAGGAACTTCCAGATCGTGCGGGAAGAATTCCTAAAGGACAATCTTCAGACAAACTGGTTGGTAAAACTATGGACTGGTTTGGTAAGAAGTTTAAAGTTGTAGATAGTGGAAAAAGCGATTGGACGAAAGAAACTCCGGTCGTTAATATCAAAGACTGGGTTAAGTATATGCTTCCCCCACAGGGAAAACCCGGTCATACGGATGACGAAAAAGGCCAGATTCTTGCCTATGACGGATCTGTATGGGATTACGGCTGGAAAGGCAACCAAGCGCTTTCCGAGCGGGAATCTACTTTGAAGATTGTAAAATATATCTCTCCGCGACCTGGTAAACGTCATCCGATTCAGTTTGATCAGCACGGCAAACTGGCGTGGCCTCATATGACGCCGCATTTTGGTAAGCGTGTACCGTTCGCTCGAAACCATGGTGGTGCTCCCTGGCTGGAGCCCTTCCACTTGCAAACGGATAACGATGTTATTACCAGCACGGAATCCGGTAGTTCACGCAGTGGTCCCCATATGGAGAATACGGGTGGTGCTAAACCTGGTGAGCAGGGCCGATGGAGCCTTTGTCCTCCAGGTGCAGGACGTAAGCAGTACAACCTGGTATTCATCAATACTCCGATTGAGCTCTCGGGCGCAGTCGGCAGCACACCGCCTATCATTGATAAATACGGCTTGATCTATGTTATCGATGAAGATATGGCGGAAGTAAAAGCAGATCCTAAAAAAGCCATTCCGTTGGTCATTCGTGCCAACGTGTATGATTGTGTGGATCTGTTGTTGACCAGTGAATGGAATGATGATGATTTCACCAACTTCCAGATGTCGAAGTTGAACATTCATCCACATTTCTTCCAGTTCGACAACCAAGCCTCTGACGGCGTAATTTCTGGTTTCTCTTACGACCAGTCCATGCGGTCTTACAGGCAGTTCACGAAGAAGATGAAAGATGGCCATCATGTTGGTATGCCGGTTCCGATGAATGCGAAGTTGCTGAAATCGACCAACGCGGGCGACAACACGGTCCAGATCCAAATGGCGGAACATTCCACTCCATTCCACGCTGGTGCAGATATCATCGTGGGTATTGAAGTGCCAAACGGAAAAGACGCTCGTTGGATTAAGAGCATCTCTCCGGATCCGACCAAGGGTTTGGCTAAAGATGGCAAGTACACCATCAAGTTCACAGAAGCAATGACTCATGGGCATAAAGCCGGACAGATCGTCAGTACTGAGTATGTCCGCTATCGCTGGTGGGTAGATGTTGATATGGGCTTGGTATTCTGGCATGACCATGCGTTCGGTGCGACCACTTGGCCGCACGGCGGAATAGGATCTACCATCGTTGAGCCTTGGGGTTCCACGTATCACGATCCGAAAACCGGTGAGCCGATCCGTAGTGGTGTGGTCGCCGATATTCATGGAACGGAGCCTTTCGCTTACGGGCGTAATGGTAGTTTCCGTGAAATCGTAGTCCAGTTGCATGACACAGTTCCACATACTGCACAGTTGGTGACGGCAGGAAATCCACCCGGACTATCACGTGAAAACGCGATCGCTGCGGGTCAGTCGATTTCTTTCCAGATGCCTAAAACGATGCAGGAAGTGGCTTTCCCTCACCTCAATGGTGGTACACACACCACGGGTGGTGGATTTAACTTCCGCGCGGCTTCATTGTCTGCTCGCTTGTTAGCAAACCCTGATGCTTCGCAAATGTTCAGCAGTAGGACTCACAGAGATCCGGATACGCCAATGATTCGCGCGTATGTCGGGGATAATGTGGTGTTCCGCATGCTGCACGGTATGATGAATGAAACCCATGTATTCTCCCTTTCAGGGCATGGGTTCCGACCAGAGCGTTATGACCCAACATCACGGGTGACCAACGCTCTGCATATTGGTATCGCTGAACGCTATGATCTGGCAGTCACCGCAGGTGGTTATCAGAGCATGGCCGGTGACTACCTGATGTATGACGGTCGTACCTCCCATCTGTCTGAAGGCAGCTGGAGTATCTTCCGCGTGCATGACAAAAAGCAGAAGGACTTGAGAGTTCTTCCTGGCAACGAAAACTTTGCCAAGAAGCAGAAAAGTACTCTCTGTCCCAAAGGAGCTCCGGTTAAGAGCTTCAGCGTTGTCGCTATCGACAAGGCATTGAAGTTCAATGCCAACGCTGAAGATGAAATCGAAGTAGACTTTGAGCGTAAACTGCAGCTTGCCAATGCAAATGGAAAAATCTTTGCGCTGGAAGGCGAAGCCAAGCAGGCCGCTTCAGATGGGCGTATGCCTCATCCGTTGACCCTGCGTGCCAACATCGGCGATTGTATCAAAGTTAAATTGACCAATCGTTTGAAAGATGGCAACGCTTCATTACATGCCAACAACTTGGCGTTCGATCCTCTGACTTCCCAGGGAATCAACGTTGGGAACAATCCGGGCGACCAAACGGTAGCTCCGGGTAAATCGAAAAACTACACGTACTATGCGCATCCTGATTACAACATCAACGGTGCGTTGATTTGGGACTTCGGTAACCTGACGACGAACGTTCGAGACGGACTGTACGGTGGTATCATCATTGGGCCTCGCGGCTCCGTGTATCGTGATCCAGAAACTGGGAAAGATATCTCTCAGGGCAACTCCTGGAAAGCGGACGTTATCATCGATAAGTCTTATCCCGAGAATAGAAACATTGATAACTACAGGGATTTCGCCTTGTATTTTCAAGATGAAGATAACATTCTCGGAACATCCTTCATGCCTTACCTGCAGAACGTAGCAGGATTGACGGGTGTTAACTATCGCTTGGAACCATGGACCTACCGTGAAGACGAAGGTTGTGAACTTGGTAATATGTTCACGGCTTGTGTTGCTGCGGATGCTGATCCGGCTACGCCGACGATCAGGGCTCATGCAGGCGATAATGTCATGATCAACGTGTTTGGTGCTCATAATGAGCAGAACCAAATGTTCAATGTAGATGGTCACCAATGGCGCCGTCATCTGAATCAACCTGGTTCAGATATGATCGACGTCGAGGAGTTTGGCGGAAGCGAGTACATTCAAGCTTTCTTCAACGCCGGTGGAAGCTACAAGAACCCTGGCACGTATCTGTGGATGAATGGTCGAACGCCTTATAAGCAAGCGGGTCAATGGGGTTACATGAAGGTATTACCTTCAGGTGACCGCTCGATCCTTCCGTTGGGTAAAGCAACGGTTAAAGGCGTGAAAACTGCATCTCAGCCAGACGGAGCAGAGAAATCCGCTTCTAAAGCTGGGGACGATAAGTTGTCCATGCGATAACCGATCGTTTAGTAAAGAAGTAACAGGCGGGGGAGACCATTCGGTCTCCCCCGTTTTTTTTTGTGCTCGGCGTACGGTCAGGGCGCAATTTCCCTATTTAAAACAGAAAAACCAATCCCCCCGATCCTCTATGAAGTAATTCTTGTGAAAATGCTTTCAGGGGTTTGGCAAATACTTGGCAAGCTGGAATTGCCATCAGGATAGCTCCGAAATACAATTCAGGCTTCTCAATTTAAGACTTGTAATATTTTGTTCTGGAATATTTTTTGAAGTATCGCTCTCTTACATATATGGATGGTTTATCTGAAAATATTATTTAGCTGGAATAGCTTCCCCTGAACTGTTTAAATCTCACTTTTGAGGGATTGATAGCTGTTCTTTTAAATTGAGGAGGGTATATGGTTCCGATCAAAGATTTAATGGTTTCCTCGATCATATGTATCGATTTTCAGGCATATGTTGAGGCAGCTGCAAAACTGATGTGTGAAAAAAATATCAGTGCTCTCCTTGTGAAGGAAGGTGAAGAGTATGTGGGGATTATAACCAAAACGGATTTAGTTAAAAAGCTCATTGCCGAAGACCGAGACCCGAAAACCACGAACGTACATACCGTGATGAGCAAACCGCTTATAACCCGGGATGGATATGTTCAGCGGAGTGAAGCTAGCGAATTCATGCTCAGGAAAAAAATCAAACATCTTGCTGTGACAGAGGGAAAAAAGATCATTGGCATTCTGACCGTCAAGGATATGGTTTCCTGATTCACCAGATCATGGGATCGCTTGAATTAAGTTTCTCCCTTCTGCAACAGGGAGAGAGGGAACGAATTGTAAAGTGCTTTTATGGCGAGGGGCGGCAGTACAGTCGTTAGCGCAATCACCATAATCATTCCTGCATAGATTGATATCCTGTTTCTAAAGCTGGGGACGATAAGTTATCCATGCGATAACCGATCGTTTAGTAAAGAAGTAACAGGCAGGGGAGACCATTCGGTCTCCCCCTTTTTTTGCTCGGCGCACGGCCAATGAACAAACACTCATATCTTCATAAGCTAATGAGTTAGAGATTTCCTATTGGTAGAGCAAATCCAATAAAAAGATTTTAAGAAGCTTGGCAAACCCTTGGCAATTGCGTCCATTAGGCCTTTATCTCCCTCAATTCTTAATGAATTTGGAAGATTAATTTTAATTAATCTGAATCACCTTGCAATACTGACCATTGAGAGTAGACTCAAAGGTACTTCCTCTAATTTCCTATTCGAGGGAAACAATTAAATACTGCAAGGGATTTTTGTTTTCGCCTCTCCTTTTTGGAGTGGCTTTTTTTTTGCCATCCCCTTTTGAATCAAACAACTTATAAAGAGGCTAATGAATGCATGAGGTCAAGGTTTACGATAATTCTGGAAAATTAAAAAAAGTGATTACATCCCATGCCTTAGAGATTCGTTCACAACAGCAAATTGAAACCCCTTCAATATTCTTAAGAAATAAAAAAGGCAGTATGCCATGGGCAAAATCCTCTAAAAGTACGGTTAAATCAGGAACGCTATAAACTGAGAAACGGAGAATTATATATTGCAAGTCACCGTCTACCAAAACCAGGTTGAACAAGCTTTAAAGGGTTTAAAACGTCGGTTGAGCAAAGAGGGTTTGTTTAGAGAACTCAAACGCAGAAGATTTTACGAAAAGCCATCTGAAAGAAAAAAACGCAAAATTAAAGAAGCCAAAAAGAAGCGGAAAAATGCGAAACGGCTTTCGCGCTCTTTATGGCATATATAACAGCATACCTATTAATAGGTTAATCAGCAGAAGAACTTAGAGTGAAACGATTAATATTAGTTTCTATTAATAAAAGGGGACAATATGGAAGCAAACGCCTTTTATGTGCTGGTTGCCTCAATGATTGGTAATTTTTTTGTATTGGGTATTTCCTTGAATCGCCCTGACTCTTTTTTCCCGGTCAGCTTGTGCGCTATTTCGATTTCTCTCCAAGGCTATGCTTTAAGGCTGATAGCTATCAATTCAATCAGCTAAGTCCACAAATACTAGCTGAAGAAATATTTCTACACGGAGCTGAAAACAATGACTATAGATAATTACACAAAGTTCATAATGACCGCCTTAACCCTTGTCTTATTGCTGAATGGTTTAAATCCATGGGTTAATCCCTCTCAAGTTTTTGCATTAGAAAATTCTGCAAAAATTGAGAAGAAGACAAATGATAGTTGCTCTTCAAATAATAAAGTAACTACCCAAACCCTGGAAGGCGTAAATAACGTGGAAAGGTTGCTGGGATACCTCGAATCTTCGATAAATGGCATTCAATTAACCATTTCTGGCATAGATCGAAAGTTGAATAATATGCCTTCCAAATAGCCACAAAGAAAGAAATTAATATAATTCTTTCAAATAAAACTGGTTGGTCCTTATTGAAGCAGAACCATCCGTATCTCTAAACTTGTCAAGAAAGGACATCCAAGTATGACTGAGTCAACAATTACGGCAGATGGTGTTTTAAAAGATTTGAATGATAGCCTTGTTCAATTAATCGAAGACGCTGAAAAGCACAAAACATCTGCATCAGCAAAAAATGAGAATTATAAATATGAGTTTGCGGCTGGTGAGATAAATGCCTATGAGGAGGTAGCAAAGACTCTTAAAACGGCATTGAGCAAAATTTAGTTTATCCCCTCCCTTTCGATTGACAACAAAACGTTGTCAATAACCAGAGTCTGCGATTCAAAAATGTCGCGAAAGAAATAAAATGCATATTAAACCTAGAATGGAGAATTTTATCGAAAACAAAACACTTTTTACCAAAAAACAATGGGAACAAAAAACGAATGACAAAGAAGGTCAGAAACGAAATGCCTTGGTCTACTGCGAAAATCAATTCGGTTTACCAGATGGTAAAACCGCCGCAGCCTTGGTCCGACATTCTGAACTTTATTCCATTGTTGGGATTATTGATAGTTCATTGGCTGGCAAGGATGCGGGAGAAGAGTTAGGGGAAGAAAAAAGCGGCATTCCTATTTTTGCCGATTTAAATGATGCTTTGGAAAGCCTTTCCTATACCCCAGATTGTTACATTTATGGCAAAGCCCCCTTAGAAACCTTTATTCCAATTAAAGAGAGGCTTCTGATTCTAGAAGCCATGATGAAAGGAATGGACATCATTAGCGGGTTGCATGAGTTTTTCACACTAGACCCAGAGCTTTCTCATATAGCGGCTCTAAATGGTGTCCAAATCAAAGACATCAGGAAACCTCCTCCATTAAAAGACTTGCACCTCTTTACGGGACAAATATCTCAAGTTAATGTTCCCGTCATTGCTGTCTTGGGCACTGATTGCGCCTGTGGAAAAATGACTACAGCTGTTGAACTCAATAAAACCCTAAACAATCTTGGCATTAAGTCTGTACTCGTCGCAACAGGCCAAACAAGTTTAATGCAGGGAGCAAAATATGGTGTATCCACGGATGCCCTCATTTCCCAGTTCATGGTTGGTGAAGTTGAAAACTCCGTTGTCCAGGCATTTGAAAAAGAAAGTCCCGACATTATTTTAGTAGAAGGGCAGAGCGCAATCAGCCATCCCGCTTTCTTAAGTTCTATCGCCATCTTAAAGGGAAGTATGCCAGATGGAGTTATCCTCCAGCATCCGCCTGCCAGAAAAGTTCGTTGTGATTTTCCAGACTTGGTCATGCCAACTCCAGAAAGTGAAATCAAACTTATTGAAACGATTTCTAAAACTAAGGTAATAGCCATAACTTTAAGCCACGAAGATCTAGACAAACAGGAGGTTCTGAAAATCATAGAAGATTATGAATTCCAGCTTCGATTACCCACAACAGATGTTTTAAGTAGTGGATGCCAAAAACTGGTTCAAGCATTAAGCAATCAATTCCCCAAACTGGGACATAAAATAAAGCGAGAGAACTTTATGTTCTTATCAACTGAAAAGCACAAAGAAAGCGATCTCCTGGAAGAAACTAATGAATTCTTTCCTGCCTAGAATCGAAATTTCTCTTTCCCAGATTCGAGAAAACACACAGATTCTTTCTGATTTGTATTTGGGAAAGGGAATCTCCTTAATGGGGGTTACTAAAGCCGTGTTGGGAGAACCTTCCATAGCTCAAGCAATGGTTCAGGGTGGAGTCGAATATATTGCTGACTCGCGTATTGAAAATATTCTAAAAATGAAAAATGCTGGGATATCTACCCCGTTTGCTCTTTTGCGTACACCATTGAGCCAAGCTGAATCTATTGTTGAAAATGTGGATATTAGTTTGAATACAGAAATTGAGACTGTAAAAAGGCTTTCCCATCACGCCAAAAAGCAGAATAAAACTCATCAGGTAATTATTATGGTTGAATTAGGGGATCTACGCGAAGGGGTGCTGCCTTATGATCTATCTCAATTTATTCGGGAAACTCTTTCCCTACCAAATATAATAATAATTGGCATAGGTTGTAATCTGGCCTGCTACGGCGGAATCAAACCTGATGATAAAAATATGCGCGAGCTATCCGAACTCGTTAATTTGCTAGAAAAAGAATTCCAAATTGACTTGAAAATAATTTCAGGTGGAAATTCAGCAAATTATGAGTGGTTTAAATCTTCCCAAAATATTGGCCGGATCAATAATCTTCGTGTGGGCGAATCCATCCTTTTAGGTTGCGAAACCCTAGGCCGAAAAGCAATCCCAGGTTTGCATAGAAACGCATTCCAACTTGTTGCCGAAGTTATCGAGTCAAAGAGAAAGGCCTCTGTTCCGCTGGGAGAAATTTGTCAAGATGCCTTTGGCAATGTTCCTGGCTTTCTGGATCGAGGTGATCATCAAAGAGTGATAATTGCTTTAGGCAGACAGGATGTTCAAGCATCCAACTTGAAATCTAATAACCAGTTAAGAATAATAGGTTCCAGCAGTGACCATATCATCCTCGACGGCGATGATCACAATTTAAAAGTTGGAGATGAAGTAAGATTTAGCTTGGATTATAGTGGCCTTCTCGCAACCATGACCTCGCCTTTTGTTATGAAGCAATTCGCAGATAGTGATGCCGACGTGGTGGTTTAACAATAAGGTGGGGAATCAAACCCTTTATCCGTTCCGATAAAAGCGGACATTATTTCTTAAAGGCCTATCTTTATGTATGACAAACCTTAGATAGTTTGCAGTATAGGCTTAAGGTGGAATCTGATATAAGCCTGAGTAAATTCTTAGCTTTAGATGTGATTTGTTTCTACAACGTGATCCGCAAACCCCGTACCTGCTTCAGTATAAATATTAAACACCGCTGTTGCGCCTGCTTTATATAATCTTTCCTCCTCATCTGGATATCTTGCCGTGGCAGCAATTCTTCCAGAAAAGGATATCTCCATCAGTTGGCCAAGAGCATCTAAATTGGCTTGTAAATTAGGCAGGGCCAACATTACGAGTTCTATTTTGTGGTCCTCTTCTACCTTTTCCCAAAAATCCGCATCACCAGGGTCGCCTTGTAAAACTTTTCGCCCCATTGACTGATGTAGTTTTATTTTCCCGGAATCAAAGTCTATACCGACTACAGTCTTACCTTTAAGTTCGTGCATTTTATCATATGCCCCAGTACCTACCCGACCCATACCGAAAATAGCAATTGTGGCACCAAACGTACCAAATATTTCATCATCTGGTAATCTCTCCTTGCTTTGGAATCCCAACCAAAAATTCCGATACTTTTGGTAGATCCTGTCCTCTTTCCTCGTCAACGAGGCACCAACTACAAATGAGATTGAAAGGGCAATAGCAATAACAATCAACCATTCTCCTATTATCCAACCCTTCGCTACACCAATCGCGGCAACAATCAGACCAAATTCGCTGTAATTGGTTAAATTTAGGCTAGTCAAGAGTGAGGTCCGCGATCGCAGCTTAAAACGGGTCATTAAAAAATAGAAAAGAGCCGTTTTGATAAATATAAAAGGAACTAGAAGCAGCCCAATTATCACTACTTCAGCTGATATTTGCCCTGACATACCAATAGAAAGGAAAAAACCTACCAGAAAAAGATCCTTAAAGCCCAGCATGGATTTAGCCAGTTCCTTCGATTTTGGATATGACGAAATGAGAACTCCCATAAATAACGCACCAAGATCGTCTTTAATACCCGCCAACTCGAAGAGCTCAGCTCCCCCCATAGCAAGGACAAAACCATATAAGATCATTAACTCGCCATGACCTGTTCTTCTTAGAAAGTAATGAAATAGTGGTCTAAGAGGAATTAGTAAAATGAGTAGTGGTGCCCAAAGCGATGGAAACTTTCCCATGGAGGTAGCTAAAAAAATAACAGCAGCCAAATCCTGCATGACCAGAATACCGATTGAAATTCGGCCATGGAGGGATTTTATTTGCCCTTTCTCTTCTAATGCTTTGACCGCAAAAACGGTGCTGGAGAAACTCAATGCAAAGGCAAGCATCATAGAAAACTTGAAATCCAGTCCGGAAAACAATGGCGCCTTCATCAAAGCAAGGCAAAAGATAACCGTGCCTAAAAAGACTATGACAACTGTCATGTGGATTGTGCTTACCAACCAGACTTGTGGCCTTATCAAAGTCTTCAGGTTCAGCTTCAGGCCAACTGCGAAAAGTAGCAGGGTGATACCCAAATCAGAAAGCTTCTGAAGCATCTCCCCGCTGGAAAAACCTAGAGAATTTAGGACGAAACCAGTTCCAAGAAAACCAACTAATGGCGGAAGGCCTATCAGTCTTGCTAAAAACCCCAGAATAAATGCTAGAGATATCCAACTAACATCACTAAGTGCTATGGCAACCCACTCAAAATCCATAAGCTTCTAGTTCGGCCTCTAGAGTTTAATCAGATAGTTCTATACCTTTTAATAGGATACCTCTTTTAGATAAAAGGTTTCCTATAAATAAAGTAAAGGGGGCAAATCGCTGCTTGACTGCAACTTGTTCACTAAAAAGTTGGTCAACATACTACCTTTTGTTCCTAGCTGGTCCAACCCTTGCTCTCGGCCAGCTTTGAATACCAGATCAAAAATACCGTCACTACTAGCTGCATCAGAATAC
This sequence comes from Nitrospina sp., assembly GCA_018673915.1. Taxonomy (GTDB): domain Bacteria; phylum Nitrospinota; class Nitrospinia; order Nitrospinales; family VA-1; genus LS-NOB. The sequence goes on along the minus strand of JABHBK010000068.1, from coordinate 1,965 downwards.
CAATCCAAACCTCGAAGGAATTAAATCCAGCCACGCCGAATATATGCATCATTGACACCATTACGCCAAGGAGAGACACGGTTAATACATAGAACGCAGCCGACTTCTTGAGCAGTAACAAAAGGCAGCCAAGCGAGCCGCCGAAAACGGCTATCGCAAAAGCTGTGGTGGCCCATGCGGGTCGGCCTTCGATTATCGGGCGATACTGCTCAGGAAATGAGGCAAGCGAGTCTGCATTCATTTGTACGAAATAATTAAGAGTGCCCATAATATTAAAGATAAGTGTGACAACACTAATTATCCAGAAACTCCAGTGAATACTGCCAACGGTCTTATCGTTCATCTTGTAAATACCTTCTTATTGTTTTTATTTTTTGTTATTTGGAATCCAATTTACTTCATTTCATCATCTGAGAAACACGTATTGTTCCACCATATTCAAAATCAGGTCTGATTTCGCAATTTTAATGACCGTCTCAATACTTTCTCCTTTTGTGAATTTGGTGGACGACCGCTATGGGTCATTTGCGGACTTATGATCAGCGTGAATCCAGTGGCGTTTTATGTTCTGTAAGGGATTACTGTCCCATTACCTCCCTCGCTAGGGAGTTATTCGTCGAGCCAGAGGGTGAACCAGGAGGAGGTGGATTTTTTATTACCGGTTTCTTCGTGGTAGCCATCCCATACGTTGAAGGCGATGGGGATGGGTCGGCCGGTTTGGAACTGGATGTCGATCTTCTCGTGGATGACTTTTAGTTTACGTTTTATGATTAAGGAATACTGCCCGTATTCGTAACTGGCTTTTACCTTTACCACCTGACTCAGTTCATCTTGTTTTTTCCAGTTTTCTAATCCATGGGCATTGAACTCAACAGCATTATTGGTGGCGGTTGACCATTTCCATAAATTAACAGGGTGCTCTGCATCGCCATTAAGAAAATAGGGCTTTTGTTTATCCAGGCTAACGGGGAACTGCACCGCGATGGAATCGGGGAATTCTGGAGTGGCTGCTTCCAGAGGTTCTTCGGGTTCGTGGCCCTTCAGATGCTCTGGCAGAGGCGGCTGTGGGGATTCTTCAACCGCTGAAAACTTTTTTAATTTCGGATCGAGTGACGGGTCATCCCAATGAATGTATAGGGCTACTTCTTTGCTGTTATGTGCCGCTCGTACCATCAGGTTGCGAACTGTGGGGAAATAGGATTTAGGTTTTGTTTGCAGTTGGCCTCCTAAAGGAATGAAGCTGGCCTGCGCTTGTTTCCATATCGGAGCGTTGAAGTCCTCAGAAATTTCACCTTCCACTTTTTTAGCGTGAATGGGACTCTGCATTTTGGGCTGGGCCGGGGGTGCCAGAGTGGTGACGAAGTTGACGATATCCCAAATTTGTTCATCTTTGAAAACTCTCGGTGAAAACTTCGGCATCGCTGTTGTGGAAAGCCCGGTGCGCAGGGTTTTAAAAAGATCTTTTTTGGAATTGCCTCTGCGAAAGGTCCAGGGCTGACTCAGGTTTCTCGGCCAGATGGCATTGGAAGAATAATCTACAACGCGCTGGGTGGCCACCCCATCCCCGCGGCCTTTAACTCCATGGCATCCGGAGCATTGCACCATGAAAAGTTCTTTACCTCGTTCTAAACTTTCTTTGGAAGAGGCGGGTGGTTTGCCTACTTTTATGATCTTATGGGATTTGCCTCTCTTCTTAAATTTTTCAAATTTTTTGGATAAGGACTTCACAAAAATCACCAGGCTCTTGCGGTCATTTTTGGGCAGGTGTTTCCAGCCGGGCATGGTGGTGTTTTGCATCCCTTTGGTGATGGCGTTGAACAAATCTTTATCGGTTGGAATTTTTCCAAAAGAAGTCGAGCGGAGTTTGATATGGCCCTTGGTCAGGTTTCTCGGTTGTGGCATGGAGTAATCTGCTGAGGGGCCATCCCCTTTGCCTCCTTCGCCATGACAATAGGCGCATTTTTC